>JBBQRX010000020.1:0-51353 GCA_038214375.1 Candidatus Limnocylindrales bacterium
AGCCCGCCACGGTCGGCGGGGGGCGCTGACGATGGGCGAGCCGTTCCGCCAGTTCACCAGCAAGGTCGTCCCGCTGGGGGCGGAGAACGTCGACACGGACCAGGTCGTCCCGGCCCGGTACCTCAAGGTCACCGACAAGGCGGGCCTGGCGGAGGCGCTCTTCCACGACTGGCGCTACACCGAAGACGGAACGCTGCGGGAGCCGCGGTTCGTGCTGGACCAGCCCGGCATGGCAGGGCGCGCGATCCTGCTCGTGGGCGACAACTTCGGCGCCGGATCCTCGCGCGAGCACGCGCCCTGGGCGCTCGCGGCCTGGGGGATCCGGACGATCATCTCCACCTCGTTCGCTGACATCTTCCGCAACAACGCCCTCAAGAACGGGGTCCTTCCGGTGGCCGTGGACGCGGCGACGCATGCCCGGCTCTTCGAGCTGGTCGCCGCCGACCCGGACGCGCAGCTCACCGTGGATCTCGCCGAGGAAGGCATCCTCATGCCGGACGGCACCACGATCGACTTCACGATCGACCCGTTCGCGAAACGGATGCTTCTCGCCGGCACCGACGAGATCGGCTACGTGATGGCGAAGCTGCCGGCGATCCGGGCGTGGGAGGCCACGCACCCCGGGCGTATCGACACGCGGCTCGAGACGCCGCTCGAAGGTGCGCCGCTGCCCGGAGCCTGACAGCCGGTCGGCTCCGGGCTGCGGCCGTTCGGTGTCCTGCTCAGGCCTCCGTGCCGCGACCTCCGGCCTTTTCCTCCGCGTAGTTCATCAGGTCGAGCTCGCCCGGCGATCGGCCCTCGGCAGTGAGAAGCGCCGCCGCCTCCGCTCGGTGCTGCGTCCCGTGGTTCACGACGTGAACCAGCATCTGCCACACGGGCACGCCTTCGTGGACGTGCCCGACAAAGCCGTCAGTGACGGTCGGCAGCCACGCATCGACAGCGGCCCACTCGGCTTCCCAGCCTTCGCGGAGCTGGTCGGGCGTCGGCAGTGGGTCGCGTTCGGGCTCAGGGGACTCGCCGGTGTCCTGGAATGCATGGCGCCAGCGCTGCGAGGCGCCGAGGTGATGGACGAGGACGGCGCCCAGACCGCGCTCATCGACGACGTGCGTCCGCGTCCACACGGCCAGGTCCAGGCCGTCGAGGACGGTCAGCACGCGGAGGGTCGCCCACCGGTCGTACGCGAACAGGAAGCGGACTTCGTCGGCCTGCATCGGTTATGCCTCCTGCTACTCCTTCAGCCGCGGGACGATAGCACGCGCGGGCACGGCGACGGCGCAAGGGAACTGTTCGACCGCGGCGGCACCAGACACCGCTCGCGGGTGCGCCGCCGCCGGGGGCCTGGACAGG
The DNA here is from genome assembly GCA_038214375.1 of Candidatus Limnocylindrales bacterium. GTDB lineage: Bacteria > Chloroflexota > Limnocylindria > Limnocylindrales > CSP1-4 > CTSoil-043. The sequence continues at coordinate 1,348 of JBBQRX010000020.1, forward strand.
CGCACGGGACGTTCGACCCGGCGGGGGCGCCCCGCCACCGGAGGCAGCTTGCAGCACCAGCCAGGATTCTCCCGGATATGCGCCCGGCAACCCCCGACGGCTGCACCCCGTCACCGCAGCAGCTTGCACCCGGCCAGGATCCTCCCGCCATATGCCTGCGACCCCGACCGAACCCCCCACCGGCAGCCGAGCCTGCACCACCGGCCAGGATTCTCCCGGATATGCGCCCGGCGACTGGTATGTGGTCGCCGGCCGTCGCCCGGGGTAATTCCGGGGGTCGTGGGGCCACGCTCCACGCTCAACTTCCGCGGCAGTGGCACCCCGGGATCTCCCGGATATCGGCCCGGCAACCCCGACCGAACCCCCCACCGGCAGCCGAGCCTGCACCACCGGCCAGGTTTCTCCCGCCGGGATTCTCCTGAATATTCGCCCGGCGACTGGTATGTAGTCGCGGCCGTCGCCCGGGGTGATTCCGCGGGTCGTGGGGCCACGCTCCACGCTCAACTTCCGCGGCAATGGCACCCTGGGGCGCACTTCTCCGGGCAAACCGACGCATACCAGTACCCGGATGAATACCGCGGAGAAACCAGGGGTCGTCCCGGCGCCGCCGCCCGCTCCGACGCCACTCAGGCGCGCCGGTACTCGCCGGACTCGCGGGTCATCAGCCCGAAGTCCACCAGGTATCGGCGCAGCGCGGCCACGTCCGGGTGGAAGAGCGCGAGCCGCTGGTTGACCTCCTTCTCCGGGTAGACGCGATCCTCGGGGAAGCCGAGCTCGAGCAAGTGCCGGAGCACGACCCGCTTCTTCCGGTCCTGGGCAGGGATCGAGACCAGGCGCCCGTCGCGCAGGAAGCTGCGCAGCACCTTGGCCTCGAACGCGTCGGCGGCCAGGCGTGCGACCGAAGCAGGTCCGGGCACCGAACCAGCGGGCGTTGGCACGGCAGGCGCAGACGCGGGCGAGCGGTCGGGCGCCGGACCAGCGGGCGCCGGCACGGCAGGGGCAGACGCGGGCGAGCGGTCGGGCACCGGACCAGCGGGCGCCGGCACGGCAGGCGCAGACGCGAGCGAGCGGTCGGGCACCGAACCTGCGGGCGCAGGCACGGCAGGTCCGGGCGCCGGAGCAGCGGGCGCAGGCACGGCAGGTCCGGGCGCCGGATCAGCGGGCGCAGGCACGGCAGGTCCGGGCGCCGGAGCAGCGGGCGCAGGCACGGCAGGCGCAGGCGCAGGCGCGGGGGAGCGGTCGGGCACCGAACCTGCGGGCGCGTCGTCGCCGGTCATCGATTTCCCCCCATTCGATGTCAGAGCAACGCGGGCCGCTCGAAGGGCTTCCCGAGAACGTGCTCGTCGAGGAATGCGAGGACCGTCGCATACCAGAGACGCGCGTTGGCCGGCTTCAGGATCCAGTGGTTCTCGTCCGGGAAGTAGAGGAACTTGGCGCTCACCCCGTGGCGCCGGAGGTCCGTCCAGAGGCGGAGCGCTTCGCTGACCGGGACCCGGAAGTCCTGCTCGCCGTGGATGACGAGCATCGGCGTCTGGATCTCACCGATATGCGCGCTCGGCGACTCGTGGATGTAGCGCGACGGGTCGCGATACGGGTCGCCCATCTCGTATTCCCAGTACGCCCCCGTGTCCGTCGTGCCGTGGAACCCGCGCAACTCCCAGAGACTCGCGTGGGTCACGATCGCCTTGAATCGGTCCGTGTGCCCGGCGACCCAGTTCGCCATGTAACCACCGAACGAGCCGCCCATCAGCGCCGTCCGCGAAGCGTCGAGGTCGGCCCGCTCCAGCGCCCCGTCCACCGCGGTCATCACGTCCGTGAACGGTGCCGCGCCCCAGTCGACCCAGCCGCGCTGGATCATCGCCTGCCCGTAGCCGAGCGAGATCGCCGGGTCCGGCGCAATGACCGCGTAGCCCCGGGCGACGAGAATGTGCGCGTTCCAGCGCCAGTGCCACGAGTTCCACGACCCAAGCGGACCTCCGTGCACGAAGACGACCAGCGGGGCCGGCGCCTCCGGGGTCGCATCGGGTGGCCGGATCAGCCAAGAGCCGATCGGGGTGCCGTCGGCAGCCGTGGTGGTCAGGCGTTCCACGACCCCGGGAGCGACGATCCCATCCTCGTTGATCGAGTTGGCGAGCTCGACCGGCGCCTGGTCCACGGCGCGGGCGTCGAGGCGCACGATCCGGGGTGGCGCCGCCATCGTCGAGCGCAGCGCGTAGAGCGCGGTCCCTTCGGGCGACGGGCACAGGTCGGAGCAGGAACCCTCGGACGCGAGACGGGAGACCCGACCGTCCTCGTTGCCGCCGGTCTCGACCCGGTAGACCGCGGCGTGCCCGTCGTCGTCGGCCGTGAAGAAGACCGCCCGGCTGTCGGGCGCCCAGACCGGTTCGTGCGGCCAGCGGTCCAGGCCGTCGGCCAGCGTTCGCTGCGCCCCGGTTGCGAGGTCGATGACCACGAGGTGGACGCGCTCGGCCGTCTGCGGGCTGCCATGGGTGACGCGGATCGCGGCGACGCTTCGCCCATCGGGCGAGCAGGCCGGTTGGTCGTACCACGCGTCGCCGGGCGTGAGCACACGCGCCTCGCCGGTGGCGACTTCGTAGGCGACCAGGTCCTCGCCCAACGCCGGGATCGCGCTCGCGTCGTTCCGCGCCGCGATCACGGTCCGCCCGTCGGGCGTGATGTCGGCACCCGTCTCCTCGAAGGCGAACGTGGAGGCCCCGGGCTCCAGGTCGCGGGGCTTCGCGAGTCGAGCCTCGGGCCCGGCTGGAAGCTCCGCCGCGAACAGGTGCCGCCGTCGGGGGGCCAGCCAGTGATCCCAGTAACGGACGGGGTAGTCGTCCTCGAACAGGAGTGCCGTCACGCCGGCCTCCTTGCGGGCCTTGGCGCGCTCCGCATCCTCGGCGAAGCTGGTCGCCCCGACATGCACGCCGCTCCCGAACGCCACGACGGGCGCGCTGCGGGCCACGACCAGCCCGTCGACACCACCCTCGGGCGCGGCCAGCAGGCGCGCCTCACCGCCGTCCGGCGGCAGCAGCCAGAGCGCCTGGATCGGCTTCTCCGGGTCGGGCTTCGCGTCGGGATCGGGCCGGCTGGACGTGAAGAGGAGCGAGCCGTCGGGCAGGAACGCCGCCCCGCCTGCCTCGCCGGCGACCGAACGGGTCAGCCGCCGCGCCGCGACCGCGCCGGTGGGGTCCACCTGCCAGAGGGAGGTGGTCATCTTCTTGCCCTCGGCATCGGGTCGCCCGACGGCGACGACGAGGCGCCGTCCATCCGGGCTGAGCCGGAGTGACGACAGGCGGGGGAGGGCCAGCGTCCGGTCGAAGTCGAAGGTGTCGCTCATACGGCGAATGATGGCATCCGGGGCTACCCGGCGCGGGCGGCTCGCACCCATTCGAGGTACATGCGGGTCGGCTCCGCGACGGCCGCCCGGTCTCCGCCGCGCATCAGCTCGGCCGGGTACAGGTGCCCGCCGATCCCGACGCAGGCGGCTCCGGCCGCGAACCAGGCCCGGGTCGCCTCCTCGGTCGCCTCCACGTTCGTGGGCATGATCCGCGACGCCGGGCTTGGCGCGAGGAAGTTGCGCACGAAGGCCGGGCCGTCGAACGCAGCCGCGGGGAAGAGCTTCACGATCTCGCAGCCGAGCTCCTCTGCCGCGGCGATCTCGGTCGCCGAGCCGGCGCCGGGGATGTAGGCGACGCGCCGGCGGTTGCAGAGGCGCGCGACGTCGGCGCTGAGCGACTGGCCCACGACGAATCCGGCGCCGGCCGCGATGAAGAGGGCCGCAGTCGGCGCATCGATGATCGTCCCCGCCCCCAGGATCACATCGGGCAGCTCCCTGGCCACGCGCCGTGCGAGGTCCGTGAACGTGGCGTAGGCGAAGTCCCCCCGGTTCGTGAACTCGACGGCCCGCGCTCCCCCGTCTCGACAGCCTGCCACGAACGCGAATGCCGATTCGGGGTCAGGCGCGACGAACGTGGGGACGGCGCCGTCGTCGAGGATCGTCTGGAGCACGTCGAGCCGGTGGTGCCAGGGCATGTGATCGGGCGCTCCTCTGGTATGGCGGCGGGCGGCGCCGCGAACGGGCGTCGCGGCGAACGCGCCGCGCGGTCCCGGCCCCGGCACGCCGGGCGGCCAACCTCCACAGGCCGGGTTGCCCGCAATCATGGCGCCGCGAAGTCGCGGGCGCCACAATCCGCGTATGGACCTTCCCCTCAACGTCGTCGACCTCGTGATCCTGTCGATCGCGATCGTGGCGGCCGTGCTCGGATGGCGGTCCGGGGCGATCCCGCAGGTCCTCGGCCTGGCCGGCGCCGCGGCGGGCATCGCCGCCGTCGTCCTCCTCGTGCCCGCGGCCGCCGGCGCCCTCGACCGATTCGATCCCCCGATCCGCGCATTCCTCGCCTTCGGGGGTGCCTTCCTGGTCGTCGCGGTGGCCGAGGCGATCGGCTCGACGCTGGGTGCCGGGCTGCGAGACCGCCTCGGGCGGGGCGTGGCCAACCGCCTGGACGCGATGCTGGGCGCGGTGTTCGGGGTCGCGCAGGCGCTCGTGCTTGCCTGGCTCATCGGCGGGCTCCTCGCCACGGGCCCATTCCCGTCACTTGCCCGCGAGTCCCAGCGGAGCGTCGCCGTGCGGGCACTGCTTGGCTTCCTGCCGCCGCCATCCGAAGTGGCCGGCGAGCTGGGGGGCCTGATCGACGCGTCCGGCCTCCCGCAGGTTTTCAGCGGCCTGGAGCCCCAGCCCGCACCTGCCGTGCCACTGCCCGGCCTGGGCGAGGCCCAGCAGATCGCGGCCGCAGCGCTGGTGAGCGTCGTGCGGGTGGACTCGCAGGCATGCGGCCAGGTCCTGACCGGGACGGGGTTCGCGGTCGCGCCCAACTTCATCGTGACCAACGCCCACGTGGTGGCGGGCGCGACGGGCGTCATGGTGACCTCCGACGTGACCGCCCGTCGCGGGCGCGGGATCGTGGTCGCGTTCGACCCGGAGCTCGACCTCGCGCTCGTCCGGACACCCGACCTGGTCTTCCGGCCCCTCCGGTTCGCAGCCGCCGCACCCGGTCGCGGGACGCTCGGGGCCGCCCTCGGGCACCCGAACGGCGGCGCCCTGACCGTGATCCCGGCGGCCGTCTCCGCCGAGATCCGCGCCCGAGGCAGGGACCTCTACGCCGGCCACATCGTGATCCGCGACATCCTGGAGCTGCGGGCGCCCGTCGAGCCCGGGGACAGCGGCGGCCCGCTCGTGCTCGAGGACGGGAGCGTCGGCGGCGTGGTCTTCGCGGAGTCCCGGACCGACGCGGGGATCGGCTACGCGCTCGACCCGCTCGCCGTGGCCGACCGGGTCAACCCGCTGCTCGGCCGGACGACCGCCGTCGACACCGGGGCCTGCCTCCGCTGACCGACGGGGCCGGCGCTGCGCCATGCCCGCGCCGCTTCGCCGAGGAACGGCGGTGCGCCGCTGCGCCCACTCACCGCGCGGCGGCGATCGGCGCGGCCGGCCTCTGGATTCCACCGATCGGCACGTCGGGCAGGTATCGATAACTGCGCGCGAAGCCCGGCTCGCCATCATCGGCTCGTGGATGACCTCGCAGTCGGCAGGCTGCTTCGCCTCGCCCGCGGACGACGCCGCCTCCGACAGACGGACGTGGCCGGCATCGCCGGCGTCCACCAGGGAACCGTGTCGCTCGCCGAACGCGGTCAGCTTCGCCTGCTGACGATCCGGACGGCGCGGGCGATCGCCGCCGCTCTCGAGGTCGAGCTCCCATTCGAGCCCCGCTGGCGCGGACCTGCGCTGGAGCGAATTCGCGACGCCGGTCACGCCGCGGCGGTCGAGGCGGTCGCCGCCGACCTGGGTGGGCGCGGATGGGACGTGCTCGTCGAGGTCGGCTTCAGCCACTATGGCGAGCGAGGCAGCGCCGACCTCATCGGCTGGCGTGCCGACGATCGCGCGCTCCTGATCGTCGAGGTCAAGACGATGCTGGTCGATCTCCAGGCAACGCTCGCCGCGATCGACCGGAAACGACGGATCCTGCCTGGCGTCATGGCCCGCGAGCGGGGCTGGCGGCCGGCGGCACTGGGTATCGTCCTCGTGGTGGTGGACTCGTCGACCGCGCGGGACACCGTCGCCCGGCACCGGTCGATCTTCGATTCGGCATTCTCGAGCAGGACAGTCCAAGTACGGCGCTGGCTCGATATGCCGGGCGGGGACCTCCGCGGTCTCTGGTTTCTGCGGCCTACGCGTCCGGTTCGTGCTGCGGGACGAACTGGGTCGGCGCCGGTGGCAGCTGGTGCTTCTCGAGTCCGGCCGCGGCGTAGCTGAGCACGTTTCGAGGCGGTCTGGCACTCGATGCAGGCAGCCCGCACCAACTGCGCCGCCCGTCGTCGATCGCGAACCTCCATAACACGAACTCGGCGCGTATTCCGGAAGAACGGGGGCGGCGGCGGCGGCGGCGGCCGGGTGGCGGGGCCCAGGCACGAGTCGGCATCGTGGTGCGGCGAGGCGACGCACGCAGGTCGCCCGGGCCCACAGCCGCCGGCGTCTCGCGGCGCCGTACACTTCGCGACGTTCGCGATGTCACGTCGCGTCCACGCCACACGATGCCGACTCCGACCCAGCCGCCACACACGATCCCACGACCCGATCACGAGTCGCGAACCGAGGACCCGCCCGATGCCCGACCATGCCGTCCACCCGTACAACCGGCCGAGCGACCCGGCCAAGCGCCACAGCGCCGCGCTGACCGACGGGCCGGACCGCGCGGCGGCACGCGCCATGCTCAAGGCGATCGGGTTCACGGACGAGGACCTGGCGCGGCCGCTCATCGGCGTCGCGACCACGTGGATCGAGACGATGCCCTGCAACTTCAACCAGCGCCGGCTGGCGGAGTTCGTCAAGCAGGGGATCCGGGCCGCCGGCGGGACGCCCATGGAGTTCAACACGATCTCCATCAGCGACGGCGTCTCCATGGGCACGGACGGGATGAAGGCGTCGCTGATCAGCCGCGAGGTGATCGCCGATTCGATCGAGCTCGTCGCGCGCGGCCACCTCTTCGACGGCATGGTCTGCCTGGTCGGGTGCGACAAGACGATCCCGGGCGCAGCCATGGCACTCATCCGGCTCGACCTGCCCGGCCTCGTCCTCTACAACGGCACGATCTACCCCGGCACGTACAAGGGGAAGAACGCCGACATCGTGACCGTGTTCGAGGCCGTCGGAGCGTACCGGGCCGGCACGATGACCCTCGACGAGCTCTACGCGATCGAGAACGCGGCATGCCCGGGCGCCGGAGCCTGCGGCGGCCAGTACACCGCGAACACGATGAGCATGGTGATGGAGTTCATCGGGCTCTCGCCGGCCGGCCTCAACGGCATCCCGGCCGAGGATCCGGCCAAGGACGAGGCGGCCAGACGCTGCGGCGAGCTGGTCATGGAGCTCGTCCGGGCCGACCGGCGCCCGTCGGCGGTCCTCGATCGTCGCGCGCTCGAGAACGGGATCGCGGCCGTCGCGGCGACCGGCGGCTCGACCAACGGCGTGCTCCACCTGCTGGCGATCGCACGCGAAGCCGGCATCCCGCTCGAGATCGACGACTTCGGCACGATCGCCGACCGGACCCCGATCGTTGCCGACCTCAAGCCGGGTGGGCGCTTCTCCGCGTCGGAGCTGTACGACGCGGGCGGCGTGTCGCTCGTCATGCGCGAGCTGCTCTCGCAGGACCTGCTCCACGGCGACGCACCCACCCTGGACGGCCGCTCGCTCGCCGAGATCGGGGCGGCCGCGAGCGAGACGCCCGGGCAGCGGGTCGTCGTCCCGATCTCGACGCCGATCAAGCCGATCGGCGGGCTCACGATCCTCCACGGCTCGCTGGCCCCGGACGGCTGCGTCATCAAGCTGGCCGGTCACGAGCGGCGTTTCCAGCGCGGTCCCGCCCGGGTCTTCGACTCCGAGACGGCATGCTTCGCGGCGGTCAAGGCCGGGACCATGAAGCCCGGTGACGTGATCGTGATCCGCTACGAGGGCCCCGTCGGCGGGCCCGGGATGCAGGAGATGCTGAGCGTCACCGCCGCCCTCGTCGGCGAGGGCCTGGGCGACCAGGTCGCGCTCCTGACCGACGGGCGGTTCTCCGGCGGCACGCACGGCCTGATGGTGGGCCACGTGGCGCCGGAAGCAGCGCTCGGCGGGCCGATCGCGCTCGTCCGGGAGGGCGACGAGATCGAGATCGACGTCGATCGCAAGGCGATGGACCTGCTGGTCGACCCGGCCGAGCTGGCGGAGCGGCGCGCGGCGTGGTCGCCGCCTCCCCCGCTCTACCGTGGCGGCGTTATGGCCAAGTACGCGGCGCTCGTCTCGTCCGCCTCCGACGGGGCGATCACGACGGGGGCGCGGTTGCGGGCGAGCCTCCCGAACGCATGATGCCGACACGTGGGGGGCCGGCGTGACGGGGCCGACCCGCGACGCGCCACCGTCGCGGCGCCCCGGCCTCGTCGGCTTCCGGATCGCGGCGACGGGTGCGGCCGGTACTGACTGGAGCCGGCTCGACGAGACATGGGCGCTCGCGGGCGAGATCGACGCCTTCGATGCGGGCTGGATGAGCGACCACCTCTCGGACGCGAGCCAGCCCCGCGGCGGTCCCGCGCTGGAGTCCCTGACCGCCGCGGCCGCGCTCGCCCACCGCGTGCCCGGCAAGTGGATCGGCATCGCGGTGCTCGCCAACACGTTCCGCCACCCGGCGATCGTGGCCAAGGCCGCGACGGTGCTCGATCACGCGACGGGCGGTCGGTTCATCGTCGGAATCGGCGCCGGCTGGCACGAGGGAGAGCACGACGCGTTCGGCATCCCGCTGCCGCCGATCGCGGAACGTTTCGATCGGTTCGAGAGCGCTGTCGGGACGATCACCGCGCTCTTCTCGGACGCGGCACGGACCGCCCCCGGCGTGCGCGTCGAGGATCCGTACTACCCGCTGCACGACGCCACGAACGAGCCGCCGCCCCTGCGGCCGGGCGGCCCGCCGATCTGGCTCGGCGGCCAGCGGCGCCGCGGCATCGCGCTCGCGGTCCGGTACGCGGACGGCTGGCCGATGCCCGGCAACCGGCCGGGCGACGTCGCCTACTTCGTCGAGAAGCGCGATGAGATCCGGCGCGCCCTCGCGGCCGCCGATCGCGACCCCGACGACTTCGCCTTCGCGGCCCAGCTGAGCTGCGGGACGACGAGCGCCGATCGCGCGGAGGCCCTCGCCATCGCCCGCCGCTTCGTCGGGGCAGGAGCCAACCACGTGATCCTCGGCCTCCCTGCGACCGCCGCTCCCGCCGGGCTGGCGGCCGTCGCGCGCGAGGTCGCGGAGCCGCTCCGCGCGGGGCTCGGGTGATCCCGCAACCCCGGCAGCGGGCCGGACCGCGGCGGGGCATCATGGCGTCATGACCGACGAGATCCACCAGCCTGGCCCCAAGACAGCCCACCCGGCCGCCCCGGCCGTCGCGCCCTCCGCGGCCGCCACGCCTGCCCCGGCCGCTGCCCCGGCCGCTGCCCCGGCCGCTGCCGACCAGGGAGCGATCTTCACGGCGCGGGACCGGCCCCGCGGCCTGGACGCCTACTTCGCACCGGGCGGCGAGGACGGGGCGACGGACGAGCGGCGAGCCGACGAGCGGCGGAACCTCCGGCTCCTCTTCCTGATGGTCGCGGCGCTCGTCCTGATCCCGACGCTGCTGACGATCGCGGCCCTTGCCCAGGAGCTGGTCACCCGCCGCGGGGGCTGAGCGCGACGTGTCTCCTCGCCGGCCCCGAGCCAGCTGCGCTGCGCGAGCGCAGTTCCAGGCTCGGATCCCAGCGTCCGTCAGGGCCGCGTGATGAACCCCGCGGTCCGGAAGTCCACATCGATAGCGATGGCTTCGTCGATTCCCTCGCGGCGCATGAAGGCGAAGCTCGTCCGATCGACCAGCGAGACTCCCGATTCGATGGCCCGGCGGAAGTCGCGGACAGCCTCCTCGTGGAGACCCACGTCCACCGCGACGACGTCGACGGCTGGGAAGACGTCATCGATCAGGCGTGCCGCCGCGGCCGCTCCGAACCGGCGGCGTGCGACCGCAAGCGTCTCGACCACGACGTACGCGTGGGTGCGGAGCGGGTCGGTGTGCCCCGCACCGAAGGCCGCGAGAACCCCCGGGTGCGCGGGATCATCCCGGTCGAGGAGCGCCAGGAACGCGCTGGAATCCACGAAGAGGCTCACCAGCGGTCGCCGGAGAGCACGTCGTCGTGGGCTGTCGCGACATCGCCGGTGCCGGATGCGACCGATCCAGCAGCACGCAGTGCGCGCGCCAGCCGGTCGACGCGGGCCGCAACGTCGTCCGGGACAGACCGGTCCACCGCCTCCCGGACTACTGCGGCCAGCGAGATACCGCGCCGGCGAGCCTCGCGGCGCAGGCGCGCCATCTGTTCCTCGGTGAGCGAGACCTGCGTCCGGATCATGATCACATGATAACAATGTGCCCCACTGGATGATGTAACGCAAGGCATCTCACCCTCGCTGGCCCCGACCGCTACTCCGGCCGCTGCTTGATCAGCCGCCCGCGGCGCGAGACCGCGCGGGTGGCGAGCGCTGCCACGCCCATGGCCACGATCGCTCGCTCGTTGGCGGGCAGCGGCCGGACCACCGCGAGGAACTGGTCGGCACGCGAGCGGTCGATGACGGCGAGGAGGGCGCGTCCGCGCTCCGTCAGCCAGACGGAGCGCATCCGCCGGTCGTCGAGCTCCGCGCGGCGTTCCAGCAGGCGCCGGCGCTCCAGCCCGTCCACCAGGCGCGAGGTCGCCGAGGGCGATCGGTTCAGCGTGTCGGCCAGGTCGACGATCGTCGTGGTGCCGCCGTCCGCGAGCGCGTAGAGCGCCGCGAGCTGGGTGAAGCCGAGGCGGACCTCGCCGAGCTGTGCCGCGAACCCGATCACGAGCTCTCGCCAGAGCGCCTTGCCGAAGGCCACCCGGTCGGAAAGCTCGCGCGGGTTCTGGATCCGGTTCCGCGCGGCCGCGACGGGTGCCAGCAGCACGTCGTCGGCCATTGCCTCAAGGCGGGCGGTCGTGACGCGGGCATGAGCGCCCGGGCGGCGGGGTCGCGGCGGGATGGGCATCGGGTGCGAGACTAGCCCCACGAGCCGAAGGGTGCAAGGTTGCACGCGATTCGCCGGGGCAGCGCGGAACCGGGAGTACGCTCGTGCCCACGCGCATCACGGCGAGCCGCCCACGCCCGCCGAATCCCCGCGCCGGCGCAGGCCGGCACGCCCGAGGAGTCCATGTCCACGCTCGCGTTCGTGTTCCCCGGCCAGGGGTCGCAGGCCGTCGGCATGGGCCGTGCGCTCGCCCAGGCGTCTGCCGCGGCCGTCGCCGTGTTCGCGGAGGCGGATGCGGCGCTCGGTGAGCCGCTCAGCCGCCTCGCCTGGACGGGACCGGCGGATGAGCTGGACCTGACCGTAAATGCCCAGCCGGCGCTCCTCGCCACCTCGATCGCATTCCTCCGCGCTCTCGAGGAGCATCGCGCCGGCAGCGGCCGACCACCGCTCGCGCCGGCGTTCGCCGCCGGCCACTCCATGGGCCAGTACAGCGCCCTGGTCGCGTCGGGCGTGGTGTCGCTGCGCGACGGGATGCGCCTTGTCCGCGATCGCGGGCGCCTTATGCAGGCATCGGGCGAGGGCAACCCGGGCGCGATGGCCGCGATCATCGGCCTTCCCGACGAGCGGCTTCCCGAGCTCGTGGCGATCGGATCGGCACTCGGGACATTCGGCGTGGCGAACCGGAACTCGCCCGGCCAGGTCGTCGTGTCCGGCGTCCGCCCCGCCGTGGAGGCCGCCGCGGCCGCGGCGAAGGGACTCGGAGCCAGGCGTGCGGTCGTGCTGCCGGTCAGCGTCGCCGCCCACTCGGCGCTCATGGTCGAGGCCGCCGCCGGGATGCGCGCCGCGCTCGATGGCGTCGAGCTTCACGCCCCGCGCATCCCGCTCCTCGCGAATGCCGACGCCCGGCCGCTCACCACGGCCGACGCATGCCGCGCGGAGCTGGTCGACCACCTCACCACCGGCGTCGACTGGATCGCGGCCGTCACGGCGATGCGGGCAGCGGGCGTGACCCGGTTCGTGGAGGTCGGGCCTGGACGCGTGCTCTCCGGGCTGATCCGCCGTATCGCCGCGGATGCCGAGACGATCCCGCTCGACGACCCGGGCGCCCCGGGCGGCCTCGCCGACCCCGACTCCGCCGTGGCCACCTGATCGGGTCGCCACCCATCCATCATCGGCCCAGGAACCCGCACCCAGCCCACCCGGAGGACCTCCCAGCACCGTGCGCAAGCCCGACTTCAACCGCCGCGTGGCCGTGACCGGCCTCGGCATCGTCAGCCCCATCGGATCCGAGATCGACGCGGTCTGGCAGCACCTCGTCGACGGCGTGAGCGGCCTCGGCCACATCACCTACTGGGACCCGTCACCGTACGACTGCCAGGTCGCGGGCGAGGTCCACGACTTCGACCCGGCCGCCTGGATGAGCTTCAAGGAGGTCCGCCGGACCGACAAGAACGTGGTCCTCGGCGTCGCAGCGGCGAAGAAGGCGCTCTCCCACAGCGGGCTCGAGGTCACCGACGCCAACCGCGACGACATCGGAATCCTCTTCGGGTCCGGCGGCGGCGGTTCCCGCCTGCTGATGGAGAACCGCCAGACCTGGGAATCGAAGGGCGCCCGCGCGGTGAGCCCCTTCTACATCGCCAACATGCTCCCCGACACCGCATCAGGCCAGATCGCCATCGAGACCGGGATCCGCGGCCCGAACATGTGCATCGTGACGGCCTGCTCGACAGGCACGCACAACATCGGCGAGGCCGCCGAACTGATCCGGCGCGGCGACGTGACCGCAGTCCTCGCCGGCTCCACGGAGAGCCCGCTCCACGAGCTGATCCACATCGGCTTCTCGAACATGCGCGGGATGGGAACGCCGCGGCCGGGCGAGCCCGAGCAGACGATCTCGCGGCCGTTCGACGCGACGCGCAACGGCTTCGTCCTCGGCGAGGGCGCCGGCGCCGTCATCCTCGAGGATCTCGAGCTCGCGAAGGCGCGCGGCGCGACCATCTACGCGGAGGTGACCGGGTTCGGCTCGGCCGCCGACGCATGGGACCTGATCCAGCCGGTGGAGAAGGGCGACGGCGTCCGACGGGCGCTGCTGCAGGCGCTCGAGCGCCACGACGTGAAGCCCGAGTGGATCGACATGATCAACCCGCACGGGACCTCGACGCCGCTCGGCGACCTGCGCGAGGCCGAGGCGTTCTGGGCTGTCTTCGGCGAGCGGACGCCCGAGATCCCGATCAGCGCCACGAAGTCGCTCACGGGCCACCTGATGGGCGCGGCTGGCGCCGTCGAGGCGATCTTCACGGTCCTCTCGGTCCACAACCAGGCAGTCCCCGGCGTGCCCACCTACCGCGACGCGGACCCGGAGATCAACCTGAACGTCCCCCGCGAGACGGTCCGCCGCGAGATCCGCTATGCCATCTCCGACAACGTCGGCCTCGGCGGCCACAACGGTGCGGTGATCTTCAAGCACTACGAAGGCGACTGACCCAGCCCCTGGGCCTACAATCGAGGCGGCGCGCTACCAGGATTGGCCACGTCGCGCGACATGCCGCGCGGTCGAACGCACTCGCGCCACCACCGCTCGCTCCCGGAGGATCTCGCCCGTGCCACCCAGCGTCGACCCCGCCCGCCGCGCCGTCGTGACCGGCCTGGGAGCCGTCATGCCGATCGGCAACGACTTCGAGACGTACTGGCGGAACCTGCGCGACGGCGTCTCCGGGGTCGCGCGGATCACCGCGTTCGACCCGACCGAGTTCGAGGTCAGGATCGCGGCCGAGGTGAAGGGCTTCCGCGCCGCGGACCACATGGACGCCAAGATGGCCCGCCGGATGAGCCGCTTCATCCACTTCGCGATGGCGGCGGCGAAAGAGGCACTCGCGTCGGCAGACCTCGATCCGGCCGCGTTCGACCAGGACGCCCGGGACCGGTTCGGCGTGGTCGTCAACACGGGCGGCGGCGGGATCGAGCAGATCGTCGAAGGGACCCACGTCCGGCGGGAGCGCGGACCCCGGTTCGTCTCGCCGTTCGCGATCCCGGCGCTCTCCGGATCGATGGCCGCCGCGATGCTCAGCATGGAGTACGGCATCACGGGCCCCGTCATGACGCAGGTTGCCGCATGTGCCACCTCCGTCATCGCCTTCCACGACGCGCTCCGCCTGATCGCCACGGGCGAGTGCGACATGGTCCTGACGGGCGGCTCGGAGGCGCCGGTCCTCGAGGTGGGCATCGCTGCGCTCGGCAACATGGGAGCCCTGAGCAAGCGGAACGATGACCCGACCCACGCCTCCCGCCCATTCGACCGGGACCGCGACGGCTTCGTCCTCGGCGAGGGCGGCGGCGTCGTGGTGGTGGAGTCGCTCGCGCACGCCCTGGCGCGCGGCGCGACCCCGATCGCGGAGATCCTCGGCGGAGCGCTGACCGCGGATGCGTTCCACATCTCCGCACCGGAGCCGACCGGACGCGGCGCCTCGCGCGCGATGACGATGGCCCGCGAGCACGCCGGAGTGACCGCGGACGAGATCGACTGGATCGTGGCCCACGGGACCTCGACGCCCCTCAACGATTCCACCGAGTCGCGCGCGATCAAGGCGTCGTTCGGGCCGGCCGCCTACGGCCGCGCGGTCAGCTCGCCCAAATCGATGATCGGACACCTCGTGGGCGCGGCAGGGATCGCGAGCGCGCTCGCCGCGCTCGGCGGTATCCGGGACCAGGTGATCTCCCCGACCGCGAACCTGGAGAACCCCGACCTGCCCGACTGCGACCTCGACTACGTCCCGGGAATCGCCCGTCCTGCGAAGGTCGAGACCGTGATGGTCAACGGGTTCGGGTTCGGCGGCCAGAACGCGGTCGCGATCTTCCGGAAGTATCGCGGGGAGTAGGCCGAGCCACTCCACGATCGGCGAGGAGGTCCGTCCCCGATGCCCGCGCTGCGCCTTCCCGCCTGGCTTCGTCACGGACTCGAGTCGGGGCTGTTCGCCGGCCTCCTCTCGCTGCTCACGGTGGTCACCTATCGCTGGGATCGCGGCGCCGCGGTGGGGGTGGCGGCGCTGCCGGTCGGGCTGACCGGGTCGATCATCCTTGCACTGCCGGTCCTCGCGGTTGGCGTCTTCGCCATCGCCTACCCGATCGGGCTGACCGCGACCCGGCTCGACGCGATCCTGGGCGCGACGACGGGCGCGATCATCGCAGCCGACCTCCTGACCCTCATCACGGTCGTCGCCGGCGAGCGCGTCGCGATCCTGGGCGGGGCGAACGTGCTGCCCGTCGGGTTCCTCGCGGCCATCCTCGCCACGCCCGCGGCCGTGGGCGGGATTGCCGCAAGCCAGCTCTTCTCGCCGCACGGCTTCGGCCGGCGATCGGGCCGGATCGGGGCGGTCGTCGCGGTCGCCGTGGCGACCCCGATCCTGCTGATCGGCGTGCCGCTCCTGGCGTAGCGCCGTGGCGCGGCGACGGGCCCGGGCTCCCCCATCGTGCGCGTCGGTCAGGGGCCGACCACGAAGCGCGCGCCGACCCGCTGGCCGCCTGCCGATGCGGCCGGGTCCATGGCCGACATCGCTGCGCCGTCGGCGGGAGTGCACGTCAGCTCGTAGGTGCCGGGCGCCGAGATCGCGAAGCGGGCAGCCTGGGCCGCGCCTGGCCGCGGGTTGAGCTCGACGCGCGGCACGCCCGGGAGCGTGCAGACCTGGACCGCCACGTCGTCGTTGCGGAACGTGACCAGGACATCCTGGCCCGCCGCGATCCGGACGACCGGCGCGTCACCCCGAAGGCCGGTCGCCACCAGGTCCACCGGCCGCGCGTTTGCGTCGAGCCAGCGTCCGTAGCCGATCACACCGGCCGCAATTCCGATTGCCGCCAGCGCCACGAGGCCGAGGTAGGCCGCGTCGCGGACACGAGTCAAGCCTGCATGACGGCTGGAGGCGAGCACGGCCGCAGGACGCGGATCGTAGGCCCGGAGTCGCAGGGAGTTCGAGATGACGCTCACCGAGCTCAGCGCCATCGCTCCGGCCGCCATCGCGGGATTCAGGGTGATGCCGAAGGCCGGGTAGAGGATGCCCATCGCGACCGGGATGAGGAGCACGTTATAGGCGAACGCCCAGAACAGGTTCTGGCGGATCACCGCCATCGTCCGGCGCGAGAGCGCGAGCGCGGACACCACGCCGCGCGGGTCGCCGCCGACCAGGGTCACGTCGGAGGCTTCGATGGCGACATCGGCGCCGGTCCCGATCGCGATGCCGAGATCGGCCGCGGCGAGCGCGGGCGCGTCGTTGATCCCGTCGCCGACCATCGCCACGACCGCGCCTGCCGCCTGCAGCTCGGCCACCAGGGCGGCCTTGTCGCCGGGCAGGACCTGCGCGCGAATGCGCTCGGTCGGGATGCCGGCGGCCAGCGCAACCGCTTCGGCCGTCGCGCGGTGGTCACCGGTGACGAGCCACGCGGTGACGCCCTGCGCGGCGAGCGCGCGGACGGCCTCGGCGGCCTCCGGCTTGACCGGGTCCGCGATCGTGATGAGCCCAACCGCAACGCCGTCGCGGGCAACGAAGACCGGCGTCCGGCCCTGCCCGGCCTGCGCGTCTCCAAGCGCACCGAGCGGCCCGAGATCGATGGCATGTTCGGCGAGGAGCCGCGCGCTCCCGACCAGCACCGGCACGCCATCCACGTTCGCCTCGGCGCCGCGCCCGACGATCGCCTCGAACTTCTCCGCGCCGGGGAAGGCGAGGCCGCGTTCCCGCGCGGCGAGGAGGATGGCACTCGCGAGCGGGTGCTCCGAGCCGGCTTCCACGGCCGCCGCCAGCCGGAGAAGCGCAACCGGATCGCCGCCAGCGATGGGGAGGAGGTCGGCAACGGCGGGAGTGCCGCGGGTGAGCGTGCCGGTCTTGTCGAACAGGACGGTTGTCACGCGCTGGGCGGTCTCGAGTGCTTCGCCGCCGCGAACGAGGATCCCCGCCTCTGCGCCGCGGCCGGTGCCCACCATGATCGCCGTCGGGGTGGCGAGCCCCATGGCGCACGGGCAGGCGATGACCACGACGGTGATGAACGCTGCCAGCGCCAGGGTCAGCTTCGGCTCGGGGCCGAGCAGCCACCAGAGTGCAAACGTGAGCGCTCCGACCGCGAGGACGGCCGGCACGAAGATCGCGCTGATCTGGTCGGCGAGGCGCTGGATCGGCGCCTTCGAGCCCTGGGCCCGGCGCACGAGCTCCACGATCTGGGCCAGGGCTGTCTCGCTCCCGACCCGCGTCGCGCGCATGACGAAGCTGCCGGTGGTGTTGAGGGTGGCGCCGATCACCTCGTCGCCGGGCCGCTTCGTGACGGGCATCGCCTCACCGGTCAGCATCGCCTCGTCGAGGGCGCTGCTGCCCTCGGTGAGGACGCCGTCGGTCGGGACCTTCTCGCCGGGCCGGACACGAAGGAGGTCGCCGGGAACGACCTGGTCGATCGGGACGTCCACCTCGCCGGCATCGGTCAACAAGCGAGCGGTCTTCGCCTGGAGCCCGATGAGACGCTTGATCGCGCCGGTCGTGCGACCCTTCGCGCGGGCCTCGAGCCACTTCCCCAGGAGGATCAGCCCGAGGATGATCGCCGACGAGTCGAAATAGGTCTCGCCGGACAGCCCGGCCCGCATGACGATCTCCGGGTACATCGTCACGAAGACGCTGTAGGCCCAGGCCGCGCTCGTGCCGACCGCGACGAGCGTGCTCATGTTCGTCCCGAAGCCGTGGCGGAACGCCCGCCAGGCAGCCTCGTAGAAACGCCGCCCGGCCCACAGCTGGATGAACGTGGCCGGCCACAGGACCAGCCGATTGACATCGGTCATGGCGAGCGGGAGCGCCGGCCAGAACATCACGACCATGATCCCGACCGCGACCGCGATCGAGACCGCCGACTGGATCCCGAGCTCGCGCGTCTCGGCGGCCCGGGCACGCTCGGTCTCGTCCATCTCGGTGGCGACTGCATCGCCGGCGATGACACGCGTGAGTCCCGTGGCGCCGGACGCGCCGGCCGAGGAGATGCCGCTCGCCGCGGCGGCGCGGGCGTCGGCCGCCGCGAGCGCACCGGGGCGGACCTCGTAGCCGGCCTTCTCGATCGCCCCGACCAGCTCCGCCCGGTCCACGTGCTCGGGCAGGTAGCGGATCGTGGCGACCTCGGTAGCGAGGTTCACGCTCGCCTCGACGACGCCGTCCGTCTTGCGCAGGAAGCGCTCGATCCGGTTGCTGCACGACGCGCAGGTCATCCCGACCACCGGGAAGCTGACCTCGGACGGGGCGGCATCGGCGGGGTGGTCGGCGGGGGCGATGGGGACGCTGGTCGTCATACTCCCGGGGAGTATATCACCGCGGCCCGAACCCAGGTCATCCCGTAACCCAGTGCTCGACGGGCGCGAGGAGGAAGTCCTCGACCGGGATGCCGTCTCCGCCGACGAGCAGCGTGCGCTGCGGCTTGAACGCCTCGACAAATGCCGCGATGCCAGGCAGCGTGACGGGCGCGCGGCCGCTCTTGACCTCGATCGCCGTCAGCATCCGGCCGGCCCTGACCACGAAATCCACTTCCCGGTTGCCCTCTCGCCAGTAGAAGACCTCGCAGGTTCCCGCGGCGGCGGCGTTGGCCAGGTGCGCACCGACCGCCGACTCGACAAGCCGGCCCCAGAACTCGTGGTCGGCATGCGCCTCGTCCGACGTGAAGCCGGACTGCGCCGTCATGAGCGCGGTGTTGAGCACCTGCAGCTTGGGGCTGGAGGCGCGGCTGCGCACGACCTGGCCAGCATACTTGGGCAGCCCCGTCACCATCCCGGCGGCACCCAGCAGGTCGAGGTAATGGGCGAGCGTCACGGTGTTGCCCGCGTCCTGGAGCTGACCGAGCATCTTCGTGTAGGAGAGCACTTGCCCCGAGTAGCGGCAACCGAGCTCGAACAGCCGTCGCAGGAGCGCGGGCTTGTCCACGCGCGTCAGGAGCAGGACGTCGCGCGCGATCGTGGTCTCGATCAGCGCATCGCGGACGTAGCGCACCCAGCGGCCGTGGTCCGCGGCCAGCGGCGCCGCGCCGGGATAACCGCCGTAGAAGACGAAGCGTCCTACAGGCCATCCAAATGCGTCGCGCATCTCGGCCGCCGACCAGTGCGGCAGATGCAGCACCTCGAAACGGCCGGCAAGGCTTTCCGAGAGCCCGCGCTGGATGAGGAGAGGCGCCGACCCGAGCAGCACGACCTTGAGCGGGCGCCTCGCGCGTGTGTCCTCGTCCCAGAGTCGCTTGACCGACTCCGCCCAGCCGGTCGCCTTCTGCACCTCGTCGAGGACGAGCAGGGCGCCCTGCGTGCCGAGGGCCAGGCGTGCCGCCTCCCACTGCCCGGCGATCCACCCGGGCCCGCGCAGCGTGGGCTCGTCGGCGCTCGCGAACACGACCGGTGGCCCCGCCGCTTCGACCACCTGCTGCACCAGCGTGGTCTTGCCCACCTGGCGCGGTCCGGCCACGACCTGGATGAACCGGCGCGGCTCAGCCAGGCGGCCCGCGAGCACGGCGGCGTGTGGGCGTCGGTACGTCAGGTCCTGATCACTCAGCATGCTGAGTAGTTTTGCTCAGGATCGTGAGCAACGCAACCCAAGTCTGGACGTTGTCCTGAGGCGTCCGGTCTGCGCTGGCCGTCGGGACCGGGGGATCCATGCGTGTCGGGGTTCGAGCGCGTCGATCTACACTCCGACGATGGCGCGCCCAGCCGTTCCACTTCCGCCGACCGCACAAACAAGGGCGACCGCGATCATGGCCGTCTTCGCGACGCCGATCGGACCGCTCCACGCCGCTGCGACCGACGAGGGGATCGTGGGCCTCGAGCTGCGGACGACCGACGAGGCGTTCTCCAGCTCCGTCCGGGCGCGTACGCAGCGCCGGCTGGTCGCGACCGCGGACCCGGACGCCTCGCCAGCCGCGCGTACCCACCTCGCCACGCTCGAACGCGAGGTCGGCCAGTATCTCGCGGGGACCCGGCACGCGTTCAGCGTTCCGGCCGTGCCAGACGGTGTCGGCGACTGGGACCGCCGCGTGCTGGAGGGCGTCCGAATGATCCCGCACGGCGCCACCGCCTCGTACGGCGAGATTGCCCGGCGGATCGGCTCGCCGGGCGCGGCCCGAGCCGTCGGCGGGGCGGTCGGGCGCAACCCGGTCGGCCTGCTGATCCCCTGCCATCGGGTCATCGCGGGCGACGGGTCGCTCGGCGGCTACGGGGGCAGCTGGTTCGGAAGCCGCGAGGAGCTCCTCGCGCTCAAGCGGGCGCTGCTCGCGGTGGAGGGCGTGGCCGTCCGCGGGCGCTGAGCGCGGGGGTGGTCCGATCGCGATCTCGGGCGTCACGGGCCGGCAACCGCGTTTCGGGCGTGCGAATCGCGGGCGCGGGCCGTACCCTCCGCGAATGATCGCGGTCCTGCGGGCCTACCGCCTCCTGCTACGGAACCGCCCGCTGGCGCGACTCCTCGCCGGGGAGTTCGTCTCGTCGATCGGCGACTGGCTCTACCTGGTCGCGATCCTCGTCCTCGTGTACGAGGTTTCGAACGACCCGCTGGTCCTTGGGATCGTCGGGGCCGCACGCGTCCTGCCGTACGTGGTGCTCTCGATCCCGGCGGGCATCCTTGCGGACCGCTACGACCGCCGACTGATCCTCCTGGTCACGGACGTCGCGCGCGGGGCGATCATGGTCGTGATGGCGGCGCTCGTCGCCTCGAACGCCCCGATCGTCGCGATCATCGTCCTCGCCGTCGTCGCGACCTGCTTCTCGACGTTCTTCGGTCCCGCGATCGGCGCCTACCTCCCGACGCTCGTGGCGGACGAGGAGCAGCTTGGGCCTGCCAACAGCGCATGGTCCACCCTGGACAACCTGGCCTATGTGATCGGACCGGCGGTCGGCGGCCTGCTGATCGCCACCGGCGGGCTCGTGCTCGCGTTCGTGCTCAACGCGGCGACGTTCGCGCTCATTGCCGTCGTCCTGTGGCGGCTCCCGTCGCCGCCGAGAGGTGCGGCCGGCGAGGCGAGCCATGCCGGCATGGCTCGAGAGGCGGGCACGGAAGGCGGGTCGCCGGTCGCGCCGATGGGCGATGCCGCGACCCCCGGGCCCTCGACCGCCCCGACCCTGGTACCAGGCCCGACCCCAGAACACGGCTCGACCCCAGTGAGCGGCTCGACCCCAGGACACGGCCCGACCGCAGTGAACGGCCCGACCGACCGGGATCGGGTCCGCACTGTGGTGGTCCCCGTGCTGGGCCTCGCGTTGATCGACCTCGCCGGGAGCGTCGCCGGCGGCGGCCTCGGGGTGCTCACCGTCATCATCGCCGTCTCGTCCCTGGGAACGGGCGACGCGGGAACCGGATTCCTCAACGCCGGGATCGGAATCGGCGGACTGTTCGGGGCGCTCCTCGCGGGAGTCTTCGTCCTTCGGCCCAGCCTGGTCGAGGTGCTCGCCGGTGGATCGATCGTGCTCGCGGTGGGGCTGGCGGCCCTGGGTTTCGCGGGCTCGATGCCGCTGGCTGTCGTGACGATCGCGGTGGCGGCGGCGGGGGCGCTCCTGGTGGAGGTCACGAGCACGACGATCCTTCAGCGTGCCATCCCTGACGAGATCCGCGGACGGACGCTGGGCGTCCTGGCAACGGCCTCAACGCTCGCATTCGCCGCCGGTTCGTTCGCACTACCGGTCCTCGCCGATGCGGTCGGGATCGGCCCGGTCCTCGCGGGCACGGGCGTTGCCGTCGCCATCGCGGGGCTGATCGGCGCAGCCCTCGCGGCACCTGCGGCACGCCGGGCCCCGGAAAGCGTCGCGGCGACCCGCTTCGCGAGCCTGGCGCGGCTTCCGCTCTTCTCCGGCGTGCCCGTTCCGACGCTGGAGGCCGTCGCGACGCGGCTGGTCCCCGTGGCGGCACGCGCGGGTGAGGTCGTCATCCGGCAGGGCGATCCCGCGGACCGCTTCTACCTCATCGAGACGGGCACGTTCGAGGTGACGCGCCGTGAGCCGGGCCAGCCAGCCGACGTCGCGCCCGCCAGCCTACGCTCGATGACCACCGGCGAGGTGTTCGGCGAGATCGGGTTGCTCCGTTCGACTGCACGGACCGCAACCGTGACGGCGACGACGGACGGCGCGCTCCTGGCGCTCGACGGGGCGAGCTTCCTGGAGCTCGTCAACGCGGGGCCCGGCCTCGCGCCGCGGCTGCTGGACCTTCGCCGCGGGGCACCGGGCGCGGCAGGCTGAGGGCGCTCAGCGAGCTGATCGTCGGCGGGGGCTCACCGCGGCCGTGACGCTGGCGGGCGCATCCCGGCGGGGCGTTGGCGGGGGCAACCCGGCGGGCGCGATTCGGCGGGGCGCTGGCGGGCTCCGACCCGGCGACTCACCCCACCGCTCCCATTTCCTCGCTAATGCCTGCCCCGCAATCACTAACCCGGAAGCTCGGGCGCCGGGCAGCCCGATGGGACGTTCAGAGTCGACCGCGCCGGCCCATTTCCTCGCTTATGCGGTGCAGGCGGAGCGATATCGAGGATCCCGGTGGCCGGCGAGGCCTCGCGCGGCCATCTGGACGCGGCGCCAGTGTCGACATCCCGGATAGTGATGGCGGGGTCATCATTGGCGAGGATCGTGCGCGCGAAGGGCCGCGACCGGGGGCGAGTAGCCACGGCCGGCGCCCCGCGACCGTTGCGGCGACGCGCGTCAGCGTCCGACCCGCGTCCACCGTGACGCGCAGCGTGGTCGCGGTGTCTTCCCGGCGACAGTCCGGCTGTCGGGCGAGGGATTGTCGCGCGGACGCCGACCCGCCACGATGTCGGAGTCCCGGACTTCGACGCCGGGGGCCGCCGCCGGCGGCCGGGGGACGCGAACCAACAGGGGTGGGTCATGGGCAACCGGGATGAGAACGGGCCGGACGGCCTGGTGAATGCCCGCCGAGGGATGGGCCCGGGCGATGGCTACGCAGACGACGACGTGAGCGGCCACGGGATGCCGGAGATTCCCGGCGCCGGCGACGGCTTTGCGTCCGCTCCGCGACTCCCACGCCGGGACGGCGTAGCGCGTGAGGCAGAGGACGACGTCGAAGGCCACATCTTCGCGTCGCCGTTCCTCGGGCAGGCATTCGACGCGGCTGGGCGGCCGGGCGCCACCACTGCCTCGACGGCCACGGCGGCCGATGCCGTCGAGGAAGACACGTTCCTCCAGGTCCTCTGGCGTGCGCGGCGCGCCAGGAACCTCGAGCGCGCGGGCGACGCCCCCGGCGCCCGCAAGGTGGCCCGGGAGACGGTCCGCTTCGCCCAGGAGGCGGACCTCATCGTGCTCGCAGCGGACGCGCTCGTGGACGTTGCACGGCTTCTCCAGCTCGCGGGACGGGGACGCGAGGCGGCGTCGATCGCGACCCAGGCCGCGGAGACGTTCGAGCGCAACGGCAACCACGCCCTCGCAGCACGAGCGCGCCGCCTCGCCACGGACGCCTCGCCCGCCTGACCGTCCGCCCGAATCACACGGGGGAAACGCCGGCGATTGGACCCGCCGGCTCGCCCGCACCCAGAAGACGACCGTCCCCGCTCCTCCGGGGACGGTCGTCTTCCCCGTTTCAGGCGGGTGGTGGCGTTGCGGTCGCGGCGAGAATCGCCTTGACCTCGAATGGGGTCGCGTCGGGGTGCTTCGCCCGGATGAGCGCCGCGTACCCCGCGATGTGCGGCGCGGCGAAGCTGTTGCCGGTCGCCGTCATTCGGCTCCCCCCGCGCCACGCGACGCTCACGTCGACCCCGTGGGCCCCGAACTCCACCGGCGGGCTCGGGTTGTAGAACCAGGCCGCAGGGTCCTCGAGGTCGTGCGCCGCGACGGAGATGACCGACGCGAAAAGCGACGGATAGCTGTTGCCGGGCACGTTGTTCGCCGCACAGACGAGGAGAGCGTTCGCAAAGTAGGCCCGGTCCGCGAGGTCGTGGAAGAGACCGAACAGCGCGTCGCTCTTCGAGGAGAGGGAGAGGTTCATCACGCGTGCGCCCTGCTCGATCGCCCAGTCGAGGCCGGCCGCAAAGACGATCCCCTTGCCGCGGTTGTCCGGCCCGAGGACGCGAACCGAGACGAGGTCCGCACCCGGCGCGATCGCGTGGATGATCCCGGCGCAGGCGGTCCCGTGCCCCACCACATCGAGGCCGTCGTCGTCGTCGAGCACGACCGGGTCGTCCTCCGGGTCGGCGGCCAGCTCCACCTTCACGCTGCGGACCAGCTTCCCGCCGACCGCGGGATGCTCCCGTTCGACGCCGGAGTCGATGATCGCAACCGTGATGCCGCTCCCGTCACTGCCGCCGATCGCCCAGGCACGGTCGAGCGCCCCGAACGGTGGAAGGTGGCGCAGCGCGTCGCGCCGCGCACCGACGAACGGCTCGCTCCACGCAGGGAGGAGCGGGTCGGTCATCCGCCGGGCGCGCGGAGCCGGCCGGTGCGCCTCCCCCGGCCGCGTTCGGCCTGGCGGACCAGCACGTCGAGCAGCGCGCCGAGCAGCTCGCGTTGCTCGGGCCCGGCCCGCCGGAGCGCGGCAACCTGCTCGACCAGCGGCCACAGGGGGTCGTCGGGATCGCCGACATCGACCAGCGCCGCGGCGACGAGCGCCTCCACGCCCGCAGCGCGCGCCTCCACGCCGCCGGCGTCGGGCGCTTCTCCCGCCGTGAGCGCGCCGATCACCGAGCGGACCAGGGTCGCGGTGTCGCGTTCAACGCGGCTGGCCCGGATGGCGACCGTCGCCTGCCGCGCGAAGACGCCGGCCAGCTCGATGTCGCGGAGCGAGAAGCTTGCCTCGCTGCGCTTGTCGAGCACCTCGAGAACGCCGAGCGTGCCCCGCTCGTCCACCAATGGGACGGCCACGATGCTGCGCGGGACGTACTGGGTCTGCTCGGCGAAGCTCCGCCCGAAGCGCGGGTCGGTGCGCACATCGGCGATCGCGAGCGCCTGGCCGCTCGAGAAGACGTAGCCGACGAGGCCGCGATCCGGCGGGATCTCGAGCCCGATCACGCCCTGGCCGTGCTCCCCCGCCGCGACACGGAATACGAGGACGTTGCGCGCCGGCTCGTACAGGGCGATAGACGCGGCCTCCGCCTCGAACAGGGCCACGGCCGCCTCGACGAGCGAGCGGAGAACCGCCTCGGCGCTCCCGAGCTCGAGACGGCGCGCCACCTCTGCGCGACGGCCGATCGCGGCGAGCGCGGCGCGTGCGTCACGATCGAACGCTGGGCTGCGATGGCGCGCGCCCTCCCCCGGATCGGTCATGCGATCCCGCCGCCGTTCAGCGCGAAGCCGCCCGCTCGAGGCGGTCGAGGTCGGGCACGACCAGCCTGTCGCGGTCGATCCGGATGAGGCCCTCCGCCGTGAAGTCTCCGAGGAGGCGGTTCACGGTCTGCCTCGTCCCGCCGATCATCGCGGCCAGCTCCGACTGGGAGAAGCTCCAGTCGAGCGTCACTGCCCCGCTTGGATCAGGCGCGACCTCGCGGGCGAGCCGCACGATGCGGCGCGCAAGTCGGCCGGGCAGGTCCAGGAAATGGAGCTCCTCCACGTGGTGCGTGAGGCGGCGCAGCTCCGCGACGAGGCCCGCCAGAAGCTCGTGGCGGAGCGCGGGAACCGTGTCGATCAGCTGGCCGAACGCGTCTCGGCGGAGCACGAGGGCCGTGGTCGCTTCGTGGGCGATCGCGGTCGCCGAGCGCTCGGCGCCGTCGAGCAGCGCGAGCTCGCCGAAGAAGTCGCCCGGGCCCAGGGTGGCGATGATCGCCTCGTCCTCGCCCTCCGGCGAGGGCAGGACGATCTTCACGGCTCCCGACTCGATGATGTACAGGGAGTCGCCGGGGTCGCCCTGGTGGAAGATCGTCTCGTTGCGCCGGTAGCGGCGCGTTCGCAGTGAGTCGATGCAGACCGCGAGCGTGGCATCGTCAACACGCGAAAAGAGCGCGCAGTTCCGGAGCGCATCGGCGGCCGTCGTCCGTGCCGTCCCTGTCACGTTCGGTCCCTTCACCTGCGCCCGATTCACGGGCCGACGCGCCGAATGCTAGAGGCGCGCGTGCAGGCGCGCAATGCGCGTCTGCGTTCGAAGGGTCGAGCGATGCCGGTCGGCGGGAGATCCTCGCGGGTCGGCCGCGCGGAGGGCGCGAAAAACGGGCGGGATCCTGCGACCCCGCCCGTTCCAGGGGCGACGTACCCTGGGAGGAGCTAGCGCTTGCGACCGAGCGCCCGCTTGGCCTCGCCGATCAGCGAATTGCGGGAGGCTTCCCGCTGGACGTCCCGCTCGCGGGCTCGCACGAGATCGCGGGCGAGCATCGGGTTCATGACGCCGATGCTGTGGCCCTCGACGTCGTCCTCGGTGGCCTTCGGCGTCTTGTAGACGTGGCCCTCGACGTCGTCCTCGGTGGCGCGCACCATGGCCCCGTCGCCCTCGAATGCTCTGAGCTTCGACATTGGATTTCCCCTTTTGGCCCCGGGTCTTCGTCGTCGCCCGCTGCCCTGTGCTGCGCAGGATGCACCCCGGCGTCCGCCGGGTAAAGGGGCGGTGTGACCGCTCGAGTGTCGTCTCGGCGACAGCGCCGCGATCGCAGACCGTCAGGAGCGCTGGACGGGCCGGACGGGGAAAACGCCGATGATGAGCGGGCAGGTCGGATCGAGGAGGAGCTCGTATCCGACATCGCCCTGGCCGACCAGGTCGCCGAGCATGCGCGCCTCGCGGGCAGGGAGGCCCACGAAGACCGTTCCACCCGCGTCGGCGAATCCGGTGACGTCGTCGTCCTCGCCGCTGAGCCCGAACCGACGACGCAGCTCGTGAATGGGCACGTACGAGCGGCTCTTGATGAAGCGCCGGAGCTGCGCCTGGGTGCACGCCGCCGCGATCGCGTCGGGTACGTCCGCGAGGACGGGTTCGCCGACGGTCCCGGGCGCAGCGATCGTGGGCTCGATCATTGCCGGATCATAGCGCCGGTCCAGAAGCGACGCGGACGCGGGCTCCGTCTCGGCGACCCGGGCCGACGGGGCGCGGACGAACGCCGCTACCCGGTGACGACGAGGAGGTCCCGGTCGAGTGCGTTGAGGACCATCGGCCCGTCCTCGCCGCAGATCACGATGTCCTCGATCCGGGCTCCGTATCGGCCCGCGAGGTAGATCCCCGGCTCCACCGAGAAGGCCATCCCGGGGCGGAGCCGTTCCGTGTTGCCGGCCACGATATAGGGGTGCTCGTGACCCTCGAGGCCGATCCCGTGACCGGTTCGGTGGAAGAAATGCGCGCCGTGGCCTGACGCCGAGATCAGCTCGCGCGCGACGAGGTCGACCCGTTCGCAGGCGACGCCGGGGCACACCGCGTGGGTGGCCTCGGTCTGCGCGGCACGCAGCACGGCGTAGAGCCGGAGGAACTCGTCATCCGGGCCGCGCTTCGCGTCGCCGCCGGTGACCCAGATCGTTCGCGTCGTGTCGCTCCCGTAGCCGCCGTACGGCCCGCCGATGTCGAGGACGATCGGCTCGCCGGCCCCGATGACGCGATCGGACGCCTCGTGGTGGGGCGACGCGGAGTTCGGCCCCGAGCCCACGATCGCGAAGTCCGCCCGGTCGTGGCCCTCTGCGAGGAGCCGGTCGCGGATCTCGCGCGCGACGTCGGCCTCCGTCCGCCCGACCAGCCGCCCGTTCGCGACCTCCCAGAGGACCCGATCGGCGGCCGCGGCGGCGAGGCGGAGCAGCAGGATCTCGTCGGGGTCCTTGACGATCCGCAGCTCGCGCAGAACGAGCGAGGCCGACACGAACGTGGCCCCCGGCAGCGCGTCCTGGAGCCGCAGGAGGTGGAATGCCCAGAGGCGATCGGAGACCGCCACGCGGTCCGGGGTCGCGCGGCCGGTGAACGCGGCACCGAACCCACCGACCAGGTGCGCGACGCGCTCGACCGGCTCCTCGGTCTCCTCCCACGTCTCGAGATCGAGATGGGCGCCGGACACGCCAGGGCACCCGCGAGCCGGGGAGGCCTCGAGCCGCGGGACCAGGAGCGTGGCGCGGCCGGAGGCCGGGACAACGAGCATCGTCAGCCGTTCCAGCGGCATCGCCTCGTAGCCGGCAAGGTAGACGAGGTCCGGTCCAACGCCGACGAGCATGGCCCGCAACCCCGCGGCGGCCACGCCCGCCTGGGCCCGCGCGAGCCGCTCGCCGAACCGCGAGGCCGGGATCCGCGGACGGACGACGGGCGCGACGGAGACGGGCGCGACGGGTCCGGTCATCGGGCGGGTACCTCGGGCCTGGATGGCGATTGGGGTCTGGATGGCAGATCGGTCGTGGATGGCACCGCACGCCCGGATGGGGCGGCGAGGGAGCCGGCCGCGGGTGCCGGCACGCCCAGCCACGCCGCGAGCGTCGCGTGGCCGTTCTCGAAGAGCTTCCGGTAGGCGAAGATTCGATCGGCGCCCGCATCCAGCGCGGCGCGACGCAGGTCGTGATCGTCGTGCTGACCGACGCACAGGACCCGGAGCCCGCCGGCCACGGCGAGGCGCACGGCCGCGAGCCCGTCGTACGAGCGGGCGGTGAGGTCCACGACGACATGCGTCGGCACCACGCCCTCGGGGTCGCCGGCGGGCGAACCGGCGAGCGCCGTCGCGAACGCGTCCGCGGAACCCACCCGGACCGGATCGGCCCCGACCGTCCGGAGCTGGCCGACGAGGCGGGTGGCCCAGATCAGGTCGTCAGCGAGGACGATGACGCGAAGGACGCCGGCGCCCGGCGCGCTCCTCGCGGGGGTCACTCGACGGTCCACGTCTCGCCGGAGCGGAGGAGCTTCGCCAGGTCGCCGGGGCCCTGCCTGGCGATCGCTTCACGGACCTGGGCATCGACGAGCTCGTCGTGCGTCGGCCGCGGCACGTTCCGGATGACGCCGATCGGCACCGGGAACTCCGGCCAGTAGATCCGCGCAAGCATGCTGTGGATGGTCGGGTCCTCGCTCGTCTCGTCGTGGACGAGGATGTCCGCCTCGGTGATCCCGTCCTCGCCGATCCGGACGATCTCGGGGTGCACGCCGTTGAGCCGGAGGCCCATGTCATGGTTCTTCCCGAAGAGCATCGGCCGGCCGTGCTCGAGCACCAGCTGCCGGTCCTCGCGGACGTCCCGGTCGGTGAAGGCCCGGTGGGCCCCGTCGTTGAAGATGTTGCAGTTCTGGAGGACCTCGACGAACGCCGAGCCGCGATGGAATCCGACCCGCTCCAGGACACCCAGGAGGTGCTCGGTCTGCGTGTCGACCGACCGGGCGACGAAGCTTGCCTCGGCCGCGAGCGCGAAGGCCAGCGGATGGATCGGGTAATCGGCCGAGCCGGACGGGGTGGACTTCGTCTTCTGCCCGAACTCGGTCGTCGGCGAGGCCTGGCCCTTCGTGAGCCCGTAGATCCGGTTGTTGAACATGATCACCCGGATGTCCACGTTGCGGCGCATCGAGTGGAGGATGTGGTTGCCGCCGATCGAGAGCGCGTCCCCGTCCCCGGTGACTACCCAGATCATCAGCTCGGGGCGTGCCTCCTTGAGCCCGGTCGCGATCGTCGGTGCGCGTCCGTGGATCGAGTGGAACCCATACGTGTTCATGTAATAGGGCAGACGGCCGGAACAGCCGATCCCCGAGATGAAGACGATGTTCTCCTTCGGAACGCCGAAGTCGGGCATCGCCTTCTGGGTCTGGGCGAGGATCGAGTAGTCGCCGCAGCCCGGGCACCAGCGGACCTCCTGGTCGCTGGCGAAATCCTTGCGGGAGAGCTTGATGGGAGCCGCGTCCGGTACGGGCGGGGCAAGCTGATCGGTCATTGCGTGCGCCTCACCGCCTCTCCGAGCACCTGCTCGGCCTTTGCCTGGATCTCGCTGATCTGGAACGGCTTGCCCCGCACGAGGTTGAAGCCCTCCGCATCCACCAGGAACATCGACCGGATCAGCAGCCGCAGCTGGCCCATGTTGAGCTCCGGGATCAGGACGCGGTCATATGCCCGGACCACCTCGCCGGTGTTGGGGGGAAACGGGTTCAGGTGGCGCAGGTGCGCGTGGGCGACCTTCCGGCCCTGCCCGTGGAGACGCTCGACGGCGCTCCGGATCGCGCCGTAGGTGCTGCCCCAGCCCAGGATGAGGAGCTCGCCCGCCGGCGGCCCGAACACGTCGAGCGGCGGGATGTCGCGGGCGATCCGGGCGATCTTCTCGGCCCGCAGGAGCTGCATGCGATGGTGATTGTCCGGGTCGTAGCTGATGGTGCCGAGCACATCGAGCTTCTCGAGCCCGCCGATCCGGTGCTCGAGGCCGGGCGTACCCGGGACGGCCCACGGCCTCGCGAGCGTCTCCTCGTTCCGCTCGTACGGGTAGAAGCCCGCGCGATCGGTCCGGTTGGGAACCCGCAGGTCCGGGAGCCCCTCGAGCTCCGGGATCCGCCACGGCTCCGACCCGGTGGCGAGGAACGCGTCGGAGAGGTAGACGACCGGTGTCATGTAGCGGAGCGCGATCCGCCACGCCTCGATCGCGTAGTCGAAGCACTCGGCCGGCGTGGCAGGCGCGACCACGGGCATCGGCGAGTCGCCGTTGCGGCCGAAGAGCGCCTGCAGGAGGTCGCTCTGCTCCGTCTTCGTGGGCATGCCCGTGGACGGCCCCGCCCGCTGCACGTCGATCACCACGAGCGGCAGCTCGACCATCGCGGCGAGACCCAGCATCTCCGCCTTGAGGGCCATGCCGGGCCCGGACGTCCCCGTGAGACCCATCGCGCCGCCGTAGCTGGCGCCGAGCGCCGCGCCGATGGCGGCGATCTCGTCCTCCGCCTGGAAGGTCTTGAGCCCGAAGTTCTTCCAGCCGGAGAGCTGGTGGAGGATCTCCGAGGCGGGCGTGATCGGGTACGAGGAGTACACCAGCTGGCGGTCCGCCAGCTTGGAGGCCGTGAGCAGGCCAAGCGCGGTCGCCTCGTTGCCGGTGATGTTGCGGTAGGTGCCGGGCGCGAGGTGCGCAGGCGCCACGCAATAGGTGGTGTGGAAGATCTCGGTCGTCTCGCCGAACGCGTAGCCGGCGTTGAGCGCGCGGCGGTTCGCCTCGGCGACGATGGGCCGGCCCCCGAACTTCTCCTCGATCCAGGCCTGGGTGGTGTCCATGCTCCGGCCGTAGAGCCAGAACATGATCCCGAGCGCGAAGAAGTTCTTGGTCAGGTCAACCTGCTTGGAGGTCATGTCGAGCCCGTCGAGCGCGCGCGCATTGAGCGTCGAGACCGGGATGTCGAAGACCGTGTACGAGCGGAGCGAATCGTCGGTCAGCGGGTTCATCACGTAGCCCGCCTTGGCGAGGTTCGGCGGCGTGAACGCGTCGCTGTTGACGATGATCGCGCCGCCCGGTGCCAGGTCCCGCACGTTGGCGCGGAGGGCGGCCGGGTTCATGGCCACGAGGACGTCGGGGGCGTCGCCCGGCGTGTGGATCTCGCTGGAGCTGAACGAGATCTGGAAGCCCGAGACGCCGGGGATCGATCCGGCCGGAGCGCGGATCTCGGCGGGATAGTCCGGCAAGGTGCTGATGTCGTTCCCGAAGACGGCCGCGGTCCGGGAGAACTGGGTCCCGGTCAGCTGCATCCCGTCGCCGGAATCGCCGGCGAACCGGATCGTGACACGGTCCAGCTCCTGGACCGGCACCTCGTGGCCCTTCGTGATCGTCACGGGACCTCGTGCGCCTCCTGCCTGTGTACGCCGGCGCGCCCGCGAGATCGGCTGGGCGCAGGCCGGTCGAGGCAAGGGTACCGCACGGGGCATCGGGCGTCAGGCGGCCTGGCGGGCGAGCTTCGCTCGCCGGATCGGCCCGCGGGACCCCGTGAACGCGGGATTGCGACACCGAGGCCTGCTCGCCATAATCCCGCACCGACGCCCGGGTCTGGATCGTTGGGGGTGACCCGCCGGGCGTCTCTCGTCGCATGGAGGCCAGGACAGACGCGCACGCCCCGGCCCGGGCGCGGGGACGCGGCCAACCTCGCGATCGGCCGCGTCTCCGCCCTGTGCAAGAACGGGCGCTCGAGCGGGTCTCAGGCGCCGGCCGTCACCTCGATCCCCGCGTGCATGCCGCCCTTGTAGTGGCCGGGCAGGTTGCAGAAGACGACGTACCTGCCCGCCGGCAGAGACACCGTCAGCGAGGCGGTCGAGCCCGCGGCGATGTCCTCGGCCTCGTCGACGTGGCTCACCTCGGTCGCCTCCTCGTCGACCCCGCCGTCCGAGCCGACGGGCAGGGCACCCGCGGCGAGGTCCGTGCGAACCAGGACGAACTCGTGGGTGATCTTCCCGTCGTTCTTGATCGAGAGCGTCGCCTGCCCGGCCCCGAGCTTCGCGGTGTCGAGCGCGATCGTGAACTCGGAGAGTGTTGCGGTTGCCGAGTGCGCCAACGGTGCCGAGGCGCCGCTTCCGCAGGCTGCGAGCGCGAGCGTGACGGCGCACACCGCCGCGAGCCCCCTTCGATGGGACATGATTCCTCCCCCTATGACGAACGAAGAGTGTACCTCATCCGGATTGACACGCACGCGAGCCGGATCACGCCGGTGCCGCCCGCGGCCAGCATCCAATCCACGATGACCACGGAAGCCCCGCGTTGGCGGACCGATACGGCACCTCGAGCCGGGCCCGCCGCCCGGACGGCCGCAACCCGGCGAGTGTCCACCATGTGGTGCCAATCGTCACCGCCCTGGCGATTCTGCTGGCGGGCGCGGGCGGTGCGACGGCATGGGCACGCACCGCGGACCTGGCCGACGTCATCGTCCGTGAGCTTCCCAGGCACCACGTGGAGGCAGTTCGCTCGGTCGAACGACTCGGCGGCGATGCCGGCCGCCGCCTCTTGCTCATCGACGGCTTCGAGAGCCGCCTGCCGCCGCAGGCGATGGCAGCACTTCAGCGCGCGGCGGGCGTCGTGTCGGTGACGCCGACCGCGGAGCTCCGCCTCAGCGGTTCCAGTGACGCCGGCGCCACGTCGACCACGCCCTCGATCACGGACGTCGCCGAGGCGATCGGGGCCACGGCCCTGTGGAAGAACCATCTGACCGGGTAAGGGGTCGACGTGGCGTTGATCGACTCCGGCGTCGTCCCGGTGAGCGGATTGACGGCGAGCAGCAAGGTGGTCAATGGACCGGACCTCTCTTTCGAGCGGCAGGCGGGAGCGCCGCCCTACCTCGATGCGTTCGGGCACGGGACCCACCTGGCCGGCATCATCGCCGGTCGCGACGAGGCGATCACTGCCGGCGACCATCCGGGTACCGGCGGCTATGTCGGCGTTGCTCCAGGGGCGCGGATCGTCAGCGTCAAGGTGGCAAGCGCCGGTGGCCTGACCGACGTGGCCCAGGTCATCGCGGCAATCGACTGGGTGGTCGAGCACCGCAGCAGCGGCGGGCTGAACACGGATTCGACCGCGTCCTCAACCTTTCATTCGGGACGACGGAACGCAGGACTACGCGGTCGATCCGCTCGCCTACGCGGTCGAATCCGCATGGCGGAAGGGCATCGTGGTCGTGACGGCGGCCGGAAACGCCGGGGAGCGTCGGCGCCGGCTCGCCAACCCGGCGTTCGACCCATATGTCCTCGCTGTGGGTGCGGCCGACCTCCACGGCACGCGCAGTATGGCCGATGACACGGTCCCGGCGTGGTCCAGCCCCGGCGACGCGGCGCGAACTCCGGACCTCGTGGCTCCTGGCGTGGCAGTTCCTGGGCTGCGGGTTCCGGGCTCGACTCTGGACCTCGCCGCGCGCTCGACCTGCGCCTCGATGACGGCGACGGCGTCGCGCTGGCCGAGGACATCCGGGCCGAGGATGGGCGGCGCGACCTGCCGATCCTCGTCCTGAGCGCGGACACGACGCCGGATGACGCGAAGCGCGCACGGGAGGCGGGCTGCAACGGCTTCCTCACGAAGCCGGTCGGCTCGCGCATGCTGCTCGCGCGCATCTCGGAGCTCATCGGCGCCGTTGAACGCGCTGGCAGCTCGGACAGCTCGCCCGCCGCCTGAACGCCGCCTCGCTGGGCAGGCCCGCGGACGGGCGGGCCGCGCGCCGCCGGTCCGCTCGCCGGTCGCGCACCCCGCTCGAACCGGGGCGCGCTTTGCTAGGCTCGGTTCGATGGACCGTCGCCACCTGCTGGGGATTGCCCTGGCGGCCATCTCCGCCTGCGGCTATGGGTCGGGTCCCCTCTTCGCGAAGAGCGTGTACGGGGCCGGCCTCGACTGGCTCGCCCTCCT
Organism: Candidatus Limnocylindrales bacterium; assembly: GCA_038214375.1. Taxonomy (GTDB): domain Bacteria; phylum Chloroflexota; class Limnocylindria; order Limnocylindrales; family CSP1-4; genus CTSoil-043. The sequence continues at coordinate 35,603 of JBBQRX010000020.1, forward strand.
CTACTGGCGCTTTCTCCTCGCCGGGCTGCTCGTATGGGCGTGGGCGCTCCTCGTCCCCGCGAACCGGGCCGGCCTGCGTTCGCTGCCGCGACGCCGAGTCGCGGCACTCGTCGGGCTGGGCGCCTTCTTCGTGGGCAACGCCGCCACGTACTACGCGGCGCTCGAGTACATCTCCGCGTCGCTCGCGTCGCTGATCGTCTACATCTACCCGGCCCTCGTGGCCGTCCTGTCGATCCGCTTCGGGCACGGGCTGCACGGCCGCCGGCCGTGGGCCGCGCTCGGAATCGTGAGCCTCGGCGTGGCGCTCACGCTGGGCGGGATCGAGACGCGGGCCGATCCGGTCGGGCTCGCGCTCATCATCGCCTCGCCCTGCCTCTATGCCATCTATATCGTCCTGGCGGCCCGCCTCGCCGGCGAGCGGCGCGGGGAGACGGCCAACGATCGGACCGGCGGCGATGGCGCCGAGACCCGCCCCGCCGTGGCGGCCGCGGTCATGCTGAGCGCGACGTTCTGGGTGGTCGCGCTGCTGGCGGCCGTGAGCGGAGAGCCGATCGTGCCGTGGCAGGTGCCGGCGGGCGCGTGGTACGGGCTCGCCGGGATCGCGGTCTTCTCGACCGCCGTCGCGATCTCCGCGTTCTACGCGGGGACGGCCCGGATCGGGGCCGCCCAGGCTGCCCTCGTCTCCACGGTCGAGCCGGTCTGGACGATCACGCTGGCGACGATCCTCTTCGGGGAGCGCCTCTCGGCCATCCAGCTGGTCGGTGGGCTGCTCGTGATCGCCGGTGTCATCGTGGCCCAGACGACGCCGGGCACGACCCCGTCGACGGTCGTCGAGGAGGCCTGAGGGGCGTACGCTTCGCGCATGGCCGACCTCGAGACGCTCCCCGCGCGCGACGGCACCGCGCTTCTCACCCGGCGCTGGGCCCCCGCCGGCGAACCGTGGGCGACGATGCTCGTGGTTCACGGGTTGGGCGAGCACTCCGGCCGCCACGAGGCAACAGCGGGGCGGTTCGCCGCGGCCGGGATCGCCGCCGCGTCCTACGACCACCGTGGCTTCGGGGCTTCGGCCGGGCCGCGCGCCGATGTCGAGCGATGGGCCAGCTACCTCGACGACATCGAGGACCGGCTGGCAGCGTCGCGCCGTCCGGGCCTGCCGGCCGCCATCTACGCCCACTCGCTCGGCGGCCTGCTCGTCGCCGACTACCTGCTCGACGGTCGCCCTCTGCCGGACGTGGCGATCCTCTCGGCGCCGGCGCTCGGCGCGAACGTCAACCCGGCGCTCCGGCTCGCCGCGCCGGTCCTGGCCGCGATCCTTCCGCGGGCCGCGCTCAGCAACCCGTGGAAGGGGTCGGCGCTCTCGCGCGACCCGGCGATCGGTGAGGCTGTCGCCGCCGACCCGCTCTGCGAATCGCACACCACGTTCCGCCTGGGGAATGGCATCTTCCGGGCGATGGATCGCGTGCGGGCCAGGCTTGCCGAGCGCGGCGGCTTCCCGCTCCCGGTCCTGCTGGTCCACGGCGGCGCGGACCCGCTCGTGCCCACCGCGTCGAGCGCCTTCGCTGGCGCGTACCCATCCGTCGAGCGCCGGGTCTACCCCGACGTTCGGCATGAGCTGCACCACGACCCGGTCGCCGGGGCGCGGATCGTCGGCGAGATGACCGACTGGCTCCGGGAGCGCCTCGCGCCCTGAGCCGCGGCGCTCGGGCTGGACCCGGCGCGAAGGCGGCATGGGCGGGCCGGCGGCGATCGCGTCACGCCGCCTGTCCGCGGCCCTCCTTCAGCAGGCTCCGGAGCAGGAACGTCACGTTCGCGGGCTTCTCGGCCAGGCGACGCATGAAGTACGGGTACCACTCTGTCCCGTACGGGACGTAGACGCGAACGCGCTGACCGCGGCGGAGCAGCTCCGCCTGGAGGTCGCGCCGCACGCCGTAGAGCATCTGGAACTCGTAGCGGTCCGGCGCGATCCCCTCGGCCTCGGCAAAACGAAGGAGGCGTCCGATCAGGCGCCCATCGTGGGTCGCGAGCGCCGGGTGCGCGCCGTCCTGCATCAGGCGGCGGGCCAGCGACTCGTAGGCCGCGTCGACCTCGTCACGTTCGCGGAAGGCCACGCCGGCCGGCTCGTTGTAGGCGCCCTTGCAGAGGCGTACCCGCGCTCCCTCAGCGATCAGGGCCTCGACATCGCCGGCGCTCCTGCGCAACGCGGCCTGGATCACGACGCCGGTCTCCGGGTTGATCGGTCGCAGCTCGCGCCAGATGCGGAGCGTTCGATCCGTCGCCGTGTGGTCCTCCATGTCGATCCGGACGAACGCCCCGATCGGGGCGGCTGCGCGCATGACCCGGGCGACCGTCTCGCGGCAGACCTCCTCCGAGATGTCGAGTCCCATCTGGGTCAGCTTGAGGCTCACGTTCCGATCGAGCCCGCGCCCGGCCAGCGCCGCGAGCGTCTCCTCGTACCGTCCGGCAGCCGTCGCGCAGGCCTCGGCCGACCCGACGGATTCGCCGAGGACGTCCACGGTCGTCCCGAAACCGGCCTCGCGGAGCCGTTCGAGCGCGTCGAGCACTTCCGGCAGAGCCTCTCCCGCCACGAATCGCCCGACCATCGGACGCGTGATCGGCAGCCGGACTGCCAGGCGGCCGAGCGACCGGCGGTGAGAGAGGGTCATGAAGAGCGATCGGAGGGCCCGCTCCGGAGCGTCGTGAAGCGTGCCATTCGAGACCATCGAGGCGCCTCCTGGGGGCGGCGGGCCGTGCCGCCATCGCGGCTCAAGGCTACCGCGCAGCGCTTCAGCGATCCGGCTCCACCCGCACGCTTGCGATGAGCGCCACCAGGACGCCGCCGACGGCGAGCATCCAGCTCACGAGCGCGAGCGCGCCGCCGGCCCACAGCAGGATGACCAGGCCGCCGAGCGTCATCGGTGCCCGGCGCCCCCTGGACGTGGCGAGCATGCCGGCCAGGCCTGCGGTCGCACCCAGGAGGGCGACGCCGCCGGTCCGCAGCCCGGTCGCGAGCATGCCGGCGTCGAGCGTCCCCGCCCCGGTGAGCGCGGCCCCACCGGCCAGCAGCACGTATCCCGCGAGCGCGGCCGGGACGGCGCCCCGAAGGCCGCGGGGGCTGGTCCTGCGGACGCGGCCTCCCGACGGGCGCGTTCCCGCCAGGAGCACGAGAAGCGCGGCAGCGGCCGCGGCACACGACAGCAGGACTGCAAGGCGGCCGATCGTCTCCATGACGGTGTCAGGCCTGCGGCTTCGGCAGCTCTCCGGCGAGGTATCGCTTCAGCCACGCGAGGATCCGGCCGTAGGCGTCGCGACGGTTCTCGCGCCGCTCGTAGCCGTGCCCTTCGTCGGGATACCAGTGCACCTCGTGGAACTTGCCCTCGATCTCGAGCGCCTCGACCATCTTCTCGGTCATCAGCGGCACGACGCGACGGTCCTTCCGGCCGTGGAGCAGGAGAAGCGGCGCCTCGATCCGTTCGGTGCGGTAGAGCGGCGAGCCGCGCCTGTAGAGCTCCGCCCTCGGCGGGTCGTCCGGGGACCCCATCATCCGCTCCAGGTCGATCCGCCCGGCCCGGTCGCCGTGGCGGTAGCTCTCCGCGATCTCCGAGTCGCCGAAGAGGTCGACGCCGGCGGCCCACATCGACGGCTCCTCCACGAGCGCGCCGAGCGTGAGGTAGCCGCCGTACGAGCCGCCGTACATCGCCGACCGGCCATTCGACCAGGGCTGGACACTCGCCCAGCGCGCCGCGTCGATGACGTCGTGGACATCTCCCTGACCCCACGCGCCCCGGTTCGCGTGCCGGAAGGCGCGGCCGTAGCCGGTGGAGCCCCGGAAGTCGACCGAGAGGAAGGCGAACCCCTCCTGGACGAGCAGATCGCGAAACGGGACCCAGTCCCGGAATGCCTGCCAGGTGGGCCCGCCGTGGGCGTGGACGATCGTCGGAACGGTGACGCCGCCGCGTCGCCCGGTCGCGGCGATCGGTCGCCAGAGGGTCACGGGGATCTCCAACCCATCGCGAGCCCGGATCGTGCGGTGCTCCGCGTCCGCGAAGCCGGCCACCGGAAGGGCGGACGGCCGGCTCGCCGTGAGACGACGGGGACGCCGGGCGGCAGCCCCGTCCGAACCAGGAACCGGCAGGATCCAGAGGTCCTCCGGCTCGCGGGTTGACTCCCCCACCGCCAGGATGCCGCTGCCGTCCGGCAGCCACGCCACCGCGAGCCAGACGCCGTCGAACGGGTCGATCCGGACCGCGGCGCCGGATCCCTGCGCGACGTCGGGGAGGGGATGCTTCGGCGGCCGGCCGGGGCGGCGCTTTGCCGGGACGGCGCCCGTCATCGACGCGACGTGGAGCTGCTGGAGTCCGTCGCGGATGATCGCGTGGACGAAGCGCGTCCCATCCGGCGACGGGATCGGGGCGATCCCGAACAGGGATCCTGGTGCGCCGTGCTCCACGGCGCCGGCCGTCAGGGTGCGTCGTCCCGCGCCGTCAGCCCCGACCCGGACGACCTGGAACCAGCCGTCCGCGTCGCCGACGAAGAGCAGGCCGTTCCCGTCGGGGAGCCAGCGTGCCCCGGTCGCCCATTCCGCCGCCCCGGCGACCGTGCGCTCCTCGCTCGACACGAGATCGAGGATCGTGACCTGGTTCGTGAGGAGGTCGGGCTGGCGCTGGGCCGTGAGGGCCAGTCGCGTCCCGTCCGGCGACCAGACGAGGTCGTCGATGTCCACCCCGGCGGGCGTGAGGGCACGCGGCTCGGCGGGAACGGGACGCGCGGAGGGGCGGCCACGGCGCGGGAGCGGCGCGTCCTGGAGCCAGACCTGGCTCCAGCCGCGACGGCGGGACACGAACGCGATCTGCCGCCCATCGGGCGCCCAGCGCGGCGTCCGGCTGCCGGCCGGGTGGTCGGTCACCACGGTCGGCCGGCTGCCGTCGGCCCCGATCAGCCAGATCGCGTCGTCGCGGACGAACGCGAGGTGGGCACCGTCGGGGGCCCATTGCGGATCCGTGACGGCCTTCTCGGATGCGGTGAGCTGGCGGGTGGCACCGCTCCGCACGTCGAGGAGAAAGACCTGGCGCGCGCCGCCGGCTTCGGCGGTGTAGGCCACTCGCCGTCCGTCCGGCGAGAGGCGCGGCTCGCGGGGCGAGTCGCAGGCGACGATCTGCTCGATCGTCAGGCGGTCGCGGCGCGCGACGGCAGCCGTCGCGGGGGCGGTGCGCCGGCCGACCGGGCGGCCGCGTCGCGGCGGGGCAATGGCCGCGATAGCGGTCGCAACGGGAGTGGCCGCAGACGCCACGATCGTGGCCGCGGGCGTGCCGGACGGCGGTACCACGACGTTCGCGAGGGGCTCCGGGACCGGTTTCGGGCGGTTCTTCGAGCCGGGCGGCCGGCCGCGGCGCCGTGGCACGGGGGCGGGCGCGGTTCCGACGGACGTGTGGTCCGCGACGGGCGTGTCGGGCGTGTCGTCCGCGACGGGCGTGTCGGGCGCGTCGACCGCACCGGGTGCGTCGGTGACGGCGGCCCCGAGGGCCGTTTCGACATCTGGGAGAAGGTCGTCGTCGGAGGGCTCGAAGCGGCGTCCTGGAAGCATCGGCGGCGTTATACCACGCCGCGGAGGTCCGTCTCCCGCTCTCCGTGCACCGGTGGCGGGTCCACCCGCACGAACGTCTCCCAGCCGAGGAACCGCTCCACCATCTCGCGCGGCGCGTCGGCCCAGCCACCGTCGCGCATCTGGCTTGCATGGGCCGCGAGCGCGGCGAGCTTCCGGTCGAGCACGGTGCGGACGTCGACGATCGTCGTGACCTCCTCGTCGGGCCGGGCCAGCTCCACGAACCGGCGCTGCTGGAGGACGTCGTCCTCGCTGGGCGGCGCCGCGGCCCCACCGCGCCGCGCGGCGAACGCCTCCTGGAGGCGGCCCATCTCCTCGAGGCCGCTCCGGGGGATCGCCTGGTGGTACAGGACCCGCGGGCCGCCCGGACGGCCGGTTGCGCGCCGATACGCCTCGGTGGCCCGCGCGGAGATCGCGACGTGGTCGGGATGGCCGTAGATGCCGCCCGGATCGAAGGTGAGGATCACCGCGGGCCGGAGCTCGGCCAGGATCGCCTGGAGGCGCCCGACCACCTCGTCCGGGTCCGCGTTCGCGAAGCAGTCCGCCGGGCGCGGCCAGTTCTCCATCCCGCTGTCGCGGTAGCCGAGGAAGATCGGCTCCCGGACGCCGAGGGCGGCCATCGCCTCGCGCAGCTCCCCGCGCCGCAGCTCGCGGTCCAGCTCGCGCGCCCCCGCCTGCCCGCCGAGGTCGCCGTCGGTGGCGCAGACCAGGTTCGTCGGCACGCCGCGAGCCGCCGCGAGCGCCAGCACACCGCCCACGCCGAACGACTCGTCGTCCGGGTGGGCGAAGATCGCGAGGAGGCCGCGCGGCTCCGGGGCCGCCAGATCGCTCGCCGCCAGGGAACTCGGAGCTCCGGCGATCATCGCGCCGGCGGTCATCGCGCCGCCAGGGCCGCGGCGAGAGCGTCGGCCGTCATTGCGTCGCCGTTATCGCGTCGGCCGTCATCGCGTCGGCCGGCGGTCCGGCGACTCGACCGACGCCTCGAGCTGCTCGCCGAGCTCGACGGTTCGCCGGTAGGCGGCCCAGACCGCCTCGGAGAGGACCGTTCGGAGCCGGCCGGACTCCAGCTCGTGCAGGGCCGCGGCGCTCGTCCCGCCCGGCGAGGTGACCATGTTGCGAAGGACAGCCGGGTGCGTCCCGGACGCCTTGGCGAACAGGGCGCTGCCCTCGAGCGTCTCCACGACCAGGTCGTGGGCCACGTGGCGCGGGAAGCCCAGGTGGACGGCCGCGTCCACCAGCGCCTCCATCACGAGGAAGACGTACGTGGGGCCCGTCCCGGAGACGGCCGTGGCCATTGCCACGAACTTCTCGTCGTCCACCTCGATCTCGACGCCGAGCGCCGAAAGGAGCGCCTTCGCCTGGGCGCGCTGCTCGGGCGTCGTCTCGGGCGTCGCGTACCAGACCGTCATCCCGTGACCCAGCTGGGCCGGGGTGTTGGGCATGCTCCGGACGAGCTCGCGATGGCCCAGGAGGCCGGCGAGCGCAGTCGTGGTGGCGCCCGCGATGATGCTCAGGACCAGCTGGCCCGGGCGGAGGTGCGGCCCGATCTCGCGACCGACCCGTGCGAGCATCTGCGGCTTCACGGCAAGGACGACCACGTCCGCGCCTTCGACCGCCGTCACGTTGCTGGCCGTGACGCGAATGCCGTGCGCGGCAACGATCTCCTCGCGGCGATCTGCGCGCGGATGGCTGGCGATGACGTTCGCGGGCTCCACCAGCCGGCCGCGCAGGAGCCCCGCGATCATGGATTCGGCCATCACGCCCGTGCCGACGGTGGCGAGCGTGCGCCCTTCGAGCGGCGACATGGGCGCGAGTGTACCCGCCCGGACGCTCAGGCGGCGGTCGCCCGCACGAGCAGGAAGAAGCGGCCGCTCGAGCGCACCTCCACGTCGCTGAACCCCGCGGCGACGAACGCGGGCGTCAGCTCGTCGGCCCGGTAGTGGACCTTGGGGATGGTGAACTCGCGGCCGTCCGCCAGGCGGCGACGCGCGAGGTCGGGCGCCGGAGCCGGCAAGCGGTCGAGCGTCCCGGACGCCGGGTCGGGCTGGGAGTCGATCGCGGCGTAGGTCCCGCCGATTCGAAGCCACGCGCGGGCGATCCCCAGGAAGTCATCGAGTCGCTGGCGCGGGACATGGCCGAGCCAGAACCCGGTGAAGAGCGCATCGACGGCCCGGTCGGGCGCGGCCCAGGCATCGCGCACGTGGAGATGCGCCCGGAGACCGTGGGCGACCAGGCGCGAACGGGCTCGGTCGAGCGGCGCTCCGGCCGCGTCATAGGCGTGCAGCTCGCCCTTCGACGCGAGCAGGGCCGACCACCAGCCTGTCCCCGCGGCAAGCTCGACGATCTCGCCCCCGAGGGGCAGCCCGTCCAGCCAGGTCGTCGCGACGCCCAGCTCCATCTCCCAGGCCGCGTCCTGGATCGGGCCGTGCGCGTACCGGCCGCGGCGCAGGTACCAGTCGTCGTACTCCGCGGCCCGCGCCTCGTAGTACGGCACAAGCTCGGCCTCGTGGGTCGTGGCCGTGGGCAGGCCACGCGGCGCTTCGACCGCCGGCGTCCCCGCCGCTCGCGGTGCCGGCGATTCGGCCGTCGGCGATTCGGCCGTCGGCGTCCCCGCCGCTCGCGGGGCCGGCGATTCGGCCGTCGGCGATTCGGCCTTTCGGGAAGCCTCTGCCGCCCGGGCCCGCGCCTCGAGCGCGGCGCGAAGCCGGAACCGGAGGAACTCGTTCGAATCCGCGCGACCCATGCAGTCCGGGCAGAGCTGCGCCAGCGCGCCGAGGTCGTAATCGGCCGCCTCCGGGAGCCACGTCTGTCCGCACCAGAGGCAGTTCAGGGCCCGCGGCGCCCCGGGCGTCCCGCCGCCACGCGTCGCCATGCCCCCCGCGTCACTCACTCGACCGGCACCCAGCCGCCGGGTGGGGCGATGTCCATGAAGCCCGCCGGGTCGAAGAGCTCGGCGAGCATCTCGATGCCGTCGATGATGCGCGGGCACGGGTTGCTGAAGTAGGCGGCGGCGTCGAGCGCGAAGACCTGTCCCCGCCGAACCGCGTGGACCTCGGCCCAGCCCGACGGGCGCGGGGCCCGGGCCCAGGCGGCCAGCGTTCCCGCGAGGTCAGCGTCGCGCGGCATCAGGAGCAGCATCTCGGGATCGAGATCCTGCACGGCCTGCCAGGTGATGGGCGCGGCCGCCTCGCCGTCCCGCCCCAGCACGTCCCAGCCGCCCGCTCGGCGTATCTGCTCGGGAACCCAGCGGCCGGCCGCGAAGAGCGGGTCGAGCCACTCGAGCGCCACGACCCGGGGCGGGACGTGGCCCGCGGCGCGACGCCGCTCGACGTCCTCCTCCACGTCCGCGAGGCGCTCGCGGAGGATCTCGACGAGCCCCAGCGCCTCGTCCTCCGCCGAGGTCATCGCACCGACGGTGGAGATCGCGTGGAGGATCCCCTCGACGCTCGCCGGGGAGAGCGTGACCACCGTCGGCTCGTCGCGCGGGGCATCGGTCGCCTCGCGGGCCCACGCGGTCCGCGCCCGGTCGGCACGCCACCAGCCAGGGGCCAGGATCAGGTCGGGACGCAGCGCGGCGACCTGGGCGTCGTCAACCTCGAACGGGGCCGGGGCGGGCCCGGTCGGAGCACCACCCACGGCCGCGCGCGTGACGACCCGGACGCCGGCGGCCTCGGGCAGGCCGGCGCAGGATTCGGTGACCCCGACCAGGTCGTCGGCGAGCCCGAGCGCGATGACGATCTCGGTGGCGCCGGGGAGGAGCGAGACGATGCGCATGGCGCTCCGGCGGGCGGAGGTCAGGCGGGCTTCAGCGCCTCGAGCATCGCGCGGGCCGCGGCCTTGTCGGTGAACCACGTCGCGTTGATCGGGGTGTACGCAGCCCAGTTTGCCGGCAGCGATTCCTCGGGATAGATCGCGTTGACGGGGCACTCGGGCTCGCAGGCGCCGCAGTCGATGCACTCGTTCGGGTCGATGTAGAGGGTCCGGTCGACGCCCTGCTCGAAATGGATGCAGTCGACGGGGCAGACTGCCACGCACGCCTGGTCCATCACGTCGACGCACGGCTCGGCGATCACGTAGGTCATCTGGGGCTGCTCCTCCGCTGGCTGCTGGGTTCCGTTCATGCCGGCCGACGGCGCAACCGGCGCCGGTGAACTCGCGCACCGCGAATGTAGCACCTCGAGCCGCAGCGCGACCGTCCCCCCGGTCAGGGCGCCGCGGACGGAGTCTGCCCTGACGGCAGGCTGGGCGCACCCGACGCCGGCCCGAGAAGGATCCCGCCCGGCCCGACGGCGCGGACCAGGCCGGCCATCCCTCGCTCGAAGTGGTCCGAGATGTGACAGCCGAGGAGGAGGCTGCCGGCGTCGGCCGGCACGGTCCAGGTGATCGAGCGCGTCTCGCCCGAGCCGACCACGATTCGGATCCCCTCGAGGCCCGCCGGCACCGTGACGAGGGGCGTCGCGCCCGGTGGCGGGTTCGCGGCAGGGCGTTCCGCCGCCGCCCACGCGTCCTGGACCGCCTGCGTGCCGATCACCAGCTCGTGCGTGTCGAGGCCGCCGTTGACCACGTTGAGGCGGATCGTCTCACCCGGCACGAGGTCCACGATCGCGGGCGCGAACAGGTAGTCCTTCAGGATCACGTTCACCTGCCGGGGCGCCTCGCCGACGCCCGGCGTGATCGGCGGAGTGGCAGGGATCGCGCTCACGTCGCATCCCGCAGAGGCGAGAGCAAGCCCGGTCGCGAGCACGAGGGACCGAAATCCGGGGCGGCGGGCGGTCTGCGACACGCCGGCGAGTCTACCCGTGCCGGTGCCCGGGACGCTCCGGTCATGCGGGTCGGAATCCTTGACACTCCGCAACGGCGGTGCACACAGTACCGCTCCGATCGGCGGTCGCGGGGAGGATCGCCGGGAGATTTGCGGCCGGGCCGGAGCGCCGGCGGGGCCCTCGCGCTTCGCGTTCGGCCCGCCAGCTCGAGGAGACACGTGGCGACCCACACCCTGCCCCGACCCGGGGCTCGCGGCTCCACGCCGGGCGGCTCGACGCGGTCATCGTCACGACCTTCACTGCCGGGACGCAGGAGACGCTCCCGATCTGGATCCTCAACAACCTGCGCCTGCCGAACCAGCGACCGATCGTCAACGTCGTCGCGGTCTTCCTGGTCCTCCTCTCCCTGCTGCCGCTCTACCTCGCGCAGCGGCTCACCCGTGACGGGTCCGCGGCGGGCGGGCGCGTCTGACGCCGGTTTCGGCGCGCGGGCGGGCGCGTCTGACGGCGGTCTCGGCCGGCGCTCCCCGATGCGCACGGCAGCCGAGCGTCACAATCGGAAGTCTCCCCCAACCGGCGAGATCAGAACCAGCGCTTCCCGAGGAGCGGCGTCACGACGTGGGCGGTCGCGGGCGGCGCGCCGGCCCAGCGCTTGCCGAGGTCCGGGGTCACGATGTGGGCGGTCGCGGGCGGCGCCCCGGCCCAGCGCTTGCCGAGGTCCGGGGAACGGCCCGGGCCGGGCTGGGCGGCCGCGGTGAGGATGAGCCCGAGAAGGACGGAACGGAACAGGGCCTGAGCGCCCGGTGCACGGCGCATGACGCGCCTCCACGCAATGGCCGCCTGGCCGGCGGTGGGCGTGCCCCACCCGCGGAGTCTGCCGCGTGCCCCTTATCGCGCGCTTATCGGACGCGGCCGGGGCCAATCAGACCCCTGGACTCTCCCCGGGCAACCTCGAGCAGCGTCACGTGCCCCGTTCACGGTCCAAACCCGGAACCGGCTGCATCAAACGCACGAAACGACCGGCGGACGGGGCCGCGGGCCGCTCGAGGCGTCAAGATCGTACGTGGCTTGCACGAACGCGACCGATTCCGGGTCGATCGAGCCTCGAGGCGGCGCCCACGAGCCTGTCCTCACCGTCCGCCCGGTCGGATGATGCATCCAATGTACGCCGGTGTCCCGTTCGTGCGGCCGGCGTACGGATTTGACGAGCGCGCCGCAGACGTGCCCGCTCGCCGCAGCCCTAGCCCGGACGCGCGAGCGTGCGCCGACGCGCGATCCCTGGCCAGACGAGGTGACGGGCCGGACGTGTTCCGCCGGGGCCAATCAGACCCCGGAACGGCGCCCTCCGCCTACATGCCCGCGGGCTTGTAGCTCGGGTCGAGGTAGGTGTCCGGGTCCTCGTCGAAATCGAGCTTGCAGCCCTTGCCGCAGAAGTAGTACGTAGTCCCGTCGTGCTCGCTCGTCAGCGTGGCCGTCTCCATGACGACCTCCATCCCGCAGACCGGGTCGATCGCGATCGCCATGACGCCGCCTCCTGGATCCCGCCGGGCACGCTCCCGGTACTCCCGGGGAGTATAGGCGAAGGCCTGCGCATCGCGCCGGGCGAGCGTAGGATGCACGCCGTGAGTACGCCGATCGACCCGACCGCCGCTGCCCGAGACCGCCTCGAGGAGCTGCGCGCCGCCCTGCGGCTCGAGATCGGCGAGGCGATCGAGGCGCCGGGGCAGATGACCTATGGGTCCCAGGCCGCGGCCGCGTCGCACGTCTTTGCCCAGCAGCGCGATCTTGCGCTTCGCGAGCAGGCCGAACGCCGCTACCACGCGGTGGACCACGCCCTGGCGCGCCTCGCCGCGGGGACCTACGCGGTCTGCGAGACATGCGGTCGGGAGATCCCCGTCGAGCGCCATGAGCTGGTCCCGTGGGCGACGACCTGCGTCTCGTGCGGCAGCCACGCCCGATGACGACTCCCCCAGCCGGGTCCCCGGTCACCGAGGGCGCGCGCGCCAGCAGTCAGCCGCCATGAGCCTTGACGCTCCGCTCGTCGGCCTCGACCGCATTCGCGCGGCCGCACTCCTGCTCCGCGGCGTGGCTGTGCGGACGCCGCTCGTGGCGCTCGGGGACCCCGAGCGCCGGCAGCTGCTCAAGGCGGAGTCACTCCAGCCGATCGGCGCCTTCAAGCTGCGCGGGGCGTACACGGCGATCGCGTCCCTCAGCCCGGACGAACGAGCGCGCGGCGTCATCACGTACTCCTCCGGGAACCATGCCCAGGGCGTGGCCCGGGGCGCCCGTCTGCTGGGCTGCCCCGCAGTCGTCGTCATGCCTGCCAACGCGCCGGCCATCAAGCGCAGGCGGGTCATCGCCGACGGTGCCGAAGTGGTGACGGTCGGCAATTCGAGCGCCGAGCGGCAGGCGGTCGCCGAGCGACTGGCGGTCGAGCGGGGCCTCGCGATCATCCCGCCCTACGACGACGACCGGATCATCGCCGGCCAGGGGACGTGCGGACTCGAGATCGCCGAGGACCTCGAGGACCTGGCGCTCGTCCTCGTCCCCATCGGGGGCGGCGGGCTGGCAAGCGGTGTTGCGGCCGCGGTGAAGGCCATTCGCCCGGCCGCGCGCGTCATCGGCGTCGAGCCCGAGCTGGCCGCCGACGCCAGCGAGTCGCTCGCGCTCGGCAGGATCGTCGAATGGTCTGCCGCCGACGTGTCGCGGACCATCGCCGACGGGACCCGGACCCAGGCGCTTGGCGTCCGCACGTTCGCCCACCTGCGGGCCCTGCTCGACGGCATCGTCACGGTCTCCGAGGCCGAGATCGCGGCCGGCGTACGCCTGGCGGCCGAGGAGGCCCGCCTCGTCGTGGAGCCGTCCGGAGCCCTCCCGATCGCGGCGCTTCGCTTCCACGCCGACGAGCTCGGGCTCGCGCAGGTCCGCGGCACGGTGGTCGGCATCGTCTCGGGCGGCAACGTCGACCCGGCGCTCTACCAGGTTTATCTCGAGGCGCCGATCCCGACCTGAGTTGGGTGAGCGTTCAGCCGGACGCCGTCGACCCCATCTCGCCGGCCGCGGCCCGGTCATCGGGGGTGACGCTCCCACGTGCCGCGGCCCGCGCATCCTCCGCCGCCTCCCGCCGTCGCGTGACCGCTTCGTCGTGGCGCATCCAGGCGGCGGTCGCGAGGAGCAGCGCGAGCAGGAACCCCGCATCGCCGAGACCCCACATGATCGCGCCGGCCGCCTGCTGGTCCTCGAGCGGGGTCGGACCCCAGAGCCGCCCGGTCGTCGCATAGTGCGGATAGAGGACCATGCCGGAGAACAGGATCGCCACGCCCAGGAACGAGTTGAACGGCATCTGCATGAACATGAACAGGAGCCGCGCCGGATGACCCATCCGCCACGGGCTCGGGTCGCGGCCGACCATCGGCCACCAGAAGAGGACCGCGCTCGCCAGGTAGAGGACGTGCTCCAGGTCGTGCAGCCACGGGTTCTCGAGGGCGGCATCGAAAAGCGGCGAGAAGTGCGTCCCCCACATGACCGCCGTGAAGAGCAGCCAGGCGACGAGCGGGTGGCCGACGAACCGCACGGCGCGCGAGTGGAGGACGGGCAGGACCCATCGCTGCCGGACGCCCGGCGTCGCCGCTCGTAGCACCAGCGTGATCGGGGCGGACAACACGAGCGCCGGCGCGGCGAGGAAGATCAGGATCACGTGCTGGACCATGTGGACGGAGAACAGGATCGTGTCGTAGCGCTCGATCCCCGACTGGAGCGCAACCGCGATCGCCGCGAGTCCCAGCAGGAAGAACAGCGGCCGGTCCCAGGGCACGGGGCTCGCCGGGTGGGCCGCGTCGATCCGCCGGACGGCCCACAGGTAGGCGGCGGCCGCCCCGGCGAGCGGCAGCCAGATCGTCAGGTCGAACGACCACCCGAGCGCGAAGGCGGCCGCGTCCGGCGCGGCCGGCATACTGTCACCATGTGCCGCTGCTGCGGGAGCGCCGGCCAGCAGCGCGAGCACCACCGGGGCGGCCGAAAGCCACCGACGGGCCCTCGGGCCTGGGCCTCGGCGACGACCGGGGCCAGCGGGCATCCGTCCACTGCCTTGCGGGCGTCCGGCAGCGGTCGCAGGCTTGCGCGCGGCGGGACGCCCGGCACTGGGCATCGGCCACGACTCCGGGTTCATCACGGGAACGATTGTGGCGCGAACCGGCCCTGATCGCGACGGGCGGGGCGCCGCTCGTCCCGGGGACGGGAACACCATTGATGACAGGTGCGCATTCGCGCATCTTTTCGGACGCTTCGGGTATCATGCCCGCGCCTCGGGACCCAGCCGTCCCCGGAGCCCGAGCGAGGCGAGGAAGAGGCCGCGGGCGCGTCCCGGCGGGGCGCCTCCGACATGTGCACGAGGTCGAACGCATTCATGGGTCGTACTGCGAAGACATGGGCTCGCCGCGCGGGGATGATCGCGGGCCTCGGCGCGCTGGCCATCTTCCTCTCCGCGTGCACCGACTTCAACATCCGGACCGCGGTGCCCCCGGACGCGGCATCGACCCAGGGCCAGGCGACCCGGGACATCTACGACATCGTGTTCGTGATCGGCGCGGCGATCTTCCTCCTTGTCGAGGGCCTGATCCTCTTCGCGGTCCTGCGCTACCGGCGCAGGAAGGGCGACGACGAGCTGCCGCCGCAGATCCACGGCAACAATCGGCTGGAGATCATCTGGACGGCGATCCCGATCGCGTTGGTCCTCGCGCTCTTCGTCCTGTCCTGGCAGACGCTCAATACGGTGGATGCCCACACGCCGACGCCGCCGGTCCGCATCGGGGTCGTCGCCTACCAGTGGCAGTGGCAGTTCGTCTACGCGCCGGATGGCGTGGCATGGGAGGACTGCGGCGCGGCCGCGAACAAGGGCAAGTGCGTGACGGTGATCGGGACGCCGCCCGCCGGCGGCGATCGCGCGAGCTGGACCCCGCCGACGATGCACGTCCCGCTCAACGAGACGGTCGAGCTCCAGATGCACTCGATCGACGTGATCCACTCGTTCTACGTGCCGGCCTTCCTCTATCAGCGCGACATCTCCCCGCGCAAGGACCAGGTCATCCAGTTCACCGCAGATCGGATCGGGATCTACCGGGGCCAGTGCACCCAGTTCTGCGGCCTCTTCCACCAGCTCATGGAGTTCCAGGTGCAGGTGGAATCGAAGGCCGACTACCTGGCGTGGATCCAGGAGGAGCTGACACCGCCCCCCGCACCCTCCCCGGCCGCATCGGCGGCCCCGTCCGCCGGCGGCCCCGCAGCCTCGCCGGGCGCGAGCGGAGCGCCGGGCGCGAGCGGGGCGCCTGCCGCGAGCGGGGCGCCGGGCGCGTCGGTCAGCCTCACGCTCGCGGCCCAGGGGGTCGCCTAC
>JBBQRX010000021.1:0-51279 GCA_038214375.1 Candidatus Limnocylindrales bacterium
TCCCGTGCACCCCGTGACCGCAACCGCGGTTCGCCGGTCGCCTCGTATGTCCGGTGACGCAGGCCTGACGTCTGGTGGGCCGCCGCCGGTCGCAGTGCGCAATCTGTGCACGCTCGGCGAGCCAGCGGAGGAAGTCGGAGGCGGGGGTCAGCGACGGCGAGCCGGCCGCGGTTCCAAGGCCGCGTGCATCGCCCGATACGCATCGCTCGCCGATGTCCGTCATCGAAGGCGGCGTGGACAACCGTCGTGGACGGCTCGTGGATAAGTGCCCGCGAGCCCGGGAATCTCGTGGACAGGTCCCTTGCGCGGACGGGCACCGGCGGGCGATCATCTGGTCAGCCCGAAGGGGCCGAGGAATTCGGATCGCTGGACCGCCGCAAGGTGGCCGGGCTCACTGCAAGGTGAGCCGGGCTCTCCGCAAGGGGAGCCGTCTCTCCCGCAAGGGAGGCAGGCGATCCACCGGCTGACTCGTCGTCGGCAACGATGACGGGTACCCCGTCCGCAAGGACGGACGGCGAGCCGCAAGGCGCGCCGGTGCTCCCGCAAGGGGGCCGCGCTCCGCAAGGGGTCGCGATGGACGGCCGATCCGACGGTCCCTTTGGGCTACTTCGTGCCCGGCGGCCGGCGCCATGCCCTCGATCGGCGCTGTAGACTCCGGGACGTTCCCGCGGGAGCCATCTCGCCCCGCGCCCGCTCCCCAGAGGTGATCGTGTCCGCCGAGCCCGGCCGCGCACTCCGCGACCCCGTCCCCGGCACGAACCCTGGGGCGGTGCCGGCCATCTGCCTGGACGACGTCCGGTTCGGCTTCCGGGTGGGCGGCCGCCAGACCGAGGTCATCGGCGGCCTGGACCTGGAGATCGCGCCGCGTTCGATCGTTGCGCTGGTCGGCCCGAACGGCTGCGGCAAGAGCACGCTCCTCCGGGTGATCGCCGGCCTTCTTCCCCCTAGGACGGGCACGGTCGAGGTCGAGGGGCGGCCCGTGACCGGTCCGGATTCGCGGGTCGGCCTCGTCTTCCAGGAGCCGCGCCTCCTCCCATGGCGCTCGGCGTTCGCGAACGTCGCGTTTCCGCTCGAGGTCGCGGGGCGCGACCGCGCCACGCGCGAGCGCCGGGTGACGGACCTCCTTGGCCTCGTCGGGTTGCGGGATTGGGGCCGCGCTCGACCGGCCGAGCTGTCGGGCGGCATGCGCCAGCGTGTCGCGATCGCCCGCGCGCTCGCCCTCGAGCCCGCTGTCCTCCTCCTCGACGAGCCCTTCAGCGCGCTCGACGCGCTCACCCGGGAGCGCTTCAACGTCGAGCTCCTCCGCCTGTGGGATCGGATCGGGGCGACGATCGTCCTCGTCACGCATTCGATCGCGGAGGCGGTCTTCCTCGCAGATCGCGTCCTGGTCCTCTCACCGCGGCCTGCCCAGGTGGTCGCCGACGTGACCGTGGACCTGCCGCGTCCTCGCCGGCCCGGCGACCTCGACGCGGCCGCAGTCACGCGCACCGCCGCGGAGATCCGGGCGCATCTCGAGGGCGCGACCGACGACGCGTTCGCCGTCGCGACCGGCGACGTCCCGGCCCACCCGCAGCCCGAGCAGGCGATCTCGTGATCCCCCGCGACCGAGTCGTGCCGCCGCTGGTTGCGTTCGCGGCATTCCTCGCCGGCTGGCAGCTCCTCGTCGTGGTCGGCGACTACCAGGCGTTCATCCTCCCGGGCCCGGTGGTGGTCGGCCGGCGGTTCCTCGAGGCGTGGACGGACGGCACGATGACGCCCCACGTGGCCACCACGCTGGCCGAGATCGGGTTCGGCTTCGTCGGCGGCACGCTGGCGGGGATGCTGGTCGGCTACGTCCTGGCGCGCTCACGGCTCGCCAACCGGGTCCTCTCGCCCTACCTCGTGGCCGCCCAGGCGGTGCCCATTCTCGCGCTCGCCCCGCTGATCTCGCTCTGGTTCGGCAGCGGACTGTTCGCGCATTCGGTCGTCGTTGCGTTGATCGTCTTCTTCCCGGTGGCCATCAGCACGCTCGTGGCCGTCCAGGGGGTGGACCGGCGGCTCCTGGAGATGGCCCGCAGCTACCGGGTCACACGCGGCCAGCGACTCCGGATGGTCGAGCTTCCGGCGGCGCTGCCCGGCATCCTGGGCGGGCTCCGGATCGGGGTCACGCTCGCCGTCGTCGGCGCGATCGTGGCCGAGTGGACGGGCGGCGAAACGGGCCTGGGCGTGCTCATCAATCTCGCGCGCGGGAGCCTCTTCGACATCCCGCTCCTCTTCGCGGCGCTGCTCACGATCGCCCTGATCGGTGTCGCGCTCTACACCGCCGTCCTGCTGGTGGAACGGCGCTACGCGATCCCGGCGGCCTGACGCGCGAGGGTCCGCGCCGCGGATGTCGGCCCGACGATGCGCGGTGGCAAACCGGGCCGCCGAGACGCGGCCGCGCCCGTGCTACGCTTCCGAAGCCTTCGGGGCAGGGTGCAATTCCCGACCGGTGGTCCGGCCCGGCGACCGCCGTCGGGCGAGCCCACGAGCGGCCCGGCAGCAGCCGTGACGCAGATCCCGGGGCGGCGGAAGCGTCGCCCGGCGGGAGCCGACGGTCAGAGTCCGGATGAGAGAAGGCAGGCCGCGAGCGCCCATCCGCCCGCGGTCCAGAGCGTGCCGCGCCCCGGGCCCCGCTGTTCACGGAGGACCAGGATGCCGGCCAGACAGACCCCGCTTCATGCAGCAGGCGCGCTGCTGGGAGCCCTGGCTCTCGTCGTGACCGCGTGCAGCGGCGGTCCTTCGGCGTCCTCGGCGTCCTCCCCCACCCCGGCGGCGCCCGTCAAGCTCGTGGTCGGCCTGGGCTACATCCCGAACGTCCAGTTCGCCCAGTTCTACCTCGCGGACCAGGCGGGCTACTACCGCGACGCGGGCCTCCAGGTCGAGTTCCAGAACAGGATCGACCCGGAGCTCGTGACGCTGGTGGGACAGGGCGCCGTGGACATCGGCATCTCCGACGGCACGAGCGTGATACCGGCCGTCAGCCAGGGGATCCCGATCCGCTACGTCTTCACGGTCTTCGCCCAGTTCCCCAACGTCGTCTTCTCGAAGGCGGCCAGCGGGATCACGACGGTCGCCGCCCTCAAGGGCCGCAAGCTCGGCGTCCCGGGCAAGTTCGGGTCGAGCTGGATCCAGCTCCAGGCGCTGCTCGCCGGGTCCGGGCTCAGGACGGCCGACCTGTCGCTGGTGCTCTTTCCCGACTTCGGCCAGCTCGCGGCGCTCGAGAAGGGGGCCGTGGACGCGGCCACGGGCTTCGCCAACAACGAACCGGTCCGGCTGGAGCTCGGCGGCGAGAAGGCGAGCGTGCTCGCGCTGCCGCCGGAGAGCCAGCTGCCCGGGCCGGGCCTGATCGTCGGGGCGGCCGCGCTGACCGGGCCGAAGAAGGATGCGCTCATGACCTTCGTCGCGGCCACACGGCGCGCGATGCGCGACATCGAAGCCGACCCGCAGAAGGGCGTCGACGCGGCGGTCGCGCGGATCCCGGAGCTCGCGACCGACCTGCCCGCCCAGCTCGCCGTGCTGCAGGCGACGACCGCTCTCTGGGAGAGCGACTACACCAGGGCAAACGGCACAGGCGCGGTGGACCCGACGCTCTGGGAGCGCTCGGTCGCGTTCATGGCCGGACTGCCCGACAAGCTGCTCGCGAAGCCGGTGACGGCGGCGGACTGCACGAGCGCCGCGCTCCTGCCCGCGCCCTGACGGCGGCCCGACTCGCCCCGCGCCGGGACGAAGACACGGAAACGCGCCGACCGGGATCGGTCGGCGCGTCGCCGGCTGCGAAGCGATGGGAGGCGGGTCAGGCGGAGGCGCCCGCGAGCGCGGGCTCGGCAGTGACCGGCGCCAGCTCGTCGGCCGCGACGTCGAGCTCGATCGTCACGTCGTCCGAGACGAGCCAGCCGCCGGCCTCGAGACCGACGTTCCAGGTGAGGCCCCAGTCGGAGCGCTTGATCTTCGTGACGGCCTCGAAGCCGGCGTGGCGGCGGCCGTCCATCGCGGTGACGATGCCGAGGTTCTCCGTGTCGAGGACGACGGGGCGCGTGACGCCGCGAATCGACAGGTCGCCGGTGATCGCCCAGCGGTCGCCCTTCTGCGCGATCGACGTGCTCTTGAACGTCAGGGTCGGGAAGCTCTCCGCGTCGAGGAAATCGGCAGAGCGCAGGTGGTTGTCGCGCGGCTCCATGCCGGTTTCGATGGTCGCAGCCGGGATCACGACGCTGACCGAGGACGCCGTCGGGTTCGCCTCGTCGAAGTCGATCGTGCCGGTGACGCCATTGAAGATGCCCCGGGTCCTGGTGATCATCATGTGCTTCGCGGTGAAGCTGACGGTCGTATGCGCTGAGTCGAGCTGCCAGGTGTTCATGTTCGGTGTCTCTGCTTCCCTGTGGCCGGGCTGCATTTCGCGTCCGGGCCTCTGCTAGTTGACTACGCAACAATACCACGTCATAGTTGCGTATGCAACCACTGTCTTCGTTACAAGACGAACACCCTGGATCGGGGTTCCCCGATCCGCTCCGACCGCGTAGGATCCCGCAATGACCGAGGCCTCCGTCCGTCCGCTCGCCGAGATGGCGGTTCCGCGTGCCGACGACCCGCGCCTCCGGGCGTGGATCGCGTTCCTCCGCGCGCACGCCGCGGTGACCCGCCGCCTCGAGGCGGAGCTCCACGCGGAGCGCGACCTGGGCCTCGCCGAGTACGACGCGCTCGTCCAGCTCGCCCTTGCCGACGATCGGCGACTCCGGATGAGCGAGCTCGCCGAGCGGGTCGTCCTCTCCCGCAGCGGCGTGTCGCGGCTGGTCGACCGGCTGGAGGCGACCGGGCTCGTGGTCCGCGCCGCGTGCAAGGACGACGCGCGGGTCTCGTGGGCCACGCTCACGGACGCCGGCCTCGACCGACTTCGCGAGGCGTCGCCGGTCCACCTGCGTGGGGTCGAGGCGCACTTCCTCGCCCAGATTCCCGACGATGATCGCGAGGCGCTCATTCGCGCGCTCGAGACGGTCGTCCAGGGACTCCGATCCCGGGGCACCGGGAGCGTGGCGGCGGCAGCCTCCGCCACGCCCCAGGCCTGACGGGTTCCCATCCCTGCGGCTTTCGTGAGCGGCGGCACGCTTCGGGTGGGGACGAGCGGCTTTGCGTACCCGGCCTGGGCGCCGGCCTTCTATCCCGCGGGAACGCGCGGCGATGCGCTCCTTCCGGCCTATGCCGCCCGCCTCGACGCGGTGGAGCTCAGCACGACCTATTACCGTCAGCCGACGGCCGACCAGGCGGCCGCGTGGGCCGCCCGCACGCCGCCGGCATTCCGCTTCAGTGTCAAGCTGCTGCGGGCCGGCGTGCTTCGCTCGTACGCGGGCGACCCCGCCGAGACGCTCGCGTGGCTGACCGCGCCGCTGGCCGCGTTCGGCTCGCGGCTCGGCACCGCTCTCCTGCGCATCCCCGCGGATCGGCCGCGTGACGACGCGCGCCTTGCCGCGCTCGTTGCCGCGTGGCCGCGGGCGATCCCGCTTGCACTGGAGCTCCAGGGCCTGGACTGGCACATGGACGAGGTGTTCGCGATTGCCGGGGAGCATGGCGCCGTGGTCGTGTGCACCGAGACCGACGACGCGCCGAACCCACCGCTCACCGTGACCGGGCCCTTCGTCTACCTCCGGCTCCGTCGCGAGCAGTACGGCACGGCCGACCTGGACGCGTGGGCGGCGCGCCTGGAGCCATTCCTCGCCGATGGACGCGATGCCTACGTCTTCTTCCGCCACGACGCCCGCGGCGAGACGCCGGCGTACGCGATCTCGCTCGCGGCGAGGCTTCCCGGCTACGCCCCCGGCAGGGATCCCGGCACGGGTGCCGGGTCGTGAACGGGCCGTTGCGCATCCTGGGCGCCGCGCTCGTCTCGGGAGCGCTGCTCGCTTCGTGCGCCGGTCCCGGCCAAACCGGCACGCCGGTGCCCCCGACCGCGGCGGAGGCGTCCGGCGCGCCGGGGAGCGCCAGCGCGTCCCCGGCGTCCGCGCCGGCAGGCTCGCGCGCATCGCCGCCCGCGTCCGCGTCCCCGGCCGGGCCCTCGGTGACGGCAGCCGCATCCTGGGATCCGCCGTCGCTCGCGCTCGCGGGCGTCGTGTCCGGCCTCCAACGTCCACTCTGGGTCGGCGGCGCGGGCGACGGCAGCGGACGCCTCTTCGTGCTGGAGCAGGCGGGCACGATCCGCGTGATCCGGGACGGACGGCTCCTGGGCCGTCCGTACCTCGACCTCCGGGATCGGGTCTCGTCGGGCGGCGAGCGCGGGCTGCTGGGGCTCGCCTTCGCGCCGACGTTCCCGCGGGATGGGCGCTTCTACGTGGACGCCACCGACACCGACGGGAACACGTTCGTGGCGGAGCTCCGGGCGCCGAATCCGGCCGCGGATGTCGCCGATCCGGCGTCTGAGCGGGTGATCCTGCTCATCGCCCAGCCGTACGCGAACCACAACGGCGGCGGGATCATCGCCCGCCCCGACGGCACGCTCTGGATCGGGACGGGCGACGGGGGCTCGGGCGGCGACCCGCTGGGGAACGGCCAGAGCCGGAAGACGCTGCTCGGCAAGCTGCTGCGAATCGACCCGCGGGCGGCCGGCGACGTGCCGTACTCCGTGCCGGGCGACAACCCGTTCACGGGCCGGGCTGACGCGCGCGGCGAGATCTGGGCCCTCGGCCTGCGGAACCCGTGGCGCTTCTCGTTCGACCGGGCAACCGGCGATCTCTGGATCGGCGACGTCGGGCAGGACCGCTGGGAGGAGGTGGACCGCGTCCGGGCCGGGGACGCCGGCGGCCGCAACTTCGGCTGGAACGTGATGGAGGGCCGCCGCTGCTATTCGCCCGCCGACGGTTGCGCCAGCGACGGCCTCACGCTCCCCGTCGCCGAGTACGACCACGGCCAGGGTTGCGCCGTCACCGGCGGTTTCGTCTATCGCGGCTCGACAATCCCGGCGCTCACCGGCACCTATCTCTACGCGGACTCCTGCTCCGGACTCATCTGGGGGCTCGAGGCGGCGGCTGCGGTCCCGAAGCCGCGGGTCCTCGCGAGCACGGGCGCGAGCATCGCCTCGTTCGGGGAGGACGATGCCGGCGAGCTGTACATTGCTGACGTCCAGGGCGGCACGATCTCGCGGCTGGTGACTGCCCCGTAGGATTCCCGGTGACTCCCCCAGCGCCGGGACGGAACAGGCCGACGGCACGGGGGCCGAACCCCCCGCGAGGGCCGATCAGCTTCGGAGCGTTCCCTCGATGCGGCTGACGGCACGGCCTGCCACGCCGACGCGGTCGCCGCGGAGGGTGATGTCCAGGACGCCGCCACGCTCGGAGAGCTGCAACGCCCGGAACATCGTCCCGATGCGCGGCGCCCAGTGCGCCGCCAGGGCACAGTGCGCCGATCCGGTCGCGGGGTCCTCGGGGATGCCGTCGGCCGGACAGAAGTAGCGGGAGACGATCGCCGCGCCCGGGACATCGGAACGGGCCGTCACGATGAGCCCGTCAGGGAGGGACAGCAGCCAGGCCTGGTCGGGCGCGAGCCCGCGAACGTCCGCGGCCGTCGCGACTTCCACGAGCAGGTTGGTCCTGCCGCTCCCGACGAAGACGGGCTCGGCGCCGATCGCCGCTGCCAGCCCGACCGGCGGCTCGATCGACCGGACGGGGTCGACCGGGAGGTCCAGCTCGATCCGCCCGTCCGCGAGGCGCATGGCCGAGAGTGCACCGCTGCGTGTCAGGAAGCGCGCCGGCGCTGCGTGCGCCAGCCGGCCACTCCCCCAGAGCACGTGAGCGCTGGCGAGAGTCGCATGGCCGCACAGGTCCACTTCCACCGTCGGCGTGAACCAGCGGAGCGTCCACGCGCCCGGCCCCGCGGGCTCCAGGAAGGCCGTCTCGGAGTGCCGCAGCTCCGCTGCGACCGCCTGGCGCCAGGAATCATCACGCGGTCCGTCGAGGAGGACGACGCCGGCCGGGTTGCCCCGGAACGGCGCCTCGGCAAAGGCGTCCACGACGAAGACGGGGAGACCTGCGGGGAGTGTCACTCTCCGCAGGATAGCGACGTCCCCGAGCGTCAGTCGATGAGGTACACGACGCTGACCGAGACGTCGACCTCGTTGGTGCCGACCTGGACCGGCGTGGACGCGGCAACCGAGTCCTTCGCCCCGCCTGCCTGGAGGTACGGCATCGGGACCGACACCGACCCGGCCTGCTCGCTGATCGACGAGACACCGGTGATCGAGACACCGGCAGCCTTCGCGAGCGCATCGGCCCTGGCGCGGGCGTCCTTCATTGCGGCTTCGCGGGCCTGCGCCGCGGCCCCTGCCGGGTCGTCGACACGGAACGTGATGCCGTCGAGCGTGGTGGCGCCGGCCGAGAGGGCGCCGTCGATGACGTCGGAGATCGTGTCGAGCTTTCGTACGGTCGCCTGGACCGCATTGACGATCTGGTAGCCGGTGAGCCTCGGCGTATTGCCGTTGGTCGAGTAGTCGTAGACCGGCTGGAGCGAGAGCGACGTCGTCTGGATGTCCTTGTCGGCAATGCCGGCCTTCTTGAGCGCGGCAATCACGTCCGTCATCGCCGTCGCGGCGGCAGCCTGGGCATCGCGGACCTTTGGCCGGGTGATCATCACGCCGACCCGGACGTCGGCCACGTCCGGCGCCGTGGTGACGCGCCCGATGCCGCTCACGCTGATCGTGTGCTCCGGCGTGGTCGTGCCGTCGATGGCCCGTGCGGGCCGCATCGTGAGCGCGGGACCGAATGCGACGGCGAGGGCGAGACCGGCGAACGCGCCGGCTGCGAGCCAGCCGAGGCGAGGCCGGGCGGTGGAACCGGTGAGCGATGGCATTTCGAGGGCTCCTTCGGGCGGGCTGCCAGGGTGGCAGGCGGCGGGTCCGGACCCCTGACGCACGCGACCGGCGCGCGGTTCCGCGATCAGTACGCGAGCGGGTCCATCTTCTCCGGGTCGATGCCCAGGGCCGCGATCGCGGCGGCGACGTCGGCCGCCGGGAGCTCACCGTGCCGCGACAGCGCCGTCATCGCTGCGAGCGCGACGCTCGGGGCGTCGATCTCGAAGAGCGCCCGAAGCGCCTCGCGAGTGTCGCTTCGGCCGAAGCCCTCGGTCCCGAGCGAGACGTACCCGGCCGGGAGCCAGCGGCCCAGCAGGTCCGGCAGCGCCTTCAGCCAGTCCGACACGAGCACGACGGGCCCGCCGTCGGGTCCAAGCACCTGCGACACGTACGGGACCCGCGGCGCCTCGGTCGGATGGAGCCGGTTCCAGCGCTCGGCCTCGAGCGCGTCCACGCGGAGCTGCTGCCAGGACGTCGCGCTGTATACCTCGGCGGCAATCCCGAAGCGCTCCGCGAGGAGCGTCCGGGCGGCGACCGCCTGCTGGAGGATCGCGCCCGAGCCAACCAGCCGGACTCGCCCCTTCGCGCCGCCCTCGATGTCGGGCGCCGCGAGGAGCCGGTAGATCCCGCGCACGATCGCGTCGGTGACACCGTCCGGGGCGGGCGGCATCGGGTAGTTCTCGTTGTAGAGCGTGACGTAGTAGTAGACGTCGTCGCCCTGCCCGTACATCCGCTCGATCCCGTCGCGGATGATCACCGCAAGCTCGTACGCGTAGGCCGGGTCGTAGGCACGAATGCTCGGGACCGTGGACGCGAGGAGCTGGCTATGCCCATCCTCGTGCTGGAGGCCCTCGCCGTTCAGGCTGGTCCGCCCGGCCGTGGCGCCCAGCATGAAGCCACGGCCGCGCGCGTCGGCGAGCGCCCAGGCCTGGTCGCCGGTCCTCTGGAACCCGAACATCGAGTAGAAGATGTAGAAGGGCAGCATCGGCTCGCCGTGGGTCGCGTAGGACGTGGCAGCGGCCTGGAGCGACGCCATCGAGCCTGCCTCGGTGATCCCCTCCTCCAGCACCTGGCCGTCCTTCGCCTCGCGGTACGAGAGGATCAGCTCCGAGTCGACCGGCTCGTACTGCTGGCCCCCGCTGGCGTAGATCCCGACCTCCTTGAAGAGCGGGTCCATGCCGAACGTGCGCGCCTCGTCGGGGATGATCGGGACCACCCGCTTGCCGAAGCCCGGGTCGCGCATCAGGTTCCGCAGGAGCTTGGCAAAGACCATGGTGGTGCTGACGGCGGTCGTCGAGCCGGCCGCAAACTCGCGGTCGGTCTCCGGCACCGGGGCGGGCAACGGCCGGCTCCGCACGATCCGCTTCGGGAGCCCGCCACCGAGGGCGCGCCTCCGCTCGAGCAGGTAGCGCATCTCCTCGGACTCGGGGCCCGGGTGGTAGTACGGGGCTTCGGCGAGCTGCTCGTCGGGGATCGGGAGCTCCAGCCGATCGCGGAAGATCCGAAGCTCGGCCTCCGACAGCTTCTTGGCCTGGTGGGTGATGTTGCGCCCTTCGACGCTCGAGCCGAGCGTCCAGCCCTTGATCGTCTTGGCCAGGATCACGGTCGGCGCGCCCTGGAACTCCGTCGCCAGCTTGTACGCCGCGTAGAGCTTGCGGTAGTCGTGGCCGCCCCGGCGAAGACGTGTCAGGTCGTCGTCGGAGAGGTGCTCCACCAGCTTCCCGAGGCGCGGATCCGGCCCGAAGAAGTGCTCGCGGATGTACGCGCCGCCGGCCACCGAGTACTTCTGGAACTCGCCGTCAACGATCTCGTTCATCTTGTTGACGAGGACGCCGTCCGTGTCGCGGGCCAGCAGCTCGTCCCATTCCCGGCCCCAGATCACCTTGACCACGTTCCAGCCGGCGCCACGGAAGATCCCCTCGAGCTCCTGGATGATCTTCCCGTTGCCGCGGACCGGGCCGTCGAGGCGCTGGAGGTTGCAGTTCACGACGAAGGTCAGGTTGTCGAGCCGCTCGCGGCCGGCGACCCACAGCGCGCCCAGGGCCTCCGGCTCGTCCATCTCCCCGTCACCGAGGAACGCCCAGACGCGCGAAGCGCTGGTGTCCGCGATGCCGCGGTCCTGCAGGTATCGGTTGAAGCGCGCCTGATAGATCGCCGCGATCGGGCCGAGGCCCATGCTGACGGTCGGGAACTCCCAGAAGTCGGGCATCAGGCGCGGATGCGGGTAGGACGAGAGGCCTTCGCCGGGCCGCACCTCGCGCCGGAAATGGTCGAGCTGGTCGGCGCTGAGGCGGCCTTCGAGGAATGCCCGTGCGTACATTCCCGGCGCCGCGTGCCCCTGGTAGAAGATCTGGTCGCCGGACCCGTCGTCCTTGCCCCGGAAGAACCAGTTGAAGGCGACCTCGTAGAGGCTCGCCGAGCTGGCGTACGTGGACAGGTGGCCGCCGATCCCGGGCGAGGTGCTGTTGGCCCGCAGAACCATCGCGACCGCGTTCCAGCGGACGAGCCGCCGGATGCGTCGCTCGATCGCCTCGTCTCCCGGGAAGTAGGGCTCCTGCTCCGGGCTGATCGTGTTGATGTAGCGGGTCTGGGTCAGCGGCGGCAGCCCGACGTGGCGCTGTCGGGCTCGCTTCAGGAGCTTGTACATGACGAAGCGGGCGCGATCGGCGCCCTCCTGGTCCACGAGGTCGTCGAACGACGCGATCCAGTCCCGGGTTTCGTCCGGATCGACGTCCGGGAGCTGGTGCTTGAACTCGTCCGAGTACATGACGGGCACTCCTGGCGTGAGACGCGGGTCAGGCTGCGCCGGGCTGCGGGCGGGCGGTCGCGCGCGCCGCGCTGAGCTCCGAACGGAAGCGGGTCGGCATTGACCGGAGCGTAGCCCATCCCGCGGTCGGACGCCCGCCCGACCGCTGGGGTAGAGTCGAAGCATGCAGCCGGACTACGACGCGACGACCGCGCTCATCGTCGTGGACGTCCAGAACGACTTCGCGGACCCAGCCGGCAGCCTGAGCGTCGCCGGCGGGGACGCGATCATCCCGTACCTCGACGAGCAGATCGCCGCGGCGCTGCAGGGCGGCGCGTTCGTCGCGTACACGCAGGACTGGCACCCGCCGTCCACCCCGCACTTCATCACGGATGGCGGTCCGTGGCCGGTCCATTGCGTGGCGGGCACGTGGGGCGCAGCGTTCCACCCGGACCTCACGATGGATGCCGGTCCGTCCGTGCAGAAGGGCGCAAACGGGGAAGACGGCTACTCGGGCTTCACGATGCGCGAGCCCGCCGGCGGCCGCGTGGTGCCGACCGAGCTCGCCGGGCTCCTGGAGGCGCGCGGCATCAGCCGCGTGGTCGTCTGCGGGCTTGCGACCGACTACTGCGTCCGTGCAACGGCGCTCGACGCGCGCGGGCTCGGCTATCCGACTCGCGTGCTCCTCGAGGGCATCCGTGCGGTTGAACTCGTTGCAGGCGACGGGGCCGCGGCCCTTGCCGAAATGGTCGCCGCCGGCGTCGAGCTGGTCATCCCGACGGAGGTGGCCGCCGGCGCGCCCGTGGACTCGGCCGCCGTCACGCCCGTGGACTCGGCCGCCGGCAAGCCGGTCGCGACCGAAACTGCTCCCGCCGAGGCCGCGCCATGACCCGCCTGCGGACTGTGGCGTTCCTCGCCGTCGCCGGCGTGGGCGCGGCGGTGACGGCCGAACGCTGGCTCGGTTCGCTGATCGCCGCGGGCGACGGGCCCGATCCGACGATGAAGATGGTGATCGCGATCGACGCACCGATCGAGGCCGTCTGGGAGGCGGTGTCCGACATCGAGCGTCAGCCGCTCTGGATGCTCGAGATGAAGTCGGTGCGCGTCCTCACCCCCGGCCCGGTGGGAGTCGGGACGCGCGGCGAGGCGGACGTGCGGATCTTCCTGGTCGGCGTCGTGGATCCGGTCGAGATCGACCTGTACGAGCCGCCGGTCGCCTTCGGGATCCGGCACGTCGGGGTCTTCGCCGGGTCCGGCCGGATCCGGCTGGAGGCGCTCGATGCGCGCCGCACGCTCGTGCGCTGGGACGAGCGGCTCGTGCCGCCGGCCTTCCCGAACCTCGGCCAGCTGGTCCAGAAGCCGATCCTCGGCGCGATCTTCCAGGCGGACCTCGAGCGGCTCAAGGAGATGGTCGAGGCGCGCCACGCCGAGGCGATCGGCGGCTCGGGAGCCGACGCGGGCTGACCGGGCATCGCGCCAACGGCGCGATCACCCCGCCCCGCCAGAGGTCTGCCGATGGAGCTCCACCTCGTGGACGCGACGTATGAGCTGTTCCGCGCCCACCATGCCCCGCGCCCGCCGGTCCGCGGCCGCGACGGGATGCCGCTGACGGCCGTCGCCGGACTCGCGGGGACGCTGCTCGCGCTCGTGCGCGACGAGGGCGCCACGCACGTCGGCTGCGCGCACGACCGCGTGATCCGCTCGTTCCGCAACGACCGCTGGCCGGGCTACAAGAGCGAGGCGGGCATGCCGCCGGAGCTGCTCGCCCAGTTCCCGATCGCGGAGGAGGCGATCACGGCGCTCGGGTTCGTGCTCTGGCCGATGGTCGAGTGGGAGGCCGACGACGCGCTCGCCACGGCCGCGGTGCGTTGGGCGGACGCGCCGGGGGTGAGCCGGATCCTCGTCTGCACGCCCGACAAGGACCTGGCACAGGTGGTCCGCGACGGCCGGGTCGTCCTCCGGGATCGCCGGCGCGACATCACATACGACGAGGCCGCTGTCGTGGCCAAGTGGGGCGTGCCTCCGGCGGCGATTCCCGACTACCTGGCGCTGGTCGGCGACGCGGCCGACGGGTTTCCCGGGATCGCCGGGTTCGGGTCGAAGGGCGCATCCGCGCTCCTCACCGCGTTCGGGACGCTCGAGGGGATCCGGGATGCGGCCGTCGCGACGTGGCCTTCCTCGGTCCGTGGAGCAGAGCGCATGGCGGCGACGCTCCGGGACCGCTGGCCGGACGCCCTCCTCTTCCGCGATCTCGCCACGCTCCGGACGGACGTTCCGCTCGACACGCCCGGGCCCGGCGCGCTGCGCTGGGATGGCGCGGACCCGGAGGCCTGGCCCGCGCTGTGCGCCCGCCTGGGGCTGCCCGGCCTTGCCGGGCGACCGCACCGCTGGCGGCCGGCCGCCTGAGTCTCCGGCCGTCGCTGGCGCTACGCCTCGCGGAGCAGCGCCAGCAGGCGGGCGTGGTGGGGAGCGGGTGCGGCGAGAACGCCCATGCTGCGCGTGGGTGCCGCGAGGTCGAACCATGGCCCGCCGTCGAGGTCCGTGACGACCGCGCCCGCCCGCTCGGCGATCAGGCCGGCCGCGGCGACGTCCCAGGCCGAGAGCCCGACGTTCTGGCAGAAGGCGTCGAAGCGGCCATTCGCGACGCACGAGAGCGAGAGGGCGGCCGAGCCCATCGTCCGCGAGACCCGGATCTCCCGGCGCACGCGGGCCAGCCGCCGCCCCGGCGCGCGGCCGCCGATGTTGAGCGCCACCACGAAATCGGAGAGTCGCTCCTTGGAGGAGGCGCGGACCGCGAGACCGTCGAGCGTCGCCGGCCCGTCGGCCGCGGCCGCGAACGTCTCCCCGCGGAGCGGATCGTGGACGGCACCGACCACCGGCCGGCCGTCGGCCACGAGGGCCAGCGAGACGCAGAAGAACGGCAGGCCGTTCGCGAAGTTGATCGTGCCGTCGACCGGGTCGCAGACCCAGACGCGCGCGGCGATAGTCGCATCGCGGCCGGATTCCTCTCCGAAGAACGAGTCATCCGGGAAACGCTTCGCCAGCCCGGCGCGGATGAGCGCCTCGGCCGCGTGATCCACCTCCGTCACGATGTCGTGGGCGCCCTTGTACGTGACGGGTCCGCTGTCCTCGTACCGGGAGGCGACGAGACGGCCGGCCACCTCCACGAGCTCGATCGCGACGGCGAGCTCCGAGGCCCAGCGGCCGGTGCCGTGTCCGCCGCCGGCCTCGTGGGCGGCAGCGCCGGGCTGCACCCCGGCCTTCACCGGGAGCAGTCCACGGCGAATGGCCGCGCCTCGGTCCCAAGGTCGACCACGCGCTGGCTGAACGTGAGCGACCCCCCGGCCGGGATCGAGGAGGTCCGAACGAACGTCTCGAGCGGCGGGTTGCCGAGGTAAGCCGGGTCCCATACGCGGCAGGTTGCCTGGCCGTCACGGCGACCGCGGTTGGCGACCGCGAGGGTCAGGACGACCCCCCCGTCGCCCGGCGCCGCCCCGATCAGCTGCCCGTCGAACGGGCCGACGCCGCCCACGAAGATGGTGGCCGCGACGAGCATTGCGACGACCGCCACCGCGATCCCGGCGAAGACCGTGCCGTGCGCCTGCGAGGCGGCCGGCTGCTCGAGCCCGGCCGGGTTGCAGGCCGCGCACAGCGCGTCCGCGAGCGGGATCGCCGCGCCGCAGCGCACGCAGCCGTGGGTGAGCGTCATCTGCGCACCGCGGCATCTACCAGCAGGTCCACGTCGTCGGTCGTCCTGACGCCGACGACGGCGCCGTCGGCACCTGCGCCCCGCCAGTGCGCAGCGGTGCCCGCGGGGTCCTCGACCCATGGGCTTCCCGCGAGGGTCTCGTTCTTCCCCAGGTCGAACGCAGCGAGGATCGTCGCCGTGGACCGGTCGCGCCCGCCGGCGGCAAGCGCGTCGGCGTAGATCGGCAGGAGCTCCTCGAGCGCGGCCCCAGGCACCGTCCAGCCGTCGCCGATCCGTCCGGCGAGCGCGGCACCGGCCGGGGATTCGCCGCCCACGATGATCGGCGGGGCCGGCTCCGGGACCGGGAAGGCGTATGCCTCGGCGAGGGCATAGAAGGGCGACGCGCGCGTCACCGGCCCGCCGGTCCACAGCGCGCGGAGGACGGCCACCGCCTCCTCGAGCCGGGCAACGCGCTCGGGCGTGTCCGGGAACGGGATCCCGTAGGCGGAATGCTCGGCTGGATGGCCGCCGATGCCGATGCCGAGGACGAGGCGTCCGCCGCTTGCCTCCTGGAGCGTGGCCGCCATCCGGGCGACGACCGAGGGCGGACGGTTCATCACGTTGAGCACGAACGTCATGAGGCGAAGCCGGCTCGTGCTTCCGGCCAGGGCGGCGAGCGTCGTCCAGCACTCGAGGACCGGGTCGCTCCGGACCCCGCGGCTGACGAAGTGGTCCCAGATCGCGACGCCCTCGTAGCCGGCCGCCTCCAGGCGCAGCGCCTGCTCGCGAAACCAGGCGTACGAGACGCCGATCGCGCGCAGGTTGACGAAGACCGGGAACGGGGCCGGCGTCCCCGTGGCGGTGCTCAGAGCCCGACCGCGACCGCCGGCGACGTCGCCGCGGCCAGCGCGACCCGCAGCATGGTCGTGGTCCGGCGCTCCAGCTCGTCGAGCGGGAGGTACGAATCCTCCGACGTGACGTTCGGGCCGAGGACGTCGCTCACGGTCAGGATCGTCGCGGCACGCACGTCGTCGCCGGCCGCGAATGCCCGGGCCGCAAGGTAGAAGAGGACCGAGCTCTCCATCTCGAAGGCGAGGACGCCGCGGGCGGCCCAGCGGCTGAAGTAGTCGGCGTCCGGGTTGTAGAACGCATCGACGGTGCACACCTGCCCGACGTGGTACGTCGCGCGCTCGGCCTCCGCCGCGTCGACGAGCGCCCGGACGAGCGCGAAATCTGCGGCCGGCGCATACGGCTCTCCGTGGAGGAACGTGGCCGTCGTCCCGTCGAACGGCGCCGCCGCCGACGCGATCACGATCTCGCCCGTGCGGATGCCCCGCCCGATCCCGCCGCACGTCCCGACGCGAATGAGCCGCCGGGCGCCTAGTCGCACGAGCTCCTCGACCACGATCGCCGCGGACGGAGCGCCCATCCCGGTGGTCTGGACGCTGACCGGCACGCCGCCGTACATACCGGTGTACCCGAAGAGAAGCCGGTGGTCGTTGACCTTCCGGGCGGCCTCGAGGCCGCCATCGAACAGCGAGGCCATCGTCGTCGCCCGGTTCGGGTCGCCGGGCAGCAGGACGATGGGGGCGTAGTCGCCCGGCTCGGCGCGAAGGTGGATCTGCGGCATCGTGGTGGGCTCCTGGTGCGGACCGGCGGGGGCGAGTGTACGGCCTCCGGGAAGGACCGGTGTCTGCTCGGGGCCTGCCGCCGCCGCGGCGATCCCCGGCGGCCCGTGCAGCCGACGTCGGCTGCTCTCTCGCACCCGATTGCGCGTAGTACGATCGCAGGAGAGTCTCGCGGTCTCGTCTCGGGGCCGGGACGGGTCGGGTGCGGCACAGGAGGATGGTCGTGAGCGAAGGGTTCTTCTCGGAGGTCGCGGGGCGCATCCCGTTCGGCGGGCTCGATTCGACCGACCCCCTGTCGTTCAAGGTCTACGACCCGGAACGCCTCGTGCTCGGCAAGCGGATGGCGGATCATCTCCGGATCGGGGTCTGCTTCTGGCACTCGTTCGCCTGGGACGGGCGGGACATGTTCGGTTCGGGCACCCTCGACCGACCGTGGCTGGCTGCTCCCGGCGACCAGATGGCTGCCGCCCGGATGAAAATGGCCGCGGCGTTCGAGTTCTTCGAGAAGCTCGGCGTGCCCTATTACTGCTTCCACGACCGGGACGTCGCCCCCGACGGGGACAGCTTCGCCCAGTTCCGGGCGAACCTCGACGCCCTCGTCGACGACGCCCTGGGCTACCAGGAACGCACCGGCGCCCGCCTCCTGTGGGGCACCGCAAACCTCTTCAGCCACCCGCGCTACCAGGGCGGGGCCGCCACCAACCCCGACCCCGAGGTCTTCGCCTACGCCGCCGCGCAGGTGAAGAACATGCTGGAGGTGACCCAGCGCCTCGGCGGGACCAACTACGTGCTGTGGGGTGGTCGCGAGGGCTACGACACGCTTCTCAACACGGACCTGCGCCGGGAGGGCGACCAGCTCGCCCGCTTCCTGCACCTGGTCGCCGACCACAAGCACAAGATCGGGTTCGAGGGGATGCTCCTGATCGAGCCGAAGCCAATGGAGCCGACGAAGCACCAGTACGACTTCGACTCCGCGACCATCCACGGGTTCCTCGTTCGCAACGGCCTCGAGCGCGAATACCGCCTGAACATCGAGGCCAACCACGCGACGCTCGCGGGACACAGCTTTCACCACGAGGTCGCCTATGCCATGGCGAACGAGATGTTCGGCAGCATCGACGCCAACCGCGGCGACCCCCAGAACGGCTGGGACACCGACCAGTTCCCCAACTCGGTCGAGGACCTGGCGCTGCCGCTCTACGAGATCCTGCGCGGCGGGGGCTTCACGACCGGCGGCTTCAACTTCGACGCGAAGCTCCGGCGGCAGAGCATCTCCCGGACGGACCTCTTCCATGCCCACATCGGCGGCATGGACACCCTCGCCCGGGCGCTCCTCGTCGCGGCATCGATGGTCGAGCAGGGCACGCTCGCCGGGATGGTCGAGGCGCGCTATGCAGGCTGGAACGAGAACCTCGGCAGCGCGATCCTCGGCGGCAGCGTGACCCTTGCGGATCTCGCCGCGAGGGTCGAGTCCGGCGAGATCGATCCGCACCCGGTCAGCGGCCGCCAGGAGCTGCTCGAGAGCGTCGTCAACCAGGCCATCTGGTCGGTCGACAGGGTTTCCGGCACGAAGGGCTGACCCGCGATGGGCCACGTCCTGGGGATCGACGCCTCGACCACGGCAACAAAAGCCATCCTGGTCGACGAGGCAGGGGCCGTGATCGGGGTGGGGGCGGCGAACTACGGCTTCGAGGTTCCGCGGCCGCTCTGGAGCGAGCAGGAACCGGTTCTCTGGTGGGACGGCGCGGTCGCGGCAATCACGTCCGTGCTCGCCTCGACGGGCGTGTCGGCCGGCGACGTGGTCGCGATCGGCCTCACCGGCCAGATGCATGGCGCCGTCCTGCTCGATGAGGCTGGCGAGGTGCTGCGCCCGGCCATCCTGTGGAACGACCAGCGCACGGGCGCCGAGTGCGACGCCATTCGGCAGACAGTCGGCGCCGAGCGCCTCGTGGAGATCACCGGCAATGACGCCCTCACCGGTTTCACGGCACCCAAGCTGGTCTGGGTTCGCGATCACGAGCCAGGCGTGTGGCGACGGATCGCGCATGTGCTCCTCCCCAAGGATTACGTTCGTCTCCGGCTGACCGGCGAGTACGCGGTGGACAAGGCGGACGGCGCCGGCACGCTGCTGTTCGACCTGGCGGCGCGAGACTGGTCGCGGGAGGTCCTCGACGCCCTCGAGATCGATCCGTCCTGGATGCCGAGGACCTGGGAGGGCCCGGAGGTCACGGGGGTCGTCTCCGGCGAAGCGGCCGCGATGACCGGGCTGCGACCCGGGACGCCGGTCGTGGCCGGGGGCGGCGACCAGGCGGCGAACGCCGTGGGCGTCGGCGCGGTGGTCCCCGGCACGATGGCGCTCTCGCTCGGGACGTCGGGGGTCGTGTTCGCGACGACCGACCGACCCCTGTACGAGCCGCATGGCCGCGTCCATGCCTTCTGCCATGCCGTCCCCGAGCGCTGGCACTTCATGTCCGTGATGCTCTCCGCGGCAGGGAGCCTGCGCTGGTTCCGGGACGCGCTGGCACCCGAGGCGGAATTCGCCGACCTGGTGGCGATCGCGGGCGACGTTCCCGTCGGCAGCGAGGGGCTCCTCTTCCTCCCCTACCTGTCCGGCGAGCGCAGCCCGCACCCCGATCCGCTCGCGCGCGGCGCGTTCGTCGGGCTCACCCTCGTGCACGATCGGCGGCACCTGACCCGGGCGGTTCTCGAGGGCGTCGCGTTCGGCCTGCGCGACGGACTCGACCTCATGGTCGAGGCGGGCATGCCGGCTCCAGCCCAGATCAGGGCGTCAGGCGGGGGAACGGTGAGCCCGCTCTGGCGCCAGATCCTCGCGGACGTCCTGGAGGCGGAGATCGCGACGGTCAACACCTCCGAGGGCGCGGCGTATGGCGCGGCCCTCCTGGCAATGGTCGGCGCCGGCTGGTTCGCGACGGTCGAGGCCGCCGCTGCGGCGCTCGTCACCGCGACACCCACGGCCGCGCCCGGCCCCGATGCCGCGGCCTACCGCGAGGCGCACGCGATCTACCGGGACCTCTACCCCGCCCTCTCCCCGACGTTCCACCGGCTATAGCCCGAGACCCCGCCGGCGAATCGACAGCTGCCGGGGTCGGGTCGGGCGCGCCTCGTCGATCCCGACGGTTCGCGGCCGGCGTGACGTGCGCACCCCGGACGCCGAGGCGCGTCAGCGATGCAGCTCGGCCAGGTCCTTCTCCGAGATTTCGCTCGGCAGCTTGCCCATGATGATCATGGCCAGGACCTCGTCGGTCGTGACGTCTGCCTTGCGGACGGTCCCGACCAGCTTCCCGTGGAGCATCACGCTGATGCGGTCCGACAGGTCGAACACGTCGTGGATGTCGTGGCTGATCAGGAAGATCCCGATCCCGTCATCCTTGAGCTGCTTGATCAGCGTGCGAACCTGGGCCGTCTCCGCGGGACCGAGCGCGGCCGTGGGCTCGTCCATGATCAGGATGCGGGCGTTGAAGTGGACGGCGCGGGCGATGGCCACGGACTGGCGCTGGCCCCCGGAGAGCGACATCACCGGCCGCTTGAATGCCTTGAACCGCGGGTTGAGACGGCCGATGACCTTGCGCGTCGCCGATTCCATCGCGTCGTCGTCAAGGGCGCCGGTTCGCGTCCGCAGCTCGCGGCCCAGGAACATGTTGCCGGCGGCATCGATGTTGTCGGCGAGGGCGAGCGTCTGGTAGATCGTCTCGATTCCCAGCGCCTTCGCATCGCGCGGGTTCGTGATCGGCACGACCTGGCCGTCGATGAGGATCTCCCCGGAGTCGGGCGGATGCGCCCCCGAGAGCGCCCGCATGAGGGTGGACTTGCCGGCGCCGTTGCCGCCCACCAGGCCCACGACCTCGCCAGCACGCACGTCGACCGTCACGCCTTCGACGGCATGGACGCCGCCGAACGCGATGCGGATATTGCGCATCTCGACGAGCGGTGCGCCGGCCTGCACGGCTGGCCATTCGACCCCGGTGACTCGTTCGGCATTCATGACGCCCTCGCTCATCGTGCGCTGCGCCCGCGGACGTACGTGTCGAAGGCGATCGCCGAGACGAGCACCACGCCGACCACGATGTCCTGGATCGGCGAATCGACCCTGAGCAGCAGCATCCCGGACCGCAGCGACTGCATGACCACGGCGCCGAGGACCGCGCCGGGGATCGTCCCGATCCCACCCGAGAACGATGTGCCGCCGATGACGGCGGCGGCGATCACGTCGAGCTCCGCCTGCGTCCCGAGGCTGGTGACCGCGGCCTGGAGTCGCGCCGACTGCACCGCGCCGCTGATGGCCGCGAGGATGCCGATGAGCACGAACGTCAGCATGATTGTCCGGCGGACGTTGATGCCGCCCAGCTCGGCAGCGTCCGGATTGCCGCCGATCGCGAACACGTATCGCCCGAACCGGCGCCGGGTGGTGATATAGGTCATCACCAGGGTGACCCCGATCAGGATGATCACCGGATAGGCGATGCCGGTCGCGATCTGGAGTCCGCCGGGCGGCTCGGTGATGCCGTGTTCGCGCGCGTACTGCGTGGCAAGCCCGGGCGGCCACGCGTAGCTGTTCATGATCCAGACGAAGCCGAGGATGGCGAGGCAGCCCAGCGCCATGAGGACGCCGAGGGCCCATGTCGGGCGGACGGGGAACCCGTACTTCCGCCGCTTCCGCCGCGTCGCGATAAGCGAATAGACGATGCCGGCGCAGGCGAGAATGCCCAGGATCCAGCTCGCCACATCGCCAAGAGACGCAGTCGGGCTGCCTCCGAGCAGCTGGAATGTCTTGTCGAGCGGCGAGATCGTCTGGCCCTGCTGCTCCTCGAACACGAGGCCGCGCCAGACGAGGAGGCCGCCGAGGGTCACGATGAACGCCGGAACCTTCCCGTAGGCGATGAGGAAGCCCTGGAAGGCGCCGATGGCGGCCCCGAGCGCGATCCCTATCGCCAGCGCGATGATCCATGTGTAGGGCTGGTCGAACCCGAGGCCGAGCGACTTGGGGATCCAGATGACCTGGACCATCGCCATCGTGTAGCCGGTCAACCCGAGGATCGAGCCGATCGACAGGTCGATGTTGCGCGACACGATGATCAGGACCATGCCGGTGGCCATGATCCCGACGGAGACGCTCTGCTGGGCCAGGTTGTAGAGGTTGACGGCGGTGAGGAACGTCCCCGAGAAGATGTCGTGCTTGGGACCCGTGAGGCCGGACAGGATCTGGAAGCCGATCGAGATGACCGCCAGGGCGCCAACCATGCCGAGCAGGCGCGTATCGAGATTCAGCGCTTGTAGCAGGCCGCGCAGGGAGCGCGGCGCCTGCTCGCGAGTTGACTCCGGGACCGTGCCTGTCGCCTCAGTCATCGCCGAGCCTCATCTGGCCGTGGATGGTTGTGGGAACGCCCCACCCCCGGCGTACCAGGGGTGGGGCGCATCAAGCGCGAGAGGGCCGTCAGCCTACTAGTTGCAGACCGGGACGGAACCCGCCTTGACGCCCTGGCACAGCGTGGCCTTGTCGATCCACTTTGCGTCGAGGACGACGTTCAGGTTGTCCTTGGTGATCGCCTGCGGCGTCAGCAGCTGGGACGTCAGCGTGTTGTTGCCGGGGCTGGTGAACGGCGCGGTGCCGGCCACCTTGGTGATGTCGGGGCTGGCGCACAGCTGGACCGCGGCCTCGCCGGCGGCCTTGCCGAGCAGACGGGCATCCTTCCAGACGTCGACCGTCTGGGTGCCGAGAGCGACCCGGTTGAGGGCCGGGAGGTCGCCATCCTGGCCGGAGACCGGGACAGTGCCCGCGAGTCCGACGGCCTTGAGCGCGGCGATGACGCCGCCGGCCATGCCGTCGTTTTCGGAGATGACGGCGTCGATCTTGTTGTTGTTCGCCGTCAGGATCTGCTCCATCTCCTTCTGGGCGTTGGCGGGATCCCAGTTGTCGGTGTACGTCTCACCGACGATGACGATCTTGCCGGCCGGGTCGGTCTTGCCGACCTCGGGGATACCGGCCTCGACCATGCCGCTCCGCAGGAAGTCGGCGTTGGCGTCGGCCTTGTTGCCCTTGATGATCGCGAAGTTCCCGCTCGCCTTCGCGGCGAGGACCGCCTGGGCCTGGAGCTTGCCCACGAGCTTGTTGTCGAACGTGAGGTAGAGGGCCTTCGGGTCTTCGATCAGGCGGTCGTACGCGATGACCGGCACGCCCGCGGCGAGGGCCTTGGTGACGGACGGCTTGATGGCTGTTCCGTCCTGGGCCAGGATGATGATGACCTTGGCGCCCTGGCTGATCAGGTTGTCGACGTTGTTCGCCTGCGTCTCGGCCGACGACTTCGCGTCATTCGAGATGTAGGTCGCCCCGCCAGCGGTCAGCGCGGCCTTGATGGCCGGCTCGTCCCACTTCGCCCAGCGCTCCTCCTGGTAGTTGTTCCACGAGACGCCGACGACGCAGCCGCCCGCTGCCGCGCTCGGTGCCGCGCTCGCCGCCGCGCTTGCTTCCGCGCTCGGTGCTGCGGCGCTTGCCGCCGCGCTCGGTGCCGCGGCGCTCGCCGCTGCGCTCGGCGCCGGGGTGCTCGACCCCGAGCATGCCGCGAACAGGATCGCGGCCACGCCGGCCAACGAGGCCAGTCTCCGATTCACCATTGTGCTGACTCCTCCTTTGGACATGTCACACCGATCCACGGCTGATGTCCGGCGCTAGGCTATCACCCCCTCGCCACGATTTCGACTGGTGCAGATCGCCATTCACCTCCCGTCTACGCGCTCTCGAGTGCCCGGAGCGCCTCCCGCGGCCCGATCCAGTGCGCCGGCTCCGCGAGCAGCGGCTCCAGGGCCAGCTCGGCGGCTCCGAGGAGCGGCCCGTCGACCCCGAGAGCTGTCGGGATCACCGTGACCAGCGATCGAGCGGCCGGCAGCGTACGGCGGTCGAGCTCGGCATGCAGCGCTCGCGTCACGAACGGATACATCCGGCCGAATCGACCGCCCAGCACGACGAGCTGCGGGTTCAACAGGTTGACAAGGCTCGCGAGGCCGAGACCCAGCCAGGTCCCCACGTCATCGAGAGCAGCCTGCGCCGTCGCGGAGCCCGCTGCCGCCTCGCGGAGCACTGCGTCGACGGCGGCGCGACCGCCGCCCGGCAGCAGCCCGGCACGCACGAGCAGGGCGTCCTCGCCGACCTCCGTCTCCCAGCAACCCACCGATCCACAGCGGCACGGGGCACCGTTCGGGTTCACCGGCATGTGGCCCACCTCGCCGGCGTACCCGGCGACCCCCGTGAGCGGCTGACCGCCGACGATCACGCCACCACCGACGCCGACCTCGCCCGAGATGTACACGAGGTCGTCTGCGCCGACGGCCACGCCGCGCCGGAGCTCCGCGAGCGTCCCGAGATCCGCCTCGTTGGCCACGGAGATCGGCACCGACAGGTCGAGGTCCCGGGCGAGCCGCTCCCCGAGCGGAATGTCCCGCCACCCGAGATTCGGCGCCATCGAGACAAGGCCATCGCTCCTCCGGACCACGCCAACCACGGCCACCCCGATCCCGACCAGGGCATCGGTCGTGGGGCGACGGCCGAGCACCGTGCGGGCCAGCCCCGTCAGGTCGGCCGCGATCTCGTCGAGGTTCGAGTGCCCGCGGGACCGCTCGATGCGGACGCGCGCCAGGGTCCTCCCGCCGAGCCCGACGACCGCCGCGGCAAGCGAGTCCACGGCAATGTCCAGGGCCACCACCACCGCGCTCTCGGCCACGAGCCGGACGCCCGGCGAGGGCCGGCCCGGCGTCCCGAGCCGCGTTGCCGGCTCTTCTGCAGCGAGGCCGGCGTGGACGAGCTCGCCCGTGAGGCTGCGGATCGCGCTCCGGGTGAGGCCCGTACGCGCCACCAGGTCCGACCGTGAGAGGGCCCCGCGCGCGTGGAGCTCGCGGACGATCGCACCGAGGTTCGCCCGGCGCACGGTCTCGCTGCGCTGTCCGATCTCGACCGGGACTGTCACTGAGTTTGTGTTCCTCTCCACCAAATCTGGGTGGTAGGCTGGTACGTGATCGCGGCCGTGTCAAGACGCTATTTGCAGTCCGCTCGGGAGGGCAACGATGGACGCACCCACGCCCACGGACCCGGCGGCGACGACGGACGCGGCCATGCCAGCGGATCCGGCCCTGCCTGCGGACGCGCCTCTGCCCGCGGATCCGGCCCTGCCTGCGGATCCGGCCATGCCAGCGGATCCGGCCGTGCCGCCGCGGGGATCGCGGAGATCCCGGCGCATGCTCGCGGCGGCCGTGGCGGTCGGTGTGATCCTCGTCGCCTCCGGGCTTGCCATCGCTCGCCCATGGACGCAGCCGCCCTCGTGTCCCGCGATCGCGAACCATCCGGAATGGTCGATCGCGCGACGCTGGGACGAATCGGCACTCGACGCGATCCGGCGTGCGCTCCCTGCACCAACGGTCCACGCCCGGAACCTGTTCCACATGTCGGCTGCGATATGGGACGCCTGGGCGGTGTACGACCCGACGGCATCGGGCTACTTCGTCCATGAGAAGCAGGCCGCCACCGACGTGACCGCGGCCCGCAACGAGGCGATGAGCTATGCCGCCTATCGCGTGCTCAGCGAGCGCTACATCAAGGCCGTCGGCGCGGACAGGGATCTCTCCGAGTTCGCCGACCTCATGGACGCGCTCTGCTACCCGCTCGACGTGACGACCACCACGGGCAGCTCGCCTGCCGCGGTAGGGAACCGGATCGCCCAGGCCGCCATCGCCTATGGGCTGGCCGACGGGT
Organism: Candidatus Limnocylindrales bacterium; assembly: GCA_038214375.1. Lineage (GTDB taxonomy): Bacteria > Chloroflexota > Limnocylindria > Limnocylindrales > CSP1-4 > CTSoil-043. Next base: position 25,672 of record JBBQRX010000021.1, read on the forward strand.
CGAACCAGGCCACGGGATACAACGACCCCGGCTACAAGCCCGACAACCCACCCCTTGTCGTAGCGAAGCCGGGCACGATCATGACGGACCCGAACCGCTGGCAGCCCCTCCAGATCGAGCACATGATCTCGCAGAACGGGATCCCGGTCGTGAACGGCGTCCAGCAGGCCGTGGGCACGGTCTGGGGCCACGTCAAGGCGTTCGGACTGCCCGATGGCGGGCCCACCGGCGTGCCCATCGATCCGGGCCCGCCGCCCCGCATCGGCGACCCGGCGACGGACCAGGCGCTCAAGGACCAGGTCGTGGAGGTGATCCGCGACAGCAGCCGGCTCGATCCGGCGGAGGCCACGACGATCGACATCTCGCCCGGCGTTCGGGGCAACAACGACCTCGGGACCAACGACGGCAGCGGCCATCCCGTCGACCCGGCCACCGGCATGCCCTACCCGCCGAACGTGGTCAACCAGGGCGACTTCGGACGGGTCATGGCGGAGTTCTGGGCGGATGGCCCGAACTCGGAGACGCCTCCGGGGCACTGGAACGTGCTCGCCAACCTGGTGTCCGACGAGCTGACCCCGGGCCTGCGGATCGGGGGCCGGGGCCCGGTGGTGGACCGGCTCCAGTGGGACGTCAAGCTGTACTTCGCCCTCAACGGCGCCGTCCACGACGCGGGAATCGCGGCCTGGGGGCTGAAGGGCTACTACGATACGGCCCGGCCCATATCGATGATCCGCTACATGGGCGGCCTGGGCCAGTCGAGCGACCCGAGCCTGCCTTCGTACGACAAGGAGGGCCTCCCGCTCGTCCCGGACCTCATCGAGCTCATCACGAAGGCGTCGACCGCGCCGGGCCAGCGTCATGCGGCGCTCGCGGGTCACGAGGGACAGATCGCGATCCGGGCCTGGGCCGGCACGCCGAAGGACCCGAAGGCGCAGGTCGGCGGCGTCAGGTGGATCCTGGCCGTGAGCTGGGTGCCCTATCAGCTTCCGACGTTCGTGACCCCGGCCTTCCCGGCCTATGCCTCCGGGCACAGCTCCTTCAGCCGCGCCGCCGCCGAGGTGCTGGCCGGATTCACCGGCAGCGAGTTCTTCCCCGGCGGGATCAGCGGCTACACGATCAAGGCAGGGTCGCTCAAGTTCGAGGCCGGCCCCGCGAGCGACATCCGGCTGGAGTGGGCGACCTACTACGACGCCTCGGACCAGGCGGGCCAGTCGCGGCTATGGGGCGGAATCCACACCCAAGCGGACGACTTCACCGGGCGCGAGCTCGGCTCCGCGTGCGGCAAGGCCGCATGGACGCTCGCGCAGCAGTATTACGACGGCTCGGCTGGCTCGTGAGGACGGTCGCCTCGAACGGACCGGGGCTCGGGTGACGAGACCGCGGCGCCGGACGACCGCGCTGATCGCGGGCGCCGTGGCACTGGCGCTGATCGGCGCCACGGGCGTTGCACTCACGCTGACCCGGGGAACCGCCCCCACGGCCGCCCTCGGTCCGCCGCACTTCCTCGACGAGACGGCAACCTCCGGGATCGAGCACACCTACCGGGGGGACCCGCCGCTCGAGGTTGGCGGCGGCGTCGCCGCCATCGACTGCGGCGGCGACGGCAGGCCAAGCCTGTACCTCGCCGGCGGGGCCGGGCCCGCGGCGCTCTATCGCAACGACAGCGCCGTCGGGGGCGCGCTGCGCTTCACGCGGCTCCCTGACCCGGCGACCGACCTCACCGACGTCACGGGCGCCTATCCGATCGACATGGATGGCGACGGCGTGGCGGACCTCGTGGTCCTGCGCAAGGGCGAGACGGTCATCCTGCGGGGCCTGGGTGGCTGCCGATTCGAGCGTGCAAACGAGCGCTGGTCGTTTGCTCCCGGGAGCGGCCTCAGCACCGCCTTCAGCGCAACCTGGGAAGGCACGGCAGCCCTGCCGACGCTGGCCCTGGGCCGGTACCTGCGCCTCGAGGCGTCGGGAGCGTCCACCCAGGACTGCGCCGACAACGCCCTGTTCCGGCCGAACGGCGCCGGGACGGGCTACGGGCCGCCGATCACGCTGGCCCCGGGCTACTGCGCCCTCTCCATGCTGTTCAGCGACTGGGATCTCTCGGGCCGGCGCGACCTCCGGATCAGCAACGACGACAACTACTTCGACCCTGCGAACGGCGGCGAACAGCTGTGGCGGGTCGCGCCCGGCGAGGCGCCGCGCCTGTACACGGACGCGGACGGATGGGTGCGTGTCGAGGTCGCGGGCATGGGGATCGCCTCGTATGACGTCACGGGTGACGGCTATCCCGACGTCTTCCTGACGAGCCAGGGAGACAACCGGCTCCAGACGCTGACCTCCGGGCCGAACCAGCCGACCTATCGCGACATCGGGGCCAGGCGGGGCGTGAATGTCGCCCAGCCGTTCACCGGTGGGGACGCCCTGCCCTCCACCGCGTGGCACCCGCAGTTCCAGGACGTCAACAACGATGGCTTCATCGACCTGTTCATCTCCAAGGGGAACGTCGGTGCCCAGCTCGACCACGCCCGGACGGACCCCAACAACCTGCTGCTGGGCCAGCCCGACGGGACCTTCATCGAAGCGGCCGATCGAGCCGGCGTCCTGAACACCGAGCGGGGCCGAGGGGCGGCCCTGGCCGACTTCAACCTGGACGGCATGCTCGACCTCGTCGAGGTGAACTACGGCGCGCCGGTGAAGGTCTGGCGAAACATGGGCTCGGGCGATGCGGTTCGGCCCGGCCCGCTCGGGAGCTGGCTGGGCCTGCGTCTCCACGAGCCCGGCCCGAACCGCGACGCCATCGGCTCCTGGGTCGAGGTCGAGGTCGGCGGCCTGACGCTGCGCCGCGAGCTGACCGTCGGCGGCGGTCACGAGAGCGGCCAGCTCGGCTGGGTCCATTTCGGGCTTGGCCCGGCGGGTGGAGCGCGGGTGCGCGCCAGGTGGCCCGATGGGGAGACCGGGCCGTGGCTCCAGGTCAGCGCCAATGGCTTTTACGACATCGATCGGGGCGCGGCCGCCCCGCGGCCGTGGCTCCCCCAGTAGGCCACACGGACACGGAAGGATAGTGATGGGTGCGGCACGCCTTGGACAGGTCGACCTCCCGGATTTCGGGATGCCGGCGACGAGACCGGAGGTCCCAGCGGCGCGGTACGAGGAGCGGGTCGCCGCTCTCCACTGGCGCGCGAAGGCGCGTGGCTACGACCGTCTCGTCGTGTATGCCGATCGCGAGCACAGCGCCAACCTGGCCTACCTGACCGGGTTCGACCCACGCTTCGAGGAGGCGATCCTCGTGCTCGGGGTTCCCGGCGAACCGGCCATCCTGGTCGGGAACGAGTGCTACGGCATGGCGGGCGCCGCACCACTGCCGATGCGACGGGTGCTCTTCCAGGACCTCAGCCTGCCGGGCCAGCCTCGCGATCGATCTCGGCCGCTCGGCGAGATCCTGGCCGATGAGGGCATCCGGCCTGGAGGCCGGATCGGAGTCGTCGGGTGGAAGACCTACTCGCGACCGAGCACGATCGAGGTTCCCGCGTTCATCGTGGATGAGCTGCGCTCGATCCTCGGGCCGGCCGGCACGCTCGAGAACGCGACGGACCTGCTGATCGACGCAGCGGATGGGCTGCGGGTGATCAACGACGTCGACCAGCTGGCGGTGTTCGAGCATGCTGCCTGCCAGACGTCCGACGGTGTCCGAAGGCTGCTGTTCGGCCTCGAGCCGGGGATCACCGAGGCAGAGGCCGTGCGGCTGCTCCGCTGGAACGGGATGCCCCTTTCCTGCCACTTGATGCTGACCGCAGGACCGCGGGCGGCGCTCGGGCTCCTGAGCCCGGGCGACCGTCGGATCGAGCGGGGCGACCCGTTGACGGTCGCGTTCGGCGTCTGGGGCGCGCTCAACTGCAGGGCAGGGTTCGTCGTCGACGGCCCGGACGAGCTTCCGGCTGGCTTCCAGGACTACGTCGAGCGGCTGGTTGCCCCCTACTTCGAGGCGGTCGCCGGCTGGTACGAGGCGCTCGGCATCGGCACGACCGGCGAGGCCCTCCAGCAGATCGTCGATCGTCACCTGGCCGATCCGTTCTTCGGCGTCACCCTGAATCCCGGCCATCAGCTCCACCTGGATGAGTGGGTGAACTCGCCCGTTGGCCCGGGATCCACGATCGCCCTGGCCTCCGGGATGTGCCTGCAAGTGGACATCATCCCGGCGACCGGGACCGGCTACTTCACGACGAACATCGAGGACGGCGTGGCGCTCGCCGATGCGCCCCTCCGCGCGGCGTTCGCGGATCGCTATCCGGACGCGTGGCGCCGCATCCAGGCACGTCGTCGATTCATGGCTGAGGCCCTTGGCATCGCCCTGCGCCCCGAGGTCCTGCCACTGTCGAACCTGGCGGGGTTTCTGCCGCCGTTCCTCCTCCGGCCGGACCTCGCGATGACGCGTGCTGGCTGAGGTCATGAACGGGACAGTGCCGATTGACGTCCTGGCGCTCGCCGACTGGCGGCGCCGGATCGCCGAGCTCTACGCGGAGGTCCGGCGGGCATGGGCCGCGGACCCGGCAGCGGCGCATGCGACCTGGCGGGCCGAGCGCGAAGACCTCTACCGCGGCCACCCGGCGTCGCCGGTGCCGATCGGTGAGCGCGACGGGTTCCGGGCGATCCACTGGCCCTACGAGGATGCGTGGCGCCGCACGGCCGTGCTCGAGCAGGCATGGGCGCCCGCGATCGGCCTTCCCGATCCGGCGGCTCCCCCGAGCGGCAGCGCTCCGGGCGGCGTTTTCCCGGCGATCTCCTTGGCCCCGGCGAGCGTCGGTGCGCCGCCGCCCCTCGAGCTCGCGGGCCACGTGTCGCTGGCCGTGCCGGGAGGCCGCGTTCGCCTGCCGGTCCTCATGTTGCTCGAGTACGCGGGGGGCATCTTCCTGCCGTTCGGCGACTCGACGAACGGTGGCCCGACGTATGGCGCCGGGCGCTACCTGCTCGACACGGCCAAGGGCGCGGACCTTGGCGTGTCGGCCGACGGCGGGCTGATCCTCGACTTCAACTTCGCGTACCAGCCGTCGTGCGCCTTCGATCCGCGCTGGGCCTGCCCGCTGGCGCCGCCGGAGGCATGCCTGTCGCTCCCGGTGGAGGCCGGCGAGCGGATCCGGTAGGGCGCCGCGTTCGTCATCCGCCCGAATGCGTGATCTGCCTCCGAGGGCGATCAGCCGCCGAGCGTGATCGCGCCGGTGGCCTTGTTGACCACGATCGGGAGTGCCGCCAGCGCGACCGGCGCCGGGCCCTGCAGGACGTCGGCGTTGTGGGTCGGATCGAACACGGCCCCGTGGCACGGGCAGCCTAGGAGGCCCGACGGCGGGTCGTATTCGACCGTGCAACCGGCGTGCGTGCAGACCGCGTCGAACGCCACGACCGAGCCGTTGGCGAGCCGGATCAGGATGCCCGGGTCCCCGCTCGTCGGATCGACGAAGGGAAGGGCGCTCCGCGGCTTCAGGCTCGTCAGGGTGGCGAGCTGGCCGGCAGCGGGGGGCGCCGCGCTAACCGGGGGCGCCGACGCGGCCGCGACCGATGGGGTGGGTGATGCACGCGTGGATCCCACGCCCGGCGTCGACGAGGCGCCCGGGACCGCGGCGCCCGCGTCGGAACCCCGGAAGTCGGACTCCCGGAAGAGGGCGCCCCACATCCCGCCCGCGCCCGCGACCACGACGGCGGCCGCGGCGAGGATCCCGCCCTGGAGGACCGCCCGGCGGCCCGGCGACGCCTCGGCGGCATCATGGTCGGGCGCAGGCTCGGCCAGGAACGGGAGCCGCAGCACCGCGAGCCCGCCGTGACCCGCGAGCGCGAGCGTCAGCCAGCCTGCGGCATACGGGAGATCCGGTCCGTAGTAGTACGGGTGGACGGTCCACGACGCCGTCAGCCAGAAGAGGAGCGAGATCGCCGCGCCGGCGGCCGCGCTCGCCCGGTAGAGCAGCCCGGTGAGCGCCCCGAGACCGATCGCGATCTCCGCGAGCGCCATCAGGCACCCGATCAGCACGGGGAACGGGAGGGCGAAGACCGTCACGAGTACCGCCAGCGGACTCGCGTGGGTGAAGCCCGTCAGCTGCTCCCCGATCGATCCGGGGCCCGTGGCCTGGAGGAAGCGCGGGTCGATGATCTTGTCGATGCCGGCGTAGAGGAACGTCGCCCCCACGAAGAACCGAAGCGGCAGCAGCGCCCGGAAGAGCGTCCCAGACGAGGTCGAAGCGGGCGCCGCGACGGGCCTGGCACGCGTCGGGACCGCGGCGCGGAGCTGGGCGTCCGGGCCGGACACGGGACGCAAGCTCACGGGGCGGCGGCGATCGCGGCGGCTCATCTGCTCCTCTTGGGCGGGGTGGCGCGGCCCATCATGCCGGGTCGAGGGCTCGAAGCCGGTTTCGGCCCGATTGAGATTCGGCTACGCGCGTCGGGCGTCCGCGAGTGCGCCCACGAGCTCCCGACAGAACGCCGGGATGTCGTCGACGACGCGGCCCCAGACCAGGGTCCCGTCCCGGAACGCGGCCTCGTCGGCCCACGTGGCCCCGGCGTTCACGAGGTCGTCGCGGATCCCGAGCGAGCCTGTCGCGCGCCCGCCCGCCACGATGCCGGCCGAGATCGCGATGAGGCCGCCGTGGCAGATGATGCCGATCGGCCGGCCCGCGGCATGGACGCTCCGGACGAGGTCGAGGATCGCCGGGTAGCGGCGCAGCTTGTCGGGCATCCAGCCCCCGGGGAGGACGAGCCCGTCGAGGCCCGCGGCGTCCACGTCGCCGACAGCCGCGTCCACGTCGATGGCGAGGCCATTCTTCCCGTGGACCGTGCCCGGCGCCAGGCCGATGCTCGTCACCCGGGCCCCCTCCTCGCGGAGCCGCATCAGGGTGACCCAGAACTCGAGGTCCTCGACGCCCTCACCGGCAAGGATCCCGACATGCATCCCGTCGAGCTGCATTCGTGTACCTCCTGCGAGGGAGGATACGCTGGCGACAGGTCCCGCCGCGTCGCGTCCGGGACGGCTCGCGTACCATCGGGGCATGCCCACATTGCTCGCACTTCCCGCCCACATCCACGCGTTCCTCACCGCACCTGGACGATTCGCCACGCTCGCGACGCTCGACCCGGACGGCGCGCCCCGGCAGGCGATCGTCTGGTATCGCCTGGACCCGGATGGGCTGCTCACGATCAACAGTGCCGACGGTCGCCGCTGGCCCGCGAACATGCGCCGCGACGCGCGGGTGGCGCTCGCGATCGCCGCGGCCGGCGACGGCTACCGCTGGCTGGGCCTCGAGGCTGAGGTCGCCGAGATCGTTGACGACCAGGCCCTCGCCCAGGCGGACATCGCCGACCTCGCGCGGCGCTACCACGCGGACGACCCGGCCGAGGTGGAGGCGAGCCTCGCCCGCTTCCAGGCGCAGCGGCGGGTCACGTTCCGGCTCCGGATCACGTCGTTCCACGACCACCTCGCCGGATGAGGGTGCCCGGATGAGAGTGCCCGGATGAGCGGGCTCCGCTTCGGCGTCCAGCTCTGGAGCCAGGCGACGCCCTGGCAGGGCTTCCTCGACGCCGCCCTCGCGGCCGAGGCGGCGGGCTGGGACTCGGTCTGGACCTGGGACCACCTCCAGGCGATCTTCGGGCCGTGGGAGCAGCCGATCTTCGAGGGTCCGATGGCCCTGGCGGCCGTCGCGGCCCGGACTTCGCGGGTCAAACTGGGCCTCATGGTCGGCGCGAACACGTTCCGGAACCCTGGGCTCACGGCGAAGATCGCCACCACGCTCGACCACGTGTCGGGTGGCCGCGCGGTGCTCGGGATCGGTGGAGCCTGGTTCGCCCGCGAGCACGAGGCGTTCGGGCTCGACTTTGGGTCGGGCTTCGGCGAGCGCCTCGACCGACTCGACGAGTCGGTCGGGCTGATCCGGCGCCTCCTCGACGGCGAGCGCTTCGACCACGAGGGCCGCTTCTACACGTTCACCGATGCGCTGATCGCGCCGCGGCCGATCCAGGCGCGCCTGCCGATCCTCGTCGGCGGGTCCGGGCCCAGGAAGACGCTGCGAACGGTGGCCCGCCACGCGGACGCCTGGAACACGTCCGGCACGCTGGCCAAGGTCGCCGCCAGCGACGCGATCCTCCGTGCGCACTGCGCCGACGTCGGCCGCGACCCGGATGCGATCGAGCGGACGGTCTCGTTCCCGATCGTCCTGCGGGACGATCCCGCGGACGCGGCCCGCGCATTCGCCGCGATCTGTGCCCACAACATGACGCCCGACGCCGGCGACGTGCCCACCCTCCTCGGTCCGCCCGACGTGGTGGCCGCCGCGATCCGGCCCTACGTCGAGCTCGGCTTCCGCACGATCATCGTGCGACTGCCGGCGCCGTACGACGCGGAGACGCTCGCCCGCATCGGCGAGGTCCGCGCCGCCCTCGACGCCGACACGCGCCTGGCCGGCTGAGCGCGCCGCGCACGATGGCCCGCGTCGCTGCGCTCGCCGGGGGCGTCGGGGGTGCGAAGCTGGCGCTCGGGCTCCAGCTCATCCTCGAGCCCGGCGAGCTGTCCGTCGTTGTCAACACCGGCGACGACCAGGAGTTCCACGGACTCCTCGTCTGCGCGGACCACGACACGGTGCTGTACACGCTGGCCGGCCTCGCCGACCGGGAGCGGGGCTGGGGCCTTTCGGGCGAGACGTGGAACGCCGCCGCCCAGCTCGCGCGGCTCGGCGAGCCGACCTGGTTCCAGCTCGGCGACCGGGACCTCGCGCTCCACGTGCACCGATCCCGGCGGATCCGCGAGGGCGAGCGCCTGACCAGCATCGCGCTCGACGTCGCAAGGAGGCTGGGCGTGGCGAGCCGGATTCTGCCGATGGCCGACGAGCCCGTGCGGACGCGTGTCCGAACCGACGACGGGTGGCTCGCGTTCCAGGACTGGTTCGTGCGGCTGCACCAGGAGCCGGCCGTGCGCGAGGTCGCGTTCGCACAGGTCGAGCAGGCCCGGATGACGCCCGAAGTGGAAGGCGCGCTCACGGGCGCGGACGCGATCGTGCTCTGCCCCTCGAACCCGCTCGTCTCGATCGCGCCGATCCTCGCCGTCCCGGGGATCCTCGACGCGATCGCCGGCGCCCGCCGCGGCGGGACCCGTGTGGCGGCCGTCTCTCCGATTGTGGGCGGCCGCGCGCTCCGCGGCCCGGCCGACCGGATGCTCGCCGCGCTCGGCGAGGAGGTCAGCGCGCTCGGCGTCGCCCGACGCTACGTCGGGCTCGTGGACGCGTTCGTGATGGACGAGGCTGATTCGGCGCTCGTTCCGGCCGTGGAACGCCTGGGAATGCAGGCGGTGGTCGCGCAGACCGTGATGACCGACGACGCGTCGCGAGCGGCCCTCGCGCGCGTGGTCCTCGACGCCTGCCGCTCCTGACGCGAGCGCCTGCCCCGAGCGCCTGACTCGAGCTCCTGACGCCAGCTCCTGCCGCGAGGGCCTCCCGCGCCTCGCTGCGGCTGGCTGCGCGGCGGCCCCCGCCGTCGCCTGCCGCCGCGACCCGGCAGGGCCGCGACGCTACGATCCACGCATGCAGGATCTCCAACCGTCCGGGACCCCGGCGCCGGCCGACCTCGGGCACATCGTGGCGATCGTGCCGCTGCGCGGGCTGGAGCGCGCGAAGACGCGCCTCGGCGAGGCCCTGGACGCGGAGGAGCGGCGCGCGCTCGTGGAAGACCTCCTCCGCCGGACGATCCGGGCCGCGATCACGACGCGCGGCATCCGCGCGGTGGCTGTCGTGAGCCCGGACCCGGAGGCGCTCTCCGTGGCCGCCGATGCCGGAGCGGTCACCCTGCCGCAGGGCGGCGGCGGCCTCAACGAGGGCCTCGCGGACGGCCGTGCGTGGGCCCGCGAGCTCGGCGCCTCGGCGCTCCTCGTGGTGCCGGCCGACCTGCCCGCAATCGGTCCCGGCGAGCTGGAGCGCGTGCTCGGCGCGGCTCGTGACCGGCTGGCCGCGAGCCGGGCGGCCGGGCGGCCGGCGACGGCGCTCGTGGCGCTCGTCCCGGACCGCGCCGGCCAGGGGACGAACCTGCTGCTGCTCGCCCCACCTGGAGCCATCCCGTTCCTATTCGGCCCGGGCAGTCGCGCCGCCCACGCTGCCGCGGCCGCGGACCTCGGCGCGGCCTATCTCGAGCTCGACGGTCCGCTCGCCCTCGACCTCGACACACCCGACGATCTCCTCGCCGCGGAGGCCGCCGGCCTCGGCGCCGGCACGATCGACGCGCCATGAGCGGCGCCGGCCCGGGGCCGACGCGGCTCGAAGTCATCGCCCTCGAGGGCATCCCCGAGGTCCATCCGGGCGACGACCTCGCGGGCATCGTCTGCGACGCGCTCGAGCGCACCGAGGGAGCGTTGCCGCTGCGACCCGACGACGTCCTCGTGGTGACCCAGAAGGTCGTCTCGAAGGCCGAGGGCGCATTCGTCGACCTCGCCGCCGTGAAGCCGCGCCCGGAGGCCGTCGCCTATGCAGCGCGCTGGGGACGCGACCCTCGACAGGTGGAGATCGTCCTCCGGCAGGCGGTCCGGGTCGTGCGCATGGATCACGGCGTCGTGATCGTCGAGACGCGCCACGGCTTCATCCTCGCGAACGGCGGCGTCGATGCGTCGAACGTCGGTCCGTCGTCCGGCGGGGTGGTCCTCCTGCTCCCCGCCGACCCGGACGCGTCCGCACGAGCCATCCGCGACGCGGTGGGCCGGCGCTTCGGGACGTCGCCGGGCGTGGTCGTCAGCGACAGCCTCGGCCGGCCGTGGCGGTTCGGGATCACCGACCTCGCGATCGGGGTCGCCGGCTTTCGACCGCTCGACGACCTGCGCGGCACGCCCGACGCGGACGGGCGCCCGATGAGCGCGACCATCCGCGCGGTCGCGGACGAGATTGCATCGGCCGCGGAGCTCGTCCTGGGCAAGTCCGCCGGCCGGCCGGCCGCGCTCGTCCGGGGTGCGTCACCGCCGGCCGGCGAGGGCAGCGTCGTCGCGGACGTGCTCATGCCGCCGGAGCTCGACCTCTTCCGCTAGCCTGGGATGCGCGGGCGGGTGGCTGGAAGCGGCCGCGTCGACGGCGCCAACACGACCGTGCGGCGCGCGTATTGAAGATCACGCGTCCGATCCGCCGATCCGGTGCACGAATTCCGCCGTGGCGCTGGCATCCAGGTGAGCCCGACCTGCGAAACTGTGGGCATGAAGATCGGACTCCAGATCAACCGGTTCAACTGGCCCGGTGGCACGCCCGCAATGGGGCCGACGCTTGCCCGGATCGTGCGCGGCGCCGACGATGCAGGGTTTGATTCCCTCTGGGTGATGGATCACTTCTTCCAGATCCGGGGGATCGGCCCCGCCGAGGACCCCATGCTCGAAGGCTGGACAACCCTCGGCTTCATGGCGGCGAACACGAGCCGCGCACGCCTCGGGCTCATGGTGGGCGGCATCCACTACCGGCTGCCCGGCCTCTGGGTGAAGGCCGCCACGACGCTCGACGTCCTCTCCGGCGGTCGGGCCTGGCTTGGGATCGGCGCGGCCTGGAACCAGCAGGAGAGCGACGCGCTCGGGTTCCCGATGCCGCCGCTCGGAACCCGCTTCGAGATGCTCGAGGAGACGCTCCAGATCGCGAATGCCATGTGGAGTGGCGACCACGGAACACAGGAGGCCTTTGCCGGCGCTCGGTTCACGGCCGAGCGGCTCCTGAACTCCCCGCAGTCGATCTCGCGTCCCCGGGTCCCGATCATGATCGGGGGCGGCGGGGAGAAGAAGACGCTCCGCCTGGTCGCCCAGTACGCAGATGCGACAAACGTGTTCGGCGGCCCGGAGGTGATCGCCCGCAAGTACGCGATCCTGCGCGAGCACTGCGAGGCTGTCGGTCGGCCCTACGCGGAGATCGAACGATCCACCCTCCAGAACACGCGGCTCTCCGCGGCCGGCGGCGACGGGATGGAACTGCCCGAGGCCGCTGCGGCGCGCTTCGAACTACTCGCGGGTGCCGGGGCGCAGCACGTCATCGTGGGGATCCAGAACATCGAGGAGCCGGGCGTGGACGTTCTTGCGGCCCGCCTGGCCGAGCTTGTCCACGCCATCCCCACGACGTAGAGCGGCCGCCGGGCGGGACGCAGGCGTGAAACGGGCGGTGCCGCGCCGCCGGTTCCTCGCCCCGGCGTATACCCCCGGGGAGTATGCCGCTCGTGCTAGGATTGGCTGACGGCCGCATTTCCATCGCGGCCGGATGAGGACACGACTTCCCGATGACCGACACGAACTCGAACCCCTTCGGCGGCCTCGCCATCGACTTCGGCGCGGCTGGCGCGGCTGACACGCCCGGCGACGGACAGGCTGCCGCCGTCCCGTTGCCGGGTGACGAGGCGCCGCGCGCATCGCAGGTGCTGATCCTCGGCTCGGGTCCGGCAGGCCTGACGGCCGCGATCTACGCCTCGCGCGCGAACCTCGCCCCGATCGTGCTCGGCGGCCAGCAGCCGGGCGGCCAGCTGACGATCACGACTGACGTCGAGAACTACCCGGGCTTCCCGGACGGGATCGAGGGCCCGGATCTGATGGCGCGCTTCCGCGCCCAGGCCGAGCGATTCGGTGCCCGCGTGATCGACGTGGAGGTGGACCGGGTCGACTTCTCCAGCCGCCCGTTCCGCGCCTGGGCCGGCGGCGTCGAGTACCGCGGCGATGCCGTGATCGTCGCGACCGGCGCCTCTGCGCTCTGGCTGGGGCTCGAATCGGAGGAGCGCCTGCGCGGCCACGGCGTCTCGGCGTGCGCGACCTGCGACGGCTTCTTCTTCCGGGGCAAGGAGATCGCGGTCGTCGGCGGCGGCGACACGGCGATGGAAGAGGCGCTCTACCTGACGCGCTTCGCGACGAAGGTCCACCTCCTCCACCGGCGCGCCGAGTTCCGCGCGAGCCGGATCATGGAGACGCGGGCGGAGCAGCATCCGCAGATCGAGATCCATCGGAACACCGCGATCGAGGAGGTGCTCGGCGACCCGTCGGTCACGGGCCTGCGGCTGCGCGACACGAAGACGGACGCTCGGTCGCAGCTCGGGGTCGAAGGCCTCTTCGTCGCAATCGGCTACCGGCCCAACACCGAGCCGTTCGAGGGCTGGCTGGAGAAGGACGAGGCCGGCTACCTGGCGGTCCATTCCGAGACGCATTCGCGGGTCGAGGGGGTCTTCATCGCCGGCGACGTCCACGACCATCGGTACCGCCAGGCGGTGACCGCGGCCGGCGACGGCTGCCGTGCGGCCATCGACGCGGAACGGTGGCTCCAGGAGCACACGCCCTCGGAGACCGCCGCCGCGAGTGCCGGCTGAGACCCTCGCCGCGTCGAGGGTGGTAGCCTCCGGCCGTGGGACGGAGGGCGTCGCGATGATGGGCCGTGGCTCCGGCATGGGCCGTGGCTCCGGCATGGGCGGCGGAGCCGGCGTCGGCAGCGGCGCGGGCTTCCGGCGTGCCATGCGCGCGGAGCGGGGCCCGTCGGTCCCGCCGGAGCGGCGCCGCCGGACTGCCCGCCGGATCGTGGCCTTCTTCGGGCCCTACCGCGCCCAGGTCGTGATCGTCCTGGTCGCCATCCTCACGACGAGCTTCCTGGGCCTGATCAACCCGATCCTGCTCAAGCTGCTGATCGACGAGGTGATCACCGGCCGGAACTTCGAGCGTCTCAATCTCTACGTCGGGCTGATGATCGTGATCCCCATCGGCTCCGGGCTGATCGGGGTCGGGCAGAGCTACCTGAACAACGTCATCGGCCAGAACGTGATGCAGGACCTGCGGAACGCCCTCTACGCGCACCTGCAGAGCCTGCCGTTGCGCTTCTTCACCGAGACCCGGACCGGCGAGATCCAGAGCCGGCTGGCCAACGACGTCGGCGGCGTCCAGACGGTCGTGACCGACACCGCGACCAGCGTCACGGCCAACCTCGCCGTGGTCCTCTCCACGATCGCCGCGATGATCTACATCGACTGGCGCCTGACGCTCCTCTCGATCGGGTTGCTGCCGTTCTTCATGTACCTCACGCTGCGCGTCGGCCGCGTGCGACGCGAGGTCTCCTCGGAGACCCAGAAGACGCTGGCCGATGTCACCGCGGTCACCGAGGAGACCCTGAGCGTCTCGGGCGTCCTCCTTTCCAAGACGTTCGGGCAGCAGGCCGCGGCGACCGACCGGTTCCGTGGACTGAACCGCAGGCTTGCCCGACTGCAGATTCGCCAGGCGATGGTCGGGCGCTGGTTCTTCATGATCATCGGCACGATCTTCAGCATCACGCCCGCGTTCGTGTACTGGCTGGCGGCCACGCTCGCGATGAACGGCGACCCGAGCGCGCCGACGGCCGGCTCGATCGTCGCCTTCACGACCCTCCAGAGCCGGCTCTTCTTCCCGCTCGGCCAGCTGCTCAACGTCCAGGTCGAGATCGCCGGGTCGCTGGCCCTCTTCGACCGGATCTTCGAGTATCTCGACCTCGACCCGGAGATCGTGGACGCGCCGGACGCGGTTGCTCTCGGCCCGGCCGACGTGCGCGGCCAGGTTCGCTTCCACGGCGTCTCGTTCCGCTACCCCACGAAGGCGGTCCCGTCCGAGCGGGCACTGTCCGCGGCGGCCGACGGCCACGGGCACGGCGACACGTCCGCGCCCGACGAGGCGGCCGCGGACGCGGTGGTGGAGCCGATCGTCGAGGAGGTGCTGGTCAACCGGTTGCGGGAGCCGGACGCCGGTCCGCCAGGCGACGGCACCGACGATAGGGCGGCCGCGGACGGCGACGCGGATGGGGGCGCGGCGGCGGGTGACGTCGCCGACGCTGCAGGAGCCGTGGGGGGCCCGGTGGCCTTCGCCCTCGACGAGATCGACTTCACCGCCGAACCCGGCCAGCTCGTGGCGCTGGTCGGTCCGTCGGGCTCGGGAAAGACGACGACCACGTACCTGATCCCGCGCCTGTACGACGTCGACGAGGGCGCCGTGGAGATCGACGGGCGCGATGTCCGGCGGATCGCACTCGCGTCGCTCGGGCGCGTCATCGGCGTCGTCACCCAGGAGACGTACCTCTTCCACGCCTCGATTCGCGACAACCTCCTGTACGCCAAGCCCGAGGCGACGGACGCCGAGCTGGAGGCGGCGGCGAGCGCGGCCGCGATCCACGAGCGGATCACGGAGCTGCCGGACGGCTACGCGACGATGGTCGGCGAGCGCGGCTACAAGCTCTCGGGCGGCGAGAAGCAACGCATCGCGATCGCGCGGGTGCTCCTCAAGGACCCGCGCATCCTGGTCCTCGACGAGGCGACGTCGGCGCTCGACACGGTCTCGGAGCGGCTGATCCAGTCGGCGCTGGAGCGGCTCATGGAGGGCCGCACCACGATCGCGATCGCCCACCGACTCTCGACCATCCTGCGGGCGGACCAGATCCTCGTCTACGAGCGCGGGCGCATCGTGGAGCGGGGCACTCACGACCAGCTGCTCGCGCAGGGCGGCCTCTACTCGCGCCTCTACCTGGAGCAGTTCGTGGCGCCGCTGGAGGCGGCATCCGTCGAGGCCTGACGCCCGCGGACGGGTCGGCGGGTCCGGTGGGGCGGCGCTGGCCGGCGGCGCCCAGATCGGGTCGTCGCGACCGGGATCGTGGCCGATGTCCGGATGCGGGCGAAGGCGCGCGACCTGGTCGTCGTTGCGCACCGTGCAGCAAACCGGGCGTGCGGGATCCCGGGCGCCCATCGCAGAGCCGGGCCACGCTCCGGTGTTGCGTGCCGGGCAGCAAACCGGGCCTGCCGGACCCCGGGCGCGCCCCGATTGCGGCCTTTGCAGCGCCACATGCAACAGTCGACACAGCCGGCCCCTGGTGGCCCCCGGCCGGCGGCCGACCGTGCGGAAGGTGACCGACCTGGCGGCCGGCGCCGCGTGGGCACGCCCTGTTGTTGCAGCCTCGGCAACCGCGGGCTCTGGCCATGCGAAATCGCCCGCTTGCATGACTATGCAGTATCGATGTATAGTCATGCGCATAATGCACACCATCGCGAGCCGGCCAACACCGGCCACCACGACCAGCGGGAGCCGCCAGTGACCGGCCCCGCGCGCCCGTGAGCGCGGCCACCGGGTCCGACGTCGCGGCAGTGACCGTGCGCCGAGCAGTCCCGTTGCCGCGCGGCGGCGGCCAGGCTGGCGCTCGCTCGCCCGGAGACCGGCGGATCCGCGTCGCCATCGTCGGCGCGACCGGCTACGTTGGCGCGGAGCTGGTTCGGCTGCTGTCGCGCCACCCGAACGTGGAGATCGAAGGGCTCGTGGGCCGCGGCCGCTCGCGCGAGCCCATCGGCGGGACGCACATCCACCTCGACCGGACGGGACTCCACGTCGATGCGACGGTCCCGGACGCCGACGCGGTGTTTCTCGCCCTCCCGCACGGTGCCGCGGCCGAAATCGTGCCCGATCTCGCCGCAAGTGGAGCGGCCATCATCGACCTCGGACCCGACTTCCGGCTGCGCGATCCGGCTGACTACCCGCGCTGGTACGGCTTCACCCACCCGCGGCCCGAGCTGCTCGCGGGGGCCGTCTACGGGCTCCCCGAGCTCCACCACGACGCGCTGGTCGCGCTGCGCGAAGCCGGGCCCGCGATCGTCGGGGCGCCGGGCTGCTACCCGACGGCCACGCTCCTCGCGCTCGCCCCACTCGCGCGCGCCGGGCTGATCGCGGACCTGGTCGTCGACGCGAAGTCGGGCGTGTCGGGAGCCGGTCGCGAGCCGAAGCAGGACCTGATGTTCGGCGAGGTCAACGAGAGCGTGAAGGCCTACGGCGTCGGCGGCCACCGGCACGTGGCCGAGATGGAGCAGGAGCTGGCCGCGCTCGGCGACCCCGGTTCGTCCGGCGCCCCGTCCGGCGCGGCCGCGAACCCAGGGGTGCGCGGGATCGACTTCCTGCCCCACCTGGTGCCGATGACGCGCGGCATCCTCTCAGCCTGTCACGTTCGCCCGACCCGGCCGGTCACCCAGGCCGAGCTCGATGCGCTGTACGCCGACGCATACGCGGCCACGCCGTTCGTCCACGTGGTGCCCCAGCCGCCCGCAACCAAGCACGTGCTGGGCAGCAACACCTGCCGCGTCCACGTCCGCCTGGACGAGCGAACCGGCCGAGTGCTCGCGATCGGCGTCATCGACAACCTCGTCAAGGGCGCCGCCGGCCAGGCGATCCAGGCCTTCAACCTTGTCCACGGGCTCCCCGAGACGGCCGGGCTCGAGCAGCACGCACTCGTCCCGTGAGCGGCGCGATGGCGGACTCCACGGCGGTTGCGGGCACCGCGAGCACCGCGAGCACCGCGAGCGGCCCGGTGGCCGGCACCGCGAGCACCGCCAGCGACCCGGTGCCTGGCACCGCGAGCACCGCGAGCGCCGCGGGCGCCGCCAGCGACCCGGTGCCCGGCACCGCGAGCGGCCCCGCAGCCGCCGATCTCTCGCCGCTTGGGCCGCTGGCGACGACCCTCCCAGCCGCGGAGGAGCGTGCCGTCATGCCCGCCGGCTTCCGCGCGCTCGGCGTGCCGATCGGGATCAAGCGGTCCGGCCGCCCGGACTTCGCGGTGATCGCCACCACCGGCGGCCGCGCGGCCGCGGCCGGGGTCTTCACCCGCAACGCGTTCGCGGCCGCGCCCGTCCGGCTGACCCTCGCCCACCTTGCCGAGACCGGCGGCGACGGTCCGGCGGGATCGGGCTGGGCGGATGCGATCCTCTCGACCTCGGGCTCGGCGAACGCCGCGACCGGCGCCCCGGGCGACGCCGACCAGCTCGACCTCGCGGGCAGCCTCGCCGCGGCGCTCGGCACGAGCATCGGCCGCACGCTGGCCTTCTCGACCGGCGTGATCGGGACGCGCCTGCCGGTGGAGCTGATCGCGGCTGCGATCGCCGAGCGCATCCCCGGGGAGCTCTCGACGAGCGACGAGGCCCTGGTTGCGGCCGCGCGCGCCCTGATGACCACCGACTCGCGCCCGAAATGGGCGACGGTTCGGCTCATGCTCCCCGACGCCCACGGGACCCCGATCGCCGTCACGGTCTGCGGGATCGCGAAGGGCGTCGGGATGATCCATCCGCGGATGGCGACCATGCTGGCGGTCATCCTCACGGACGCCGCCAGCGACCCCGGGTCGCTCCATGGCATGCTCCGGGGAGCGGCCGCCCGGACGTGGGACCAGCTCTCGGTGGACGGCGACACGAGCACCAACGACAGCGTCCTTGTCCTCGCGTCGGGTGCGTCGGGCGCCGCGCCCGTCGGCTCCGGAGACGTGAGCGCGGCCGCGCTCGCAGGCGCGATCGAGGCCGTCGCGCGGTCCCTGGCCCGGCTGCAGGCGGCCGACGGCGAGGGCGCGACGACGCTCATCACCTGCCAGGTCACCGGCGCCCGGGACGACGTGGACGCGCGCGGCGTTGCCCGCGCGGTGATCTCCAGCAGCCTGGTCAAGGCCGCCGTTCACGGCCGGGACCCGAACTGGGGCCGGATCGCCGGCGCGGTCGGCAACGCGCAGGCGGCCGAGTCGTGGGTCCTGGAGGCCGCGGGCCTCGGCCCGGCCGACGCCGCGCAGCGCGCGGGCAGGCCCGTGCCGGTGGATCCCGACCGGCTCCTGATCGCGGTCGCGGGTCACCCCGTGTATGCGGGCGGCCCGCTCGCGTTCGATCGAAGCGCCGCCCGGGCCGCGATGACGGCCGGCGAGGTACTCATCCGTCTCGACCTCGGTGTCGGGGAGGGTTCGGGTGAGGCGTTCGGCTGCGACCTGACAGAGGCCTACGTGCGCGAGAACGCGGAGTACACGACGTGATGGGGGGCGGATGAGCGAGATCGTGGTCCTCAAGCTGGGCGGGACGTCGCTCGCCGACCAGCGCCAGGTGCTTGCCGAGGTCGCCTCGGTCGCCCGACGCCGACCGGTGGTGATCGTCCATGGCGGCGGCAAGCGGATGACCGAGTGGCTCGACCGGCTCGGCGTCCCGACGCGCTTCGAGGGCGGGTTGCGCGTGACGGATGCGGCCGCGATCGAGGTGGCGGCCGCCGTCCTCCGCGGCGTGGTGAACAGCGAGCTGGTCACCTCCCTGCGCGACGTCGGCGTGGATGCCGTCGGGCTTTCCGGCGTGGACGGCGGCCTCCTGGTCGGCGAGCGTGTCGACGGGATGGGCCTCGTCGCGCACGTCGTCGGGATCAAGCGGGACCTGCTCGACGCGATCCTCGTCGGAGGCCAGGTGCCGGTGGTCGCGCCCCTCGCGCGCGACGAGTGCGGCATCGTGTGCAACGTCAACGCGGACGACGCGGCGGCGGGCCTGGCGGCTGGGCTCGGCGCACGGCAGCTGATCCTGATGACGGACGTCGATGGGATCCGTGGTGCGGACGGCGCGAAGCTGGCCACGATCAGCGCGGCCGACGCGGAAGCGCTCATCGCGGACGGCACGATCCGCGGAGGGATGGTCCCCAAGATCCGGGCGGCGCTCGCGGGCATCGCCGAGCCCGGGGCCGAGGCGATCATCTGCGACGCGGCAGCCCCCGGCGCGCTGGCGCGCGCGCTCGAAGACGCGACGTTCGGCACCAGGATCTCGGCCGGGCGCCCGGCGGCAGCGATCGGCGCCGCTGGGACGATGGCGTGAGGCCGGGCCGATGACCGCCGAGGCTCCCCCACGTGCCGGCGAAGTTGCGCACTCGGCACGTGCCGGCGAGGGTGCGCACGCGATGCGGCCCGCCGAGGCCGGGCGTGCGGCCCGCCGCAGGGCCGTCCTCGAGCTCGTCGAGACGACCGCGATCGGCAGCCAGGAGGAGCTCGCCGCGCTCCTCCGTCGGCGTGGCTTCGCCGTCACGCAGGCCACGGTGAGCCGCGACGTCGCCGACCTCGGGCTGGTCAAGGCGCCGCGCGGCGATCACCACGCCTACGTCACGCAGCGCGCGTTCACCGGCGACGGGGCCGCCACGGCCGCCACGGCAGGAGCCGGCGCGCCATCCGCCGCGGGGGCAGACGCCGGCCGGCCGCTCCCCCACCCCGGCGTCGCGCGCCTGCGGCGGGTCCTCACCGACTACCCCGTGCGGGTCGCCAGGAGCGGCCTGACACTCGTCCTCGTCAGCACGCCGGGGACGGCCTCGGCGATCGCGCAGGCGATCGACGAGTCGGGCTTCGAGGAACAGGTCGGCACGCTCGCGGGCGACAACACGCTCCTGGTCCTGTTCGCGGACGAGCCGGGCCTCGAACGCTGGCGGGAGCGGATCGCGACCTTTGCGGCGCAGGCCGCGTCCGGCGATCCGGAAGCCGATCTCACGAACACCTACCCCTAGTTCCGGGAACGGAGGCAGCGCACACATGAAGAAGGTTGTCCTCGCCTATTCGGGCGGACTCGACACCTCGGTGGCGGTCGCCTGGCTGCGCGAGCAGTTCAAGGTCGACGTCGTGACCCTCACCGTGGACGTTGGGGGCGGCTCCCTGCGTACGGGCGTCGAGGGTCGGGCGATCTCGGCCGGGGCGTCCCGGGCCTACGTCGTGGACGCCCGCAAGACGTTCGTGCGCGACTTCTGCTGGCCGAGCCTGCAGGCCAACGCACGCTACCAGGGCGTCTACCCGCTTGCGACCGCCCTCGCGCGGCCGCTCATCGCGCAGCTGCTCGTCGAGGTCGCCCAGAAGGAGGGCGCCGACGCCGTTGCCCACGGCTGCACCGGCAAGGGCAACGACCAGGTCCGCTTCGACGTGGCCGTCCACGCGCTCGACCCTGCCCTGGAGGTTGTCGCACCGATGCGGGTCGGCATGGGCCTCTCGCGCGACCAGTCCATGGACTACGCCGCCGCGCGCGGCATCGAGTTGCCCATCACGAAGGCCAGCCCATACTCCATCGACGTCAACATCTGGGGTCGCTCGTGCGAGACGGGCGTGCTCGAAGACCCGTGGACGGCACCGCCGGCCGATGCCTACGCGTGGACGGTCGCGCCCGCCGACGCGCCGGCGGCCATCGACCTCCTGCTCGGCTTCGAGGGCGGCGTGCCCGTCAGCCTCGACGGCGAGCGGCTCGACCCGGTCGCCCTCGTCGAGCGCGTCAACGAGCTCGCGGGGGCCCACGGCGTCGGACGGATCGACCACGTCGAGGATCGCCTCGTGGGGATCAAGAGCCGCGAGATCTACGAATCGCCTGCCGCGACCGTCCTGCAGGCGGCTCATGGGGCCCTCGAATCCATGACCCTCACGAAGGACACCCTGCGCTTCAACCGCCGGGTCGCGGACGAGCTGGCCCAGCTCACCTACGACGGCCTCTGGTTCAGCGCCCTCCACCGCGACCTCCGCGGCTACGTGGCGAGCGCGCAGCGCGTCGTCTCCGGCGAGGTCCGGGTCCGCCTGGACCATGGCAGCGCGGTGGTCACGGGCCGGCGCTCGCCACTCTCCCTGTACGAGAAGAACCTGGCCACCTACGACGCGGGCGACTCCTTCGACCACGCCTCGGCGGTCGGGTTCATCGAGATCTTCGGCCTCCCCCTTCGCACCGAGGCTGCCCGCCACGGCGCGGTCGGTGCCCGCCACGGCGCGGCCTGGACATGGACCGACCCGCTTCTCGAGCGCCTGGAGGCGACGGTCACGGACCCGGCGGCGGCGGGCGCACCGTCCTGAGAGCGGGGGCGCGTACGCGTGCGCGTGCCCTGGCGCGTCGTCCCGCGTCCGCGGAGGTTGCGTCCAGCGCGCGTTGTGTTCGCGCGCGCCACAATCGCGCGGATGGCCAACCCGGCAGCACCCACGTCCACCGGCGCTCCGGCCGCTCCGGTCATTGCGCCCGGCGTGGACGAGGACACCGCGCGCACCCTCCGCGAGCTCGCGTTCCTCCACGAGTTCGCCCGGCTCGCAACCCAGGCGCGGGACTGGGACGCGCTGATGCTGACGCTCGTGGAGAGGACGACCGAGGCGCTCCACGTCGAGGTCTGCTCCTTCTATCTCCTCGACCACCCCACCGGCAGGCTCACCCTCGCCGCGACCAACGGCCTCGATCGCCACCAGGTGAGCCGGGTGAGCCTGGCGCTCGACGAGGGGATCACCGGCGCGGCCGCGACCACGCGGCGGCCGATCGAGGTCCCGGACGTTCGGCTGGACCCCCGCTTCAAATACCTCCGTGGCTTCGACCTCGCCGGGCTGACCTCGATGCTGTCGGTGCCGCTTACCTGGAACGACATCGTGGTCGGCGTGCTCAACGTCCAGACCGTCGCGACCCGGCGCTTCACGCCGCAGGAGATCAACTTCCTGGCCACGATCGCGGCGCTCCTGGCCGGGATCGTCGAGAAGGGACGGCTGCAGCGCGAACAGGAGCGACAGCTCGGCGAGCTCCAGGCCCTCGACGAGGCCCGCGCGGAGCTTCTCTCGGTGGTCACCCACGAGCTGCGCACGCCACTCTCCGTGGTCCGCGCCTACGTGGACCTGCTGGCCGACGCGGCCGGCGGCATGACCGACGCGCCGGCGCGCGCATCGAGCGAGGACTGGCGCAACGCCGCGGTTGACCAGATCGGCCGGCTCGACCGGCTCGTGGATTCGATCCTCGTCTCCGTCCGCGGCGAGGGGCTGGGCGTGCTGGCACGCCTCCCCTTCGATCTGGGCCAGGTCATGGGCGAGACGGTCGAGCTGCTGCGGCCGCTGCTTCGCTACCACCGGCTCCGCTGGGATCCGCCCGAAGGGGACCTGGCCGCCGTCGGCGACGAGGGGCGCTTCCGCCAGGTGCTCGAGCTGCTGCTGGAGAACGAGGCGAAGTACGCTCCGCGCAACTGGGGCGTCTCGGTCGGTGCCTGGCGCCAGGTCGGCGAGATCCGCGCCTATATCACCGACGACGGGCCCGGGGTCCCCGCGGAGGACTGGGAGTCGGTCTTCGAGGCCTTCGTCCGGGCGAGCGGGCGACGTGGCCGCGGCTCCGGGATCGGGCTGTACGCTGCTCGTCGCCTGATGGTGGCGATGGGGGGCAGGATCTGGATCGAGGGAAACGGGTTCGGGGGGAGCCGTTTCGTGGTCGCGCTTCCGGCGGTCGCGTCGGCGTGATGGGAGAGGACGGATGACGTTCGCGCAGGCAGCCGGGCTGCGGATCCTCGTCGTGGACGACGAGCCGGCCATGGTCGGGGCGATCACGGCCCTGGTCGGCACGGCCGGGCACCAGGTGATCACCGCATACGACGGCGAGGCTGCGCTGCGCAGGTTCGAGGAGGAGGGCCCGGACCTCGTGCTCCTCGATCTCGCCATGCCCGGCCGGGACGGGGTCGACGTCTGCCGGGAGATCCGGCGGACGAGCCAGACCCCGATCATCGTGTTGACGGGCGAATCCGACGAGCTGGCCAAGGTGGAGGCGCTCGACGCGGGCGCCGACGACTACGTCACGAAGCCCTTCGGCAAGCAGGAGCTACTCGCACGGATTCGGGCGGTCATGCGGCGGCACGAGGCGGTCGATTCGCCGGCCGGCGGGCTGCATGTCGGCCGGCTGACGCTCGACACCGGACGTCACGAGGCCTCGGTCGAGGGAACCGCCCTCCCCCTGACGCGCACGGAGTTCGCGCTGCTCTCGGCGCTCGTCTCGGCCCGCGGCCGCGTGGTGCCGCACGACCGGCTGCTCTCGGCGGGCTGGCCCGGCGACACCGACCCGGATCCCCAGTGGCTCAAGCCGCACCTGGCGCGGCTCCGGGCGAAGCTCGAGGAGGCCGGCGCGCCGCTCCCGACGAGCGTGCGCGGCGTCGGCTACCGCCTGGAGGCCACCGAAGAATAAGGGGCCGGGGCCGCGCCCGGAGACCCCTCCTACTCGTCCCCCCGTACCATGCGCTCGACCGTGGCAATCCCAACCACCTCTGCCCGCCTCCGGATCCTCGTCGCCGCGCCCGTGCCCGCCGACGTCGGGGCGATCGCGAGCGCCCTCGGCAACGCCGGACACGAGGTCGTGACCGCGTACCGCGCAGAGACGGCGCTCGCCCGGCTGGCCGAGGAGCGCCCGGACGCCGTGGTGCTGGACCTTGCGATCCCCGACGGCGAGGGTATCGCCATCCTCGCCCGCGTGCGGGCCAGGATCGACGCTCCGATCATCGTGCTCGCGGATCTTCGTGACGAAACCGCGGTCGTGGCCGCGCTCGAGGCGGGCGCAATCGACGTGGTCGGACGACCGGTCCGCGTCGGGGAGCTGATCGCCCGGCTCAACGCGGCGATCCGTCGCGTCTCGCCTGCGAGCACGGGCTACGAACCCAGCCTCGACGGCCTGCGGATGGACCTCGGCAGGCGCGAGGCAATGGTGGCGAGCCGCACCCTGGCTCTCACGCCCACGGAGTTCGAGCTGCTCTCCGTCCTTGCGGCGCGGCGCGGCGACGTCGTAGACCATCGAGCGCTCCGGCGCGCTGCGTGGCCGGGCCGTTCCGAGGTGGACCCCGAGACGCTCCGCTCCCACCTCGCCCGGATCAATGCCAAGCTCGTCGCCGAGGGCCACCCGGGCCTGCGCAACGTCCGGGGCCGGGGCTATGCCCTCCGCGTCCAGGGCAGCCGTCCCACCGAGGACCCGCCGGCCGCGGGCTGACGTGAACCCGCGGAGTGGTCCGGCCCGGACATCGCGCCCGGTCGTCCGGCCCGGTCGGCCGGCCCAGTCGTCCGGCCCGGGCATCGCGCCCGGTCGGAGGTCGACTCCCTGTTCGCGGGCTCCCTACGTCTGATACGCGGCTTCACCGTGGACCGCGATGTCCAGGCCGCTCTCTTCCTGCGCCGAGGGGACGCGGATCCCGAGGATGACGTCGACGACCTTGACGATGATGAAGGTCGCCACGACGGCGTACCCGATCGTCGCACCGAGGGCCAGGAGCTGGATGCCGACCTGGCCGGCATTGCCATCGATCAGGCCCCGGTATGCCTCCTGGACGGCCGACGTCGCGAACACGCCGGTCGCGAGCGCTCCGAACATCCCGCCCACCCCGTGGACCGCGAAGACATCCAGGGCATCATCAACCGTCGACCGCGCGCGGAGCAGCGTTGCGCTGTAGCACAGGCCGCCGGCGATGAGGCCGATGATCAAGGCGCCGCCAGGGGTGACGAAACCGGACGCCGGCGTGATGGCGACCAGGCCCGCGACCGAGCCGCAGGCGGCGCCGACGACGCTGACCTTGCGAGTGCGGAGATAGCTGGCCCCGACCCAGGTCAGCGTCGCGGCTGCAGCCGCGGTATTCGTCACGACGAAGGCGCTCGCGGCCAGGCCGCCGGCGCTGAGCGCCGAGCCCGCATTGAAGCCGAACCAGCCGAACCACAGCAGCCCGCAGCCGAGCAGCGTCAGCGGCAGGGAGTGCGGTGGCATCGCCTCACGCGGCCACCCGTGCCGGCGGCCGACGACGATGGCGATCGCGAGGGCGGACGCACCGCTGTTGATCTCGACGACGTAGCCGCCGGCGAAGTCGAGGATGCCGGCCTGGACCATCCAGCCGTTGGGCGAGAAGGCCCAGTGCGCGAGGGGTGCGTACACGAGCACCGACCACAGCGCGGCGAACACCACGAACGCGCCGAAGCGCACCCGGTCGGCGAGCGCCCCGGTGATGAGCGCGGTCGTGAGGATCGCGAACATCAGCTGGAAGAGCATGAACAGCAGCGGCGGGATCGACAGGTCGTAGCCCGGCACGGACGTGTCCGCGTCGAACAGTCCGACGAAGTC
>JBBQRX010000022.1:0-48219 GCA_038214375.1 Candidatus Limnocylindrales bacterium
AGCAGGGCCATCCTGTCGTCGGCCATCGCGGTTCTCCTTCGTCGTCGTCGGTTGCTATTCCAACGGCGCGAGGATGACGCGATGGCCGACTTTTCGGTCGGCCTGTCTCTGCTGTTACACCAACTCTAGGGACACGACCGGAGTATACAGGCGCCGCCGGTCACGCCCGGTGGCGGGTGGCCTTCATGAGCGCCGCGAGCGCCCCGAACACGGCGGCGAGGGCGAGGGCGCCGCGCCAGTCGAAGAGCACCCGCGGGTTCCCGTCGACTCGCCGAGCGACGAGGAATGCGATCGCCGTGGTTGGCCCTGCCTCCACGCGGTTCGCCACGACCGTGCGGACAAGGGACTGCTCGATCCGGACCTCCTGCGCGAGGACCGACCGCACCACGCCCAGGGAGACGCTCACCTCGCGGGCGGCGATACCGCCGACCATCCCCATCTCGACCGAGGCATGCTCGCCGCCCATCCCGCCGACGAGGCCGTTGCGGACATGGACGTCCCGGGCACGGATCCCGCCGACGGCACCGCGCAGGACCTCGACCGCTGCCGGCATCGCCGGGGATGGGTCCGGGTGAGGGGAGGCCGGGCGAGCCGTCGCGAAGGGGCTCGCGTCCGCCGACAGCGGCTCGAGCGGCGCCCCGGCTTCGGGCGGGATCGCGTCCGGCGCGACGTGCGGAACCCGCCGGCGGCGCGTCGGCGGGGTTGCGCTGGGGGGCAGGCTGGGATCGTCGGTCATCGATGTCTCCTCGCCGGACGCGAGCGGCGCCGGGTGCGCCGGTTCACGAGCAGCGTAGCGTGCCGACCGCACCCCCGGCGGACTATGCTGCCGCCCGCATGCATGGACGAACCGTCGGCCTGGTTCTCACGAGCGTCGCGGCCGCGGGTGCCCTCGCGGCGGCGGTCCTGGCCGGGCCGGCCGCGTTCAGCCCGGCGGTCGGCCACTCGACGCTGCCGCCCCCCGCTGCCTCGCCGGTCCGGGGCTCGGGTGCCGCGGCCGCCTCCGCCGGCCCGTCCGGGAGCGCGCTGCCGGGTGGCACGCCGGCCCTGCCCTCCCCGAGCGTTGAGCCGAGCCGCGGGCCGGTCCTGGTCCCGGCGCCGCTGACCGGGCGCCTGGTGACGCCTGCGCTCGCCGCCCGCCATCCGATCGCCGTGATGATCGATGACCATGAGGACGCCCGGCCGCAATCCGGGTTCAACGCGGCCTCGGTCGTCTGGCAGGCCCCCGCCGAGGGCGGCATCCCGCGCTACATGCTGGTCTTCGGCGAGGGCGATCCGCGCTCGGTCGGGCCCGTCCGCAGCTCGCGCCTCTACTTCATCACCTGGGCGGCGGAGTGGCGCACCCTGTATGTCCACGTCGGCGGCTCACCCCAGGCGCTGGCAGCGCTGGCCGCGTCGGGGACGGGCCAGCTCGTCTACGACGCCGACGAGTTCCGCTGGGGCGGGACCTACCTGTGGCGGCTTGCGCAGCGCTTCCCGCCCCACAACGTGTACACCGACGGGAAGCACCTCCGGGCCCTGGCCGCCCGGGTCGGGGCCACGGCGCCGGCGGCCACCCCCGCCTGGAGGTTCGCACCCGGGGCGCCTCTCGCCGAGCGGCCCGAGGGCGCGCGAATCGAGATCAGCTATCCCGCGAGCCGGATCGCCTATCGCTACGACGCGGTCTCGAACACGTACCCGCGCCTGGTGGGCGGGAAACCGCAGGTTGATGCGGGCGACGGCCGCCAGGTCGCCCCTGCGAACGTGGTGGTGATGACCGTGGTCTTCGGGCCGCTCAACGACGGCCACCCGAACAAGGAGCGACTGGAGGCGCAGAACGTCGGCCACGGCCCCGCCTGGATCGCCACCAATGGCGTCACGGTCCGCGGCACCTGGCGCAAGGCATCGACCGCCGCCCCGACCCGGTTCTACGCGGCTGACGGCAGCGAAATCGTCCTCACGGTCGGCCAGACGTTCATCCAGGTGGTGCCGCCCGGCACGCCGGTCCGGATCGTGGCCGGTCGGCGCACGGTCGAGACCGCACCAGGGGTGGGACCCGCCGGCCGCTAGGCCGGGGCTTCAGGAGCGACGCACCGCGGCGTCGGCGTACGCCTCGCGCGTCCCCCGTGCCACGTCGGCCCAGGTTCGGCGGCCGGGGGCGGCACGCTCGGCCGCGTCGCGGGCAATCGCCTCGTGGACCCGCTCCTCCATCCAGGCCGCGCGCAGTGCCGAGGCGAGCCGGTCCACGTCGCGCGGCGGCACGAGGAGCCCGGCCGATCCCACCGCCTCGGGAATCGCCCCGACCGCGCTCCCGACGATCGGCGTCCCCATCGCGAGCGCGTCGAGAACCGGCAGCGCCGTCGCGTCGGCAAGCACCGGGTGGAGCGAGGCGCGTGCGCCCGCATGCAGCAGCGCGGCGCGCTCCGGCTCGAGCCCCGGCGCGAACGCGAGCGCATCCCCGATGCCGACGTCGTACGCCTGGCGGGCGAGCGCAGCGCGGTCGTCGGGCGAGGCGCCGAGCACGAGCACCCGCGGCGGCCACGCGACGGCCCTCGCCAGCCGGGAGGGGCGACCGGCGGACGCGAGGCGCCCGAGCGCCGCGAGCAGCGTGCCGACGTCCTGCCGGGCGTCATAGCGGCCCGGGTACACGAAGTATCGCTCCGGCAGGCCGAACCGCTCTCGCTCTGCAGCGAGGCGCTCGCGCGATGCGGCCCCCTCGGGCGTCCCGGCCGGCTCCAGGGCACGGAGCGCGTCGTCGCCGGCAAGCGGCACGATCCGGACGCGCGCCGGCCGGAGCCGGAGCAGCCGGATTGCCGCGCTCGCAACCGCGTCGCTGCCGACGAGCACGCAGGCCGCGTCGCGGAGCAGCTGCGCGCGAAGCCGCTGTCCGAACCGCGCGGCGGGCGTCCGCTGGTATTGATCGGGCAGCTCCCACGACGCGAGGTCGAGCAGCGTCGCGACGACCGGCAGCCCGCGGCCGATCGGGAGGGCCCCGGCGACGGCGTGCGCCACCACACCGGCGGCACCCGCCGCAGCGGCGCCGCGCCCCGCCCCGAGGCCCGCCCCGCGGACGAAGAACGGGTCGAGCGTCAACGCGCCGGAACGGAAGATCCGCGTCGGCGGGAGACGGCGCCGCCCGGCGAGCACGAGGCCGGGAAAGTCGTCCGTCGGGTCGGCGGCGCCGAGGTCGAGCAGCGCCACGAACGACTCGCCGGGAAGTGGCGTCGCGGCGTATGCCGCCAGGAGCCTGCGCAGGTATGCCGCCGTGACGGGGGCGCGCCCGGGGTCCTGGAGGGGCCGGACGTCGACGAGGACACGGGTGCCGGCCGGCTCGGGTGGCGCGGGGCCGTCGCCCAGCCTCATCGCGCGCGCCGGGGCCCCCGTCCCCTGATCTCGTCGAAGCGGAGCAGGCAGACCACCACGAGCGCCTCGACGACGATGCGGCGGCTCATCTTCGACTGGCCGACCCGGCGATCGCGGAACGTGATCGGGACCTCGCGGATCCTGGCGCCGAGGCGGTTCGCACGGTAGGTCATCTCGATCTGGAAGACGTAGCCGCCCGCGTGCACGCCGTCGAAGTCGATCGACGCGAGCGTCGAGGCCCGCCACGCCTTGAAGCCGCCGGTGAGGTCGCGGGCCGGGAGGCCCAGCACGATCCGGGCAAAAAGGCTGCCGCCCCGGCTGATCACGCGGCGCGCCGGCCCCCAGTCCACGACCCCCCCACCGGCCGTGTACCGCGAGCCGATCACGAGGTCCGCCGACCCGTCGGCGAGCGGGGCAAGCAGACCCGGCAGCGCGGCCGGATCGTGCGACCAGTCCGCGTCCATCTGCAGGACCGCGCTCGCGCCGCCGTCGAGGGCGATGCGGAACCCGGCCAGGTAGGCCCTGCCGAGGCCGGCCTTCGCCGTCCGGTGCAGGACGCGCACGCGGCCGTTGGCCGCGGCCATCTCGTCGGCGAGCCGACCCGTCCCGTCGGGCGACCCGTCGTCGACAACGAGGAGGGTCGACGACGGGACTGCCGCGAGGATCGCCGCCGCGATCGATGGCAGGTTCTCGGCCTCGTTGTACGTCGGGAGGACGACCCAGGGTCCGGGCTCGATCATGGATGCAGTGTATGCGCGCCGGCCCCCGGGCCGGCCGCCGAGTCGGACGCCGGGTCGTCGAGCGTCGGGCCGAGCGTCGGTCGGGCCCGCCGGTTTCGCGCCGCCTGTCGAGCGCCCTACTACTGCACCGTCAACGCGAGCGTGCTGCTGTTCGCGTGGCGGCCGGTGTCGCGCCCGGCCAGCACGATCGTGGCGGGCCCCGGCACGCCGGCGGCGACCATGGCGCTCGCGCGGAACGAGCCGTCCGCCAGCTTCGCGACCGTCATGGCCACGGGTGCGATGCCGGCCTGCCGGAATGTCGCGGTCGGGAGGGCCGCGAGGGGCTCGACGGAGCGGAACCGGACCGTCAGCAGCTCGCCCGCCGTGACCGTCCCGGCCGGGAGCGTGGCAACGAAGGCATCCGCGAGGATCGAGCGGCGCAGAACGGTCGTGCCGTACGGACCGACGGCCGTGAGCACCGTCGCGTAGGGCCCGCGCGGCACCATCACGCCGTTCGCGGCGCGGCCGTCCCACCTCCAGGTCCAGGTCCCGGCCGCGCGGGTCGCGCCGGACATCGCGCGGCGGACCGTCGAGCCCGATGCGTCGAGGATCGCGAGCGTCACCTTCGCCGTACGCGCCAGCCCGAACGAGATGGTGCTCGTGGCGGCGAGGGCGTCACCGTCCTGCGGGAAGAAGAGCGTCGGGACGGCCCGCAGGAACCCGGCCGTCCGGTCCACGACCAGCGGCGCGCTTCGGGTGGCGCGGTTCCCCGATGCGTCCATCACGTCGAGCGTGACGGCATAGCGGCCGTCGGGGACCGCGTGCCCGGCCGCGTCGATGCCGGCCCAGGAGGCGCTCCCGGAGGTTCCGGTAAGCGGCCACTTGCGGATCAGCGTCGATCCGCGGACGATCCGCAGCCAGCCGGTTCCAGCCTCATCGGCGGTCCATGCGAGCGCGGCGGCATCCGTGGTCCCGTCCCCATTGGGGCTGATCGCGGGCGGCGTGGCGGCCAGGCCAAGGACGGGCGCGGTGGAATCCACGACCACGGTCCAGATCTGCTTCGCGGCGTTCCCTGCCGCATCGAGCACTGCGAGCGTCAGGTCGTACGAACCGTCGGCTACGACCGACCCATCGTCCGCACGCCCGTTCCAGGTTGCCGTGATGGCCGCGCCGGCGCCGGCCTGGGTCCGGACCGCCGGGCCGCCGGCGACGCCTGTCGCGACGAGCGACCAGCCGACCGCGTCCGCCGAGCTGGTCGCGGTGACCGTGACGCTCTCGTTCCGACCGTCGCCGTTCGGCGACAGGTGCGTCGCGGCGAGCGCGGGCCGGCTCAGCGTCGGCGGCAGCGTGTCCACGGTGACCCCGAGCGCGGTCCGGATGCCGGGCGTGACCGGGCTTGCGGACGGCCACGCGACCGGCGCGCCCGAGGCGGTGCCGGCCAGTTGAAGGACGTAGCTGCCGTCGGGCGCGGGCAGGCCGCCGAACGTCCCATCCCAGGAAGCAGCCTGCGGACCCGCCGCCAGGTTGGCGGGGAGGGGCACGGAGCCCGCGAGGCTGCCATCCGCGCCGAAGACCCGCAGCGCCAGGCTGTCGAGGGCGCGCCTGTTCGTCCACGTGATGGTCAGTCGGTCCTTGGATGCGTCGCCGTTCGGCGAGAAGGAGCGCGCCGCGATCGCCGCTGGATCCGTGCCGGCGCTCGTCGCCGGGCTCGCCGCGGATCCGAAGCTCACCCTGCCGATCGTCGCGGCGACGGTCGTGCTGTTCGGCGCCGTGATCGCCACCAGGTTCGACCCGCCGCTGCCGCCTGCCGCGAGCCAGGCGTTCGTGCGGACGTAGCCGGCCGGCTGCCAGGCGGTGATCGGGCCGCTCACCTGGTACCAGGTGTACCCGTCCGCGCTCGACGGACCGCCGGTGATCGCGAACACGTCGCCGCGCTTCGCCGAGGCAAGCCGAGCCGCCGACGTGCCGGGCGCCGAGCGGACGTTGAGCTGGTCTGCGGTGATTCGCCCGAAGCCGCCGGTGGCGAGCGCCGGCGCTCCCGTGTAGACGCTCGTGACGTTCCACGCGGAGAGGTTGCCCACGCCGTCACGAGCGCGGACCCGGAACGCATAGGCGTGCCCGTCGGCCCCCAGCCAGGTGTCGCCGGTGGCCTGCGTTCCCGAGATCCAGGGGAGCCACGGGCCGCCGTCCGTCGAGACCTGGAGGTCGTACGAGGCCACGCCGTGCCAGTCGTCCACCCCTGTCCACGTCACGCCGAACCCCTCGTCGCCCTGCTCGGGCGGCAGCGTCGTGACGCCGGCGAGCGGCGGGGTCGTGTCGGTCAGGAACTTGTCGGCGAGCGCCTGGTAGAGCTCGGGACGCGTGCCGTCGTACCCGAGCGCCCAGATCCCGACGCCCCGGATTCCCGACAGGTTGACCATGTCGTAGCGCGCCCGCAGCGTCTGCGCGTCGTCGTAGTAGAGCTGGCGCCAGGTCGTGGGACAGCCGGCGGACGCGCAGGTGGGCTTCCGGTAGGCGACCCACGCGGAGATCTCCCGATCGTCGTAGCGGCGCCCGTACTGCGCCGCGAGGGCGGCCGCGTTGGCGTACGTCACGGCCGTGGAATATCCGTAGGTCGAGCCGGTCTGGGTGCGTGCGTTGCGGGCGTCCGACACCGTTGACCAGGCACGGCCGTAATACGGGATGCCGAGGATGATCCGGCTCGCCGGGATCCGTGCCAGGTAGGTCTGCACGGTCTCGGTGAGGTCATAGGCGGGCCCGCTCAGCGGGTCCACCGAGCCGGCGTAGGTGGAGCTCGCGATGCGGTAGTCGTAGCCCATCACGAAGACCGTATCGGCGCCGCTCGGCCCGAGCGCCTGCTCGAGGGGGTAGTTGGCAGGCTGCCCGAGCGTGTCGAACGAGATGTGGTAGCCCGGGCCGATCGACTCGAAGCCCGCCCGGATCGCCCCGATGAGGGCCGCGAACTCGTCCTCGTAGCCCGTCACGAGCGGCTCGAAGTCGAGGTTGATCCCGTCGGCGCCGCGATCGCGGACCGCCGCGACGGCCTGGCGGGCGAGATTCGCACGGGCGATCGCGCTGCCCAGCAGGGCCTTCTGGATCGACGCCTGGCTTTCCGTCCACGCGAACACCGAGAGCGTCAGCGTGACGCGGGTCTTCGCCACATGGGCCCCGTTGATGACGTCGGTCATCCCGGCACTCGTCCAGCCGGCCCAGCCGGTCGTGAGCGATCCGTCGGCGTTGCGCTTCAGGAGGTTCCCGGCACCGTCCACGCCGAGCGAGAAGTAGGCGATGTGGGAGAGCACGCTGAAGTTGAGCCGGGTGGAAGGGTCGGAGACCTGCCAGTAGGGCAGGAACCCGTACACGTCGCGCCGAAGGCCGGTCGAGGCGAGTGCGCCGGGCGCGCGGGCGGCGGGGATCGCCAGGCTGGTCGCGCGTGCCGGGATCGCGACGGGATCCGGTGTCGCCGCCGGGGTGCCCGGCGCGGTCCCGGGGTCCGGCGTCGCCGGCTCGACCGGACTGCCCGGCGTGGCCTCGCCGGCCATCTGCGACCCGCTCAGGCGGCCCGCCGGCAGCGCGCGCGGCGCCCGTCCGCCGACCGTCTCGCCGTCACCGGCCCGCGGCGCGAATCCGACGCTCACCCGGGCGCCGGGGACGAACGCCGGCCGGTCCCCCGCGTGCTGCTGGGCGTCGAGGTACATCTCGCTGGGGCCCCCGCCGGGCGTCGTGACGAACGCGCCGAGATCGAGCGCCACAGGGGCCGCCGGAGCCCCGGTCGCCGGGACCGCCGAAACGGCCGGGGCAGCATTGCCCGAGGCGAATTCGGGGCCGGGAGCCGGCAGGTCGCTCCACCGGGCGTTGACCGTCGGCGGGAGCAGCGTCGCCAGCAACGCCATCGCTGCCACGATGGCGGCGAGCCCGGAGCGGGAGGGCGAGCGGCGGGTGCGGCGTCCGAGTGTCACGTGCGATCCTCGTCGGCACCGGAACGGCGCGCATTCCGGCGGGAGGCGATGCGGCTGTCGACCGCAGGGAGGGCACGACCCCGGGAGACGACGACCTTGACGTCGATTGCCGGCTCATGGTACGCCCTGCCGGGAGGCCGGCGACACCGGCCGAAGGTCCTGCCGCGGCCGGGTCGGGCTGCGTCGAAGTGGCGCAGGCGCGGGTCAGTGGAGCCGGTAGCCGACGCTCGCGCCAGCCGCCCGGCCGTACCGGTCCACGCCGGAGACCGCGATGGTCAGCGGACCGGACGTCCCCGCCGCGAGCCGGACCGTGGCCCGATACGTGGAGGTCCCGACCTTCGTGGTCCGATAGGCGACACGGTTGCGACCCGGTTGTGTGATCCAGACCGAGGGATTCGAGCGGAGCGCCTCGACGGCGACGACGGTGATCGTCACGGTCTGGCCCGCTGCGGGCGTGGTGTCGGACGACTTGATCCGGATCCCGCCGCTGTAGACCCAGGCCTCTTCGGTGGTGGTCGTGGTGCGGTCCGCCACGGTCACCCGCGAGAGGTAGCGCCCGGCGGGTGCGAGGGCGCCCGCGTCCGTGCGCCCGTTCCAGGGCACGACGTAGGCGCGGGCGTCGAGGGGAGCCGCGGCGTACAGCGTCCTGACCGGAACCCCGCCCGCCGTCGTGACCTGCCACGTCACCGTCGCCGGGCGCGCGAGCGTGAAGGAGAGGTTCGCGACCCGCGGGTCCGTGCCGCGCCCGGCCGGCGAGATCCAGGCGGGGGCGGCGGCCACGCGGCCGCGCACCGTCGACACGACGATCGAAGCGGCGACGGCCGGGCTCACGCCACCGGCCGCATCGCGCGCCGTGACGTCGAGGACGTACGAACCGTCCGGAACCGGCGAACCGGTGGGCCCTCGGCCATCCCATGTGATCGCGCCCGGGCCCGCCGCCGCGGCGAGCGTGATCGTCCGGACGGTGGCACCTGCCGGGTCGCGGATCGTGGCGACGACCGACGCGGGCTCCGTCAGCGCGAATGCCATGCGCGCCGTGTCGTTGAGACCGTCGCCGTTGGGCGTGACGAGGATCGGGTCGGCCGGGAGGGCGATCGGCGCGAGCACGGGCGGGGTGGCGTCGAGGGCGAGTGTGGCGCGAGCCGTTGCCGGGGTGTTCCCCCACGTGTCGCTCGCGGTCGCGACGACGGTGTACGAGCCGTCCGGCACGGGCTGCCCCGCGGCGTCGCGGCCGTTCCAGGTGGTGCGCAACGCGGGACCGGAGCCGGAGAGGGTCGCGACGCTGTTGCCCGCAGGCCCGAGGATCGTGACCGACCACTCGACGGCCTTGCTCGCGGTCGCGGAGATCGTGAGGCCTGCCCCGAGGGCCGGGTTGAACGCGGTGGGAGCGGCGGCGAAGTCGCGGATCGCGGGCGCCGTCCCGTCGCCGGAGCTGAGTCCCGAGCGGCCGACAAAGCCCGCCCGGGCTCCGTCCACGGTCGCCACCTGGTAAGCGACCGTGCCGCCCGGTGCGGATGCTGTGGCGAGGAGGCGGAGGTGCGTCCCGTCGGGCAGGAGGGCCGGGGCCGTGCCGGTCGCCGGGTCGGCAGCGAGGTTCGGGTCCGGGTAGAGGCCGACGCCGCCGGCGCTGGTCACCTCCGCGGCGCCCGGGACGCTGAGCGCCACCTGGGTGACGGGTCCCGCGGCAAATGCGGCTCCCGTGACCTCGTCCGTGCGCAGCGTGGGCGCCGTCACCATCGAGCGGTAGAAGCCGCTTGGCGGCGAGGCGACGTCGGGATCCGCGTACGCGGTGAACCCGGACGTCCGACTGCTCGGAAAGGTGAACGTGTTGCCTGCCGCGAACGGCTTGGTCCGGAACAGCTGGTCGAGGGTCTGGTGGGTCGTGAAGAGCTGGTCCACGTACCAGCTCGTGTCCGAGTGCCCGTCGGCGATCACCGCTCGGGCGCCGGCCCGCAGGAAGCCCGCCGCGAAGTTGTCGATGCGCGCCTTGGCGGTGGTCAGCGTCGGCGGGGTCAGGCCGGGCTCGGAGTTCCCCGATGCGTAGCAGAGGTGCGCCAGGATGACGACCGCGTTCGGGGCCAGCTTCACCTCGCTGGCGATGTACGACTCGCCGTAATACCTGTTGTTGCTGTCGCCCTGCCCGGCCGCGGCGTTGAGCCCGAGGCCGTCCTGTCGATCGGGCCAGAGGGTCGCGAGGTACGGGCTGGGAAAGCCGTTTCCGTGGCCCATGTAGACCACGATGCTCGCGCCCTGCATCGCAGACTTGGCCGCCGTCCACGTCGCGTTCGGGCTGTACACCTTCACCACGTTCGACGAGTACTGCCTGGCCGCGTCGTAGACGCTGTCCATGTACGACCGGTACGCAGCGGTCGTCCCCTCGGTGGCGCCGACGATCAACGCGACCTTCGGGTTCGCGACTGCGGCGACGGCCGCCTGCGTCCGGGGCGACGGCGCGACGACACCGGTGATGGCCAGCAGGCCGGCGATGAGCATGGGAACCAGTCGGCGCACGGCGGGGGACTCCTGTCTCGTGGGAACAGGACTACCTTGGCCTTCGGGAGCGGGTGGCTCAATCGCCCGGTCGGCTCGATCGCCCACGACCATCGGGCTACCCGTCGCGCAGGGAATGGTACGGTCCGGTGCGGTTCGGTGCCATCCGGGGCGGTTCGGCGCCGATCGGCGCGGTCATCCGTCGTGGCCATCACTCCGAACGCAGGCGCTCCACGAGGCGCGCCAGCGACGGGTTCGCCCGGTCGCGCCCGGACAGGATCGGGCGACCGTCCCCCCGGCCTGGCACGGCAGGCCACGGGATCGCCGCGAGCGGATCGTCCCACGCGAATCCCAGCTCATCGGTGCCGTCGTACTCGGCGGTCACGAGGTAGACGAGCTGGAGCGGCTCGAGGGCGAGGAACCCATGCGCGACGCCGGCGGGAATCGTCACCGTCGCGTCGGGTCCGATCTCGCGCGCCTCCACGATCGGCCGCTCGCCGCTTCCGTCGAGCAGCGGCCGCGCATCGACGAGGGCGACCCACGCCCGCCCGTCCGCCACGACCCAGTAGTCGAGCTGGCGGCGGTGCAGGTGGAGCCCGCGCAGCACGCCGGGCGCCGAGGTCGAGAGGTTCGCCTGCGCGAACCGCGCCACGGCTGCTTCGATCCGGGCGGGCGCATCGATCCCGGCCGGCAGCTCGATCCCGGCGAGTTCACCCGTTCCCGTCGAATCGGCGAACCAGCCGACCCGCCACAGCTCGCGGAAGCTCCCCCGCTCGTCGGCGTGGCGCGCGATCGATCCCCAGCGGACGCCGGGGATCGCGGAGGTCGCCCCGTTCCGGGTTGGATCGCTCACCCGCGGATCACCGGCGAGCCGCCGCTGCGCGGTCGCGCGCGAGGATGGGCGCGTAGTCGGCGAAGGCGGCCTGCCAGGAGCGAAGCGGCTCGCCCGATGGCAACCGTGACGGTTCGAGGACTGCCCATGCCGGCGGCAGGGAGGGCCGCTTCCACGATGCGAGCGCGACCTCGACCAGCGGCACGTCCAGGCCCATGGCCTGGAGGACGTGGCGCGCCCAGCTTGCCCGCGACACCGTGCCGGCGTTGACGATGTGATGGGTGCCTGCGAACGTCCCCTCGGCGAGCAAGTCGAGGATCGCCTCGGCGAGATCCGGGGCGAAGGTCGGCGAGCCGACCTCGTCGCCGACGACGCGGAGCGGCTCGCCGCCGGCACGGGCCCGGTCGGCGGCGGCGAGGATGCGGGCCGGGAAGTCGTTGCCGGGCGGACCGTAGAGCCATGCCGTGCGGACGATCGCGAGCTGGGGAACGGCGGGGGGCGCCACGGACGCGGCCGGCGGCACGCGCCTCGAGGCCGCTGCGGCAGCCACGACCGTGGCCGATGGCGCCTCGCCGCCCGGAATCGCGCCCGCGCTCCGGTGGCGCTGCGCGCCCGGGACGTCGATCAGCCCGCCGTTGCGCAGATAGGCGGCCTGCGCGGCCGACTCGCCGGCCAGCTTGCTCACCCCGTACGCGTTGCGGGGGCGCGTCCGGTCGTCGACACCGTAACCGCGCCCGTCGGTCCGGCCCCCGTCGAACACCTCGTTCGTGGAGACGAGCACGAGATCCACGCCGGCGCGGACGCATGCCTCCGCGAGCTCGGCCACCGCGATCCCGTTCCTGCGCATCGCGCGCTCCGGCTCGCGAGCACAGCCATCCACGTCCGTCCAGGCGGCCGCGTGCACCACGACCTCCGGCTCCGCCTCCCGGATGCAGCGGGCCGCGGCCTCCGGGTCGTCGATGTCATATGCGGGACGGCTCCAGGCCAGCGGCCCGAGCGGACCGGTGAACGGCGCGTCGCGGAGCGCCGCGATGAGGGCGCGGCCGAGCCGACCGCCGGCACCGGTGACGGCGACGCGCATCAGACCTCCGGCCCGGACGCCGGAAGCGCAGCGGACGGCGGAGCCGGCACGTGCCCGTCCGGAACCGGCTCGGCGTTCGCGAGCCGATCGGCGTACTGGCGGTCGTAGTACGCGTCCCACTCGCCCGAACGGGCGGCGCGCCACCAGGCCTCGTTGGCACGGAACCAGTCGATCGTGGCGGCCATGCCGTCGTCGAACGCGACCCGGTTCGTCCAGCCGAGCGCGGCCAGCTTCGCGCCGTCCATCGCATAGCGCCGGTCGTGGCCCGGCCGGTCCTCCACGTGGCGCACCAGCGACCACGGCTTCCCGAGGCGCTCGAGGAGCCGCGCCACGACCTCGCGATTGGGGACGTGGTGGGAGCCCGGGACGTTGTAGATCTCCCCCGCGGCGCCGTGGCGCAGGACATGGTCGATCGCGCCGACATGGTCGCCGACGTACAGCCAGTCGCGGACCTGCATCCCGTCGCCGTAGAGCGGCAACGGGCGGTCGTCGAGCGCGTTCGTGACGAAGAGCGGGATCAGCTTCTCGGGATGGTGGTACGGCCCATACGTGTTCGAGCCGCGCGTGATGACGATATCCAGCCCGTACGTGACGTGGTAGCTCCGGGCCAGGAGCTCGCCCGCGGCCTTTGCCGCCGCGTACGGCGAGCGCGGCCCGAGCGGATCCCCCTCCCGCGAGAAGCCGGATTCCACCGAGCCGTAGACCTCGTCGGTCGAGACCTGGAGCATCCGCGGCGGGCGGGCCCGGTGGCCGGTCGCGGCCCGCTCGGACTCCCGGCGCACCGCTTCGAGGAGCACGTGGACCCCGTCCACGCCGGTCCGCAGGAACGCTGCGGGGTCGAGGATCGAGCGATCGACGTGCGACTCGGCGGCGAAGTTGACGACCGCGTCGGCGTCGGCCACGAGCGGCCCGACGGCCGCCGGGTCCGCGATGTCACCGCGCACGAACGTGAAGCGCGCGGCCTGCTCCGCGTCGGCCTCGACCGCGGCGAGGTTCGCGCGATTGCCGGCATACGTGAGCTTGTCGAGGACCGTGACTCGCGTGCCGTCGCGCCGGGCCAGGACATCGCGGACGAAACAGCTGCCGATGAAACCGGCCCCCCCGGTCACGAGGAGCCGCGCGCCGGGGCCGATGCCCGTGCCAGCGCCGGGGCCGATGCCCGTGCCAACGCTTGGATCGATGCCGCTCACGTGACCGGCCGCTGCGGTGGGGCGGCGAGATCACCGGCGTCGTCGGCGGCCGATGCCAGCTCCGCCGCGCGGAGGAGCGACGGGACGGTCCCGGCGTCGGCCCAGTGCCCCTCGAACCGCGGCGCGAACAGGCCCCCTGCGCCGATGTAGTGGTTCAGCACGTCGGTGATCTCGAGCTCGCCACGCCCGGACGGGGCCAGGCGGTCGATGACGTCGAAGGCATTCGGGCGCAGGAAGTAGACGCCGATCGGGATCAGGTCGCTCTTCGGGTGCGCGGGCTTCTCCTCGAACCCGACGACGCTGCCGTCGGCGGCCAGCTCGGCGACCCCGAAACGCTCCGGGTCGGGCACCTGGTAGAGGAGCGTCCCGGCGCCCCATGGGCCGCTCTCGAACTCGCGGGCCACGGCGGCGAGCGCCGGACCCCGCAGGATGTTGTCGCCCAGGACGCAGCAGAATGAATCGCCGCCGACGAAGTCGCGCGCCAGCCCGATGGCGTGGGCGATCCCGAGCGCGCCGCGCTGGTAGCGATAGGTGAGGCGGAGACCGAAATGCTCGCCGTCGCCGAGGAGCTCCACGACGTCGCCGACGCTCTTCCCGCCGACGATGACCATCACCTCGCGAATGCCCATCCCGGCCAGCGTCTCGAGCGGGTAGTAGATCATCGGCCGGTCGTAGATCGGCAGGAGGTGCTTGTTCGTCACGATGGTGAGCGGAAACAGCCGGGTGGCCGTGCCGCCCGCGAGGATCACGCCCTTCATGGGGCAGCACTCGCCGAGGGCGATGCGATGGGCCGCTTCGTCGCCCGCGGCGTCGGGGCCGGCGTCGCGAACGGTTGCTCCGAGCCCGGCAGCGTCCCGTCCGGGTTCACCTGGTCGGTGGGCAGGTCGGTCACGTCGGGGATTCCGCCCTGGTAGTCGGTGATCACGAGCACCACCTCCAGGCGTTCCAGGTCGATCGCCGGCTCGAGGTATGCGGTCTGGATGACCGCATTCGGGTCGCGCGTCGCGTCGATCACCTGGCCGATGACGAGGCCCTTCGGGTACGGGGACCGAATGCCGCTGCCGAGCGTGATTCCGGCCGTCACCACCTCGTCGCCGATGGTGATCCGCTGGGTGGCGTCCACCTTGTCCATCACGAGCTGTCCGCCCAGGGCGCCGACCACTTCGCCGGTCGCGCGGTTCGTGACGATCTCGCCGATCACGGTCGACGCAGGATCGTTGATCAGCACGACGCGCGCGGCGTGGGACCCGATCTGGGTGACCCGCCCCGCAAGCGAGCCGCCCGCGCCCACGACGACATCGCCGATGGTGAGGCCGTCGAGCGTGCCGCGGTCGATGGTCACGACCCGGCTCACGTCGGCGACGTCCCGGCCGATCACGCGGGCGGCCACCGTCGTGTACTGGAACGAGCCCCGGATCTGGAGCAGCGTCGAGAGCTGCTCGTTCTCGGGACCAAGGGCGCCGAGGCGGAGGTTCTCGGCGGCGAGCCGCTCGTTCTCGGCCTTGAGGGTCCCATTGTCGCGGCGAAGCTGGTCGATCTCCGCCACCGCGCCGACCACGGAGCGGGCCTGGACGCCGACCGCGTTCACGGCGTCCTGCGCCGGTGACAGGGCGAACGCGAGGCCGCGCTGGAGCTCCTGGGCGACCGACGTGGAGCTGGTCGCCATCAGGACGATGGAGATGCCCACCAGGATTCCGTAGACGACGAGGCGCCGACGAACGACCCGCGGCGCGCGGTGCCCATATCCCAGCAGGCGGCCCGACACGATCGTCGACCCCGGGTGCCTAGCGCGGCGGCCGGGCGTACGTGTCGGCCACCAGCACGCGGCTCATGCGGTCCATCTCCTGGAGCACCACACCTGTTCCGCGGGCGACGCAGGTCAGCGGGTCGTCCGCGATGTGCACCGGCATCTGGGTCGCCTCCGCCACGCGCCGGTCGAGGCCCAGCAGGAGCGCCCCGCCGCCCGCGAGCACGACGCCCTGGTCCATGATGTCGGCCACCAGCTCGGGCGGCGTTTCCTCGATCGTGTCCTTGATCGTGTCCACGATCTGCTGCACGGACGGCTCGATCGCCTCGCGGATCTGGTCTGCGCCCACCTCGACGCCGCGCGGCAGCCCGGTCAGCAGGTCGCGGCCGCGGAGCAGGACCCGCTGGCTGTCCCAGTCGCCCGGGTAGCCCGACCCGATCGCGATCTTGATGTCCTCCGCCGTCCGCTCGCCCAGCAGCAGGTTGTACTCGCGGCGGGCGAAGTTGACGATGTCCACGTCCATCTCGTCGCCGCCGATGCGGATGCTCCGACTGACCACGATCCCGCCGAGGCTGATCACGGCGACCTCGGTCGTGCCGCCGCCGATGTCGACGATCAGGCTCCCCGTCGGCTCGGAGACGGGCAGGCCCGCGCCGATTGCGGCGGCCATCGGCTCCTCGATCAGGCGTGCCCAGCGGGCGCCGGCGTTGAGCGCGGCGTCCCGGACTGCGCGCTTTTCCACCTCGGTGACGCCCGACGGGACGCCCAGGATCATCCGAGGCCGCGGGATCAGGCCGATCCGGTCGTGCACCCGGTGCACGAAGTACTTGATCATCTGCTCGGTCACGTCGAAGTCGCTGATCACCCCATCGCGAAGCGGGCGGATGGCGACGATGTTGGCCGGGGTCCGGCCGACCATCCGCTTCGCCTCGGCGCCGATCGCGAGGACCTTGCGTGTCTTCGCGTCGATGGCGACCACGCTCGGCTCGCTGATCACGATCCCGCGGTCGCGGACGTGGACCAGCGTGTTGGCAGTCCCGAGGTCGATCCCGATGTCGCGGGAGAAGATGCCGAGGAGCGCGTCGAGCATGATGCGGGCGGGTTTCCTTGGACTCGGACGGATCGGGTGGGGGCTCGGGGCGCCACGTGAGCGCGACCGGCGCGAGGCGGCGCGACCGGGCGCGGACGCTCGCGGAGTATACCGCCCGCGGCGGTTCCGCCAGAGGGCGCGGCCCGGTCGCGAGCCCGGCGGCCCCGCGGGGGTCGAACCCGGGCTCGGCTCACCCGGGCGCCGCTCAGCTGGCCGCCGCCTGCAGGCCGCGCGAGCCCGGGCGGTCGAACGAGATGCCACGATCGCGCAGCGAGACGAACGCGTCGTGACCGATGACGAGGTGGTCGAGCAGGTCGATGTCGAGGAGCCGGCCCGCCGCGAGCGCCTCTGCCGTGAGGTGCAGGTCGTCGGGGCTCGGCGTGGGGTCGCCGCTCGGGTGGTTGTGGACGAGGATCGCGCCCGCGGCGTTGATCCGGACCGCGTCGCGGAAGAGCTCGCCGACGCGAACGAGGCTGGCGGAGACGTTTCCCTGGTAGACGGTGACGGTCTTGAGGACGGCGTTCTTCGTATTCAGCAGCACGACACGCAGCTCCTCGCGCTCCAGGTGGCCCATGAGCGGGATGAGCCGTTCGGCGACGTCCCGCGGGCTGCGGACGATCCAGCGACCAGCCGGCCAGTCAGCCAGAAGCCGCCGCCCCAGCTCGAACGACGCGGTCAGCTGGGCCGCCTTCGCCGCCCCGACACCGGGCAGGTCGACGAGCTCCAGGTCGCTCGCGCGGGCCAGGCCCGCGAGGCCGTCGTGGCGGGCCAGGGCCTCCTCCGCGAGACCAACCGCACCCAACCCGCGTGCGCCCGAGCCCCACACGAGCGCGATCAGCTCGGCCGTCGACAGGCCGGCAACGCCGCGGGCCGCGAGGCGCTCGCGCGGGCGCTCCGTCGCCGGGATCTCGCGGATGGCCCGCCCGCGGCCCCGCCCCGGCGCCGCCGCTACATCGATCTCCGGCATCGGTATCTCCTGTGCCTGGCGGGCTGTCGGGGAGACGCTACCAGGCGGCGCTTATCGCCGGCTCATTCCGGAAGGCTATTGCCTGGCGAGTGCCTCGACGCTCTCGAGGGCCGCAAACGCGACGCCCACGCGGTCCTGCTCCGCG
The DNA here is from genome assembly GCA_038214375.1 of Candidatus Limnocylindrales bacterium. Lineage (GTDB taxonomy): Bacteria > Chloroflexota > Limnocylindria > Limnocylindrales > CSP1-4 > CTSoil-043. The sequence continues at coordinate 17,560 of JBBQRX010000022.1, forward strand.
GCACCAATCCCGGCGATCCTGGCAACGTTGCGCCAGCGAGTCACGGCCGCGGCCACCTCGTCGATGATCGCCCGTGCCGCCCCATCGCCAAGCCCGAAGTGAATGCGGGACCCAAGCACATCGGTTGCACTCGGAGAGAACGCGACGCCGTTGACAGCGAGGGCATGCTCGCGGGCCTCCCGCGCGGGGTTCAGGTCGAAGGCTGGGGCCAGCCGCCAGCCCTCGGCCGTGCGCAGGAAGCCGTGATTGCGCAGGTGATCGTCGCGGTTGCCCGCGAGGACATTGAAGGCCACCCGCCGGTACATCTGGGCAAGGTCCTCCCGGACCGTGCGTTCGGCCCCGTGGTCGGCGATCGCCCGGGCGATGTCCGCGTAGTCCGCCGCCGCACCGCGCCGACGCCCGGTCAGGGTTTCCGCCGACGCGAACAACCGTCGGGCACCGGCGTCGTCGCGGTCGAAGCGCCGCGTGATGAAGGTGCGGGCCGGGCCGGCGACGCGCAGGAGGTCGGTCTCGGCGACGGCAATTCCGGCAGCCCGGGCGAGCTGTGCGTAGACGTGCTCCCATGCCCCGGCATCCCGGCGATCCGTGCGGGCGGGGAACTTGGCAATCCAGAGCGAGCCATCGGGCGCGCGGAAGTTGGCTTTTGGCCGTGCCCCTCCGAGGGAGGAGCCGGGCGCGATGAGGAGTGCGATCGATGCATCCGAGATCGGTGCGTCGGGATCTTCCTCGAAGCGGCGGGCCGCGGCCTGGAGCTCGCGGAGGTTTGCCACGGGTGGCACTCCTGGGTCGCGGTCCGAGACGAATTCGCCCTCGATCCCGCGCCGGAGCCGGAGTGCGCCCATGCGCGTCTCGTCGGCCACTCCGAGGAGGAAGTCCCATGGGTCGAGGTCGCGGCCTTCGCGGCGGATCATCAGCGCCTGGCCCCAGGCGTCGGGTGAGGTGTCGGCAAGGACCGGCGGGACGGTCCGCTCGGGCATGTAGATCAGCCCGTCGGTCAGGGGTAGGGTCGGGTCGATCGCGAATGCCCGGCGGCTCGAGAGCCACGAAGCCGCGTAGGCGAACGAGATTGCGCCGGGCGCCCCGGGCCAGCGCGTCAGGACGCCGACCGGGCGGGTCTGGCCGAGCTCCGGGGCGTCGAGCAGGACGACCAGCTCGACTGCACGCTCAGAGGGCATCGGCGAGGCCCCGGGTCCTGGGCCGGTGTGGCCTGGGAAGGCGGGCGTCGGCAAGGCTGTGGCCCAGCTCGTCGCGCTCGGCGATGTGGCTGATGTCGTCTGCGAGGGAGAGCACCTCGAGCACCCGAACCAGGATTGCCGTGCTCACGCTGAGATCGCCCGACTCGAGTCTCCGGATCGTGGGGCGTGATACGAGCACGCGCGCAGCCATCTCGGCTTCGCTCATGCGACGGCGGACCCGCGCCGCCTTCAGGCGCGCCCCCAGCGCCTCAGCCTGTCGCTGGGTGTCGGGATACAAGGATCGCCGCGGGCGACTCATGGAATATAGTATTGTCACGACCAACGTGTTATGTCAATACTATATCCATCCGCGCGCGTGGTCGCCGCGGCCCGAACCTGGCCTGCGCGGGCTTCCGGCGCGAGCTGTCGACGGTCACCTCTCCGGCACCTCGAAGCGTTCAGCGGGCTGGCGCGGTATGCGCCCGATCGGTGACATCAATCCAGTTGACACCGATCGGTTACAGACCTACCATTGGCACCAATCGGTTACATCCTGGATGCTGAGCGCGTACCGGAGACACCACAGGCAATGCGGATCGGATCGATCGCCGAGGCTGCCGCAACCGTTCGAGGTCGGCGCGCCGACCTCGCCATCACCCAGGCCGAGCTGGCACGCCGCGCGGGCGTGTCACGGAAGTGGGTCTCGGAGTTCGAGGCCGGAAAGCCAAACGCGGAGCTGATCTTCATCCTGCGCGTCTTCGAGGCACTTGAGCTCAGTCTCGACGCCACGATCTCGATGGGTGGAGAGGGCCTCTCCTCGGTGGATCTCGATGCGTTGATCGAGGAGCAGCGGCACGGCTGAAACGCTCGTCGTCATCATTGGCGCCACGATCGCCGGGACGCTGTCGCGCCTGGCGGAAAACCGGCTGCGATTCGACTACGACGATGCCTACCGCTCGCTCCCGTCGGCGACTCCGCTCTCGCTCTCGATGCCGGTGGCGATCAAGACGCACCTCGACACCGCCGCCAACCAGACCGTCTCGAACTTCCTGTGGGGCTTGCTGCCCGACAGCGACGACATCCTTGCCCGATGGGCGCGCCACTTCCAGGTCCGTCGTACCTCGCCCTTCTTCCTGCTCGGTACGCCCGTCGGCGAGGACTGCGCGGGCGCGGTCTCGTTCTGTCCGCCCGGTGCCGTGGACGGCATGCTGGCAAGCCCCGGCGCCGTGACCTGGCTGACGGAAGCCGACGTGGCCTCTCGGCTCAGAGAGCTGCGTCGCGACGCCGGTGCCTGGCTGGGAAGCGACTTCACCGGCCAGTTCAGCCTCGCGGGTGCCCAGGCCAAGACCGCCCTGCTGCTCCAGGAGGGCAGGTGGGGCCTGCCATCAGGTCCCCGTGCCACGACCCACATCCTGAAGCCGGGGACCGCGGGGTTTGCCGACCACGACATCAACGAGCATCTCTGTCTTGATGCCGCAAGACGCGCCGGCCTCACGGCGGCCCGGTCGAGAATCGCCAGGTTCGACGACCAGACCGCCATCGTGGTGGAACGGTACGACCGGCGCATTGCCGGCGACACGGTCACGCGGATCCACCAGGAGGATGCGTGCCAGGCACTGGGCCTGCACCCCAGCCTCAAATACCAGAACGAGGGCGGCCCGTCGCCTGCGCTCATCGCTGGACTCTTCCGGCGGTCCATGTCGCCCGCATTCGGCGAAGCGGCGGTGTGGCGATTCGCCGACGCGCTCATCTGGAACTGGCTGATCGCCGGCACCGATGCCCACGCGAAGAATTACTCGATCCTCCTGGCGGGCCGGGAGGCGCGGCTGGCGCCGCTGTACGACGTCGCGACCATTCTTCCGTACCGGGAGTACCACGAGAAGAAGATGCGCATGGCGATGCGGATTGGCGGGAGCTACGACATGTACCCGTCGCACAACGACTGGCCGAAAGCCGCCACGGAGATGGGACTGCCGGCCGACGTCCTGGTCGAGCGCGTTCGCCACCTCGCGGCCGTCGTCCCACAGGCATTCGCCGACGCTGCATCCGATGCCGCGGTCGCCGCCCTCGAGCGGCCGATCGTCCCGTCACTTCTGGATCTCATCGCAGACCGAGCGAAGCGCTGTTCCGTCGTCGTCGGATGAAGCGGCTCGGGGTTGTTCCCGTGAGATGCGGGAATCCTGCTCATGCCGCTCGGGGAGTCAAAGGCCACGGGTCGAAGATCGCTCGGCGGCGGTGAGACCCAGGCGACGAGCAGAACGGCGCGCCTGTCGGGCGGCAAGCCCCGGCGGCTCCTGGTGGCGGTCGTGATCGCCGGGGCGATCGTCGCGGCGCTGCTCTCGAACGATGCGGCGGCCCTCGCGCTGACCCCGGTCGTCTACGTCCTGGTCACACGTTTCGGCCTCGAGCCGTTGCCGTATGTGCACGCCTGCACGTTCGTGGCGGACGCGGCGTCGCTTGCGCTCCCGGTCAGCAACCCGTGAACGTGATCGTGACCGCCGACCTCGGCCTCAGCGCGCTCGACCTGGTGCCGGTCCTGTTGCCTGCCTCGATCGCGGCCGTGGTCGCGCTCCTCGGTTGCCTTCTCGTGATCTATCGGCACCAGCTGCCGGCGACCCCACCGATCATGCCCCCCGCCGACTCCTGGGCCTCCTGGTCCGGCATCCCGCGGCCGCTCCTCGCGGCATTCGGCGTCGCGGTTGCGATCTTCGCGATCGCGTCAGGCCTTGACCTGCCTCTCGGCCTCGCGATGACGGCCGCCTGGCTGTTGTTCATCGTCGTCGAGCGCCGCGGCGGGCGCGTCGTCGGTCCGGTCGAAGGCATCGGCTGGTCGCTGCTCGTGTTCGTCGCCGGCATGGTGGTTCTGGTCGATGGGCTCTCCTCTGCGGGCGTGACCGCCTGGCTCGCCAACCTCGTGCTCGGTCCGGTCCGCGACTCGCCCGCGGCGGTGATGGCCGTCTCGGCTGCCGCGGGTGCGGTCGGTGCGAACCTGTTCAACAACCTGCCGGCCGCGTTCGTGCTCGCCGACGCGGTCCACGGCGCGGGGTTGAGCGCGGCCAGCGCGCATGCCGCGGCCATCGGGACGATCATCGGCGCTGATCTGGACCCAACTTGACGCCCGTCGGCTCGGTCGCCACGCTGCTGTGGTTCGTGCTCCTGCGTCAGCGCGGCATGGAGGTATCCACGTGGAGCTACATCCGGGTGGGACTGATCGTGACCCCGGTCACCATCCTCGCGGCGCTCGGCGTCGGGATCCTGCTGGGCGTGCCCCGGTGAGCCTTCGATGAGCGAGCCGCGACGCATTCTCGTGGCCCTTGCGGGCGCCGAGGACCCAGCGCTGGTTGCGCACGTGTCCGCTGTGCTGGGGGCGGGCTCGCTGGGCCACCGCTCGACATCCATCTCGTCCACGTCGTGGATTCGGGCCCTCGCGGCCTGCTCCCGATCGGCCCGGGGCCGCGCCGGGGACCATGGCCCAAACCTCCCGACGCGTCGATTCAGCACCGCATGGCCAACGCGGAGGACGAGGGATCGACCGCGCTCCTGGCGGCGTGGCAGGACCGGTTCGCTGCCGGCGTGCCCGGGGCGACGATTTCAACCGAGGTCCGACGGGGCCAGCCGGAGCAGGAGATCATCGCCGCCGCAAAGGCGTTCGGGGCCAACGCCATGGTCCTGTGCGCGCGGCCCCGAACCGGCCCGACCGAACCAGAACCGAGAAGCCTCGGCCACGTGGCCCGATTCGTCGTCGACCACGCCCCCGTCCCGGTCCTCATGGTTCGACGGTCGGCCTGATCACCAGGTCTGGGCTCGCCCGGGGTTTCCCTCCGGACCGGAGCGACCCGCCGGGCCGGCACCTCTCCGGCGCTCGTGTGCTGGAGTTCCCGGACCCGGAGGACGGAGCCCGCCGATTCCTCCGCCGTCCGGACCCGAGAACGCTGCGCAGCCTAACCGCCGGCCCTCACCCCGGACTCATCGCGACCTTCGCGGCGACTCAACGGGCCGGCCGGACGATGGACGTCCGCGTCGGTCCGCCGTGGCAGCCGGGTGGATCGAGTGAGGGCGCGTCAGATCCATGCACCCTGCGCACGAACGTAGCGCCCGTTTGCGTCCGATGCATGATCCGACCGTCACGGCGGCCCTGGGGGCCCCTGGCAGCCCGAGCCCGCCCGGTGGAAGGCCTCCGTCAGCCCGAATCGGCGGGGAATCGGCCAGGTTCGTGCGGCAGATGAAGCGTCTCGACGTGTTGGAACCGTTCTCGATCGGAGGCTTGGTCGGATCGTGCGCCTGGTGCAATCGCGCACCAGGGCTGGGCGGCGGCGCGCCACACCCGACGGCGGCGCGCCACACCCGGCGGCACCGCGCGCTCCGGCCGCGTGGGCGCCACATCGCGCCCGACTCCCCGCGGCGCGCTGGCCGGCGCCCTATCCCGTCGCGACCTGCGAGCCCACCAGCAGGAAGAGGACGAGCGGGATCCCGTTGTACGCCGCGTGCAGGGCGATGGGCGCGGCGAGCGTCTGCCGGCGCAGGAAGACCCAGCCCAGAAGGAGCCCGACCGGAACCCGGATCGCGAAGGCAATGAGGGCAACGCGCAGGCCCGTCGAAAAGTCGCTGCCGAGGACCGTGAGCACGTGGACCAGGGCGAAGAAGAGCCCCGCCCGGACGATCGCCGCCCGCGGGCCGACCGTCCGAGCCCACGCCGTCGTCGTGAACCCGCGGAAGAAGAGCTCCTCCCAGAACGGCGCCACCACGACCGCGGCGAGCAGGTTCAGGCCGGCCCCGAGCGGTTCGCGGGTCGGCGGGAGGGTCGGTTCGGGGGCCGCGCCGAGGAGCGCGATCAGGAGCCCGGCGAGGAAGGCCGCCGCCAGGATTGCCGGCACCGCGAGCGCAGCGCCCCACGCCACGTCCTCCGCGATCGAGCCCGCTCCGGGTCCGGGCCGCCGGAACCCGAGGTCCGCCCAGCTCAGCGCGCCGGGCCCCACCACGAGCATCCGGATCAACCCGACCGACACGAGGCCCGAGACCAGCGAGGAGAGCAGGACGCCGGCCTGGTCGCTGATCCTGACGCCCGCCGCGTCGAGGGCGACCGCGATCACATTCGTGATGAAGAGGCTGGCCAGGAGCGCCGCGACGAAGACAAGGTAGGGCGACGGGCCGGCGTACCCCGCGACGCCGTCGGCGGCCCGCTGGAGGCCCTGCGAACCGGCGGCCGCGACCAGGCCCAGCGAGAGGATCCCGAACCCGGCGACGAACAGCCAGGGCCCTGCGCCGCCACCCCCGGCCGCGAGCCCGACGAAAAGCGAGGCGAAACCGACAAGGACGAGACCCCAGCCGGCCGCGTACAGGCCCGGAGCTGCCCGGTTGTCGAGGTCGAAGACGCCGCGCCGGATCCGGGCGGGGACCGACGGCGGGCCGCCTGCTGCGGGGTCGGGTGAGTTCAGGGCCGGGGCGTCGGGCTGGGCGCGGTCGCGCCGGCCGATGGCGGGACCGCACGGCGGGCACGGACGCGGGCGGCAGGCGGCAGGGCGGAGGCAGGGGCAGGGGCCGCGTGGGCCGTCGGCATCGCGGCAGTGCGCATCGCGGGCGCCGGGGCGGCGCCAATCGCCGACGTCGGGGCGGCGCCGATCGGGATCGCTGGAGCGGCGCGCACCGTGGGCGTCGGGGCGGCGTGCACGGCCGGCGCCGGGACAGCGCCGATCGCACCGATCGGGCGGTCGAAGTCGCGGCCGCACCAAGCGCATAGGGACCATTCGAAGCCGACCAGCCGGTGGCAGTTCGGGCAGACGCGCTTGAGGCGCGTGCGGCAGGTCGGGCAGAGGATCCACTCCTCGTGGACCTTGCGGCCGCAGGTCGCGCAATGCTCGATCGCGTCGATCTCTGCCAGCAGCGCCTCTTCCGCGAGGCCCCGCTCGTATGCCTCGCCCAGCCGCTCCTGCGGCCGGATGATCTTGTAGACCGCGACCGCGAACAGGAAGAGGACGGGCGTGAACCCGATCACGAAGGCGGCCGCGAGGTACGGCAGGATCGGGTTGGCGGTCCTGAGCTGCATGTCGCGGAAGGCCCAGAAGGCGGCCGCCAGCCAGACGATGACGATGTAGATGCCGATCGCCTTGATCCCGAGCTGGACGATGGGCGTGGCGAAGAACGACCCGATCGCGTCACCGATGCCCGAGAGGAAGTCGAGGTTCATGCGGCCTCTTCACCCACGTGGCGGTTGATCACCCAGCGGCGATCTCGACCCGCTCGATGCGGCGCAGTGTACCAGCCGTCCGCGAGCGAGCGGCCGGAGGGCCCGTTCCATGGGTAGCCATACGAGCGTGGTGCGACGCTCCCGAAGACGGCGCCGGCTACTCTGCCAGCCTGCCTGCGTGGAGCACCAGCGACCCGCCCGCCGCGAGGAGAAGCGCGGCTCCGGCCAGCGCCCAGATGCCGATCCCCGGCCCGAATGGGGCGATGAGGTAGGTCCAACCGAGCCCCGCGAGGACGCCACCGAGGAGCACCGGCAGCACGCCGAGTGCCGCGAATCGCGGGACGCGGTTCGGCAGCACGGCCATGATCAGGCTGACCCATGCAATCAGGAACGGCAGGATGTTGCCCACCGCGGCGAGGCCCCACGTCGCGAAGTAGCCACTCCCGAACGCCCCGCCGATGACCACGCCGCCGTCGGAAACCCAGGGCAGCACGAACGCGAGGACCGCGAGGCCGGCTCCGGCCGCAACCAGCCGCGGCCCGATGCCGGGGGCGAGCACGAACGGCAGCTCGAGGACGGGCACGTGGGCCGCTGTCCCGGTGGTCGGCTCGATGGGCCCGGGCCCCGCCGGCGGGGTCGGTGACGCTGCTGACGCGGCGGCCGGCGCGGGTGCCTGGGTCGGCAGGAGCGGCGCGGCGATCGGGGCGCTGCGCACGACCGTTGACGGCGCGAGGTATGCCCCAGGAATCAAGGGCATCGACGGGAACGGCGTCTGCATGTCGTGCGGCTCGACGATCACCTCGGGTTGCGCGGCTGCGGCGGATTGCGCGACCGCGGCGGATTGCGCGGCTGCGGCCGGCGGCGCGACCGCGGCGGGTTGCGCGACTGCGGCGGATTGCGCGGCTGCGGCCGGCGGCGCGACCGCGGCGGGAACCGGCAATGGCAGGAACGGGGAGACGGGCGCGGCGATGACCGGCGCGGCGATGACCGGCGCGGCCGGAGGCTCAGCGGCGGCGTCCCAGCCCGCGGCCGTTTGCCCGTCCCTCGGTGCGTCCGCGCTCCCGTGTCTGTTGACCGCCGCGAGGAGCGCGCCGCACGCCCCGCACGAGAGACGGCCGGTCGGCACCTCCGCGCCGCATTCCGGACAGGCCCGCCCTTCGACCATTCGACGATGCTCCCACCTGCTGCGCTGCTCGCGAATGCGTTACGCCGCGAGTGTCGCATGCCCGTCCAGCGCCGGCACGCACCATCACCGGACCGCTCAGCTCGGCCGCTCGCGCCGCCCCAGCTCCGCGGTCCAGAGCGCCGACCGCCACGCCCCGGTCGCGCCCGCAAGGAGAAGGCAGCCCGCCCACGCCGCGACGAGGACCAGGGTCGAGACGATGACGCTGACCGCGTCGGTGCCGTCGACGAGCGCGACCCGGGCACGGCCCCAGGCCAGACCCACCACGACGAGAGCGGCAGCGAGGATGGGCAGCGTCCCGGCGACCGACAGCCCGATCGTCAGCGCCGTCGACGCCGGCGCACGTGCGACGTCCGCGGCTGCGCCCCTGAGGGCGCCGGCGATCGACGACCCTGCGAGCGTGATCCGTCGCGCGGCCAGGCCGCCGAGCACCTCGGCCGCGAGCCAGACCGCGACCAGCACCGCGGTCGCGATCGGAGCACCCGCGATCACTCGGAGCGGGAGGGGGAGGCCAAGGTCCGTCGGCAGGAGCAGCTCCCTGTAGGCGACCTGGACCCACGCCGGGACCGCGGCGGCGAGCGCGATCGCGACGGGCAGGAGCAGCACGAGCCGAACGACCGCGACCCGCCGGACGACACCCCGAGATGCCCGCGGCGCATCGCGATGGGCCGGCGGGTCACCCCAGGCCGGCGCGTGGCCGCCCGTCAACGCGGCGCGGTAGAGCGCCACCTCCGCCGCGGCGGCGACGAGCGTCCCACCAACGATCGCCGCGAGCACCACGGCCGCCCACGTCGCGATCAGCGCGATGAGCCGCCCCGTCGGGCCGGCAGCCGTGACGGAGGTCGGCCCGACCGTGTTCGACAGGCCGACGAAGCTCGGCAGGACGAGCATCGGGATCACGAGCGCCACGAGCCCGCCGCGGGCCAGGAACGCGAGCAGCGCGAAGGCCCACGCCCGTGGCCGCCCGGCGGTGAGGCGCGTTGCACGGGCCATCGCCCGCGGCCACGAGATCGCGCGTCGCGGGGCGGGGCGCGGCACGATCTGCCCACCGTCGAGCTCCTCGAGCACGCCGACGGGCGGCGCCGTCACCGGGCGGACGCGCTGCCCGTCAGGGCGCGGGGGCTGGGCTCGGGATCGCCACGACCCCCAGCTGGCGGAGGGTCGCCTGGACCTTCGCGATCTCCACGCCGTAGGTCGCGAAGTCGCCGGCCCGGAGCGCCGCCTGCGCAAGCTCGAAATGCGTGTTGGCGTACGTGATCAGAGCCTTGATGTCCTCCGGCCGCGGCGTGATCTCGGGGCCACCGCTCGGGACCGGCGTCGCCGACGCTCCGGGCGCCGGGCTCACACCGGGCGACGGGGAGGGTCCCGCCGGCGTCGGGCTGGGCGGCGGCGTCGGAGTGGCGCCCCCGGCGAGCAGCAGGTCGAGCGCCTCCTGGAGCGTGTTCCCCCAGACCACCTTGGTGGGGGTGGCCAGGACAACCTTGGTGAGCTGCGGGATCGGCGACGTCGTCGATTCCAGGTAGATCGGCTGAAGGTAGAGGATCGAATCCTGGACGGGGATGACAATCAGGTTGCCGAGCACGACGGTGCTTCCGCCCTGGCGCCACAGCGAGAGCTGGGCACTGATCGTGGACTCCGATTCGATGCGCGCCTCGACCTGTTCGGGACCGAAGATCGACGACGTGTCGGGGAAGTCGTAGACGACGACCTTTCCGCAGTTTGGCGCATCGCTGCGGGCCGCCACCCAGGCGATCATGTTCGGCCGCGCCTTGGGGACCATCGGCTGGAGGAGCAGGAACTCGGGGTTCGCCTCGCCCGGCATGCGCATGTAGACGTAGTAGGCCTGGAGCGGCAGCGCGCCGGGCGCCGTGTTACTTGACGTCGACTGCTGGGGCACCTTCCAGAGGTCGTTGTTCTGGTAGAAGACCGCTGGATCGGTCACGTGGTACCGCGCGTAGACGGCGGTCTGGACGTTGAACAGCTCCTCGGGCACGCGGAGATGCGGGCGCAACCCCGCGGGCATCGCGTCGAGGGGCTTGAAGAGCGTCGGGAAGACGCCACTCCAGGCGCGGATCAACGGATCGGTCGGGTCTGCGACATAGAACGTCATCGAGCCGTCGTAGGCATCCATGACGACCTTCACGCTGTTCCGGATGTAGTTGATGCTCTCGCCGCGCAACCCGCTCGTGCTGCCCAGCGTCCCGCCGTCGAACGGCTCGGCGTTCGGGAAGCGGTTGGTGACGGTGTAGGCATCCTGCACATAGACCATGCGCCCATCGTCGGTGACCACGAGGTACGGGTCCTTGTCGTAGGCGAGGAATGGCGCGATGAGCTGGAGCCGCTCGTTCAGGCTGCGGTTCATGAGCAGCTGCGAGTCGGCGGTGACCTGGTCCGAGATCAGGAGGTTCAGGTCACGGAAGCGGGCGGCGAACAGGAGCCGCGTGAGGATCGAGTCCATCCTGATCCCGGACGTGCCCTCCCAGCGAGTCTGGGGGACGTTGCCCGCCGAAGCCTGGTCACCGCTCCCTGTCGGGTAGTCGAACTCCGGCTGGCGGCCGTCCACCACGACCCAGTCGTTGGGACGCTCGCCGAAGTAGATCCGGGGTTGCTTGACGACGGGCGCGCCCCCGCTCGCCACGGGCGGCAGGTCCTTGATGATCAGCTGCGGCAGCCCCTGGGCGCCGACGCCACTGACGGGCACCATCGCGAGCCCGAAGCCGTGCGTGAACACGATGCGCTGGTTGACCCAGCTCCCGGCCTGCGGGTTGAGCTCCGGCGCCAGCTCGCGAGCGGACAGCATCACCTGGCGGGTGACGCCCCCGATCGAATAGCGGTCAGTGTCGACGTCGACGAACTGGTAGTACTGGCGCACGGTCTGGATCTGCTCCAGCGCCGTCTGGAGCGGCCGGTAGTCCCACACGCGGGCGTTCTGGAAGGTTGCCGAATCCTGCGCCACCGCCTCCGCGGTCAGCGGCGCCGAACCGTTGTAGGGCAGGCTCGTCCAGGGAGTCAGCCCGAATGCGAGCCGCGTCATCGCGATGTTGTTGGCGATGTACGGCTGCTCCTGCGCGTACTGGTTGGGCTCCACGGTGAACCGCTGGATCGCCTCCGGGTAGATGGTGCCGAGGAGCAGCGAGAGGCCCAGCCAGATCGCGACCCCAGCCCCGAGCGGCGCCACCCAACGCGTGAAGGCACCCGCCACGAGGAGGGCCGCGACAATGCCGGCCACAATGGTGAGGACGTCGAGGGCGAAGAACTGGGCGGCCTGGTCGGTGTAGCTGACGCCGGTCGCCACGCCGCGCGTGCTGTAGACGAGCTCCAGCTTGTCGAGCTGGTAGCCGCCCGCGACCGTGAGCAGGTAGAGGCCAGCCAGCACGCCCAGGTGGACGCGGACCGGGGTCGTGAAGCCGCTTCCGCCGAGCGCCGCCACGACATAGCGCGCTGCCGAGAAGAGGAGCGCGGCGAGCAGCAACCCGCCGGCCGTCGCCTGGAGGAGACGCAGGAAGGGGAGATCGAAGAAGTAGTAGCTGATGTCGCGGCCGAAGACGGGGTCGACGACGGGTGCCGCCCCGGCGGCCGCGAACGGGACCCGGTTGGCGTAGAGCGCCACGGTCTCCCAGTTCCCCGAGAGGGCACCCGCTGTTCCGAGGGCGACGAGCACCGCAAGGATCACGAGGACGACCACGGCGAGCGGCCGCAGGTCCGGAAGGTCGGCCGTGCTCAGGCTCGGCCCGACGGGGCGGACCGGGCCCGTGCGGCCCTCGTCGTCGCCGCCGAACGGACCGCGCCGGGGCGCGCCGAAGGGGTCGTATCGGTTCCGGAGCTGGCTCTCGCCGGTCGTCCGCGCGGCCTGGCCGAGACGGTCGATGAAGGCCCGGAACCGCTCACCGGCGCCGGTGCCCGGCGGGGGTGCCAGGCGCCCTGCGAGCCAGATGTTGACGAGCAGGAAGACGAGCGCGACGACCAGCCCGAGCGCGAAGAGGCCGGCCTGGGATCCAAGGCGCGTCCAGAAGACCGGGTCGAAGCCGACGCTCTTGAACCAGGTGACGTCGGTGACCAGCTCCAGGCCGGTCCCCACCAGGAAGATGGCGCTGAGCAGGATCAGCGCGACGACGGCGAGCACGACCTGGGGGCCGAGGTCCCGGAGCCGTCGCCGCCGGGAGCCGCCGTCGTTCGGGCCGCCGGGGCCACGACGTCGAGGGGGCGGTCCGGTCGGCGGCCCGCGATGGCCCCCGGCAACTGGACGCGGCCGCAGGGGCGGCGGAGGCGCCTCGTCCGGGTCGGGGGTGCGGTCGCTATCGGGCCGCTCGGACGCGACCCGGTCATCGTCGACCTTCGCGGGATCGCCGTCCGCGTGGGCGGGTCTCGGTTCGTCCTCAGGGCTCGTCTCGTCGGACGGGGCCTCGGGTCCAGGCGGGCGCTCTCCGCGAGCTGCTGCCTGGGCCTGGCGCTGGCGCTCTGCCAGCTCTTTCATGAAATCGTCGAACAGGTCGCGCATTCGCCAGAGTGTACGCTCGAAACCGGGTCGGATCACCGTGCACCACCGGCGAGGGCCGATCAGGCCCGGTGGAGACCCTCGACGGCCCGGCGGAAGGCGGCCAGAGCCACGTCCGCGAGCCCGTTCGGCGTCATGGCCGCGGCACGCGCCGGCTCCCAGCGGATCGCCACCTGGACCACGAGCGGGGCGGACCATGGGTGGGCCGGGTCGTCCGGCGGGACGGGCAGGCGGAGCCGGATCTGCTGTCGCCCGGCGTCCTCGAGCACGAAGCCGGAGAGCCCCCCGGAGAGCAGCGGCCCGAGCCGGGCGAGCGGCGGATCCGGGGGCGGTCCCGCAGTCGGGGCGGCGGCGCGGCACGCCACGATCCCGTCCGAATCGGCCACCCAGAGCACCGCGAGCCACCAGCCCTCGATCTCCGTCGGGCGGTCCATGCCCGCCCGACAGCGCAGCTCGCCCAGCACGACCTCGTGCTCGCGAAGGTAGGAGGGTCCGGGCGGGGGTAGACGGGGCATCGGGAAGAGGATAGCCGGGCCGGATGCCCCGATGGCCGGGGGAGTGCCAGGCCTACGCTTCGGCGCCCTCGTCCGGCGGGGGCACCGCGGCGGCCGGAGGGGCCTCAAGGGTGGCCGCGTCGTCCGGCGGGGCCACCGCGTCGGCCGGTGGGGCCTCGGGGGTGGTCGCGGGATGCTCCTCGGCGACGTCCCGCGCTGACGCGACCCCCGGCAAGGTCGGCATCGGGATCCCGCGCTCGGCCGCGAGGGCCTCGACTCGGGCGGTCAGGTCGGCGAGCTCGGCGTCGAGGCGGAGGCGCAGCATCTCGCGCCGCACGTCGGGGTCGGGCATGGCGAGCGCCGGCAGCTCGGCCTGGGAAGGCGGCGGGATCGCGTCGTCGTCGCCGCCGACGAAGAGCGCACCGAAGGTCCGGCGGACCTTGCGCGGCGCCCCGGCGCGTGACGCGTGCTGGCCGTCGATGGCGGTCACGCCCGGGACCTCGATCTCCGCATCGCCATGGAGCGTCGCGCCGCACGTGCCGCAGGTGATGGCGTCCGGGCTGGCGACCGGCGCCGAGCACCACGGACACCGCGCGGCGGGGTCGGCCGGAGGTGGAAGCGGGATCTCGGGCGGTTCGGCCATGCTGCCGCCGATGCTACCGGACCGCGTCGCCCGTGGTCACCCGCCGTGACCCGATCCGGCGCGTCCGCGCACCGAGGCGCGGCGCCGTGGCAGCACCGGCCGTCCGCGGTGCGGCGCTACTCCCACTCGATCGTGGCAGGCGGCTTGCTGCTGATGTCGTAGACGACACGGTTCACGCCCGGGACCTCGTTCACGATCCGGGACGAGATCTTGCCCAGCACGTCGTACGGGAGCTTCGCCCAATCGGCGGTCATGCCGTCCTCGGATGTCACGGCGCGGATCGCCACGACGTTCGCGTAGGTTCGGCCGTCGCCCATGACGCCCACGCTGCGGACCGGCGTGAGAATTGCGAAGGACTGCCAGACGCTCCGGTACAGGCCGGCGGCCTTGATCTCGTCGATCACGATCCAGTCCGCGTCGCGCAGCGTGTCGAGACGCTCCGCGGTGACCTCGCCGATGATCCGGATCGCCAGGCCCGGCCCGGGGAATGGCTGGCGCTGGACCATCGCGTCCGGCAAGCCCAACGCTGCGCCCACCAGGCGGACCTCGTCCTTGAACAGGTAGCGCAGCGGCTCGATGAGCTGGAAGCGCATGTCCGACGGCAGGCCCCCCACGTTGTGGTGCGTCTTGATCTTCTGGGCGGTCTTCGTCTCCGGGGTCGTGCTCTCGATGACGTCCGGGTAGAGCGTTCCCTGGGTCAGGAAGTCGATCCGGCCGAGCCTGGCCGCCTCCTCCTCGAACACGCGGATGAATTCGTCGCCGATGATCCGCCGCTTCTGCTCCGGGTCCGTGACGCCCGCGAGCCGCCGCAGGAACCGCTCGCGTGCGTCCACCATCACCAGGCGCATCCCCAGGTTCGCCTCGAACGTGACCCGCAGTAGCTCCGACTCCTTCTTGCGCATCAGCCCGTGGTCCACGTAGATGCAGGTGAGCCGGTCCCCCACCGCGCGGTGGACGAGCGCCGCCGCCACCGCCGAATCGACGCCGCCCGACAGCGCGCAGATCACCTGCCCGTTCGAGCCGGTCTCTCGGGCGTGCCTGTCCACGCGCTCGCGGATCTCGGTCACCGTCGTCTCGATGAAGTTGGCCGACGTCCACGCGGGAGAGATGCCGGCGATCCCGGTCACGAAGTTACGGAGGACGTCGCGGCCGCGCGGCGTGTGGACGACCTCGGGGTGGAACTGGATGCCATACAGGCGGCGGTCCGGCGCGGCGAGGCCGGCGTACGGCGTGGAATCCGTCTGCGCGGTGGCGATGAAGCCCTCCGGGAGCCGGGTGATCGAATCGCCGTGGCTCATCCAGACCGGCTGCTCGCGCTCGATGCCGGCGAACAGGCGGTCGTCGCGGGTCAGCTGGACGGTGGCCGGGCCGTACTCGCGCTTCGCGGCCGGGAGGACGTCGCCGCCCAGCTCCAGCGCCATCAGCTGCGCGCCGTAGCAGATACCGAGGACAGGGAGGCGGCCGCTCCAGATCGACGAATCGGCCTTCGGGGCGCCTGGGTCGTACACGGAGTTGGGGCCGCCGGACAGGATGATCGCGCGGACGCCGCGGCGATCCAGCTCCGCCAGCGGGGTGTCGTGGGGCAGCAGCTCCGAGTAGACATTGAGCTCGCGGACGCGACGCGCGATGAGCTGCGCGAACTGCGAGCCGAAGTCGAGGATCGCGACCACGCCGGGCTCGGGAACGGTGGCGGCGACCGGCGGCATGTCGGCGGCCCGCCGCTCGGGCGCCGGGGCGTCGAGCGCGACCTCCAGGTAGGCCTCGACCTCCGCGTCATCGGGCGCCAGCACCCGGTGTCCGGCGTTGGCCGCGTCCCCATGAACGGTCTTGCCGCGCTCGCGCCGGGGAGCTTCGTCGTCGCGCCGGGGAACCTCGTGGTCGTCGGAGCGCGGGGCGCTTTCAGGGGCCGGCGCGGCGGCTTCGGGGCCCGGCGCGGCGTCGGGGGCAGGCCCGGCGGCTTCGGGGGCAGGCCCGGCGTCGCGGGACCCCACGCCCGGGAGGGGGGCGGCAGCGACCCCGAGCGGCGCCCCGTCGTCCTGTGCGCGAGCCCGGTCCGCCTGCTCCTCCGCGTCGCTCAACGGCTGACTCCTCCATCGCGCGGCCCGTTCGCGCCGGGCCTTCGTCCGAAGTGTACGGGCGGCATCAGCCTGGCGAAGCGGGCCGCAACCTGAAGGCCGGCCCTGCGCCGAGTCGCTCGGCAGGCGTGCCGTACTTGAGGATCAGCCCGGTGACGGCCCGCGCCTTCGCTGCGTCGTCGAGCTCCTCCGCGACGTACGCGGCTTGAATGGTGCCGATCCGGGCCGTGCAGCGCGGCTCGGCGCGGAGGTTCGCGGCCCAGTGAGCGCCGGGATCGCCCGCGGCCACGAGCAGGGAGCCGTCCTGCTCCTCGACGAAGCCGACGTCGGTCACGACGGGTCGCCCGGTCACGCGCCCCCGCGTTTCGATCGACACGGCCTTCGCCCAGCCGACGAGCTGCTCCCCGTAGGGGTCACGCGTCACGACGGTGGCTCGCTCGGCTCCTGGACGTATCGCCCGCGACTCGCCCTATCGCCCGCGGAGCTGCCAGGACTTGCCCTCGGTGACGACCGACGGCGCGTACACGATCTCCACCTGCTGCATCTCGCGCAGCGTGCGCGCGCCGAGCGCGGCCATGGACTGGCGCAGTGCGCCGACGAGGTTCTGGGTTCCGTCGGTGACGTGGGACGGGCCGAACAGGATCTGCTCCATCGGTCCGACCGTCCCGACCCTGATCCGGGTTCCGCGGGGGAGGACCGGCGACGGGGCGGCCATCCCCCAGTTCGTGCCGCGACCGGGGGCCTCCTCGGCCCGGGCGAGCGGCGACCCGAGCATGACCGCGTCGGCGCCGGCCGCGATGGCCTTCGCGATGTCGCCGCCCTTCTTCATCCCGCCGTCGGCGACGACCGGGATCCAGCGGCCGCTCTCGGCGAACCAGGCGTCGCGTGCGGCCGCCACGTCGCTCACCGCGGTCACCTGCGGGACGCCGATGCCAAGCACCTCGCGTGTCGTGCACGCGGCACCCGGCCCGACGCCCACGAAGACCGCCGCGGCGCCCTGCTCCATGAGCGCGAAGGCGGCCTCCGCGTTCGTCGTGTTCCCGACCGCCACCGGGATCGGCATGAGGCGGGTGAACTCGGCCAGGCTGAGCGGCTCGTACTCGGAGGCGAGGTGGCGCGCGCTGCTCACCTGGCTCTGGACCAGGAAGAGGTCCGCGCCGTGCTCGGCGCAGGCGGGCCCGAACCTCCGGGCGGCGCCCGGTGTCGCCGAGACCGCCGCCTTCGACCCGGCGGCGTGGATCTCGGCGATCCGGCGGCCGATCAGGTCGTCGCGGATCGGGGCTGCATACGCGGCCGCCAGCACCGCCTGGATCTCGTCGTCGCCGGCCGTCGCGATGCGCTCGAGGATCGGGCCCGGGTCGTCGTAGCGGACCTGGACGCCCTCGAGGTTGAGGAACGCCAGCCCGCCGAGCCCCCCGAGCACCCCGGCGCTCCGCGCGTCCACGACAGCGTCCATCGCCGCGGCAAGCACCGGGATGGCGAGCGGGATGCCGCAGAAGTCCTGGGCGAGGAGGATGTCGGTCGGCTCGACCGTCTCGGTCCCCGGCGCCAGCGAGACGTCCTCGAAGCCGTAGGTCGGCCGGATCGAATCGACCCTGGAACGGAACGCGCGCCGCGATGCCGGGGCGAAGGAGAGATTCGGGTCCAGCAACTCCGGCCTCCTGGGACGCCACGCGGCGGGCGGGTTGCGAGGCATTCTACCCTGCGGAGGGTCGGAACCGGCGACGGGGCGAGTGCCCGGCGAGACTGGAGCCGGGCCGAGCGGCGCTGGCCCGGGATACGCCCGGGCTCCCGAGCGCAAACCCCGCGTCGCTGGCCCGGGATACGCCCGGGGTAAGCCCAGAGTCGTAGCCTGCCGCGCGTGAACACATCCCGCATCGGCCGCGGCCTTCGCGCGATCCGCATCCGGACGAACCTCACGCAGCGGGCCGTCGCGGTCCGGGCGAACGTGCCCCGCGCGGCGGTTGCGTCCATCGAACGCGGCGACCTGGCCCGCGTCCGGATCGAGCAGCTCGTCGCGGTCTCGACCGCCCTGCGCGCGGACATCGACATCGTCCTGCGATGGGAAGGCGCCGAGCTGGACCGCCTGCTCAACGCCGGCCATTCGGCCATGCACGAGGTCGTCGTCGGCATCCTCACCACGGCCGGCTGGCAGGTGGTGCCGGAGCGTTCGTTCTCGTTCTGGGGCGAGCGCGGGGTGGTCGACGTCATCGCGTGGCACATGGAGACCCGGTCGCTGCTCGTCGTCGAGCTGAAGACGGAGATCGTCGAGGTGCAGCGGCTCATCGGGACAGTGGATCGCTATCGCCGACTCGCGCCGGCGATCGTCCGCGACCTCGGTTGGGAGCCGACCGCTGTCAGCATATGGGTCGCCGTCGCCGAGAGCCCGACCAATCGGCGCCGGCTGGCCGAGCACGCCGGCCTCCTGCGCGCGGCGTTCCCGTCGGACGGACGCACGGTCCCGGGCTGGCTCCGAAGACCGTCCGGTTCTCTCGCGGCGCTGTCCTTCCTATCGAATGCGCGTGTGGCGAACCGTATGGCTGCTCGATCCTCGCGACGCCGCGTCCGGGTGGCTCGCGGGGCTGGCCGCCGACCCTCCGCGGCGTCCGGACTCGATCAATCGCCGCCACGGGAGCACACGTGATCGAGTCAGAGGCCGCGCCGGGCCTGTCGCGGGTGCCCGACGGCGAGTGGACCCGGCAGGCCGGCGAGGGGACCCTCCATACGGTTCGCGTGACGAGCAATTGATCGAGTCCGATCGGGGGCAGCCCGGCAACCGGCCCTGCCGCCATGGCGCGGCCACGGAACTCAGGCTCAGCGCTCGCGGGGCGCCCGCGCAATACGGCGTCCGTCCATTGTCATCTCGAACCATGGCGCAGCAACGGGATCGGTCAGCGATCGGACGATCCGCTCGATCGTCTGCCCGTAGGACGGCCATACCGTCAGCCGCGCGGCCTCGGCGGACGCCATCCATCGCGCGTCGTCGTGCTCGTGCGAGAGCCGGAGCATTGCGTCCGCGCGGACCCGGACCGCGAAGATGGCGGCACTCACGACGGCGTCGGGGCCCTCGTCGTAGAACTGGTTGACCTGGTCGAGGTCGTAGAACGCTTCGATCTCCGCGGGCCCGAATCCGACCTCCTCGGACAGTTCCCGGAGCGCCGCCATCGGGACGCGCTCGTCCGCTTCCACTCCGCCCGTGACGCACTGCCAGAGGCCCGGGAAGATGCGGCTGCCTGACCGGCGGATCAGCAGCACCTCGACCGCACCGGCATCCGGGAGGCGGAAGATCCAGCACTCCACGAGATCGGGCCGGAGCGGGCTCATTCGGCCGCGCTCATCGGGCGGTCTCACGAACGCGCGGCTCGCCCGCGGCGAGCCCGTCGCCCGGCTGTGCTCCCAGCGCGGCCAGCTGCTCGAGGTGCATCAGGTCGTGGACGCCCGCGAACAGGAACCACTCGCCGCAGCGCAGCTTCCCGACCAGCGGGTGCTCCAGCAGGCAGGCGTCCAGCTCGTGCCCGGCGATCGAACGGGCCGCGCGATCCATGAGCCGGCCGCTGCGGGCGAGCCGTCGCAGCAGCTCGTCTCGGTCGGCATCCGCCGGCCCGGGAACCCCCGGCACGACGACGGGCGCGTCCGCGGGCCATCGGCCGGCGGCAGCCAGCCCGGCCGCGAGCGCAAGCCCCTGTCGGGATTCGAACGCGTGCCCGAGTGCCTCGGCGACCGTCCAGTCCGCTTCGCCGCCGGGCATCGCGAATGCCGCGTCAGGGAGCCAGTTGAGGCACGCCTCGAACGCGGCCGTGATTGCGCGGTGCTGGGGCAGAAGGCGCGCCACGGATCCCTCGCCCGCGAGGCGCCGAACCTCGCGACGGACCGCGATCGGAGGGTCGTCGGCGAGGGCTCGAAATGGCGCCACCACGTCGGGTGCCAGCGGCTCGAGTCGCGCCAGCCAGCCGGGGAGCTCTCGCATGCGTCGGATCGTACGGGATCGCGCGCCGGGCTCGCGCCCACCGGCAAGGGCGCACGGGGGCGCACAGGATCGCGAGCTCGCGCGCCAGGCTCGCGCCCACCGAGAAGGGCACGCACGGCATCGTGGGCGTGCCGGGGATCGGGCGGTCGTGCCCGGAGGTGGGGACCGCCCCGGTGGGGAACCGGGGCGGTCCTGGCGGGCGAGGGAGGTCACCCACCGGAAGAGGCAGAGGCAAGCACCCGCGAAGGACGACCTGACGGTGATTCGCCGCGCAGCCGTCGTCGGATTGCAGCCGGCCCGGTGCGATCCTGGCCGGCGGGGCGACGCCGCGGGGCCGCGTCACGGGGCTGCGCCACGAGATTGCGCCAGGGGGCCGCGCCACGAGGCCGCGTGACGGAGCCGCGCCGCGGGGCCGCGCCGCGAAGCCGCGCCGCGAGGCCGCGCGACGATCAGATCCGCTCGAAGCGCTCCACGGGGAGGACGAAGACCGTGGCGCCACCGACCTCGACTTCCAGCGGGTACGGCAGGAAGAACTCGCCCGGCTCCATGATCGGCGGCATCGGGTTCACGAGCTGCGTCCGCGAGTGGCAGTTGTCGCGGATGACCGCCAGGGCCGCCTCGACCTGGTCGTCCTCGACCCCGAGGATCACGGTGGCATTCGACTGCTTGAGAAAGCCACCCGAGCTGTGCAGTCGCGTCGCCCGAAACTCGCGCTCGAGGAGCCCGTCGACGAGGTGGCCGGCGTCCTCCGTGTGCACGATCGCGACGACGAGCTTCACGCGGCGGAGTATAGGCGGCGATCGCGGCGCCGGCGGGCGGGGCCGGCGCCGGCGGGCGGGGCCGGCCCCGGCGGGCGGGGCCGGCGTGCCCGGCGCTGGATCGGCCGGCGGGCGGGGCCGGCGTGGCCGGCGTGCCCGGCACGGGATCGGCAGGCGCGGGCGCACCCGAATCGCATCGCGACGACCCATCCCCGCGATGGCGGGCGCGTATGATCCGGGCGATGCCGTCCCGCGTGGCCGGGACGCCGCTCGACGCAGTCGTGGAGGCATCGCGTGCCCGAGCTCGATCAGACCGGCGACGCCGGCTCGCTGCCAGCCGCCCTGCGCGCCGTCGGGCACGCCGACAGCCTCGAGTCGGCCCTCGACGTGATCCTCCGGAGCGTCGCCGACGATCAGGGCGCCGCGCGCGTGCTGATCGTTGCCACGCACGAGGACGGGTCGGGACGCCATGTCATCCGGAGCCTGGGAATCGATGATGAGGACGTCGCGGTCATCGAGTCGGCCGCGCCCGATGCGACCGATCCCCTGGCAGTCGCGGCGGCAGAGCACCGAATGGTGGCGGCCAGCGCCGCCGGCCCGGCCCAAGGCTCAGGCGAAGGAGGGCTGGTCGACCGGCTTGGCCTGGCACGTCTCGAGGCGCGGCCGCTCGTGATCGCGAACGGTGGGATCGATCGGGTTGTCGGCGTGCTCGCCGTGGGCTGGACCGAAGTGGTGCCCGCGCCGTCCGCGGCCCGGAAAACGCCCGCCGTGCCGGGGATGCCCGGGCTCGTCGAGGCGCTGACCGACCTCGCGGCGCTTGCGATCGACCGGTCGGACCTCGCTGCCGGCATGGCCGAGCGCGCGGAGTGGATGGAGCGCGTCGCCCATATCGACCCGCTGACGGGGCTCGCGAACCGGCGCACGTTCGACCGCGTCCTCGAGCTCGAGCTCGCGCGCGCGGCGCGCCAGGGGAGCGAAGTGGCCGTTGCGGTCTTCGACGTCGACGGGTTCCGAGCAACGAACGATGCGGCCGGGCACGCGGCCGGCGACGACGTCCTGCGGGTCGTGGCGTCGATCATCGCCGAGCAGGTCCGGCTCGTGGACACGGTGGCGCGCATCGGCGGCGACGAGTTCATCGTGGTCGCGCCCGGGAACGGCGGGCCCGCGGTCGCGCAGCGGGTGATGCATGCGATCGAGGCGCTCCCGCCTGCCGACGGCCGCTCGATCTCGGTCTCTGCGGGCGTCGCGCGATTCCCGCAGGACGGGGCCAGCCCGGACGAATTGATCGCCGGCGCCCTCGACGCGCTGGAGCGAGCGCGCGGCGACGGGCACGGCCGCATGGCGAGCGCCCCGGAGATCGGCTGACGGACATCGAAAGGCCCGGAGACCCCGCGCTCCCCGGGCCATCCCGGTGGAGGGGTGCCTGGAGCGGCGGATAGCCGCGAGCGACGTGCTCGGCAGGCTCAGGTCGCGGGCGCCGGAGCCGTTCCCGCCGCGAGGATCGGCAGGGTCGGCGCCGTCGCGCCGGGCCCGGGCTCGAGCGTGATCGCCACCACGGCTCCGGGCGCGACGGGTGCCGGGGCAGCCGCGATCTCGCCCAGACCGGAATCGCCGACACGGAAGAATCCGGTGGGCGCGGGCGCCGCTTTTCCCACGATGACCCAGGCCTGGTAGACCTGTGCGCCGCTCGTCGGCCGCAGGTCGTGCATCGCGAGCGTCAGTGAGCCATTCGGGGTGAGTGCGGCGAGCCCGATCGGCCCGTACGGCCCACTTGCCTCCGGCGCGGTGAGCACGGCGACCAGCGAGCCGGGCGTCGCCCCGGCGCGGACCACGGCCGCAAGTGCCTCCTGCTCGGTCCGCTGCGCCCCGACCTGGCCCTGGAGGACCACGTTCCACGCGCCGAGAAGCGCGATGGCGAGGACGGCGGCGATGCCGGCGGCCCAGCCGAGCGTCATGCCGGGCCGCATCGGGCGGAGGAGCGGACGGACGTTGGCCGGGCCGGCCCTCGGGACCGCCGCGAGCCCCGGTGTGGCGCGGAGCGCGGGTGGTGCGAGACGGTCGCGGGTCGACGAACGCTCCGGGGTCGCCCCCAGCTCGGGGGCCGCCCGGAGGTCGGCTGCTGCCGCGGCGAGAATCCGCGATTTCAGCGTCACGGGCGGCTCCACGCTGGGCGTTGTCTCCCAGAGTCCCGGGATTGCGGCGGCAAGATCGGCGATCTCCGCGTGGGGATCGCCACAGCCTGCCAGGTGCGCACGCACGGCGTCTGCCTCGTCGGACTCGAGCGCGTCGAGCACGAACGCCCCGGCCATGTCGCGGACCTCCTCGCACGCGAGGACTCGCACGATGTTCATCACGCCCCTCCCGCCGAACGAGAGCGCTCGGGCGGATCCGAAAGAACTTCCGCGGAAAGTGCAGCCCGAAGCGCCATGAGGCCCAGCCGGACGCGGCTCTTCACCGTTCCCAGCGGCGCCCCGGTTCGCTCCGCGATCTCCAGCTGGGTGAGACCGCCGAAATAGGCCAGCTCGAGTGCTTCGCGCTGGACCTCGGTGAGGTCCGCCAGCGCGCGGCGGATCGCCGCAGCGTCCAGGCGGCCGGCGACCTCGCTCCAGACATCGGGCAGCCGGAGCGCGGCGGGCGATGGGCCGGCCTCCGGATCCGGGAGCGCCGTCGAAGGACGCCGGCGACGGATCGCGTCGATCGCGCGGTGATGAACGATGGAGAGGAACCACGTACGCACGCTGCCGCGCCCCTCCACGTAGCGCGCAACGTTGCGCCACACGCCGAGGAACGCGTCCTGGACGACGTCCTCTGCGGCGCTGGGGTCAGCGGTGATTCGGAGTGCGAGTGAATAGGCCATGATTCGGTAGCGCTCGTACAGCTCTTCGAGGGCAGCCAGGTCGCCGGCCGCGACGCGCGCCAGGACGGCACGGTCTGCGTCGTCGGCCGCACCGACGACAGATCCCGGCGGCATCGGCGAGCTCGCCGTCGGCTCCATCACAGTTCCATGCGTGCGCCGCGGCGTTCCGGATCACCCAGAGGCGGCCCGTCCGGGCGCCCGGCGAGCCGCGGTCCGAGGCCCGGGAGCCCGGCGAGGACGCTCCAGAGCGCCGCGAAGACGTCGTCGGCCGGCGCGGTGCCGTCCACGACCATCCAGCGGTCGGGCTCTGCGACCGCGAACGAGAGGTAGGCGGCGCGGACCCGCTCGTGAAAGGCGCGATCGAAGTGCGCCTCGAAGCGGGTGGTCTCGGCGGACGACTTCCGTGCCAGCCCCACCTCGACGGGCAGGTCGATGAGGATCGTCCGGTCGGGTTGCAGCCCGCCCGTGGCGAACCGGAGCACCGAGCGGAGCTCGTCGAGTGGCAGCTCGCCCCCGCCGCCCTGGTAGGCGAGCGTGGAGTCCGCGTACCGATCGGAGATCACGAGGGCGCCGCTGCGAAGCGCCGGCCCGATGATCTCATCGATGAGCTGAGCGCGCGCTGCGCTGAACAGGAGCGCGTCGGTGCGCTGCGTCAGCCGAATCCCAACCGGGCCGGCGTCCATGAGGATCGCCCGGACGCGCTCACCCGCGGCCGTCCCGCCCGGCTCCCGGACCAGCACGACGTCCTGGCCCGCTGCGAGGGCGGCCTCCCGGAGCCGCTCGGACTGGGTGGACTTGCCGCTGCCTTCGGGGCCCTCGAGGGTCACGAACCAGCCGCTCGTCTTTCTCGCGTCTTCCTCCACGACCGGAGTGTACCCCGGCCCGCGGAGGGTTCATCCGGCCGGGTCGCCGCTTCGTGCAAGCGCGAACGCCCTGACTGCCGCGCATGGCGCGCGTGCCCACGACGCCCGGACGCGGGTGAGCCGCGGCGCCGTCCTCCACGACTTCGCGATCGACAGCTCCTGCACCGCCCGGATCTCCCCCATGACGAACCGTCATGACGCCGGCCGTTCCGGGTGCAACAGTCTGGCGAGTCATGGGGGCATGGCTGCATCGTCGTGTTGGGACCTGGCACAGGACCGGGCGCGGTTCAGGGAGGGGCTCGCAATCGCGCTTCGAACATGGCCTTCGGAAATCACGTGGATACTCCTCGGCCGGCACCGATGGGACCTGTCGACGGCACCGTGGAATCGCCGACCCGGTACGGGCCATCCGGCCCCGGGGCTCCCGCGGGTGGTGACGCCCCCGGTGTCGGAATCGCCGCACGGGTCGAGCCTCATGCCGACCCTTCCGCGCGATGGTCACCCCGATGTCGGCGGTCTCGATGTCGGGTGGGTCGCGGATGTGTTCGACCTGCGTGGGGCCAACGCCTACCGCGCGGCACTGGGAATCCTGGGCGACGCAGCCGCTGCCGAAGCGACCGTGGAGGAGGCATTTCGCGAGGTCACACGCTCGGCTGATCGGGGCGTGACGACGGCCGCCGGAGCGGCAGCCGTGGAGGCCGCCGCTCATCGACTCGCAACCGACGCCCAGGCTCGTCCTGACGCGATCCGGTCGGCCCCGAGCGGGACGGTGACCCCGGCAGCCCTGTTGAGCCTGCGGCCGGGCCCCCGCGCGGCATTCGAGCTCGCGGTCTTCGAGGGACTGAAGGTCGGCGCGATCGCCGAACGCATGCAGCTCGCGCCGCACGTCGTCACCCGCTTGCTGAACGATGCCTTGCGTTCGTGTCGGATCGCCGCAGCGCCATCCGCCACGACGGCGCTTGGCGAGTGGCGCGAGACGCTCCGCCGATGGGAGGGTCTTCCCCTGGGGCACCCGGAGCGACATGCACTGAGCGTCGAGGTCGCCCACGCGTGGCTCGAGTACCAGGTTGCGAGCGGGGCTGTCCGCCCACACGAGCTGGTCATGATCAGCGACCGCGACCGCCGGTACGTCACGGTCACCGCCAATGCCGCGACGACGCTGGGACGACCCTCGTTGGTCGGGTTGCGAATCGATGACATCACGGCCGAGCCCAATCGGCTCGCGCTCCCCCAGGTTTGGCAGACGTTCCTTGCGCGCGGTTCGATGGAAGGCGAATACGACTGTGAGCGGCCCGGCACGACGCCGATCCGGCTCCAGTTCCGCGCCTTCGCGGGCCGCCCGCTGCCGGCCTTCCAGGTTTCCTACCTCGTGCCGATGGCGTAGCCCGTGGCGGCCGCCCGCCGTGGCGCCTACCTCGTGCCGATGGCGTAGCCCGTGGCGGCCGCCCGCCGTGGCGCCGGCTTCGGGGCTGGGCACTGTCTGGGCCTCGGAGGCTCACCTCGCAGGCGCGGGCCGGCTCCATCGTGCGCTGACGCCGGCGAGGAATCGATCCAGCAGGTCCGGCGCAGCGAACGCGAGCGCGACGAGCAGGATTCCCGCCCACATCCCGGGCATCACGCCGGTCCCGACCAGGATCACCGCCGCCAGCGCCACGTCACGGCGGACCGCGAGCATCGCCGGGAGCAGGAAGAGCACGCCGTACGAACGCAGTGACGGCGCGCCGAGCACGAGGAGCAGGCCCGCGGCCGCGCCGAGGCGCCGGGTCGGCACGAGCATCGTGAGCAGCACGGTGGCCGCCGTCGCGGCGGGCGAGAGCAATCCCGGCAGCAATTGCACCAGCGAGGAGCCGCGCAGCGCCCAGGCCGGGTCCGCGGCACGGCCGAGCTGCGTGATCCAGGCCTGCCACTCGCCGACTCCGACCAGCGGCAGCGTGACGAGCGCCACCGCGGCCACCACGGCCAGGCCGAGAAGCGCGGCCACTGGGCGCCGGCGCAGCAGCGCCGCCCACGCGTGCGGCTGGGTCAGCTTGAGGGCCGGCGTGATTGCCGCAAGGACGCCGTCGACGATCGCCGGACACCTGCCGTCCCGCGGGTCGCGTGGGTCGCGCCGGTCGCGTGGGTCGCGTGGGTCGCGTGGCTGCGGGCGCCACGGACCCGCCGGCCAGTCGAAGAAGACAGCCACGAACGCCGCCACCAGGACGACCTGGACGTTGCCCCCGACAAGGCCCTCGGCGAACGGGACCCAGCACAGCGCGATCGGGACGGCACGCCACGGGACCCCGAGCCGGCGCAGGACGAAGACCGCCGCCCCACCGGTCGCCGCAAGCCACCCGGCCACGACGACGCCCCGCGGCAGCGCCAGGAGCGGCGCCAGGATCGGCAGGACCGGCGGCGGGTAGAGGAACGGGAGGCCGTAGCCCTCGGGCGCGCTGAAGCTCGAGGCGAGATACGGGTCGCCCCCGTGGACCCAGCGCTCGGCCGCCCGGAGCGGGATCTCCAGGTCCACCATCACCGGGTGCGTGGCCGCGACGATCACGCCGCCGACGATCGCGACGACCGCGGCCAGGATCTCGAGGACGCAGCCGGGCGGGAACGCCGTCCGCCGCGCGGACCGATCGCCCACGTCCACGCGGCGGCGCGCGACGCTACCCGGCCGGCGCCGGCTGCGGCTCGTCCGGCTCGATCGGCCGGTCCGGCGCCACGGGCTGGTCAGGAGCGACGGGCTCGTCCGGCTGCGACCCATACGGCGCGTCCCCGACGCCCCGAACGCCAGACACGACGTCGTCGCCCGGCAGCTCTCTCGCGGCCTCGTCGGGATCGACGCCCCAGCGATGCCACCAGGGGCGGACGGTGAACCAGATCGCCGCTCCCCCGAGCGTGACGGTTCCAGCGACGACGGCAGCGACGTTGCGGAGCTTTGGCATGTGCTGCACGTCCCTTCGCTGGATCGACCGGCGCCGTGCCGACGCGGCGCTGCGCCGATCCGGCGCTGTGCCGATCCGGCTGGTTTCCCGCCGCGATCATGCACCCGCGAGCCGTCGACGGCAGGCCCGGCAGCATCCTCGGGCGTCCTGCTACCGTTCCAGGCATGCGCGAGATCACTGACCGGGCGCTCGACACCGCCCGAGCCCGCGGAGCGACCTACGCCGACGTGCGGGTCGTCCGACGCCTCGAAGAGTCGATCGACGTCAAGAGCGGCACGCTGGCCGGCGTCTCAACGAACGAGAGCGAGGGCTTCGGCATCCGCGTCGTCGTGGACGGCGCGTGGGGGTTCGCGGCCAGCCACGTCCTCACGACCGCCGAGGCGGATCGCGTCGCGGCCCAGGCCGTGCGCATCGCCCGCGCCTCGTCCACCGCGATCCGCAGGCCCGTCGTGCTCGACGGTCGTCCGCCCGCCCACGGCCGATTCGAGACCCCGCTGGTCGCGGACCCGTTCGGGGTCCCGCTCGAGGAGAAGATCGGCGACCTGCTTGCCGCGGACGCGGCGATGCGACGCGTCGAGGGGATCGCCTTCACGGATTCGACCTACGGCGCCCAGCGCGAGTGGAAGACGTTCGCGGCGACCGACGGAAGCTACACGGAGCAGGTGATCACCCACGTGGGCTCGGGCATCGAGGCGAACGCGGTCAACGGCGACGAGCTCCAGCGGCGCAGCTTCCCCGACTCGGGCGGCGGCTGGCAGGGCGCGGGGTACGAATACATCCGTGCGCTCGGGCTTACGGCGAATGCAGAGCGCGTCGCGACCGAGGCCGTCCAGCTCCTGCACGCGCCGATGCTGCCGCCGGGGCGCCGGACCATCGTGATCCACCCCTCGCAGCTCTACCTGCAGATCCACGAGAGCTGCGGCCACCCGACCGAGCTGGACCGCGTTTTCGGGACGGAGGCGAGCTACGCCGGGACGAGCTTCCTGACCACCGACAAGCTCGGCGCCGGGTTCCGCTACGGCTCGGAACTGATCGACATCGTCGCCGACGCCACCGCGCCGGGCGGGATGGGCACGTTCGGCTGGGACGACGAGGGCGTGGCCGCCCAGTCGGTGCCGCTCATCCAGGCCGGGATTCTCTTGGGCTACCTGACCAGCCGGGAGACGGCCCCGCGGATCGGCCGCGATTCGGGCGGCGCGATGCGGGCCGACGGCTGGAACCGGATCCCGCTGTTCCGGATGCCGAACATCAACCTGCTGCCGAAGCCCGGCATGAGCTTCGACCAGATCATCGCCGACACCGACGACGGGCTCCTGCTCGCCCACAACCGGAGCTGGTCGATCGACGATCGACGCCTCAACTTCCAGTTCGCGACCGAGTTGGCGTACGAGATCAAGGGCGGCAGGCTGGGCCAGCTCTACCGCAACGCCACCTACACCGGGATCACGCCCGAGTTCTGGGGGAGCTGCGACGCCGTCGGCGACGAGTCGAGCTACGTGATGCTCGGGACGCCGAACTGCGGCAAGGGCGAGCCGTCGCAGACCGGTCACGTGGGGCATGCCTGCTCGGGCGCCCGGTTCCGCAACGTCCAGGTCGGGGTGATGAAATGAGCGCCGCCGAGATGCGGACCGGCGGGACGCCGGCGGAGCGGCTGGCGATCGCGGAGATCGTCCTGCGCCACGCGGAGGCAGCGGGCGCCACCGAGGCCGAGGTGCTCGTGGACTCCGAGGATTCGGCGCTCACCCGCTTCGCGAACTCCGAGATCCACCAGAACGTGGCCGAGACGAACGTCCGGGTCAGCCTTCGGTTCGTGCGCGGGAAGCGCGTCGGGGTGGCCGCAACCGGGCAAACCGACGCGGACGCCCTCCGCCGGCTGGCGGAGACGGCTGGGCGGATCGCCGACCTCGTGGAGGAGACCGCCGACTGGACCGGCCTGCCCGAGCCCGGCCCGATCCACCTCGTGGAGAGCGCGTTCGCAGAGGGGACCGCGACCGCCTCCCCGGAGCTGCGCGCGGAGGCCGTGCGGGCCGTCATCGCGGCGGCAGATGCGGCCGGCGTCACTGCGTACGGCTCGTTCGCCACGACCGTCGAGACCGTGGCGATCGCCAGCTCGCGCGGTGTCCGGGCGGCCGAGGCGCGCACGAGCAGCCAGCTCATCACGGTCTCGATGGGTCCGGAGGACGGAACCGGCTACGCGGAGGCGGCCGCAGTGGACGCCACCACCATCGACGCGGCGGCCCTTGGTCGCGAGGCGGCCGAGACGGCCCGGCGATCCGCGCGGCCCGTCGCGCTCGATCCGGGCGAGTACCCGGTCGTGCTCGCCGAGTATGCGGTCGTCGACATCCTCGACATGCTCGGCTACCTCGGCTTCAGCGCCCTTGCGGTCGAGGAGGGGCGCTCCTTCTACGAGCCGGGGAAGCGGATCGGCAGCGACCTGGTCAGCATCCGCGACGACGCCCGGGACGCGGCCGGACTGCCGGCGTCCTTCGACTACGAGGGCGTGGCCTCGGAACCGGTGACGCTCGTGGAGGCGGGCATCTGCCGCGATCTCGTCTGGGACAGCGCGACGGCAGCGCGCGCTGGCCGCCGTTCGACCGGCCACGGGCTGCCTGCCCCCAACCCGTACGGCCCGTTTCCGCTCCACGCCAAGATGGCCGCGGGGACGACGCCGCGGGCCGACCTGGTGCGCGGCCTGGAGCGCGGGCTCTACGTCACGCGCTTCCACTACACGAACCCGGTCCACCCGAAGCTCGCCGTGATCACCGGCATGACCCGCGACGGGACGTTCCTCGTCGAAGATGGCGAGATCGTCGGGCCGGTCCGCAACCTCCGCTACACGATGTCCTACCTCGACGCGCTCACGGCGGTGGAGGCCGTGAGCAGCGAGCGGCGCCTCCTTAACCCGGATCCACCGAACCGAGCCGCCCGACCGCCTGACGAGGCCCGAACGGGGACTCGGTGGCCGCCGACGGCCGTGACGATGGCCCCACCGGGGGTGAACGGCGGTCATGCGACAGCCGAATTGGTCCCGCGAGGCACCTC
>JBBQRX010000023.1:0-44990 GCA_038214375.1 Candidatus Limnocylindrales bacterium
CCACGCCCGGTCGGTTGGAATGGGCTCCTTGGGGAACTTGAGCCACTCGGTGCCCGGCGCTGAATCCTCGTTCCAGTAGAGCCGTGGGTACGCACCGAAGATCTGGATGCCGGCGCGGATCAGGAATCCGATCAAGAGCACATTGATCCAGTGGGTCGCGACGATCCACAACGGGAAGCCGAGTGTCACGTCAATGAGCCATGCGGGACGCGCCTGTCGTGCGCTGATGCTGAGAGTTGATCTTCATTCGTGGGCATCCTTCTCCGAACCACGGGGCCGACGAGCAAGCACGCACGCTTCGGCGAATCTAGACACCCGGGAATCCGCGGTCCGTCATGTCCATGACCTTACGTCGCGTTGTTGGTCGGTCGCTCCCGCCGGTCAGCGCGACAGGACCGGAGACGGTCCAGCCACTGAATTCCGCTGACGCGGTCGCCGCACTTGAAACGTCGTGGCGCCACGTCGGTGCGTCCCTCCACTAGGCTGAGGCAATGTCACAAGCAGAGGGTCCCGTCCGCTCGGTGCCACGGCGACCGTCGCCGCCTCGCATGTCGCGATACGAACTGCCTGTCGTGCCGCCATACCGGCTCGACCTGACCGTGACCGTGCTTCGGCGGCTGTCGACCAACGTCGTCGACGTTCTCTCGCCGGACGGAGAGTACCGACGTGCGCACGGCGACGCCGACGGTCTGGTGGTCGTGCGCGTGGTACAGGACAGTCCCGAGACACTGGCCGTCACGATCGAGGGCGAGGCCGCTGATGACGAGCGGATCCTCGCGCTGGTCGGGCGGATGCTCGGTGCCGATCGCGACCTCAGCCACTTCGACGGCGCGGCCGCGCGGGTGCCGTGGTTGCGCCCCCTGGCGATCCGCATGCGCGGCGTGAAGCCGCCGCGCTATGCGACCCTCTGGGAGACGTTCGTCAACGTGGTCGCCTTCCAGCAGCTGAGCCTCGAGGCGGCGACGGCGATCGTTCGCCGCCTGATCATCGCCTTCGGACGTCGGCTCGAGAGCGACGGGTCGCCGCTGTACGCGTTCCCGACCGCCGAAGACGTCCTCGGTGCCGAGGACGGTGTTCTGCGCGCGACCGGGCTCAGCGCCCACAAGATCGCGACGCTGCGGCTCGTCGGCGAGGCACTCGCTTCAGGCAGGATCGGCGAGGCGAGTCTGGAGGAGCGCACGAGCGCCGACGCGGTGACGCTGCTGCAGCAGATCAAGGGGATCGGCCCGTGGTCCGCAACGGTCATCCTGCTGCGTGGACTGGGCCGGCTCGACGTCTTCCCCCACAACGATACGAGCGTCACGCGCAACCTCGAGCTCGTGACGGGAGCGGTGCCGCTCGACGTCTCCGCCGTACTCGACGAGCTTCGGCCGCAGCAGGGCATGCTGTACTACCACCTGCTGCTCGCACGTCTCGAGGGGCGCGGCGAAATCGAGCGCGAAATCGGGCCTCTTCCCTAGGAGACCCGCCGAACCTCGTAGCCGCCGGCCGGAACGACCCGGACCTCGGAGCTCGGCTGGTCGTAGACCGTCGGGCCGCGCCTGCGCTTGCCCGTCCCGATTTCGAAGCGCGAGCCGTGCCATGGGCACTCGACGCAGCCGTCGACGAGCGTGCCCTCGTTGAGTGGGCCACCGGCGTGGGCGCACACGTCGTGCAGGGCGTTGACCGCGTCGCCCGAGCGGACCAGGACGAGGGCCTGGGCGCCGACCTTTGCCTTGACGAGGGTGCCCTCCGGGATCTCGCCCACCTCGAGCGGCTGCCACTTCGCGCCTGAAGGGCGCCAGGCGTGGCGATCGACCATGTTGCCAAGGGCATAGACGACGTCCCCGCCGACGAACGCACCGGCCGCGAGGACCAGGTAGGCGATGATCGAGAGGGCGATCGGCAGGGCACGGCCTGTCGGACCGCTCGCCCGGATCGCGAGCGAGACGAGATAGACGACGAGCGCGACGACCATCAGGGTGCTGTGGACGGTCGCTCGGACCCGCGCCCGGCCGTCCGTGGTGGAGTAGTCCGCGAAACCAGCCAGGGCCGCGGCGAACATTGCCAGGACGCCGATCAGGAGGGCGACATCGGCGGCCGTCGGCTGGCCGACGACGTCGAGCACGATGACCAGCGTCAGCGCGCCGATCGGCACGTCGGTCAGCAGGGCGTGGAACGGGTGGCCGAGCCATGTCCCGGCGAGGAGGTCCCGGATCGGCAGCATCCGGCCGAAGATCGCCGCCAGCAATCGGTGGACCCAGTCGCCGAGCGGTTTCGCCCAGCCCGACTGGGCGTCGAGGATCCGTTCGAGAACGCGACCGATCATCAGGCGACCTCCTTCCAGTGGGCCGGCTGGCCAGCTGCCGGCGACGGAGCGGAGCGTCCGAGCCCAGCCTCATTTGATCCCATCAGGCGCCTCGCCGTTCCGGCGCACCTCCCAATGCGCAACGTGCCCGGTCGCCTCCGACGCGGAGCGCCAGTATCTGACCATCGCAGCGCCGTAGCCTGAGCGCCGGAGCTCTCCTTCGATGCGATCCGCCGTCTCGGGTGCATCGAGGTCCAGCTCGGTCCGGCATACGGCCAGGAGCGCGCCGTCGAACGCTGATCGGAACGCCACGTCGTCCCAGGGGACGAGGCACGTCTTGACGATGTGCTCGATAGCGGCTGCTTCGTCGATGGCGGATGTCACTTCCACGGGTAGAGCGGCAGCACGGTCCGCTTGTAAGTGAGGTTCCACATCTGGGCTGTCGCGATGTAGAGGGCCAGCAGCGCCGAGATGACGAGAGATGCCGCGCCGAGCTTGGTGGCCGCGTCGATCGAGCCGAACGCGCCGATTGCGATGAGCACCAGGCCCGCATCGACGAGGTGCAGACTGCCCGGACCCGAGGAACCGAGGACGGCGGTTGGGTGGCCGGAGATCTGCGCATCGGCGCCCGCGGCGAAGGCGCCAGCCTCTTCGGTTCTCACGTACACGAAGCGCAGCTTTCCATCGGTCCGGCGAATCGCATCTGCGACCGGGTTCGCCGAATCGCCGCCGACCCCGTACACGTTGCGGACACCAGCCTCGAGCATGATGTCGATGAGATGTTCCGCGACGGTTCGGGTCATGAGTCCTCCTGCGGGCGGCTCAGCGGGACGGCGGAGCGTCGGACGGGGCGAGAATAGGCATCCCGCTCCAGGCCCTTCTGTCTGCCCGATGACAGAAACCGCCACGCCCGCGCCTGGTCGGCCTGCGGAGCAGTCGATGGCAACCCCGCAGGTGATCGAGCCCGAGGGCCAGGAGCCTCAGGGGACGGTCAGCCAGATGACGGACTGGACCAGGCGAGCGCCGTACCGTCGGCACATTCGGGGTTCGTCACAGCGCGACATCGGGGCGATGCGCCATCGACCGAGCAGCCGGGCATCGTCATACGAAGGGTTGGCAACCCATGACCGTCGAGAACAGCAAGGCTCCCAGCGACGACACGACGCAGGTGCCGACGCTCCGCAGGCTGCGCGACACCGAAGAAACCATCTCGAGGTCCGGTGGAGACATCCGCGGTCGGACCATGCGGGACACCGAGGGCCAGGAGGTCGGCAAGATCGAGGGCCCGTTCATCGATGACGTCGAAGAGCGAGTCCGTTTCATCGAGGTGGCGTCTGGTGGGCTGCTCGGCCTCGGCAAGAGCAGGTCCCTTGTTCCGGTGGATGCGATCACGCGGATCACCGATCACGATGTCTTCATCAGCCACACCCGTCAGCACGTGGCCGCCGCGCCGCCGTATGACCCGGACCTCGTCGCGAAGGATGCTGGCTACTTCCCAGGTCTGTATCCCTACTACGGGTTTCAGAACTACGCTTCCGGATGGCCGTGGACGCCCGGTTACCCGTATGGGCCCGCAGAACCCACCCCTCCGAAGGGGCCCGACCGTGACATCTCGACCGCCGACTAGGCGCAAGGACCCGCTGGCGGACGACCGTGTCCACCAGTGGTCAGCCCGGGCGAAGAAGGGACTTCATCGCGATCCGGCAGGAACGTCCCGCGGTCGTCTCGTCCGGGCAGGTCGCCTCGCGATCGTGGCGGCCGCGCGACTGAGCATCGCATGACGGCGCCACGGCGCTTCAAGCGTGGCGATCACGTCGGCTGGAATTCGGAGGCCGGGCACGTCTCCGGTCGGATCACGAGGGTCGTGACGTCCGAGATCGAGTTCAAGGGGTACACGGTTCATGCGAGCAAGGAGGAGCCGCAGTACGAGATCGAGAGCGACACGACCGACCACCTGGCGATGCACAAGGGTTCGGCGCTGACGCGGCTGCCGGACTGAGCACGACGATCCTCACGATCGGCCACTCGACGCGGACGATTGTCGAGTTCATCGACCTGCTGCGGCAGGTCGACGTGGACCTTGTCGTTGACGTGCGCTCGTTCCCGCGCTCGCGCGCGAACCCGCAATTCGATATCGGCACGCTCCCCGGGGTTCTTGCGGTGGAGGGCATCAGCTACCGGTGGCTGCCCGCGCTCGGGGGCAGGCGCCACCATCCCGCAGGTGCACCTCCGTCGGCCAACACGTTCTGGCGGGTGGCTTCATTCCGCAACTACGCGGACTACGCGGAAACCGATGCGTTCCGGACAGGGCTTGACGAGCTCCTCGCCCTTGCTGGCCATCACCGTTGCGCGATCATGTGCGCCGAGGCGGTCTGGTGGCGGTGTCACCGCCGCATCATCGCGGACCACCTGCAGGTCCGCGGCATTCCGGTGGCGCACATCATGGGGCTCGGGCAGGTGGCGCCCGCTACCCTGACGGCTGGTGCTGAGGTCCTGGCGGACGGCACGCTGTGCTACCCGGCGACAGAAGGGGTGCCGACCGCCGATCACCAATGAGGGGGCCTCTGGGCCGCGACGCCGGGCCTCGCGAGATCATGTTCATCTCATTGACGGCATCCAGGATCGTTCCCCGCCGCCGTCGTGCCGCCCGGTCGAGATCGGACGTCGACGCGATCGTCGTGACCAGGTAGAAGCTCTCGTCCGGCCCTTCGGCCAGGACGTCAGGGCGCTTCTCGGTGCCCGGCACGTCCGGGTGGAAGGTCAGTCGAGAGCCGGCGCGACGAAGCGTCGCCGCCTGATGAAGCTCCCGGAGCGGCTCCTGACCGGCGACCCGGCGCAGCTCAACGACCGCGATCTTGAGGGCGCAGCTCCCGGCCCCTCGGGCGTGCGGCCGATGCCATCGGGCACCGCAGCAGCGACGCTTCCTCGATGGCGGGTGCCGTCGACGTTGACCGACCAGCAGGTCCCGCTCGTTGCGAACGGCAGCATCGGGGTGCGCTCACCGACCCGCCGCCGCCTGCGGTCAGAGGCGCGCCAGGATCGCCTTGGCGAGGTCGATCGTGCTCTGTTGCAGGATGGCCTTGTCGAGCAGGTCCTGGTTCTTCTCGCCGATGGTGAGCATCCCGCCCGGGACCTGGACGTGGAACGTGCCCAGCGCGGCCGCGTAGTACGCCTCGGCGCCGAGGCCATCGATCTTCGTCACGGCGTCGCCCAACGACGCCTTGATCGTGGCGTACGGCACGTATTTGGCGTCGAAGAAGACGCGGAGCCCGAGCGGGCTGTTCCCCGGGTCGCCCGCCTTGAGCTTGCCAGAGACGTCGAAGGTGCACATCCCGGCCAGGCCCGCCTTGCCGTCCGTCGAGGAGCCGCCGAAAGCGGCCTCGACGGCGGCTTTCGTCACCACCGAGCATGAGTCCGATGGGTTCCCAGCGGCATTTGGGGCAGCACCCGTGCTCGGCGCGGCACTCGCCGGAGCGCCGGACGGCGCGACACTTGCCGCGGCGCCGGACGGGGCGGCGGCGGCGGAGGCAGCTGGCGCCGGACTGCTCCCGCCACTGCAGGCCGCGAGAGCGGTCGCAAGCACGAGTGTGCCGGCGAGTCCGCGACGCCGGGTCGGGCCGGCGACCAGCGAACGGCCCTGAGAGTGGCTCTTCGGCGAGAACAGGCGCATCAAGATCCCCCTGCGAGCACAGATGGCGTTGGACTCGCCATCATGCACGCCGCACGAGATCCTGCACGTTCCGCTCGATGTCGCGGCCGGTCGCCCGGCAGCGTCCACGGCGGCGGCATGCGCTGACCCTGCCGGAGGTCTACCGCGAGTTCGTCGACGTCCAGGGCTGGTCGCCGGACGAGTTCGAGGCCTGGCTCGACACCACGCTGAGGCAGCAGCTCCTCGGTGGGCTGGCTCGACATGCCCCGGCGTCCTAGCCGGCCCCCGCGTGTGTCGGGCGCTCCGCTTTCGCGGTCGCTTCCCACGCGACCAAGCCGAAGATCGCCACGAGGCTCCCACGTCGCACGATGAGCACTATCCTGATTGCTCGCCACCGTCGATGGAGTCGCGATGGGCCCCCGATCACGGGCCCCCGCTCCTTCGAGCGACGGTGTCGCCATGATCGATGCGGGCGAACGTCTCTGTTCGAATGGAGTGCTGGACGGCGTGACCACGAAACCGGCGCGTGCAGGCCAGGGTCAGCCGAGTGGGTTGCGACCAATCCCGAACGTGCTGACCGCCGGTACGGAGAGGGACCTCTCTCGGAACCTGCTCCTGATCGACCTCCCATCCGTCGACGCCGAGCAGTTGCTGGGGCATTCGCATCGGGTGCGCCTCGACCGCAAGACGACCCTGATGACCCCGGGCAGCCACATCAACTCGGTCTACTTCCCCGAGACCGGGGCGCTGTCCGAGTTCGTCTTGATGGCCGACGGATCGGCAGTTGAGGTCGGCTTCATCGGCCACGAAGGGATGGCGGGCTGGTCGGCCGTGTTCGGCAGCCCGATCAGCGGGACCTGGGTCGTGTGCCAGACCAAGGGGCTCTTCCTGCAGATGGCGACCACGGAGCTTGCCGCGGCAGCCGACCGGAGCCCGGAGCTGCACCGGCGGCTCCATCACCACGCGGCCGCGGTCATCGGGCAGCGGGCGATCTCCGTCGCCTGCGATCGTCATCACGACGTCGTCGCCCGGGCAGCGCGCCACCTCCTCGCCGCTCGCGACCTCGGCCTCGCTGACGAGCTCGTGATCACCCATGAGTTCCTGGCGCTGCGCCTCGGGGTCCAGCGGCCGACGGTGACGGTCGCCCTGGCCGAACTCGAGAGTCTCGGCGCCATCTCGCACGGGCGCGGACGGGTCACGGTCGCGGACAGGGACCTCCTCGAGCAGCGTGCCTGTGAGTGCTACTGGACGACCCGCCGCGAGATCGGACGCCACCTCGACTGGCTGCCGGCTTCGCTCCGGGCCTGGTTCTCGGACGCGAGTGGACCCGCCTGAGCGACGCCCGATCCGCGGCGATCCGACCCGACCGGGCCAGGCGCGAGCCGGGGTCGCAGGAGGCCTGTCTCGGTAAGGTAGCGGACAGACCGGACCGTGATCGTGGTCCATCGTGGTTCCCATGAGCACGATCATCCCCGGCAACCAGCACACGACCGTAGCCCGGCTCCGCCCTCGGTTCGTCCCGGCTCCGGAAGGGGACGGGCTGACGTCAGGGACGACCTCGATGCGCCTGGACTACTCGGCGGTGCTGCCAGAGGCGCGCAGGGCGATGCAGGGACTCGAGAGCGTTGTCGAGTCGGGCACCCTCGAGGCGAACCTGCTCGAGCTCGTGAGGCTGCGCGCCTCCCAGATCAACGGCTGTGCCCGGTGCGTTGGACATGCACACCAAGGATGCCCGGGCCATCGGCGAGGACGAGCAGCGCCTCCACCTGGTCGCCGCCTGGCGCGAGGCACCCTTCTACACGCCTCGGGAGCGGGCCGCCCTGGCCTGGGCCGAGGAACTCACCCACCTGCCCGAGACCGGCGCGTCCGACGATGCCTACGAGGCGATGGCGCGGGAGTTCGACCCGGCCGAGCGGGTCGTGCTGACGATGGCCATCGTCGCCATCAATGGCTGGAATCGCCTGGCCGTCGGCTTCCGATTGCCTGTCGGCGCGCACATCTCCAGCCGCTATCCCGAGCCGGTGTCGGCCGAAGTGGACACGCCGCGCGAACATCCAGGGTCGGACATGCCGACACCAGCTACCCCACCTACCAGGGCGGGGAGAGGAGAACCATGAGCGAGAGCGACACGCACGAGAGCATCAAGACCGGAACGTTCGCCGAGGGTCTGGAGACCTCGCCCGAGAAGGACGCCGAGGATCGCGTTCTGCGGCGTGGCAACTACGCGGGGGGCGAGGAGACCAAGGCGGACGAGAACGCGGCACGACGGGTCCATGCCCGGGGCGGGTTCGCCGTTGGCCAGGAGGAGAAGCCTCGGGAGGACGCGGAGAAACGCGCCCATCCCGGGAGCTTCGGCGACAGGACGCCGAACGGGTGATCCGGCACCGAGCTCACCTGCGCACGGACTCGGTGCGCAGGACTCGGAAATGACCCAATCCGCCACTGGCGGGACGCCGAGGATCGGACATCCCGACGAAACCTCGTTGGCAATCACGGTCTACGGCGCGGCTGCCTGCGAGGACACCGCGATCACCCGGAGCCGCCTGGTCGCACTCGGCGTCCCGTTCCGCGAGCTCGACATCGACCGCGACGCCGAGGCGGCCCGTGGGCAGCTCGCCGCAAACGACGGGCATCGGGCGACCCCCACCCTCGTCTTCGGAGATGGGCAGCTCGTCGTCGTCGAGCCCACGCTCGAGCGCCTCGGCGATGCGCTGGCGGCGACCGGGCATGTAGTCGAGAACCCGACGGCGGTCACCTACCACGATGAGCTGGCCAGCCGGCCCATCCCGCTCCGCCATCTTTCGACCGATCGTGGAGACCTGTTCTCGATCGAGGGGTTGCGCGGTCACCGCTCGGTGGCGCTCTTCTTCGGCCACGCCGCCGGGTGCCTGGCCTGCTTCGGATACGCGAGACAACTCGCAGCGCAGCGGGCGGCACTCGAAGACGTCGAGGCGGCCCCGATCATCGTGGTTCCGGGCACGATCGGGGCAGCTTCCGCATGGCGACACGGGATCGCGGACGACGTCGCGATCCTGGCCGACGCCGGCGGCGACTGGAAGCGCGCGGTTGCGGGACGGATCGGGGGAGCTGCACGGATCGGGGGAGCTGCCGACGACGCCATCCTCTTGTTGCTCGATCGCTTCGGCGCCCCGCGTGCGGGATCGTCTGCCGCCGAAGCCGGCGGCCTGATCGACCCCTCCGAGGCCACCGAGTGGATGCGACTCCTCGTCCTCGAGTGCCCGGAGTGCGGGGGCGAGATCCCCTGGCCGGCGGCATGAGCGGGCGCGTCGAGCTGCAGCGCGCCTACGACGAGCCTGGTCCACGCGACGGCTACCGGGTCCTCGTCGATCGAGTCTGGCCGCGCGGGCGGACGAAGGCGCAGCTCCGGCTCGACGAGTGGGCTCGTGACCTGGGCCCGAGCGCCGAGCTCCGTCGCTGGTTCGGGCATGACCCCGCCCGCTGGGACGAGTTCGAGGCGCGCTACCACCTCGAGCTTGCCGATCCCGAGCGGCAGCGGGCGCTCGACGCCCTCGCGGAGCGGGTGCGCCACGGGCCGCTCACCCTGGTGTTCGGCGCACGCGATCCGATCCACAACCAGGCCCGGGTCATCGCCGCCGAAGTCGAGAGCCGCGTGTCGAAGCGGAGCGATGAGGTGGGCTGAGTCTGAGCTGTGAACCAGTGTTCTATGCCAGGGTGGTCGGCGGCATGCCCGAGATCCTGGACCGGACATCGCGCGCACGCGCGGGGGATGGCTGCCCCGGCTCAGCTTCGCCATCGACTGAAAGGAAACGGCTCATGACCCACGATCTCGTACTGGACGTCCGAGCGGTGTCACCCGCGATTCGCCACGAGCGGATCTTCGAGACCTTCGAGGCGCTCCTGCCCGACACGGGCTTCGAACTGGTGAACGACCACGATCCGAAGCCGCTCTACTACCAATTTGCCGCGGAACGAGCCGGGACCTTCACGTGGGACTACCTCGAGCAAGGTCCCACGACCTGGCGAGTCCGGATCGGCCGCCTTGCGGGCTCGCCCGCCAGCGACACGCCGGCGTCATGACGGCCATCTGCTGGCCACCGCCGCCAGGCAGGACGGCTGGCGCCGCCACGCCATCCCGCTGAGGCGCCACGACACCGCGCCGGTGCCGACGAACCGGCGCACCTGGACCCTTCTACGGCCGACCGTCGAGACGGCCGATCCAACACATGAGGAGACTGGCCCATGCAACAGGACGAGGCGCGTCTGCGCCGCGCACCCGCCGAGCGGTTCGCCGGTGATGAGCACAGCTACGCCCTCGCCGAGATCGCCGGCCAGCTGCGGGCGGAGCCGCATTCCGGCACGGACGGCCACCGGCAGATCACCATCGCCCATCACGGTTCCGTCGCGCTCGTCCTGTTCGACTTCGAGGCGAACGGCCAGCTCCTTGACCACGTCGCCGATGGGTTGGTCACGATCCACACGCTGGCTGGCAACGTCCAGGTGAGGACGCCGACAGGCAACCACGAGCTGCGCGCGGGGACCGTGTTCGTGCTGTCGCCAGGCGTGACTCACGACCTTCGCGCGAGCGTGCCGAGCCAGGTCCTGCTGACTGTGCACATGCAGCCCGGCGGGTAGCGCCGCCAGCCGGGGCCGATCGGCACGTTGGCGACGGCGCGAAGGCCCGGCGACACGAAAAAGGCGGACGGGCAACGAGCCCGTCCGCCTCGGTTGAGCTGGCCGCTCCTAGCGTCCGCGACGCGGGGCGAAGCGGCGGCTGGCCACTGTTGCGAGCATCAGGAACACCAGGATCCCGATGACCGCGGGGACGGCAGGCGCACCCGAGGTCGGCTCGACCGACAGCGTCGAGGTCGGCGGGAGAGTCGCAACGGGCGTCGGCGCAGGGGTCGACGTCGGCGCGACAGTCGGCGTGGCAGTCGGCGCCGGGGTTGGGGACGGCGTCGGGCTCGGGCTCGCGCTGGGGCTCGGGCTCGGACTCGGAGCCGGCGCGGCCACGGTGACGCCAATCTGACCGCGGATCTCGCCGCCCGTGTTGGCCGCCGTGTGGATGTTGAAATAGGTGTTCCCGGCCTTGATGGCGGCGACGGCCTCGGCGAACGTGGTGACCGTGCCGGACGCCGTGAAGTTGGCGGCCGTCAAGGTCCCGACCATCGGGCTCGCGCTCACGGTGAGCGGAAGGATGACGCCACCCGCCACGCCGGCGGCGCCGGTGTGGATGTGGGCCGCGACCGCCGGCCCGGAGAGGCCGCTGTACGCGATGTAGTAGGTGATCGTTGATCCGTTGGTGCTGACGACGACCCATCCACTTCCGGTCGCCGACGTCGTGACGGCGGGAATCTCCTGGAAGCCGGCAAGAGACGCGAACTGCGCATCGCCCTTTGCCATGATCTGACCGCGAATCTCGCCGCCCGCGTTGGCCGCCGTGTGGATGTTGAAGTAGGTGTTCCCGGCCTTGATGGCGGCGACGGCCTCGGCGAACGTGGTGACCGTGCCGGACGCCGTGAAGTTGGCGGCCGTCAAGGTCCCGACCATCGGGCTCGCGCTCACGGTGAGCGGAAGGATGACGCCACCCGCCGCGCCGGCGGCGCCGGTGTGGATGTGGGCTGCGACCGCCGGCCCGGAGAGGCCGCTGTACGTGACGACGTAGGTGATCTTCGTTCCATCGGCGCTGATGACCGCCGTTCCCTCACCCGTTGCCGACGTCGTGACGGCGGGAACCTCCTGGGCACCGCTGAGCGGGCCGCCGAATGCGGGCACCGACGGGTCGGCCGCAGCAGCGATCGCCGGGAGCGCCGCAAGGGCGACCACACCAGCGATCAGGGCCAGACGTTGACGCAGACGCATGAATCGAACCCCCCATGCGATCCGGGTATCTCTCCACCATGGTGATGGAGGGCCGGATGTTCGCACAGGGTACACTCGCCGTTCCCATCGGTCATCCGCATCCAGGACGTGGGAATCGACGTATCCATGGGCACGCAGCCCTTCCTGGAGAGTACGTGTCGCACCGCGCCCCGCGCTTCGGTCTCCTCGCATCGGGAATCATCGTGCTCGCGGGCTTCGCATCTGCGAACGCCGCCGCCGCGAACATCACCGTAGCCGCCGTGGACTACGAATTCCGACCGGCGACCCGCGCCGTCCACGTCGGGGACACGGTCACCTGGACGATTTCGGGCGAAGGGCACACCGTCCGGTCCGGCACCGTCGATGCCAGCAACCTGGCCCACCCGTCGGCCGGGCCCCTCAATTCGGGTTTCAAGGGCCCCGGAACCACATACGCGGTGACATTCACGAGGGCAGGAACATACCCGTACTTCTGCGAGATCCATTCTGAGCAGATGACCGGCACGATCACGGTCCTGGCCGCGGCCGCGACCCCGAAGCTCACGCCTCGGCCTACCCCGCTGCCCACGCCTCGGCCTACCCCGCCGCCCACGCCTCGGCCGACGCCGGCAGCGACGCCGCGGTCTACCCCCGTCGCGACGGCACCGCCCAGCGCGGGACCGAGTCCCTCCCCCGCGCCAACCTCCAGCTCGACGGCGGCACCGACAGCGAGTCCGACCCCGCCACCCGTCCCGGAGAGTTCTCCCGAGACGAGCGCCAGCCTCCCGCCGCAGCCATCGGCGACTCCTGCGGCCGGCCAGAACGGAACCACGACCTCCTCGGACGGAGCGGGCCTCATCGCCGCACTTGCTGTCTCCGCGATGGCGCTCCTGGGGGCAGCGCTGTGGTGGACCCGGCGCAACCGTCGAACCTGAATCGCAGCCGGCACCACGGCTCGCCCGTCGTCAGGGGTCAGGAGGGTGCCTCACTCCCGGACACCTTGACACCTGTCATTGCCTCAGCAATAATTGCGCCTGCAATGAAGTTCCCTGCATCCCGCGCACTCGCCGACCTGGGTACCGCGGAGCGGCATGCGACGAAGTCGGCAATCCCCGCCTCGATCCGCCTCTGGCAGGCGATCGCGGCTGCCCATGCCACCCTGACTCGGGAGCTCGATGCGGAGGGCGGCGCGTGCCCCGTCC
Source organism: Candidatus Limnocylindrales bacterium (assembly GCA_038214375.1). Classification (GTDB taxonomy): domain Bacteria; phylum Chloroflexota; class Limnocylindria; order Limnocylindrales; family CSP1-4; genus CTSoil-043. Next base: position 12,959 of record JBBQRX010000023.1, read on the forward strand.
TCGCAGCCGACGCGTTCGCCGTGCTCGTGTCGCTCGCGGACGAGCCGGGCCAGCAGCTCCGGATGCACGAGCTTGCCGAGCGGTCGCACCTGACCCCGAGCGGCCTCACCCGGCGCATCGACCGGCTGGAGGCCGATGGCCTGGTCGAGCGGGTCGGATGTCCCGGCGATCGCCGGGGCGCCTTCGCCCAGCTCACGCCACGCGGCCTCGACGAGCTGGGGCGCTCCCTGCCCCACCATGCCGCAGTCCTGGAGCGTTTCGTCGAGCCGCGCCTCGACGGCCCGCGGACCGAGGACCTCACCGCCCTCCTCGGACACCTCGCCGGGCGTCCTCGCCAATCCCCGGATCGGCGCCACGCCGAACCCGCCACGCCGATCGCACCCGAACGCGGTCGCTGAACCCGCCACCCTTCGCAGAGGAATGCTCCATGCCCGCCATCGCCGTCGACGACATCACCGTCCTTCCCCGCATCCCCGAGCCCGACCCGATGGCCGCCCGCCAGCGCGCGGTGCGCAGCATCACGAGCGCTCCGCGCGGCTTCGAAGGCGAAGGGTTCCCGGTCCGGCGCGCCTTCGCCGGCGTCGACCTCGCCGAGCTCGACCCGTTCGTCCACCTGGACCAGATGGGCGAGGTGGAGTACGCACCGGGCGAGCCGAAGGGAACGCCCTGGCATCCCCACCGCGGCTTCGAGACGGTCACCTACATGATCGACGGGACGTTCGAGCACAGCGACTCGAACGGCGGCGGTGGCGTCATCACGAACGGGGACACGCAGTGGATGACGGCCGGTGCCGGGATCCTCCACATCGAGAAGCCGCCGGAGGCGCTCGTCGCGAGCGGCGGCCTCTTCCATGGCTTCCAGCTCTGGGTGAACCTGCCGCGTGCCCAGAAATGGGCCGCGCCGCGCTACCAGGACCTCCGGGCGCGGGAGGTCGCGCTGGTCTCCTCGAGCGACGGTGGCGCGCTCGTCCGGGTGATCGCGGGCGATGTCGCGGGGCATGCGGGCCCCGGATCGACGTACTCGCCGATGACCCTCGTCCACGCAACCCTGAGCCCGGGCGCCCGCCTCTCGATCCCGTGGCGCGCCGACTACAACGCGCTTGCGTACGTGATGGCCGGCCACGGCACGGTCGGCGTCGAGGCGAACCCGGTCCAGACCGGCCAGCTGGCGGTGTTCGGCCCCGGTGGGGCGCTCACGGTCTCCGCCGGTCGCTTCCAGGAGGGTCGGAGCCCGAACCTCGACGTCCTCCTCCTGGGCGGACGACCGATCCGCGAGCCGGTCGCCTGGATGGGCCCGTTCGTCATGAACACGCGCGACGAGGTGATCCAGGCATTCGCCGACTACCAGGCCGGGCGGCTCGGCAGCATCCCGGCGGTCACGGCCGTCCACAACACCCCGACCACGGTGGTCGAGTCGGGCGCGGACCGCGGCCGGGCCACCGGGGCGTAGGGCGCGGACGGCGGCGAGAAGACCGGGGCGTAGGGCGCGGACGCCCAGCGTGGAGTTTCACGCCAGCCGCGAGCTTCCTCCGGCCTGAGCTGCTCGCGCGGCTCGGCCGTCGAGATGCGGCCGGGCGTCACCCGCCGCGACCTTCGGTTGCCAGGAGTGACGGAGGTCGCGCGCCCGGCGGCAGCGGGATCGGAGCACCATCGAGCAGATCGGGTTCGCCTCGCCCACCCTCTTCGTCGAGCGCTGCGTGGAGCTCCGCGGCGTGCGTTCGCAGCCAGCGCCGCCGGGCAACGTAGTCCGGCACGCGAGCCGCGACCAGCGCCCAGAACGCCGGGCCGTGGCCGAAGACGCGGAGGTGCGCCAGCTCGTGGACGGCCACGGTCTCGAGGACGCCGGGCGGCGCGAGCACGAGGCGCCACGAGAACGAGAGCCTGCCCGCGCGTGACGCGCTCCCCCATCGGCTCCGCGTGTCGCGCACGGTGACGCGTGATGGCCTGACGCCGAGTGCCACCACGTGCCGGGCGATCGCGGCGTCGAGCGCGTCCCGCGCACGGACGCGCAGCCACGCCTCGAGGACGGCCGCTACCGCACGGCGCTCGGTCGGGGCGAGCGTGACGACCAGCTGGTCCTCGTCGTCCCCGCCGACCCGCTCGACGTGCGAGCGCCGGCTCTTGGGAGGGCCGGCCACGACGCGGACCCTGTGCGGCTCGCCCCGGTAGCGGAGCAGGGAGCCGTCGCGGACCGGCCCCGCTGCGGCAATCTCGGCGGCCGCAGCCGCGTGGCGGGCGAGGTGCCGGCGCAGCCACGCCTCGCGCTCCGCGAGGAACGGCTCGACGAGTGAGCGTGCCCGCGATTCCGAGGTGCGAACGCCCGGGACCGTGGCGATCACGCCCCGGCGCGGATCGATCGTGACCCGAAGGCGCCGCGCCCGCGATGACCGTCGCAGCGTGTAGGCGAGCTCGCCGCCGGGCAGCCGCGCGTGCGCGACTGTCTCCACCGCGGTCTCACGGCGGCTCGCTGGGCGGGGTGGCATCGGACGGATCCTGCCACACGCGGGCGGCGCCGGCCGCGCCGGGCGTGGCTGCGTCGCCGTCGGACGCATCTCGATCCGCCCGTCCCGGCACCGTCGCCGGGACTGCGGCCGTGGACATTCCTCAGGGGTCCACCAGCGCGTGTCCCGGCGGACTGCTCCCGGCGGAACTCTCCCGGCGGGCGGGTCCCGCTCGGTGTCTGCCGTTCCTGCCGGCTGTCTGCCGGTCCTGCCAGGTGCACGCCAGGCGGGCGTACGTCATCGCGTCTCCGGCTCGCTCCCGGAGGTCGCGGTCCGGCCACGCACGAGCCGGGGTCGCGGACCCGAAACGCGGGGGGCAAGACCGGTCAGGTGACCGCCTCGAGCGCTCCTGGCACCATCCGCTCGACGAACGACCGCCAGGTGGACGTGTGGCAAGACCTGCCGCGCCGGTTGTGACGAACGGCCGCGGTGTGGCCACCTGGCACGACGCGAGGCCTCGGCCAATCTGCCCGGTCCTGGCACTCGCCTCGGCCCATGGCCGCCCATCGGCGATTCCGCTGGGCTCGGCCCGGTCCCGGCACCCCACCTCGGCCCGCCCGCGGGTACCTCGCGTCGGCCCCTGGCCGCCCATCGGCGATCCGCTGAGCCCGCCAAGGCGGGTCCCGACCCCGGCGCGCTCCGGAACCCCTGCTATACTCCGCCTCCGGACGAATGGGGCTATAGCTCAGCTGGAAGAGCGTCTGAATGGCATTCAGAAGGTCCGGGGTTCGAACCCCCGTAGCTCCACCAGCCCCCTGACCGCGAAGCGACCCTCGGATGAACTCCGGGGGTCGTCCATGTCCGGAGAACGACGTGCCGCGCGGGATTCGGTCGCGGGGGACTGGCGCGATGCGTCGCGATACGCCGTGCCGTTCCGTGATTCGCCGGATGTCGGAAGGCCCACGGGCTCTGGTACGGTCTGGGCATGAAGGCACGTCCGGGCACCGTGCTCGCAGTCGGCGTGATGACCGCCGGCCTCACCTTCGGCTTCCTCGCCCTGGCGATCGGTCGGGTGGACCTCGGCGTCCGGCTCGAACAGGACGGCCCCTACGTCCGGATCGCCTCGGTAGCCCACGACAGCCCGGCCCAACTCGAGGGCTTTGCCCCCGGCATGATCGTCGTCAGCATCAACGACACGACCCTCCTGCGCCTGCCCCAGTACGCATACCCGGACGTGACGCCTGCACCCGCCACGCCCGAAGAGACGATGACCACGACGCCGGAGCCCACGCCGGCGCCGTCCGTTGCGGCCTCCCCGGCGCCGTCCGTTGCGGCCTCCCCGGCGCCCGACGGATCGCCGACGGCCTCCGGCCCCACCGCATCGGCGGCCGCGGCCATTCCGGCCGAGTCGGCAGGGCCTGGGACCTCTGCCTCCTCCGGCGCCAGTCCGTCTCCGTTGGCCTCGTCCGCGCCGACCCTCATTCCGGAGCCGATGCCCACGCTCGATGCGGGCGGCGGCCCAGCCGACGATGCCGGCGGGATCGGCCACGCCGTCGCCAGCCCGCCGGAAGGTCCGACCCCGGTCCTCGATCCGCCGGTGCCGACGCCGATCGAGATCGATGGCGCCACGTTCAATACCCTCTCGAACGCGGACATCTTCGAGCTCCAGGCGATCACTCCATACGACCTCGAGCACGGTTCGGGAGGGAACGGATGGAGCCTCACCTACCTCGGCGGCAACTACCAGACGTCTTCCAGGCGGCTCGCCTTCGACCTGGTCGTCGGATGCCTGGTCCTCGCCGCGGGCCTGTGGCTGCTCGCGAGCGGGCGAGCCGGCGCGTCCGTCCGGCCGCTGGCCATGCCGCTCGCGGTTGCCACCGCGACGCCGTTCCTCGTGTGGCCGCTCTTCGCCACGTGGTTCGGCCCAGCGGTCGCCGTTGCGGGCGTGCTCCTGCCGCTGGGCATGATCCCGCTCGCGGACGGCCTCGCCCAGCGGATCCGCGAGGCCGAGATCCGTCGCGCGGTTCGCATGGTCACGGCCGCCACCGCGACGGGCGCGGTGGTCATCGGCTTCATGCGCCTCGGGCTCGATGCGTCCAACGTCGCGGCTGATTGGACACGCTACCTGCTGGTCGGCGCGATCCCGCTCGTACCCGGCGTGGCCGCCGCCGTCCCGATCGCCCTCAACGCGAGCCTGGAGCCGGGCGCCGACGCCGCACCCATCCGGTCCGCGGAGCTGGCCGTTGCAGGAGCGACCCCGGCGCTGTCGCTGGCGACGGCGGTCTTCCTCAACCCGCTGCTCCTGCCCCTCTCGGCGTGGCTCGCGGCGATCGCCGTGGCCGGCCGGTTCACCGTTCGCCCGCTCGCGCGCCTCCTGAGTCGTGCCCAGCTCCAGCGCGACCTCGTGGTCGCCGCCACCGAGGCGGAGCGGGCCCGCGTCGCAGCCGACATCCACGACGATGCCCTCCAAGAGCTGACCCTGCTGGTTCGTCGGCTCGACGGCGCCGGGGACGCCGAAGGCGCGGCGATGGGCCGCGGCGTCATCGAGCGCCTGCGGGCGATCTGCGGTGATCTCCGGCTGCCCCTTCTCGATGACCTTGGCGTCGGGCCCGCGCTCGACTGGCTGGTCCAGCGGATCGAGACACTCGCGGGGGGCGAGGTACGTCTCGAGCGCACCGACGGGGTCCGCCCGCCGCCAGACGTTGAGTTGGCCTTCTTCCGCGTGGCCCAGGAGGCATTGGCGAACGCGGCTCGCCATGGGAAGCCACCGATCGTGGTGCGCTACCACTCGACCGTTGACGGCGCCCTGCTCTCCGTCGACGACGCTGGCCCGGGAATCGGGCCGGGCGCGGCGGACCTCGCCGAGCACGCCGGCCGCTTCGGTCTTCTCAACATGCGCCAGCGCGCCGAGCAGATCGACGCGATCCTCGATGTGCGGCCGTGGCCCGGAGGCGGCACCCATGTCGGACTCCAGTGGCGACCTCATTGAGCCCCCGGTGACGACGGCAGCGATCCGCGTCGCGATCGTCGAGGACCACCCGGTCGTCCGCGAGGGGACAGCCGCGATCCTGGCAGCCCAGCCCGGGATCACGGTCGAGGGCACCGCGGGATCGCTCACCGAGGCCCGAGCGCTCCTCGCCGGCGTCGAGGTGGACGTCGTCCTGCTCGACATCCGGCTCGGGGCGGAAAGCGGCCTCGGCCTGCTCGCCCCCACCGACCTGCCGTCGGTCGACGCGCGGCCGATCAATCGGCCCGCGATCGTCGTCCTGACCGCCTATGACTATCCGCAATACGCGGACGCGGCCCTGCGGATGGGCGCGACGGGCTTCGTGCTCAAGACGGCTCCCCTCGCGGAGATCGTCGCGGCGATCCGGCTGGCGGCCCAGGGAGGCCTGGCGTTCACGGTACGGCCGTCGGCGTCGGCGGCCGACCGGCCCACCGCCCGCGAGCTCGACGTCGTCCGGCTCGTCGTCGACGGCTTCAGCAATGATGAGATCGGGACCGCCCTCGGGATCGGCGCTCGGACGGTCGAGACCCACCTCCGACGGCTCTTCGAACGGTTTGGGATGGCATCGCGCACCGAGCTGGCGACGCGCGCGCTGCGTGAAGGCTGGCTCGAGATCCCAGCGTCCTGACATCCACCACGCGCCGGCGCCCTGCCCGAGGACTCCGTCGCCGAGCGCGCGCCCACCGCAGGCGCTAGCATCGGCCGAACCATGACCACCGAACGGACCCGGATCGAACGCTACGACCCCGCGACGGTCGAGCCGCGCTGGCAGGCGCGCTGGGACGAGCTCGGTCTTTACCGGACGGACCTCGAGGACTCATCGCGGCCGCGGTTCTACCTGCTGACCATGTACGACTATCCGTCGGGCGACCTGCACGTCGGGCACTGGTACGTGAAGACGCCGACCGACGCCGTGGGCCGGTATCGCCGGATGCACGGGGACAACGTCTTCTTCCCGGTCGGCTTCGACGCCTTCGGGCTGCCGGCGGAGAACGCCGCGATCAAGAACAGGATCCACCCCGCCCGCTGGACCGAGTCGAACATCACGAAGATGCGCCGCCAGCTGCGGAGCATGGGCGCGTCATTCGACTGGTCGTCCGAGGTGGTCACCTGCGACCCGGCGTACTACCGCTGGAACCAGTGGCTCTTCCTGCGCTTCCTGGAAGCCGGGCTGGCGTACCGGGCGACCGCGCCCGTCGACTGGTGCCCGAACGATGGGACGCTGGCGCGCGAGCAGGTCGAGGGCGTCGAGCGGCGCTGCTGGCGCTGCGGCGCGAAGGTCGAGAAGCGCGACCTGGCCCAGTGGTTCCTGCGGATCACGAAGTACGCCGACGAGCTGCTCGACTTCAGCGGCCTCGATTGGCCCGAGCCGATCCGGATCATGCAGACGAACTGGATCGGGCGCTCCGAAGGCGCCGAGATCGTCTTCACGACCGCGCCCGACGCACACCAGCCGGGCGGAGACGAGCTGCGCGTGTTCACGACGCGGCCCGACACCCTCTTCGGCGCCACCTTCATGGTCCTCGCGCCCGAGCACCCGCTGGTGACGCGGCTGACCCCTCCGGATCGACGCGCGGAAGTGGAGGCATACGTCGCGAGCTCCCGCGCCGAAACCGAGATCGAGCGTCTTTCGACCGACCGCGAGAAGACCGGCGTCCCGTTGGGCGCGGATGCGATCAACCCGGTCAACGGGGAGCGGATCCCGATCTGGATCGCCGACTACGTGCTGGCCGGCTACGGGACCGGCGCGATCATGGCCGTTCCCGCCCACGACGAGCGAGACTTCGCGTTCGCGACGCGATTCGGCCTGCCGATCGTCGAGGTGATCCGCGCTGCCGGCGCGGCGGCACCCGAGGGCGGGCTGGCGGCCGCCTACGTCTCGAAGGCCGAGACCGACGTGATGGTCAACTCCGGGCGGTTCGACGGCCAGCCGGCGCCGGCTGGCTTCCGCGCGGTCGTCGAATGGCTGCGGTCGGAGGGCAAGGCGGACTACGCCGTCACGTACCGGATCCGCGACTGGCTCATCAGCCGCCAGCGCTACTGGGGCACGCCGATCCCGGTGGTCTATTGCGATGCCGACGGGATCGTGCCCCTCCCCTACGATCAGCTCCCGGTACGGCTGCCCGAGACGGTCGATTACCAGGGCTCAGGGGACAACCCGCTGCGGAGGGATCCCGCGTTCCTGAACACGACGTGCCCCCGTTGCGGCGGCCCGGCCACGCGCGAGACCGACACGTTGGACACCTTCATCGATTCGTCGTGGTACTGGTTCCGCTACCTGGCGCCGCGATTCGACGACGGGCCGGTCGATCGCGCGAAGGTGGACCGCTGGACCCCCGTGAACCAGTACACCGGTGGCGCCGAGCACGCCGTCATGCACCTGCTCTACAGCCGCTTCTTCACCAAGGCGATGGCCGACTGCGGCCTGGTGTCGGAGCGGGAGCCGTTCCGCCGCCTGTTCAACCAGGGCCAGGTCCTCGGCGCGGACGGCGAGCGGATGAGCAAGTCGCGCGGCAACGTCCAGGACCCCGACAAGCTGGTCGCGCAGTACGGCGCAGACACCGTCCGCCTCTTCCTGATGTTCATGGGGCCGTGGGACCAGGGCGGCCCGTGGAGCCCGACGGGCATCGGCGGCGTCGCCCGCTTCCTCGGGCGAGCCTGGACCCTGGCGCTCGACCCGCACGGGATCGAGCCGGGCGACCCGACCTCGGGCTCGCTGCCCGACGGAGAGGACGCGGCCGCTGCCGAGCGTGCGATCCGGGGCGCGGCGCACCGGACGCTCGCCACGGTCACGGCGGACTACGAAGCGTTCCACTTCAACACGATGGTCGCCCGGCTGATGGAGCTCTCGAACCTGCTCTTCCGCTACCGCGGGACGTCGGTCGCCGGCGGCCCGGCATGGGACGAGGCACTCGCGCTCCTGCTGCTGATGCTCGCGCCGGCCGCTCCGCACGTGACCGAGGAGCTCTGGTCGCGCCGCCTGGCCGCGCGGGGGGAAGCGTGGCGGTCGATCCACACCGAGCGCTGGCCGGCCGTCGATGCCGCCGCGGCCGCGGTCGAGACGCGCGAGCTGCCGATCCAGGTCAACGGCAAGGTTCGTGACCGGGTCGAGATCGCGGTGGGGCTCTCGGAGGCGCAGGTCGAAGCGCTCGTCCTCGCCCGCCCGAAGGTGGTTGCCGCGCTCGACGGGAAGACGCCGGACCGCGTCATCCACGCCGGCGGCGGCCGGCTCGTGAACATCGTCCTCCGCGGGTAACCGCGGGCCCCCGGCGGCCTCCGGGCGAGCGGCCTCGCGGGCGAACGGCCTCGCGGGCAAGCGGCCGCCGGGCGAACGGCCGCCGGGCGAACGGCCGGCGACGAACGGCCCCCGACGCACGGCCGCCGGCGGCCGCCGTCGCTACAGCTGCATCTCGGCCCGGACCACCTCATCCGTGGACCCGGCCGTGATCGTGAAGCCGACCCGCTCGCTGGCCTTTCGCATCGCGAGGTTCTCGGATCGCATCTGCGCACCGATCATCGCCACGCCCTCGGCACGCGCGATCGCCACCAGCTGGCGCAGGAGCTCCGTCCCGATGCCGCTTCCCTGCCACGCGTCCGAGACCAGCACCGCGAACTCCGCGTCGTCGGTCCCGAAGACGCGGCTGAGACGGCCGATTGCGACGATCGCCGGCAGGCCGGTCAGCGGGTCCGTGCGCTCGGCGACCAGCGCCATCTCGCGGTGGTAGTCCACGAAGCAGATCCGGATGAGCCGCTCGTGGGCGGTCCGCTCGCTGAGGCCGAGGTGGGCCAGGTAGCGCTGGAAGACCGTCTCTTCGGACAGGGTGCGGTGGAACTCGACGACCAGCGGCTCGTCCTCCGGGCGGATCGGGCGGACCTGGAGCACCTCGCCGTTCTTGCACGTGCACGTGCCCGCGTACTTGCGCGGGTACGGGCGGATCGCCAGGCGTGGCAGCCGGTCCTCCGTGACCGACAGGTCGTGGAGGACGACCCGCGCGTCGAGCGCAATCAGCCGCTCCGGCGATGCGAGGAGCGGGTTGATGTCGAGCTCGCTGATCCAGCGCTGCTCCACGACGAGCTGGCTGAACCGGACCAGGAGCTGCTCGAGCGCGCCGAGGTCCACGCCGCGCCGGCCGCGGATGCCGCCGAGCGCCGTGTAGATCTTCGTCTGCTCCATCATCCGGCGGGCGAGCGTCGTGTTGAGGGGCGGCAGGCCGAGGGCGCGGTCCTTGAAGAGCTCGACCAGCTGACCTCCCATGCCGAAGAGGAGCACCGGCCCGAACTGCGGGTCGATCGAGGATCCGAGGATCAGCTCGTAGCCGGTCCAGTTCACCATCGGCTGAACGGTCACGCCCTCGAAGTGCTGGGCGCCCTTCTTCTCGGTGACCGATACCCGGATCGATTCGTATGCCTGCCGGACGGCCGCTGCGTCCTTGAGGTTCAGCTGCACGCCGCCGACGTCGGTCTTGTGACTGATGGTGTGCGAATAGAGCTTCACGACGATCGGGTAGCCGATCCGGTCGGCGGCGGCAACCGCCTCGTCCGGCGTCAGCGCGACGACCGTCTCGGTGATCGGGATCCCGTACGCGGCGAGAAGGTCCTTCGACTCGTCCTCGGTCAGGAGCGTCCGACCCTCGGCACGGACCCCGTCGATGAGCGCGGCGGCGCGCGCCCGGTCAACGGGGTGCTCGTCGTCCGACGGGAGCGTGGGCGTCTCGTAGATCTGGCGCAGGTGGCTGGCGAAACGCCACGTGTCGTTGAAGATCCTGACTGCCTCGTCCGGATACGAGAACGTCGGGATCCCCGCCTCGCGGAGGATCGCGGCGCCCTCGGCGACGTCCTCGCCGCCCATCCAGCTCGCGAGGACCGGCTTGCCCTCGATCTTCGCGAACGGGGTCAGCTCGCGGGCGGTGGCCGTCGGGTCGGTCATCGCCTGCGGCGTGAGGATCACGAGGAGGCCGTCGCTTCCGGGATCACGCGCTGCGACCTGGAGTGCCTTCGCGTACCGCTCAGGGGCCGCGTCGCCGATGATGTCGATCGGGTTGTTGTGGCTCCACGGGGCCGGCAGGAAGCCGTTGAGCTCCTCCATCGTGGCCGGGGAGATCTCGCTGAGCGCGCCGCCGCCCGTGATCAGGGCATCGGTGGCGAGGACGCCGGGACCGCCCGCGTTCGTCACGATCGTCAGGCGGCGGCCCTTCGGGCGGGGCTGCTTGGCGAGGACCTCCGCGGCGTTGAACAGCTCGGCGATGGCATCCACACGGAGCACGCCGACCCGCCGGAAGGCAGCGGCGAGGACCTCGTCGGAGCCGGTCAGGGATCCCGTGTGCGACGCGGCGGCCTTGGCCGCCTCGGCCGTGCGGCCGGGCTTGATGACGATGATCGGCTTGGTGAGCGCGACCTCGCGGGCGGCGGACAGGAAGGCGCGCGCGTCCCCGATCGTCTCCATGTAGACGACGATGCTCTCGGTGGCCGGATCGTTGCCCAGGTAGGTGATCAGGTCGCCCCACCCGACGTCGAGCATCGAGCCGAGCGAGACGACCGCGCTGAACCCGACCTTCTCGCGGACGCTCCAGTCGAGGACCGCGGTCAGGAGCGCGCCGCTCTGGCTGACAAACCCCACCGTTCCAGCGGCGGAGATGCCCGCTGCGAAGGTGGCGTTGAGGCCGGTCGGCGGGCGCATCACGCCGAGGCAGTTCGGCCCCACGATGCGCATGCCGTTGGCCCGGGCCGTCTCCAGGATCTGCCGCTCGAGCTCGGCTCCCGCGGGACCGACCTCCTTGAAGCCGGCCGAGATGATGACGACAGCCTTGACGCCCGCCGCGGCGCATTCCTCGACGGTCGCCGGGATAGTGGTCGCGGGCGTCGCGATGACCACGAGCTCGGGAACCTCGGGAAGTGCCGCGATGTCCGGGTACGCCCGGACGCCGAGGATGCTGGGGCGCTTCTGGTTGACCGGGTAGACGGTGCCCCCGAACGGGCTGCTGATCAGGTTCCAGAAGACGGTCCGGCCGACGCTCCCCACCTTCTCCGTCGCGCCGATGACCGCGACGCTGGCCGGCTCGAAGAACGAATCGAGGGGGTTGCGGCCGTAGCCCAGCACGTCGCTGGAACGATCCCCGATGGGCACGCCGCGGCGCGCGGCCCGGTCGGGCGCGACCGGCGCGTCGGGCGTCGACAGTTCGGGTGCGGGCGTGATTGCAGGGGGCGGAGACTCGAGCACGGGGCGGCTCCTTGGGACGGTGCGCGCGGCGGGATGGCTGCGATCGCAGCGATGGTGGCGCGGTTGTCGGTGGTGGGCGCCAAGCGTGCCACGTTTCGCACGCCGGTCGGCAGGGCCGACCGACCCATGCGAGGGGTGCCTCCCGGCCGCGTTCGGGCGGGCCGCGGGATCATCGCTGCGGCCCGCAACCCCGTCGCGGTGGTTCGAAAAGGGTACGATCAGGCTTGGAGCCCTGTCTTGGATCAGACAGGGACTGGACGTCAGCTCACGCGGACGCTTCGTTGGATTTCGAGGCAGCGCAGAGGAGTCAGTTCATGGCCAAGGTCGCTCGCCGATTCGGGATCGCCCTCGGCTCGTTCGTCATCGCCTGGCTCGCGGTCTCGCTCGTGGCCGGATGGCTCTTCGGCTCCGGTAACATCCTCGTCTGGGTGCTCGCCGCTGTTGTCGGCTCCGGTGTCTACCTCGACATCCTGCGGCGAGACCGGCGCGTCGTCTAGCTGGCGCTTCCTGGACGCACTGGAGGGAGACGTGCCTGAAGTCAAGCTGGGCGCCCTGTGCTGGAACCAGTACACGGACTGGCCTTCCCTGCTGGAGGCTGGAGTTCGGGCCGATCGTCTGGGGTATGACTCTCTCTGGACGTGGGATCACTGACAACTGCGTCGTTCTGACGACGGACATGGAAGAAGGCCGGCCGAGCTGACGCTCGAAACGGGCCACACTGTGGCCCTCCGGCCTGTCGAGTCGGAGTATACGCGCTAGGGGAATACCTTCTCCCCGTATCCGCGAATGCGCCCGCCAGCCGACCGCCGGTAACGGGCTTCGACGCCCGCATAGATGGGGGTCTCGCGCCCGACGCCGAGCGCCGCCTGATGGTGCTTGCGGACCGCCCACGCACACACGTCCGCGACCTGCACGCCGGCGGAGATGGAGGACGGTGCGAAGAACACGTCTTCAACGACGGTCGCTCTGGCGCGCCGCAGTTCCCGGTGGACGACGCGCATCCGCTCGTCGTCAGCACCCCGGCCTTCAGACCGCGGGTCGAGGACCACGGCCCCGCAGTGGGACGCGGGCCGGAGCGCCGAGTCGAACCGCTCGATCACGAATTGGTAGGCCAGCTCGTACGGGTCCTCCGGCCTGGCGTATCGAGCGAAGTGCTCCTGCTTGTCGATCGTCGCCGACAGTGTCGTGATCGGCAGCGCCTCCACCATCTCGCCCACCGCCGTGAGGAACCCGTCCCACTTCCCGTCCGCGTACAACTCGCGCCACGGCGACTTCGACCCGAAGTCGCTTGAGTGCAACTCGATCTGCGCCGGCTCGTCCACGTAGTCCGCCAGCCAGTCCTCCTTGAGGCGCGTCACGGCCGCGTCGAGCTGGGTCCACGACTCGGCGGGCATGAAGAACCCGCCGAGCGTGAGCCAACGCTGGTTCCGGAGCCCGCGCGTCGTCATCGCCGGGCTGCCGGACTCGTCGAGGTACAGGAAGTGGAACATCGTCCGCGGTGCCTCCCGCGTCAGCCGTCGTAGTCGGCGGCGAGCGCGTTCAGAAGCGCCGAGATCTTCCTCGTGTCTGCCACGGTGAGGTCATCGGGCAGGTTCAGGACGGCCTTCCGCCCGTCGCGGAGGGCGACTTCGAGTCGCTGGCGACCTGTCGCCCGCCCCATGTCTTCGTTGTCGTCAGAAACCTGATCGTCATCGCCACGCGCGTCGGCCGGCGCGTCGACAACGGGCTCATCGCGAACGGACAAGACGTTGCCGTTGCCGTCGATCAAGCCGTAGTCTGCCAGCGACGAGCGGAACGCCAACGCGACTTCCTGAGCGCGATCGCGGTTGAAGCCGCCCTGCATCTCTAGGCGGAGGGCGATGGCCGCCTCGTCGGGGATGCGGCTGCCGAACTGCTTCAGGAGGTTCGCGAAGACCGAGGGCTTGCTGACGGCGGCGAGCGCATTCCGCTTCATCTCCGGCGACCCTTCAGGCGCCTGGTACAGCGCCTTGAACAGCGACGAGACCTTGACGTGGCCGCCGGTGTCCTCGATGAGCCCGTACAGACCGAGCGTCGCGGCCTTGCCGTAGAACGCACCGCTGCCCGATGACATGTTGAGCGCGGACGCCATCTCGCCACGGGTGAATGTGCTGTGGCTGTAGCGGTCGTAGATCTTGGCGACCTCGCCCATCGCGCCGCGGAGCGGCAGACCCGGAGCCTTCGGGCTGTTGGGCTTCTTCTTTCGGGCGGCTGCGGCAGGCGCGGCGGCTTCGGTGTCGGTTGCGTCCATCGATCTGAGCTCCATCTGCGCTGGTGGGCGACAGCAGAAGTATAGACCGCAACACAGTAATCTGTCAAGAAAGCCGAAAAAGAGAGAGAAAGGAGAAGCTTAGCGCCCCGGTCAGATGTTCGAGGCGGAGGCGCTAGACCGCGCCCTTCCGCCGGTTGCATGGAAGGCACAGCATCTGGCAGTTCGCCGGCTCAGTCTTGCCGCCCTTCGACCATGGGGTGATGTGGTCGGCTTCCATCTGGTCGAGATCGAAGACACGGTCGCCCGTCGAGTTGCCCGGAGTCGTGCAGCGGGTGCCGTTGTAGCACTGACCGTGCTGGCGCTCGTACGCTTCGCGCCTCTGATTGTCCGTGAACTGTCGGATGCTGAGGTGCTTCTCATCCCCGGTCAGCACGTAGGGGAAGATGCCCTTCTTGCTGGTCACGTCGTCGTCGGACATCAAGCCCTTGATCTGCGCTTCCAGCTTGGCCGTGTCGTAGAGACCATCCTTGAACTGGTTGTAGAGGCTGCCCCAGTCGAGGCCCTTCATCTCCTTGCGGTACACAGTGAAGGTCAATCCCACCCAGGCGATGACGGCCTGGAAGTAGGCCCAGAGCTCGTTCGCGTTGGGGTCGTGCTGGTGGGCCGACATGTACTGCTCGATTTTGCCCCCGGACAGCCAGTCAATGGCCGTCTCCAAGTAGTCCTGGCGGATCGGCGACCCATTGACGTACTTGCTGGCGAGCAGGAAAGCGGCGCAACCCGTCTTCGAGAAGATCGTCTTGGCGTGCGATAGCCACGGGCCCGTGTAGACGGCGTTTCGCAGCTCCTGCTCGGTGAGGCGCTCACCGGCGAGATTGATGATCCGGAACCAGTCCAGTTTCTCCTGATCCGTGCCTGAGCAGAAGTAGACCATCAGCGTGTAGTCGAGGATCTGGTCCTGAAGCGTCTTCGGCAGGTTGTGGAACGCCATCGGGTGGCCGCCGGCGGAGATGGAGAAGTCGCCGTTCACGTACTGGCAGAAGGAGATGGTCCGCTGCTGGCCGTCCATCACCTCGTAGGTCCCCGCCTCGGTGACGACCCAGTACATGACGTTCAGCGGGAAGCCGTTGCGGATGGTGTCGATGACCGCATTCCGCTTCTTGTCGTCGTAGACGAACTCGCGTTGGTACTTGGGCCGGACGTCGAGCCGCCCGCCGTAACCGACGACGCCCTCCTCGGCGCTGTCGACATAGCCCTCGGCGACCTGCCGAACGGTGATCTCCTTGAGCTCGATCTTCACGCGGGCTTCCCCCAACTCCGCCGGATGACGATCCTGTCGTAGAGACGCTGGTGCGTCCCGTCGCCCACCGGCACGTAGAAGCGAGGCCCGCCCTGCATGTAGGTCCCTCGCTTCGCGTAGGCCGACATCGGTTTGGCCAGCCGCCGGCTACTGCCGAGGATCTCGAACTGCTCGGGGTTGTATCGGTCGAGGAAGGTGATGGGGACGCCCATTTCTCCGTCGTAGTCCATCGGAATGTCGGAGACCTTCGAGACCTCGACCGCCGGGTAGTTGGTGTAGGTCGGGTACTCCTCGGATGTGTGGTGCTTGTAGAGCGTGATGGCCTCGTGCCGCTTGGCGGTGTCGAGGTTGGTGTACCAGTACACGCGGCCCATGCTGAAGTACTTGACGCCGTCTACGACCTTCTTCCTCGACTCGGTCGTGATGTCGTAGTCGTCGGGCACTTGGAACCACTTGGTGCCGCCGTTCTCGTAGCCGAACCAGAGGTTGTTGGCCATCACCTGCGCGAAGACCTCGTCGTAGGTGATGGCGTTCTGGTCACCGAGGACGAGGTACTTCTTGCCACTCTTGGCGAGTTGGGTGATGTACTCGCGGAACAGGGAGAACGGCGGGTTGGTCACGACCACGTCCGCCTCGGCGAGCAGCGCAACGCACTCCTCGGATCGGAAGTCGCCGCCACCTTCGAGGAGCGTCAAGAGGTTCGCGTTGTTCCTGAGCAGGTACACGACGTCGGCCAGGTCGATCGCGCCATCGCCGGTCGCGTCCGGGACCTCGCTGATCACGAGCTTGTGCGCCGCCCGCCGCGCTGTCCCCTTCGGGACGCCTGGGAGGTCGAGAAGCGGCAGTTGTTCTCCTGTGACCGGCGAGCCGGAGTAGGCAGTCGCGATGAGCCGCTTCAAACCAAGGTGGTTGAAGTTCATGGCGAAGTACTTGAAGAAGTTCGACTCGTACGGATCGTCGCAATTGCAGAGGACGACCTTGCCGCGGAGCTGGTCCTTGTAGTGGCGTAGCTCCGCCTCGATGTCGACCAACTGGGTATAGAACTCGTCCTGAGGAGACCTGTTCCGGTTGCTCAACGACTCGTTGCCTGCCACGCAGGCAGCGTACCAGCCGCTAGCCCGTCCCTTGGCTCTGCTCGCGCGCGCCGAGGACCATCCCGGCCTCGTCGGCCTCCATCCAGTAGGTCTACTCGCCGTCCAACTCAGCCTTGGTCGGCCAGGGCCCCTGGTTCTGGTAGCGGTTCGTCCACCGTCGCCCGAAGGCGCAGAGCACTCCTTCGAGCTGAGACCGGTCATAGCCGCTAGCGTCGGCGAGCTGCGTTGACAGGATGCGCTCGGTCGGATGGTCCGCCGGCGAGAGCGTGGTCCAGTCGTCGGCCATCACGTCACGGTCCCTTTGAGGGCGGTCAAGTATCGTGACCTTGACGCTAACCACGTTCGATACACGTGTCCGTAGCCCGACCTTCCAACTCTTGGAGGCCCTCATGGGCGAAATCAACTTGGGCGCCCTGTGCTGGAACCAGTACACGGACTGGCCTTCCCTGCTGGAGGCTGGAGTTCGAGCCGATCGTCTGGGGTATGACTCTCTCTGGACGTGGGATCACCTGTATCCCATCATCGGCGACCCGCACGGGCCGAATTACGAGGGCTGGCTCACCATCACGGCCTGGGCGGCGTCAACCGACCGTGTCCGAATTGGCCTGATGGTGGGCGCAAACCCGTACCGCGAGCCGACGCTGGTTGCCAAGATGGCGACCACGCTCGATCACATCAGCAACGGCCGAGCCATCCTTGGCATCGGCGCCGCGTGGTTCGAGGGCGAGGCGCATGACTTCGGCTTCGAATTCGGGTCCGGCTTCCCGGAGCGGCTGCGCTGGCTGGGCGAGGCGCTGCCCATCATGCGCGGAATGCTCGACGGGATCGAACCTTCGGCGGCCGACAGATCGCGCTATCAGGCCTCGCACGTGCGCAACGATCCGCCTCCCATCCAGCGGCACCTCCCGATCTGCGTCGGCGGCGGCGGTGAGAAGGTCACCCTCAAGCTCGTCGCGAAGTACGCCGACATGAACAACATGGGGGGCAGCATCGACGTGATGCGGCGCAAGGAAGCCATCCTCCTGGAACATTGCGCCGCGGTCGGCCGCGACCCGTCGGAGATCGAACGCACCACAGGGATCGGCGTCGTCTTCATTCGCGACGACCGCGCCGAGGCGGAGCGCCTCTTCCGGGCCGCCTTCGAACGCAACCGCATCGCGAAGCTCTGGGAGAACCAGCCGGTGGGGACGCCGGAGGACGTGGCCGAGATGCTCGCGCCGTATGTCGGGATCGGCTACCGCCACCTGATCGCGGGCTTCCCGGCCGACTATGACGAGGAATCGATGACCCGCCTCGTGACCGAGGTCAAGCCGATGCTCGAGAAGCTGGCATGAGCGAGCCGGCCGGGACGGGGCGCGGCGTGGCTGCGTGCTCGTGCGGACCGGGCCGCCTCGACCTCTTCCGGGTCGCCAACGACGGGAGGCTGCTCCATCGGGCCGAGGTCGAGGGGCGCTGGACCGCCGAGGAGGATCTCGGCGGCACGTGCGCGTCGGCCCCGGCCGTCACGACCTGGGCGCCCGACGCGATGGAGGTCTTCGCGATCTTCCCGGACGGGGCCCTCTGGGACCGTTACTGGGACGGTGCGAGCTGGCACTCGTGGGAATCGCTCGGCGGGTCGCTCGATCCGTCGTCGGCGCCGGCTGCCGCGTCGTGGGGCCCGGACCGCCTCTCGGTCATTGCCCGCGGCACGGACGGCGCGACGTGGCACCGCTGGTGGGACGGCTCCAGGTGGGTGGCCTGGGAGCGAATCCCGGCCTGATCGTGAAGACACTCGAACAGGGCGCGGGCGACCCGCGTCACATCGGGGACGGCCGGGAATTCGCCGCCTTGATAAGCGACAGGTAAGCAGCCGCCCATACCCTTCGGCACAACGCCCGACGCGCCGGTTGTGCCCCCAGCGTGTTCGGGCGTCTCCCCCTCTGGCTTGCCCGCCGTCCGTCGCCGCCGCAGTCCCGCCGGGGAGCTGCACGTGGACCGAGACCTCCCCTGGCGTGTCATCGAGGTGCCCGAGGCTGCCGGAGCGCCCACATCACCCGAGACGGGTCCTCCGGATGTGGCGCCGCGCGATCTTCGCCGCGTCGCGGCCCTCGCGGCGCTGGGGATCGGCGCGCTCGTCGTCGCGGCCATCGCCGCGTTCCTTGTCGCCACCGGCCCGCGAGCGGGAACCCTTGTCCTCGACGGGGACGCTGCCCGCCCGCCCGGCACCGGCGGGCTCCTCGGGTCGCTCGTCCCGGACGCGGGGCTGGTCGCAGGACCCGGGCTCGTCGTCGACGTCGCCGGCGCAGTGCAGCGTCCCGGGGTCTATCACCTGCCGGCCGGCTCGCGGGTCGCGGATGCGATCGCTGCGGCCGGGGGCTTCGGGCCGCGCGTCGACGCGGCGGCGGCGCAGGCGCTCAACCTCGCGGCACCGCTCACGGACGGCGTCCAGGTCCGTGTCCCCTCGCGCGACGAACGCGCCGACCCGGGAACGACGCCCCCCCACACGAACGGCAGCACCTCGGCCCGTGGCGCGGCCGATGGTGCGGTCGACCTCAACACCGCCACGTCCGCGGAGCTCGACGCGCTTCCCGGGATCGGCCCAGTGACGGCGGCCAAGATCATCGCCAGCCGCGAGGAGCGTCCATTCGCGTCGGTCGACGACCTGCAGGCGCGGAAGCTGGTCGGGGCGTCCACGTTCGCGAAGCTCGCCGGCCTGGTGGCGGTCGGCGGGCGGTGACGCGGACCGCGGGCCTCGCGCTCGGGGCGACCTGCGCCGCGCTTCTGGTCACGGAGCCGCGGCTCATCGACCTGGCACCGGCTCTGGCGGTGATCCTGGCCGTCGCAGCCGCCGGGCTTCGCCTGTTCGGCAGGCGGCCGGCCGCCCGCCTGGCGACCGCGGGCGCGATCGGGATCGCGGTCGTGCTCGCCCGGGTGGCCCTCGGGGGCGCGTCCGCGTCGGCGGCGGGACCGGCCGTCCTGCCCGCGGGCGACGGGCCGTGGACAGTGCGCGTCGAGGCCATCGCGGCACCACGGGAGGGGTCGCAGCGCTTCGTCGGCAGCGTGGAGGACGGGGCCGCGCTCCGGGCCGACGTCACGGCACCGCGCTACCCACCCGTGCGAGCCGGCGACCGGGTCGAGGTTCGCGGCACGCTGCGGGCCCCGCCCGATGGTCCGTACGGTGCCTACCTTGCCCGCACGGGGGTCGCGGCGACCCTCGTCACGCGGTCGGTGCGCCTGCTGGACGCCCCCGCAGACGCCGATCGCGTGGTCCAGGGGGTCCGCGCCGACGCGGGCGACGCGCTGGCTCGGGCGCTTCCCGAGCCTGCAGCCGGGCTCGCAGCCGGCATCCTGATCGGGCTGCGCGAACGCGTCGATCGTGAGC
Source organism: Candidatus Limnocylindrales bacterium (assembly GCA_038214375.1). GTDB lineage: Bacteria > Chloroflexota > Limnocylindria > Limnocylindrales > CSP1-4 > CTSoil-043. The sequence continues at coordinate 32,609 of JBBQRX010000023.1, forward strand.
TCGCGGCCGATTTCACGACGACCGGGCTCTCGCATGTGGTCGCCATCTCCGGCTGGAACATCGCGCTCGTGGCGGGCCTCGTCGCCGCCCTTCTCGGGGCATGGCCACGGCGGCGGCGCGCGATCGCCACGGTTGCCGCGATCGCGCTCTACACGGTCCTTGCGGGCGCATCCGCGTCCGTGCTGCGGGCGGCCGTGATGGCCGGCGTGGCCCTCCTCGCGCGGGAGACCGGCCGCCCGGGAACCGCCGCGCGCGCCCTTGCCTGGGCGGTGGTGGTCCTCCTCGTGGTCAGCCCGGGAACGGTCACCGATGCCGGGTTCCAGCTCTCCGCCGCTGCCACGGCGGGCCTCCTCGCCTGGGGCACGCCGCTCGCGGCCCGGTTCCGTGCGTCTGCACCGTGGCTCCCCGGCTTCATCGTTGAAGGGCTGGCCGTCTCGCTCGCAGCGCAGGCCGCAACGCTGCCGATCGTGCTGCTCTCGTTCGGCCGGCTCGCCCCGCTCTCGCCGCTCCTCAACCTGGTCGTCGTGCCGCTCGTCCCAATGGCGATGGCGACCGGGACGGTGGCGATGGCCGGCGGGCTGCTCGTGGGCGCAGGCGCGCCCCCGATCCTCGCCACGCTGCTCGGCCTCCCGGGCGCCCTGGTGATCGGGCTGCTCGTCGTGATCGTGCAGGCCGCGGCAGATCTCCCGTTCGCGGGTGTGACCCTCGAGCCGGCGGCCGGTGCGGCACTCGGCGGGGTTGCGGCCGCGATGCTGATCGTCATTGCTGCCCGGCGCCGCATCGCCCGGGCCCTCGGGCCGCGCCGGCGCTCCCGGTCGATACGGGCTCGCGGAGGACGGGCCGCCGGGGCGGCGGGCGCGGCCGGCCCGGGATTGCCTTCGGCGGGTGCACGGCCGGGCTCCTTGCGCTCGGATCGCGCCGTCCGCCTGCTCGTGACGGTCCTCGCGCTCGTCGTTGCCCTTGCCACGATGGCGGCCGCGACACGCCCGGACGGCCGGGTGCACGTCGTCGCGCTCGACGTCGGCCAGGGCGACGCCATCCTGGTCGAGACACCCGGAGGCGGCCGGCTGCTCGTGGACGGCGGCCCGGACCCCGACCGGCTCCTCGTGGCGCTCGACGGACGAATTCCGCCGTGGGACCGGCGGATCGACCTCGTCGTGGTCACCCACCCGCACGAGGATCACGTCGGGGGCCTCGCGCTGCTCGTCGACCGCTACCGGGTCGCCCGGGTCGTGGAGCCGGGGATGGCGGGCCCCGGGCCCGCGTATGCCGCGCTCGAGCGCGCGCTGGCAAGCCGGAACCGGCCGAGCGGGCGACTCGCCGCGGGCGACCGGTTCACGCTCGACGGCGTCTCGTTCGCCGTCCTCTGGCCGGACCGGACGGCGGTGCCGCGGGATCCGCCCGACACGGGAACGGGCATCAATCGCGTGTCGATCATCCTGCTCGGCACGTTCGGTGAGCAGCGCTTCCTGCTGACCGGCGACGCGGAGGAGGGCATCGACCCCATCCTCGTCGCGCGCGGGCTTCCGCGCGTCGAGCTCCTCAAGGTTGCCCACCACGGCAGCCGCACCGCGACATCGGACGCCCTGCTCGCCGCGACGCGCCCGGCCGTGGCGCTGGTCTCCGTCGGGGCGAAGAACACGTTCGGGCACCCGGCTCCGGCGACCCTCGCCCGGCTCTCGGCCCACGGCGTCGCGATCCACCGCACGGACATCGAGGGAACCCTGGACGTGGCCCTCGACGGGCACGGGCTCAGCGTGCGGACCGGGCGAGGACGGGCGCCGTCCCCCACGCCGGGGACGTCGGTCGTGGCAACTTCCGCGGGCACGCCGTGGACGCCGCGACCCGCCGAGAACGGGCTCGCGGTCCCGTATGATCGGTCGGATGTCCATTCCCGGGCGGGTCGAGGCCGCCGCGCTGCTCCTCTCGCTCGGGCCACCCGCGTGGCATCTCCGCCACGCGCGGGCCGTGGCAGAGATTGCCGGCTGGCTCGCGCTCCGCGCCGTCGCCGCCGGCAATCCCGTGAACCGCGCGGTCGTGGAATCCGCGGCCCTCCTCCACGACGTCGACAAGGCGCTCCGGGCGTCCGGCACGCCGCTCGCCGCCGACGACCCCGTCCGGGGGCTGCGCCACGGGGCGGCCGGCGCGGCGTGGCTGACGGCGCGTGGACATGCGGAGCTCGCCGCGGCGGTCGCCAACCATCCCGTGACGCGCCTGGCCGCGCCGGACGCCGACGCATGGCTCGACGGGGCGACCGACGAGGAGCTGCTGGTCGCCTATGCCGACAAGCGGGCGGGCCAGCGCCTGGTGACGATGGCGGGCCGGTTCGCAGACTGGACGCATCGCTACCCCGAGGGCGCCAACCGGCGCGGATGGAGCCGCGAGGCTGCCGGAGTGGTGCTGCGGCGCGCCGCGCGCCTCGAGTCCGCAGCCTGTGCCCTCGCCGGCATCACGCCGGCCGCGGTCGACCGGCTCGCCTGGACCGGCCGGGCGTTCGCCTCCGCAGGCCGTTCGCCCGCGACGAGCCCGGGCGTGGGCCCGAGCACGGCCGCGGGCAAGGGCGCCGCCACGATCCCGGACGACGCCACCGCCGGGGCCGCACGATGAGCGACCCGACACGCGCGCCACTCGGGTACTTCTGGGGCGACGACGGGTACGGCCTCGAGGCAGAGGCGGCGGCTCTCGGCCGGGAGGTCGCGGCCGACGGTCCGCCCCTCACGCGCTGGCGGCTCTCGGGCGCCACGACCCGGGTCGCGGAGATCATGGAACGGGTCGCGACCGCCACGCTCTTCGGCGGTGGCGCGCTCGTGGTGGTCGAAGATCCCTCGCCCCTCCTGCGGGCACGTGCGGAGCGGGACGCCCTCCACGCGGCGCTCGGCACGGTGGCGCCCGGCAATGCGCTCGTCTTCCTCGAGCCGACGGACGGGTCGAACCGTCGCGCCAGGAGCCTCGAGGAGCTCGCGGCGGCGGTTTCCGCGATCGGGGGCCGCGTTCGCCAGCGGATCGCGCCCAAGGAAGGCGCGATGGCGCGCTGGATCGGCGAGCGAGCCGCCGAACGGCACATCGCGCTCGAGCCTGCCGCCGCGGAGCTGCTGGCGCGCCGGGTCGGCGGATTCGTCCGCGAGGGCGACGTGGACAGGCGCCGGCAGGGCCAGCTTGCCGTTGCCGAGCTGGAGAAGCTGGCCCTTTACCGCCTCGACGCGCCGGTCCGCCGGGAGGACGTCGAGGCGCTCGTCGCGGACGCGATCCCGGGTTCGTCGTGGGCGCTCCTCGACGCGGTCGGATCGAGGCGCTCGCGCGACGCCGCCGACCTGGTCGAGCGCGTGCTCGGCACGAGCCCGGAGCCGGTCGTGCTGACCATGCTCCATCGGCGCGTTCGCGAGCTCATCTCGGTGCTCGATGCGCAGGCTCGGGGGGAGTCGATCCAGGATGCAGCGCGGGCGATGAAGCTGAAGGAGTATCCGGCCCGGAAGCTCTGGGAGCAGGCGCGCGGCTGGCGCCCGGACGAGCTCGACGCGGCCCTCGACGGCCTGCTCGACCTCGACGCCACGCTCAAGGGCGAGGCGGCCGCCGATGGGCGCCGCCGGCGTCTCGCATTCCTCGTCTGGGTCGCGGAGCACGTCGCCCGCTGACCGCAGCGCGGGCGCGGTAGAGCCGTCCGCGAGCGGTCAGTCCGCCCTCGACCAGGCCTGCGTCTGGAGGACCAGGTCGCTCTCGATCGCGAAGACGCAGCGACCCTTCGAGAGATCGAGCAGCTCGATCAGCCCGGGATCGATATAGAGCTGGTGGCAGTCCTCGCACAGGCCGCCCGGCATCCCGAAACAGAGCCGCTCCGTGCGGTCCGGCAGCCGGAACGTCGCGTCGAAGCGAGAGGTCACGAGGTGGCGCGTGCACTCGGGGCACCGGTCACGGCTGGCCATGGGACGTTCTTGCAACCTCGGGCGTCGGGGCTGGCCGCGTCTGGGGCGGCCCTCGCGAGCATTCTCCGGCACGCCGATCGCGACCGGCATGGCCCGCAGGTACCGCCACGGGGGGTACCTCATCTGCATTCGCCGGCTCCGCCCGCCGGAGTGCCGCCCGTCACTGGACCGCGATCACCGTCCTGGCGTCCGCCCAGAGCTTCTCGAGGGCGTAGAACTCGCGCTCGGGCGGTGCGAACACGTGCACGATCACGGCGCCCGCGTCGATGAGGACCCAGTGCGAGGCGGGCTCACCCTCGCGACCGACGATCGAATGCCCTTCGTGCTTGAGCCCGACCACCACGGCGTCCGCGATCGCATCGAGCTGCCGCTCCGAGCCGCCGGAGCAGATCACGAGGTAGTCCGCGACCGTCGTGAATGGCGCGATCTCGAGCAGCACGATGTCGGCTGCCTTCTTGTCCTCGGCAAGCTCGACGACGAGACGGGCCACCTCGAGCGGCGGACGCTCGCTCGCCGGTGGCGGCGTCGTGCGGGCCGGGAGCCCCGCGCGGCGCGGCGGGGATGCTGCTCGTTCGATGTGCAGATCGTCTTCCGCGGGGGCCGCACCTTCGATCGAGGCGTCGATCTTCGCGTCGGCATCGAGCTCGGGTGCGGTCTCGGGATCGTGGGGTTCGGTCGCCATGGGCTCCTCTAGCGCGCCGGCATCGCGTGCGCCGGATCGGGTCGGTACAGAGCGTACTCCCGGATCGCCGCGGCCACGGGATCCGGGACCAGGTAACGGATCGACCGGCCGGCGGCAACCCGGGCACGGATCAGGGTGCTCGAGATCGCGAGCCGCGGGCCCGCCAGGAAGACTGCCCGATCGCCCCGGCCCGGGAAGTCGGCCGTGAAGCGGGCGGCGGCGGCGGCCAGGTCCTCGGCGTCCTCGGCGCGCGGGACGACCGCCAGCCGGGCCAGCGCGAGCACCCGCTCCGGGTCGCGCCAGGTAGACAGGCCTGCGAGGGCCTCCGCCGAGAGGATGAACCAGAGGTCGGGATCGCGCCCGGCCGAGCGCTCGGCGTCCGCGATGTCGGCGAGCGTTTCGGCCGTGTACGTCGGCCCGCTCCGGTCGATCTCGAGGCGGCTCGCCGCGAACCCGGGGTTGTCGGCGATGGCGCGCTCGATCAGCGCGTACCGGATCGCGCCGGCGGTCACGCCGGTGCCGACCTTCTGCCACGGATCGCCGGCGGGCACGAACAGGACCTGGCCCAGCTCGAGCGTCTCGCGAACCTCCTCCGCGAGCGCGAGGTGCCCGAGGTGCACCGGGTCGAACGTCCCCCCGAGGATCCCGAGTCGTCCGGCGGGCACGCTCACTCGGCGCCGGGCTCCCAGGCATCCGGTCCCCATTCGAACTCGATCGCGCCGATGCGGACGAGGTCACCGGACTGGATTCCCGCCTTCCGGAGCGCGCCGTCGATCCCGAGCCGGTCCAAAGCCCGCTGGAAGCGCTCTGCCGACTCCTCGACGTCGAAGTTCGTCTGGGCCGCGATGCGCTCGATCCGCTTGCCGCGCACGCGGTGGGCCTCGCCCTCGCGCTCCATCGTGAACCCGTCGCCGGCTGCGTCGAGCCGGTGGACGACGACCCCGAACGGCTCCGGGACGTCCATCGGGTCGTCCGTGGCAGGGAGCAGGTCGCCGACGACCGCGCGGAGCCGGTCGAGACCGTCCCCCGAGTCGGCGCTCACCGCGAGCACGCCCAGGCCCTCGGCCCGGCGGGCCGCCTCGAACGCCGGCCAGGCCTCTCGAGCTGCGGGGAGGTCCATCTTGTTGAAGACCACCACGAGCGGCTTCTCGAGGAGCCGCGGGTCGTGGAGCCGGAGCTCCTCGCGGATCACGTCGTGATCCCACCCGGGATCGCGGGCGGCACCGTCCACGACGTGGACGAGGACGCGCGTCCGCTCGACGTGGCGCAGGAACGCGTGGCCGAGCCCTGCGCCCGACGACGCGCCCTCGATCAGGCCCGGCACGTCGGCGAGCGTCGGCCGCCGGTCCCCCGCGTCGCCCAGGTCCATCACGCCGAGGTTCGGCTCGAGCGTCGTGAACGGGTAGGGCGCGATCTTCGGCCGCGCGGCGGTGAGCGCGCCGAGGAGCGTGGACTTGCCGGCGTTCGGCAGCCCGACGAGACCCACCTCGGCGATGAGACGAAGCTCGAGGCGCAGCCAGTGCTCCTCGCCGGGCTCGCCCTTCAGGGCGTGCTGGGGGGCGCGGTGCGTGGCAGAGGCGAAGTGGACGTTGCCGAGACCGCCCCGGCCCCCGCGGGCGATCACGACCTCCTGCCCGGTCGCAACGAGATCGGCCACCAGCGCGCCGCTCGCGTCGTCCAGCACCCCGGTGCCGGGCGGGACGGTGATCACGAGGTCGTCGCCCGACTTGCCGTGGCGCTTCGCGCCGAGGCCGCGCCCGCCGGCGTCGGCCCGGAAATGGTGCGTGAACCGGAAGTCGCGCAGCGTGGTCAGGCCCGGGTCGACCCGCAGGATGATGGAGCCGCCCCGCCCGCCGTCGCCGCCATCCGGCCCGCCCTTCGGGACGTGCGCCTCGCGCCGAAACGTCGCGGCGCCGTCGCCGCCGTCGCCGGCTCGAACCCAGATGGTTACGCGGTCGAGGAACATTCCGGCCGATTGTCGCACGCGCCGCGGCCGGGGCCGCCGGCGGACGTCAGAAGTACGACATCGGGTTGACCCGGACGCCGCCGTCCCAGATCGGGCCGCTCCAGACCTCGAAGTGGCAATGCGGACCCGTCGCGGCGCCGGTTGCGCCGACCCGACCGATGAAGTCGCCGCGGCCGACCGACGCCCCTGCGGAGACCGCCACCGACGACATGTGGTTATAGGTCGTGTAGAGCCCGCCGCCGTGCGATATCCAGACCTGGAAGCCACCACCGTTGTTGCGCCAGCCGGAGAACGTGACGACGCCGTTGGCCGCTGCGCGAATCGGAGTCCCGTAGTCCGCTGCGATATCCACGGCCTCGTGACCGTAGTGGAAGTACTGGCTGATGAAGCCACCCGGGACCGGCCACGCGAACCGCCCGCCGCTGAAGTCGTTGAGCGGGCGGGCCGTCGAACCCGTGCCGCCGGACGAGGTCCGAGTCGTCGCACGGCTGACAGATGCCACGCGGGTCGGCAGCGTGGGTTTCGGCGTTGGGATCTGGGCGCCGAGGGCGCCGGGCAGGATCAGGACCTGGCCGATCACGAGCGTGGTGTCGGTCAGCTGGTTCGTCGCGAGAATGTCCCGGGGATCGAGGTTGTGGGCCGCGGCCACCGAGGCAAGGGTGTCCGTGGCGCCGACGGTGACGACGAGGCCGTTGACCGGCGGGATGACGAGCTGCTGGCCGATCTTGAGCTCGTCCTTGGCGTGGAGCTTGTTGGCCCACCAGATCGTCATCATCGACACGCCCATCCGGCGGGCGATCCCGGTCAGGGTGTCACCGGAGCGGACCGTGTAGGTGCGGAGCTGGTCTCGCCCGTCCGTCACGGTCGTGTCGACGACGACGGGCTTGAGGAGCGTCCCGTCCTCGAGGAACTGGCCGGTCACGTCGACCGGGGCGGCTCCGCGCGCCGCCATGCTCGCCGCCGACTCGTCCTTCCCGACGCCGTCGACGATCCCCGAGTCGGCCGTGGGTCCCGCGCCGTCGTTTGCGCCGATCGGGGTGTCGAGGCTCGGCGCGGGCGTCTCGGTGCTCAGCAGGCCGTCGTTCGGGCCACCGGCGCCGCCGAGAACGAGGCGGGGTGCGCTGCCGGCCGAGGTCGTGGCGCCGGTGGCTGCGCCGACCAGGCCCGGCGCGGCCGTCAGCGAGGCGACGAGCAGGAAGACGGCCACGAGAACCGGGACGAGGCGTTCCGGGGAGTCGAGGTGGAGGCGGCGTCCGAGCCGGAAGGCGGAGTGCGTCGCGTGCAGGCGGCCCCGCTGGGTCGGAGTCCCATCCGAGCGCGCGAGCGCGCGGGAAGGCGCGGCTCCGCGGAGCGCCGTGTCGGCGCGACGGGCGAGTCCAAGGCCGGGTCGGCGGGGGGCCTGGACCCGGGATTCCGGGTCGGTCGTGTCGCGGCGCAGCCGCGCGATCGCGCGGCGCACGGCGACCGTCGCCTTCAGCAATACGGTCTCCTGATCGACAGACCGCAGCACCGAAAGCCAGGGCGTGATGGCCCGAGCGGCGCTGCCGTCCGTTGGTCGCGGTATGGGAGCTGGGGCTCTCCCTGCGCGCGGCTGACCCGTTTCCCCCCGTGACCGGGTATGGACTGTTCTGGCCGAACCCTAGCAGACGTGAAGCGCCGCTGCAACGTTCGCACGGCCGCCTGGCATGCCGGCGCAAGGTCGCCGGACCGGATGCGTTGGTGCTTGCCTAGGCGCTTGCCTCGGCGCTCCGCTGCAGGGTGGCGAGGAATTGCGCGTTCGTCTCGGTCTTCGCGAGCCGGTTCAGGAGCAGCTCGATGCCCTCGTTCGTGCCCACCGCGGAGAGCATCCGGCGCATCGTCCAGACCATCCGCAGCGTCGGCTCCTCGAGAAGCAGCTCCTCGCGGCGCGTCCCGGAGCGCTGCACGTCGATCGCGGGAAAGATCCGCTTCTCGGCGAGCTTCCGGTCCAGGATCAGCTCGGAGTTGCCGGTCCCCTTGAACTCCTCGTAGATCACGTCGTCCATGCGCGAGCCGGTGTCCACCAGGCAGGTGCCGATGATCGTGAGCGAGCCGCCTTCCTCGATCTTGCGGGCGGCGCCGAAGAAGCGCTTCGGCGGGTACAGCGCAATCGGGTCGATGCCGCCCGAGAGCGTCCGACCGGACGGCGGGAGTGCCAGGTTGTAGGCCCGGGCGAGCCGCGTGATGGAGTCGAGCAGGATCACGACGTCCCGGCCTGTCTCGACCTGGCGCTTCGCGATCTCGAGCGCCATCTCCGCGACGTGGGTGTGGTTCTCGGTCGGCTCGTCGAACGTGGAGGAGATGACCTCGCCCTTGACGGAGCGCCGCATGTCGGTGACCTCCTCGGGCCGCTCGCCGATGAGCGCGACCATGAGGAGGACCTCGGGGTAGTTCTCGCTGATCCCGTTGGCGATGTTCTTGAGGAGCATCGTCTTGCCGGCCTTCGGCGGGCTGACAATCAGGGCGCGCTGCCCCTTGCCGATCGGGTTGACCAGGTTGACGAGGCGCTGCGACAGGTTCTTCGGGTCCGACTCGAGGTTCAGCAGGTCGATCGGGTGGATCGGGGTCAGGTCCCCGAAGTGCGGCCGGCGGCGGGCCGTGTCCGGGTCGACGCCGTTGACCGTGTCGACGCGGAGGAGGCCCCAGTACTTCTCGCCCTCGCGCGGGGCGCGCACGGTGCCGTTGACGCGATCGCCGATCCGCAGCCCGAACCGGCGCACCTGGCTGCTGCTGACGTACACGTCCTCGGGCCCGGGCATCAGCCCGTGGCGTCGGAGGAACCCGTATCCCTCGTCCACGACATCGAGGATCCCGGTGCCGTAATCCTGCCCGAGCCGCTCGGACTGGCGCTGGAGGATCCGGTCGACGAGGTCGTCACGACGGTCGGCGGCGACCGTCTCGACGTCGAGCTCGGCGGCAGTGGCGCGCAGCTCCGCCGGGCTCATCTCCTGGAGCTCGGCCGCGCCGATCTCCGGGCCGTCGGCAGTGCCGTTCAGCTCCTCGTAGTCCACCGGCATGCCGGCCGGGCGCTGGCCCTGGGGGCGTCGTCGTGGACGGCGATTCCGGATACGCGGATCGGGAACGTTGGAGGGCATGGGTGAGAGGTCACCTGAAGCGTGCGGCCGCGGTCCGCGGCCGGGGGACTGCGCACCGGCGCGGAATCGAGCCGCGGCGGACGGTGCGTGTGGGACACGTCGAGCATACCCGCCCGGGCGTATTCCCGTCAATGGCGGCAGAAAGCCGTATCGCCGGTGATGACCCTGCCGGCGGTCGAGGCGCGGTTCGGGCGCGTCAGCCCTTGGCGGGCGCGTCAGCCCTTGGCGGCTGCCTCCGCGCGCGCCTTCGCCCAGTCGGCCTTGAACTGGACGATGCCGCTGTCGGTGAGCGGATGGTGCACCATCTGGCGCAGGACCTTGAACGGAAGGGTCGCGACGTGCGCGCCGGCGAGGGCCGCGTCGGTCACGTGGCGCGGATGCCGGACGGAGGCCGCGAGCACCTCGCTATCGAACTCGTGCAGGTTGATGATGTCGGCGAGCTCGCGGATGACGGTCATCCCCTCCTCGTTGATGTCGTCGAGGCGCCCGACGAACGGCGAGAGGAGGCTGGCCCCGGCCTTGGCGGCGAGGAGGCCCTGGTTGGCGGAAAAGATCAGGGTGCAGTTCGTCTTGATCCCCTCCTCCGCAAAGCGGCTGATCGCCTCGAGGCCGTTCTCGCTCATGGCGACCTTGACCACGATGTTCGGGGCGAGCTTCGCGAAGTGCCGGCCCTCGTTGAGCATCTCCTCGACGTCGTCGGCGATGACCTCTGCGCTGACGGGCCCGGGCGTCAGCTTGCAGATCTCGCGAAGGACGTCGTCGTAGGAGCCACCGACCCGCGCGTAGAGGCTTGGATTCGTCGTGACGCCGTCGATCACGCCCCAGCGGACGGCGGTTCGAATCTCTTCGATGTCGGCGGTGTCGAGAAAGAGCTTCATGCGAGGCCTCCAGGCGGCGGGCAGGGTGTTTCATTGTAGGGGCAGGCCCGGACGTGCCGTGCCGACGCGAAGCCCGGGAGCGTCCGCCCTCTCAGCGTGCGTCAGCCTCGGCGGTCGAGCCCGCCCTCTCGGCGTCCCGCAGGGCGTCGATGCCCATCGAGGCCACGGCGGCTCGGCGGGCCAGCAGGATCGGCTCCCTCCCGTCCTTGAGCGCGACGGCCGTGGCGATGAAGCCGTCGAAGAGCGGGTGCGGCCGTTCGGGGCGGCTCTTGAACTCCGGGTGGAACTGGCTCGCGACGAACCACGGGTGGTCGCGCAGCTCCACGATCTCGACGAGCCGCCCATCCGGCGACTGGCCCGAAAGGATCATCCCCGCGCCCTCGAGCAGCGCCCGGTAGCGGTTGTTCACCTCGAAGCGGTGGCGGTGGCGTTCGTAGACCACCTCGTCACCGTAGACGACGTGCGCCTTCGAGCCCGGCACGAGGCGCGCCGGGTAGAGGCCCAGGCGCATCGTCCCGCCCTTCTCCTCGAGGTCGCGCTGGTCTGGCATGAAGTCGATCACCGGGTGGGCGGTGAACATGTCGAACTCGGTGGAGTTCACGTCATCCGAGCCCGTGGCGGTGCGGGCGAGCTCGATGACCGCGCATTGCAGCCCCAGGCAGAGGCCCAGGTACGGCACCCGGTGCTCGCGCGCGTACCGGGCGGCGAGGACCTTGCCCTCGATCCCGCGGTGGCCGAACCCGCCGGGCACCAGGATCGCCGCGGCGGCGCCGAGCGCCTCGTCGACGCCTTCGGCGGCCAGCGTCTCGGAGTTGACCCAGCGGACCTTCACGTCCACGCCGTTCGCCCAGCCCGCGTGCTTGAGCGACTCGGTCACCGAGAGGTACGCGTCCGGGAGCTCGATGTACTTCCCGACGAGGGCGACCTCCAGCTCCGGCTTCGGTCGCTTGATGAGCTCGACGAGCCTGCGCCAGCGCTCCAGGTCAGGCGGTGCGGCCGCATCGCCCAGGCCCAGGTCGCGCACGAGGAGGTCACCGAGGCCCGCCGCCTCGAACTGCAGCGGCACCTCGTAGATCGTGTCCGCGGTGACAGCCGGGATGACGGCCTCGACCGCCACGTCCGTGAATAGCGCGATCTTCTCGCGGATCTCGTCGGGCACCGGGTGATCGGAGCGCAGGATGATGACGTCGGGCTGGATCCCGATGCCGCGCAGCTCCTTGACGGAGTGCTGGGTGGGCTTGGTCTTGAGCTCGCCGGTGGCCTGGAGGGCCGGGAGCAGGGTGACGTGGACGTAGGCCACGTTGCGCCTGCCGACGTCCTTGCGAATCTGGCGGATCGCCTCGAGGAACGGCAGGCTCTCGATGTCGCCGACGGTCCCGCCGACCTCGACGACGACGACGTCCGCCCCGCCGTCACGCGAGACGCGGAGGACCCGCTCCTTGATCTCGTTCGTGATGTGCGGGATAACCTGGACCGTGCCGCCCAGGTAGTCACCGCGGCGCTCCTTGGCGATCACGGCCTGATAGATCCGCCCGGTGGTCACGTTCGAGAGCTGCGACAGGTTCTCGTCGATGAACCGCTCGTAGTGGCCCAGGTCCAGGTCGGTCTCGGCGCCGTCGTCCGTGACGAAGACCTCGCCATGCTGGTAGGGCGACATGGTCCCCGGATCCACGTTGATGTAGGGATCCAGCTTGAGGACGGAGACGGAGATCCCGCGCGCCTTGAGCAGGCGGCCGATGCTGGCGGCGGTGATGCCCTTCCCGAGGGAGGAGGTGACCCCTCCGGTCACAAAGACATACTTCGCCATGGGCCGCGCTCCTCCG
>JBBQRX010000024.1:0-44273 GCA_038214375.1 Candidatus Limnocylindrales bacterium
TCATCGTGCCCGTGATGCTCGACGCCGAGCAGCGGCCCGACTACCGCTTCATGGACGCGGCCGTCGCCTCGATCGCGCCCGGGGTCCACGCCGGGAGCAGCGTGATCTTCGAGACGACGCTCCCCCTCGGCGACACGCGGCACCGTTTCGCCCCGGCGCTCGAGGCAGTGTCCGGCCTCATCGCCGATCGCGACTTCTTCGTCGCGTTCTCGCCCGAGCGGCTCTTCTCGGGCGCCGTCCTCGAGAACCTCGCGGTCTACCCGAAGCTCGTCGGAGGGATCGGCCCGGCCTCGACGGACCGCGCGGCGCGCTTCTACGCAAGCGTGCTCGATGCGGAGGTCGTCGCGATGAGCAGCGCCGAGGCGGCCGAGTTCTCCAAGCTCGCCGACACGACCTACCGGGACGTCAACATCGCGCTCGCGAACGAGTTCGCCCGGGCCGCGGACCTGCACGGGATCGACGTGCAGGAGGTGATCGCGGCCGCCAACAGCCAGCCCTACAGCCACATCCACCAGCCCGGGATCGGCGTCGGCGGGCACTGCATCCCCGTCTACCCGCACCTGCTCCTTGCCCGCGCCCCCGGCCTCTCCGTCGTCGAGACCGCGCGCCGGGTCAACGACGGCCAGGTCGACCGCGCGCTCGCGACCCTCGACCCGCTCGTCGGGGGGCTCGCCGGGGCGCCGGTCCTCGTCCTCGGCATGACCTATCGCGAGGGCGTCAAGGAGCTTGCCTACAGCCGCGCGCTCCCGCTCATCGAGGCGCTCCGGGCAGCCGGGGCGCGCGTCTTCGCCTTCGACCCGCTCCTGACCGACGCGGAGATTGCCGCGCTCGGGGCCGAGCCGTGGCACTGGGGCGAGCCTGGCCCGTTCCGGGCGATCGTCACCCAGACCGCCGACCGGGCGTTCACGGCGCTCGACCCGGCCTGGTTCCCGGAGCTGCGCGCGGTCTACGACGGGCGCAACAGCCTCCGTGCGCTGCCGCTTCCCGATGGAGTCACGTATGTCGGCGTCGGCGTACAGGCGGCGACGCGAATGCCGGGGGCCTGAGGCCGCCGCGGCCCCGACGCGCATGCGCATCGTCAGCGTCGTGGGGACCCGCCCGCAGCTCATCAAGGCCGCGGCGCTCGGGCCGACCCTGCGTGCCCGCCATGACGAAGTCTTCGTCGACACCGGTCAGCACTGGGACGAGCAGATGGCCGGCACCTTCTTCGAGGAGCTCGGCCTGCCGCGGCCAGACCACGACCTGGGCGTTGCTGGCGGGGGGCACGCGGCGCAGACCGGCCGGATGCTGATCGGCCTCGAGCCGATCCTGATCGCCGAGCGGCCGGACGCCGTGCTGGTGTACGGCGACACGAACTCGACCCTCGCGGGGGCCCTCGCCTCGGCGAAGCTCGGGATCCCGGTCGCCCACGTCGAAGCCGGCCTGCGGAGCTTCGATCGGCGGATGCCCGAGGAGACCAACCGCGTCGTGGTCGATCACCTGGCAACGTGGTGTTTCGCCCCGACGCCGTCGGCGGTCGCGAATCTCGCGGCCGAGGGAATCACCCGCGGTGTCCTCGAGGTGGGCGACCTGATGCAGGATCTCGCCGCCAGCGTTGCCGCTGAAGTGCGCGATCCCGCCGCGCTGGCCGCGGTCGCAGCCTCGCTGGACCTACCGCTCGCGCCGGGCGGCTATCTCTTTGTCACCATCCATCGCGCCGAGAACCGCGCGCCGGGTGCACTCGCCAGCTGGCCGGCGCTCCTTGCGAAGACCGCACGCCCAGACCGACCGGTCATCCTGGCCCTCCATCCGGGCACCCGGGACGCCCTCGACCGAGCGGGAATCGTCCTGCCGGACGAAATCCGCGTCGTCGAGCCGCAGGGATACCGGACGACGCTCACGCTCGAGCTGCACGCGGCCGCCGTCCTCACGGATTCGGGGGGGATCCAGCGCGAGGCGGCGTGGCTGGGCTCGCCCTGCCTCGTCCTGCGCCCCACCACGGAATGGCTCGAGGCAGTCGCCGGATCCGAAGGGCGCACCGTGCTGGTCGGCCTGGACGCCGATCGTGCGTTGGCCGCGCTGGACCGCCTTGCCTCGCCCGATCGGGCCCCCGCGGACGCGCGGGCGCGGGCTGCGTCGCTCCACCTGGCCGCATCCGGGGCAGCCGAGGCGATCGTGACGGCGCTCGCCGCAGGGGAGGGCGCGTGAGTCGCGTCGTCATGTTCGTCCTCAACGATTGTCGAACTGACGCGCGGGTTCTGCGCGAGGCCGGCACGCTCGTCGCGGCCGGTCACCAGGTCACCATCATGGCCCGCCCGTCCGACCTCAACGACCAGCGGGTCGAGCGCGAGCACCGGGACGGGTTCGAGATTGTCCGTGTCCCGGTGCCCCTGCGCTGGCGTCGGCGCGCCCGCCTCGCCGCCGCCCCCTGGCAAGCGTGGCGCCTCGCCGGCTGGTGGGCTCGTGATCAGCTGAAGGCCGGCCCGGGGGGGTGGGCCAGGCTCCTCGCGGCCGCGATCGTCGCTGGGGTGGCAATTCCCCTCCTCGTCATCGGGGCGCTGGCGCTGGCCCTGCTCCGCGTCCTGCCCGGGACGGCCCGGCTTCGCAGCGGCTTCGACTGGCTCGTTCGCTGGCGAACCTCTACGGAGGAGTGGGATCGAGCCGCGGCGGCCGCCGCGCCGGACGCGGACGTCTTCCACGCCCACGACCTCAACGCGCTCCACGCCGCCGTCCTCGCGCGTGCCCGGGCGGGTGGGGCGCTCGTCTACGACAGCCACGAGATCTTCCTCGAGTCGGGCTCCCATGCGAACCGCCCCGGCTGGGCCCGCCGGATCTTCCGTCGCCGGGAGGCCGCCTGGTTGGCCGAAGCCGACGCGCTCGTGACGGTCAATGACGCGCTCGCCCGAGAGCTCGGCGCGCGGTACCTCCCTCGCCGCGTGGTGGTGGTCCACAACTGTCCGCCGCGTCCGGGACCCGCAGTGGCAACAGCCGGGCCCCTCCGGGCGGCGCTCGGCATCGGGCCGGATGTGTCCATCGCGCTCTACCACGGCGGCTTCTCGAAGCATCGCGGCCTGGAGGAGCTCGTGGCGGCGGCATCGTTGCCAGGCCTGGAGACCGCCCGGGTCGTCTTCCTGGGGTACGGCTCACAGGCCGTCGAGCTGCGGTCGCTCGCTGCGGCGTCGCCGGCCGCCAGCCGCGTGCACGTCCTGTCGGCCGTGACGCCCGACGAGCTGCTCGACTGGGTCCGGGACGCGGATGTCGCCGTGATGCCCATCCAGGATTCCACCCTGAACCACCGGCTATCCACTCCGAACAAGCTCTTCGAGGCGCTCGCGGCGGGTGTCCCGATCGTCGCATCCGACCTGCCGGAGCTCCGTCGCATCGTGATCGACGACCCCGGCGGGCCGCTTGGCCTCCTCTGCGACCCGACCGATCCGGCATCCATCGCCGCGGCGATCGTTGCACTGCTGGACCGCCCGCCGGCCGATCGCGCCGCGCTGCGAGACCGCTGCCTGGCGGCCGCCCGGGAGCGGTGGAACTGGGAAACCGAGTCGGCGCGGCTCGTCGACCTCTATACGGACCTCGCGGCGGCGCAGGCAGGATGAGCCGCGCGGGAGGCCCGTTCGGGGCCGCGGCGGGCGGCGACGCCGCCCCCGCGCGGGAGGAGAGCGGCTCGCCGATCGTCGCCCAGCGCGCGGTGCTGGTCCTGTCCACACCCGAACGCTACGACTCGCGAAGCCTCCGGATCGCGGCCACCCTCGCGCGTCGAGGCCATCACGTCACGATCCTCGCTCGGCGTGGCCCTGACATGACCCCCTTCGAGGAATCGCCCGACGGCTACCGGATCGAGCGGGTGGGCGCGCCGCGACCCGCTCCCCGCCGGGGGATGCCGGGGGAGTTCGCGCGCCTTCGCGGCGAGGCGGAGCGTCTGGCCGGGATCGGCGCGGCGATGCGGAGCCAGCGCCGCGACGCAGCCGCCGTCGATCGCGGCGCCGACCTGTATCACGGGATGGCGTACCAGGGGATCCCGATCGCGCTCTCGCTCGGGGGACGGGCGCGTGCGCGCGTCGTCTATGACGCCCGGGACCTCTACCCGGAGTCCGGCAACCTCGCCCGGATGCCCGCGCCCGTCCGCCGCCTGGCGGGCCTCGTGGAGCGCCGCTGGGCGCGGCGATCCGACGCGATCATCACCGTCAACGCCGAGCTTGCGGAGATCCTCGCCCGACGCTTCGCCCGGCCGCTCCCGGCCGTCGTGATGAACTGTCTGCCCGCCTGGACGCCGCCGACGAACGGGGAGCGGCGGTTCCACGAGCGCCTGGGGCTGGCCCCGGAAGCCCGGATCGTCCTGTACCACGGCGGGTTCCTGCCGTCGCGTGGGATCGAGGTCCTCGCCGAGGCGGTCCGGCGCCTTCGGTTCGGGGTACTCGTCGCGATGGGCGACGGTCCGCTGCGGCCAGCGCTCGAGAGGCTCGCCGGCGAGCCGCGCATGGAGGGCCGCCTCCACCTGCTGCCGCCGGTTCTCCCGGCCGAGCTGATGGGCTGGATCGCCGCCGCGGACGTTGGCGCGATGGTCAACCAACCCGTCTCGCGGAACGAGCGCATCTCGACGCCCAACAAGCTGTTCGAATGCCTGGCGGCCGGCGTTCCCGTCGTGTCGTCCGACTTCCCGGCCCGGCGGCGGATCATCGTCGACGATCCTGACGGTCCGCTCGGCGCAGTGTGCGATCCCACCGACCCCGATGCCATCGCGGCCGCCCTGCGCGAGGTCCTGGACCGGCCCGCCGAGGCAGTGGCGGATCTCCGTCGGCGCGTCCTGGCCGCGGCCCACGCGCGCTGGACGTGGGAGGGGCAGGCGGCGACGCTCCTGGACGTGTACGGGCGCCTGACCGGCCGACGGTGGTGAGGCGGGTTCGCCGGCAGGGTATCCCCGCCCCGTGCTCAGGGCCGCCCGGCGACGCCGGTCGATTTCGCTCAGGGTCGGCCGGCGGCGTCCCAGGCGTCGGCGAGCCAGCGAAGCCCACCCGGACCGAGCAGGCCCCCTGCTGCAAGGACGCCTGACGAGGCATCGACGTCGTCCGACCCAATCGCGACCAGGATCGCGCCCCGCTCGGCGGCGCCCGCCTCGACACCTCGCCAGGCCGCGACGATCGCGGCGCGTTCGGCAGCCGCGCGCATCTCTGGTCGCTCGGCCAGCAGCTGCCGACGCAGCCGGGCCCGGTGCGGGTGCAGGCAGGCGGCGAGGAGACGCCCCACGGCCGAGCGACGTGGGTCGGGGGGTCCACCCAGCGCGGTGAGGCGGCTGACATAGGCCGCGTCGGGGTCGACTTCGATCCAGCGGGCGATCGGGGGAAGAGGGAGGTCACGGCCAGCGCGATCGACCGTGGTGACTACCGTGAGCCGGGATGCAAGCGCAGGCGGGAGCGCGGCAACGCGGCGCGCCGCCGCCGCGCGTCGGAGGCCGACCACGAGGACCGCGGACAGTGGTTCCCCGGTGGGCCCCGCCGCACGCTCCGGTATCAGCGGCTCCGCGGCGGGCCCGGCCGCCCGGCCCGGCAGTGGCGCCCGGACCTCGGCCGGCACTCCCGTTGGCGCCGGAGGACGCGTCCGCGTACTGGTCGAGGGGAACTCGGCCGCGGCGTCACGGGCGTGGCCCACGATGGCCGCCACCGTGGCGGCCGTCTGGAACCGGCTGACGACCCCGGCCCGGACCGTCGCCGCGTCGATCTCGGGAAGGCGGGCTCGGAGCCGCAGGATCGCGGCGGCCAGTGCCGGCGCATCGTCGCCGTCGGCAAGCTCGGCTCCGGCCCCCTCGCCCGCGAGGACCTCCTCCACGCCGCCCGACCGTCGCGCCGCGACGGGAAGGCCGCTCGCCAGCGCCTCCGCGGCCACCATGCCGAAGGTCTCGAATGGGCTCGGGTGGACGAAGATCCCGGCGCGGCGCATCGCCGCTGCGACCCCCTTCCGGTCGGCGGGCGGCTCGAACGAGATCGAGTTGCCCAGCCCGGCCTCCGCGGCGAGATCGCGCCAGCGCGCGTCCGTCGCGGCGTCCGGAGCGCGACCCACCAGCCGGAGGTGAAGATCCGGCCGGTCTTCGCGGGCGAGGGCGACGGCGCGGATGAGCACGTCGATGCCCTTGTGCTCGCGGCGAGCGCCAACCCACAGGAGCTCGTCGCGGTCGCGATCCTCGGCCGCGCCGAGAGGGAAGCGGTCGAAGCGAATGACGTTCGGAACGACGGGAATCGCGCCCGGCTCGAGCCCGAGCGGCATCTCCAGCCGGGCTGCGAGCGTTCGGCTGACGGCGACGACCCGCCGGCCACGCCCCAGCAGCGCCCGATACGCAGCGCGGGCCTCTTCATCCTCGAGCTGCTCGGGGGCGCTCGACGCGTGCTCGGTGACGACGAGCGGCACGCCCATCGCCGCGGCGACCTCGGCCGCCGCGCCGCCGTCCGGAATCCCGACATGCGCGTGGATCATGTCGAACGGCCACCTCGCCGCGAGTGCCATGGCGAACGGGACCAGGAGGGCGGCGTGGGCCTCGATCGCCGCGCGAGCCGGAAGCTGGCCGCCGGGATGGACAGCGGGGATTCGTGCCACCGGCACGCCGGCGCCCCACGTGACGGGAGTCGAGAGTGCTTCGGGTTCGACGACCGCCGGCGTCCACGCTGCGACCGCCCGACGGCCGATCGCGTCCCGATCCTGTTCCGGGGCGCGGAGGTCTGCGTTTTCCCAGGAGGCGACGACGACCTCGATCCCGGCCTCGCGCAGCGCCACGACCTCGTCGCTCACGAAGCTCCCGCTGCCGGGATCGTCGTGGGACGGATACCAGCGAGCGACGACCAGGATCCGGCGCGGCCACGGTCCGCCGGTCGCGCCGGACTGGAGCGACCCGGGCGCCGCGGCGGGATTCATTCCCCTCAGGCCGGGGCCCCGGCGAGGATCCGGGCGACTTCTGCCGCCTTCTCGGCCCGTGACCGCTCCGAGCGTTCCTGGTGGATCGAGACCACCTCCGCCGGGTCGCCCTCGGCGACGACGTGGCCCTGCTCGATCAGGATCGCGCGGTTGCAGAACTCGGCGACCCAGTTCATGTCGTGCGTGACGAGCACAACGGCCTTCGCAGCCGCGGCGATCTCCAGGACGCGCGCCTTGCTCTTGGCGCGGAAGACCTGGTCGCCGGTCGACAGCACCTCGTCGAGGAGGAGGATGTCCGGATCGACGGAGGTCGCGATCGCGAAACCGAGGCGCGCCCGCATTCCCGAGGAGTACGTCTTGATCGGTGCGTCGATGAACTGGCCGATGTCGGCAAACTCGACGATGCTCGCGCTCCGCCGCGCCATCTCCTCGCCCTGGATGCCGAGGAACGCTCCCGCCAGGAAGATGTTGTCGCGACCCGTCAGATCCTGGTCGAATCCGGCCCCCAGCGTGAGCAGGCTCGACACCTTGCCGACGACGTCGATTGCACCCTCGGACGGCGTGATGATCCCTGCGAGGACCTGGAGGAGCGTGCTCTTCCCCGCGCCGTTGGGTCCGATGACGCCCAGCGACTCCCCGTGGACCAGGCGGAACGAGACGTCCCGGAGCGCCCAGAACGTGCGGTCCACGCCGCGCCGGCGGTGGGCAAGCCGCGTGAACGACGTCCGCAGCGTGTTCTTCCGGGTCAGCCGCAGGTCGTACTTGACCCCGACCCCACGCACGTCGATCGCGTAGGCTGCGCGGCCGCGCAGCGTGTTGGCCACTAGAGCACCTTCGCGAATGCCGGCTCGACCCGCTTGAAGAGGATCGTGGCGAGGGCGAGGAAGAGCAGTGACACGCCCGAGAGGGCCAGGAGCCCGCTCCAGTCGGGCCCGGTCGGAGCGCCCGTGGCCGACCCGTAGATCACGTTGCGGTACGAGGTGAAGAGGACGTAGAACGGGTTGAACTTGAACAGTTCGATCAGGGTGGGATGCGAACTCGCGATGCGTTCCAGCGCGGCCGCTCCGTAGAGGGCGGGCGACAGGTAGAACCACATGCGGAGGGCGTGGCGGCTGATGTTCTCGACGTCGCGATAGAAGACATTGACGCACGAGACAACATACGCGAGTGCAAGGGTGAAGAGGAATTGGACCGCGGCGATCACGGGGAGGAAGACGAGGTTCCCGGAGATGCGATCCCGATAGAGGAGCACAAGGAGGGCGCCCAGCGGGATCAGCCCGAAGACGAAGTGCAGGATCGCCGCGACCGTGGTCGCGGTGGGCAGGACGATCTTGGGGAACTTCAGCTGCTTGATCAGCCGGTCCTGGGTCGTGATCGAAGCGATCGCGTCGTTCACCGAGCTCATGAACCATTTCCAGGGAAGGATCGCTGCGAAGATGAACAGCGGGTAGTCCGGCTGCGAGCTCTGGAGGATCACCGACACGAGGACGACATACACGAGCATCTGGAGGAGCGGGTCGAGCACCCACCAGATGTTGCCGAGCAGGGTGTCGGCCCCCTTCTTCTTCGCGTCCGCCCGGACCAGGTACCCGATCAGTCTCCGCCGCGAGCGGATGTCGTCGAACGCTTCACGCAGGAGCGCGAGCGGGCCGGGCCGGGCCGCGGACGAGCTGAACGAGGCGTGCGCCTCCGAGGTGGTCATGAGCCGGCAAAGGGTATCACCCCCGCCTCGGAGAACGTCCGCGGCCGGCCGCCGCCGGAGACTGCGTCCGCGGCGAGTTGCTACGATGCGGCGAGCGTCCGCGGGCCACCGCCTCTCCGATCGCGGCCCGTCCCGAAGCGCGTCCTGGAGGTGCATCGTCCCCGAATCGTCGGCGGCCACCGCGCGCCGTGCGTCCGGGTCCCCCACCGGCCATCGGATCCGCGGCGTGGCGGTGCTGGCGCACGCGTACTACGAGGAGGACTCGCGCGTCCGGCGCGAGGCCGAGACGCTCGTCCGCGCCGGGCGCCCGGTCGACGTGTTCGCGCTGCGCCGGCCCGGCGACGCGCCGACGGGCGTGCTCGACGGCGTGGCGATCCATCGCCTCGACGTGCGGCGCCACCAGGGCGCCGGAATCGCGGTCTACATGCGCGAGTACCTCGACTTCCTCGTGCGCGCGACCTTCGCCCTGGCCCGGGCTCACCGCGAGCGCCGGTTCGCCCTCGTCCATGTCGACACGCTCCCGGACTTCCTCGTGTTCGCGGCGCTGCCGCTCAGGCTCGTCGGAGTGCCGGTCCTCCTCGACCTGCACGAGGCGATGCCCGAGTTCTTCCGGGCCCGGTTCCCGCGTCGCGCGTCGCGCCTGGCGCAGGGGTTGCTCCGCCTCCAGGAGCGCGCCTCGATCGCCGCCGCCGACGCGGTCATCACCGTCAACGATGCGCTCGGCGACCGGCTCGTCGCGCTCGGAACGCCGGCCGCGAAGGTCACGGTGATTCTGAACGCGCCCGACGTCGCCCTCTTCGACCCCGCCGCACACGAGGAGCGGCCGTTCATGGCCGACGGGGTGCTGCGCATGGTCTATGCCGGTGCGCTCACACCGACGTACGAGATCGACGTCGCGATCGAGGCCGTGGCCGCGCTCGCCGGGACGCGCCCGACGCTCCCCGTTGTCCTCGACGTGTACGGCCGCGGCGATGCCGAGCCGACGCTCCGCGCCCGCGCGGCCGAGCTCGGTGTCGCCGACCGGGTGCGCTTCCACGGCAGGATCGCGCTCGAGCTGGTCCCGGCTGCGATCGCGGCCGCGGATATCGGGCTGGCTCCCACGCGACGGACCCCGTTCACGGACTTCAGCCTCTCGACGAAGCTCTTCGAATACGCCGCGATGCGGAAGCCGGCCATCGCGTCGGCGCTGCCGACCGTCGCCCGTTACTTCGGGCCGGACACGATCGCGACGTACGCGCCGGGCGACCCGGCGGACCTCGCGCGGGTCGTGGCGCGGCTCGTGGACGATGGCGCCGAGCGAGCGGCGCGGGAGGTCGCGAGCGGAGCGCGAGCGCGGGAGCTCGGATGGGGCGGCGAGGCAGAACGCTATCGCGCGCTCGTGGAGCGACTGATCGGCCTCACCTGACGCCCGGCCCTCGTCGAGCGCCGTTCGCTCCGCGGAATGGACGCACGCTGCGCAGTGCCAGAGATCCGGATCCATCAACCTATACTTCGGGGGTGATCTCCGGAAAGAGGGTCTTCATCACCGGTGGTGCCGGGTTCATCGGCTCGGCCCTGGCGGGCCGGCTGGTGGACCGCAACGAGGTGATCCTGTTCGACAACCTCTCGAGGGATGCCCTGTCGGACCGGCCGTTCCGCGGCCACGCGAATCTCCATCTCATCGAGGGCGACGTCCTCGACTACGACGCCCTCGCCCAGGCGATGGTCGGAGCCGAGATCATCATCCACTGCGCGGCGATCGCGGGAATCGATACCGTCCTCATCGAGCCCGTCCGGACGATGCGGGTCAACCTCGTCGGATCGGCCAACGTGCTGATGGCGGCGGCCGCATTGGACCGCTGCGATCGCGTCGTGTGCTTCTCGACGAGCGAGGTCTTCGGACAGCACGCCTTCCGCGCGGCCGAGACGGATCCAACGGTGATGGGTCCGGTGGGTGAGGCTCGCTGGACTTATGCCGTCAGCAAGCTCGCCGAAGAGCACCTTGCCGTGGCGTACTTTCACCAGATGGCTCTCCCGACGACCATCGTGCGACCGTTCAACGTATACGGCCCTGGACAGGTCGGGGAAGGTGCCCTGCGCACGTTCATCCTTCGCGCGCTCCGGGACGAGCCGATCGAAGTCCACGGCGACGGGACGCAGATCCGCGCGTGGTGCTACGTGGATGACATGGTCGATGGCGTCATGCGTGCGATCGAGAGCCCGCGCGCGGTCGGCGAGTCGTTCAACATCGGGAACCAGCGCGCGGTGGTCACGATCTTTGGGCTCGCCAGCACCGTGGTGCGCGTACTCGGCTCGAAGTCAGACATCCGGTTCACCCGCAAGGACTACGCCGACGTGGAGCTTCGGGTCCCGTCCGTCGGGAAGGCCCGTGAGATGCTGGGCTTCGAGGCGAAGGTCGACCTGGACGAAGGGATTCTTCTGGCCGCCGAGTACTACCGCGCGGTCGGTTGATGATCAGGCTGACGGTTCCGACAATCGAGGAGGACGACCTCGCAGCCGTCCATGCCGCCGTCGCCTCCGGCTTCCTCGTCCAGGGGGCACGAGTAGCTGCCCTGGAGGCCACATTCCGCGACCTGACGGGAACCCGGCATGCCATCATCGTCAGCAGCGGCACGGCCGCGCTCCACCTGTCGCTCCTTGCGCTCGGCATCGGCCCGGGCGATCGTGTGGCGGTTCCCGCCTACTCGTTCCTTGCGACCGCCAACGTCGTCGAGATCTGTGGAGCCTCGCCCGTCTTTGTCGACATCGAGCCGGACACCTACGCCATCGATCCCGATGCCCTGGAACGTGCGGCCGCGCGCTCGGGCGGCCTCAGTGCTGTCATCCCGGTACATCCGTTCGGTCAGCTGGCAGACATGACCGGGATCGCCGCCGCCGCCCCCGGCATCCCGGTCGTGGAGGACGCGGCCGCCGCGCTCGGCGCTCAGCAGGACGGTCGCCCGGCCGGTTCGTTCGGCAGGCTTGGCTGCTTCTCCCTTCATCCCCGCAAGGCAGTGACCACCGGCGAAGGGGGAGCCGTCACGACGGATGACGCGGACCTTGCGCGAACCATCCGGGCGCTTCGCAACCACGGTC
Organism: Candidatus Limnocylindrales bacterium; assembly: GCA_038214375.1. Classification (GTDB taxonomy): domain Bacteria; phylum Chloroflexota; class Limnocylindria; order Limnocylindrales; family CSP1-4; genus CTSoil-043. The sequence continues at coordinate 11,666 of JBBQRX010000024.1, forward strand.
TCGATCCCGATGCCGAAACGCCGGACTTCATCCTCGCCGGCTTCAACTACCGGATGACCGATTTCCAGGCCGCGCTGGGATTGACGCAGCTCGCGAAGCTTGATCGGATCGCCGCCGGTCGGCGCGCTGCCGCGGCCCGCTACGATGCGCTGCTGGCCGGCACTCCGGTGCGCGTCCCCGCGGTGCTCGCCGGGAACACGGTCACCTACCAGTCGTACGTGACCCAGCTGCCGGACGGCGTGGATCGTGGCCTGCTGATGCGGCGCCTTCGCGCAGCAGGTATCGAGACGCAGATCGGCACGTACCACATGCCCCTCACGACGTTCTTTCGGCGCCGCTATGGCCATCGGCCCGGCGACTTCCCCGTGACCGACCTGGTGGCGGCTCGCGCCCTCACCCTGCCGCTCCACCCGGCCATCACGGCGGCCGAGCAGGAGGAGGTCGTCGCCCGCCTCCTCGTCGAGCTTTGACGCCCGAACAGCCGATCCCACGCCGATCCCACGGGTCGGGGCGGTGGACACGCACCGCGCTGGCGGCTCTGGGCGAAGGTTCCGTCCTCGAGAGGGACGTCCTCGTGTTCCATCCCGGCCACGTCCGGATCGGGTCCGGCGTGTACGTCGGGCACCGGACGATTCTCAAGGGCTATCACGTGAACCAGCTCGTCGTCGGGGATGGCACATGGATCGGCGAGCAGTGCTTTCTTCATGCCGCGGGCGGGATCACGATCGGCCGGAACGTCGGGATCGGACCAGGCGTGCGGATCATCACCTCACGGCACGCCGAGGAGGGCATCGACCGTTCCATCCTGCACAGCCGCGTCGAGTTCGCTCCGGTTGTTATCGAGGACGATGCTGACATCGGCGTCGGGGCGATCATCCTCCCGGGGGTGACGATCGGGCGGGGTGTCCAGGTCGGCGCCGGTGCGGTCGTCTCGCGTGATCTCGAGCCGTTCGTCGTGGCTGCCGGCGTGCCCGCGCGCGTCCTCCGCCGCCGACCGGTCGACCACGACCAGGGCGCCTCCTCATGACTCCGACTGTGACCGTCGTCATCCCTACTCGGGAGCGGCCCGAGTACCTCCGCGCGTCCCTGCACTCGGTGCTCGCGAGCGCCGCCGAGGCGGCGCTCGTCGGGATCGAGACCCGGGTCCTGGTGGTCGACGACGCGTCGCCAACGGACTCGACAAGGCGCCTCTCGGCTGAGCTCGGGGTCGCCTGTCACAGGATCGAGACGCACGATGGGCGTAACAACCCGGCGAGCGCAATCGCGCTTGGCGTCAGCCTTGTCGAGACAGAGTACCTGTCCGTCTTCGGCGACGACGACATCATGCTGCCTCGATTCATCGCCGCGCATGTCGAGGCGCTCGAAGCCGGCTATGACGTCTGCACCACGGCCTTCCTGCACACGGATGCCAGGCTGCGGACCACGCGCGAGGTTATCCTGCCCGAGCCTGCCTTTGGCGACCTGCTCGCTGGTCGAATCACGATCAACGACGGCGCGATGACGCGGTCGCGCCTCGTCAAGGAACTCCTGTGGGACCCCGGCCTGGACCAGGTCATCTTCTACCCGATCTGGCTCGAGTTGCTGTACACGGGCGCACGTTTCACTCGCCTCACGGAGCCGATGTTCCTGTACCGACGCCATTCGGAGAACGTGTCAGATCAGCTCGATGCGCGTGATGCGGAACTCCGGGCGGCGATCCGAGGACGGTATGTCGCGCGTGTCCTCGCACGGGATGGGGCGATCCCACCGCCTTCAACGCCGGTCCGGGACCGGGAACCGCCGACTCCGCGACCTCCCTCCGCGACCGAGCGCGGGCGAACGATCGTGCGCCGGGCAAAGGCCGCCCTCAGGTTGTCGCGGACCGCCTGAGGCGTCGGCGCCCGCCGGGCGATCTGCGGCGGGCGGTCGCACTTCACCGAAGATGCCCCCGATCTCGCGCGCGGGCCGCCCGGGCCGACCTGCGTCCCGGCCGCCGCTTCGGCCGCGCCCGAGGATCGCTGGCGACCATCCGGGTATCATCGGCGCGCCCACGGTCATCGCCGGAGCCGGACGTGCGTCCGGGCCCGGCTTCTATCCGGCGCGGCCGAGGGGATGCCCGGCCCCGACCAATCGAAGGAGTCGATGCGCGCGATGCGGCGAATGCTCGGCGACGTGATCGCGGTCGGGGCGGTCGCGCTCGTCCTCGCCCTCGTGGCCAGCGGGGGGACGCCGAGCGGTTCCGCCGCTCGCCCGCCGTCGCCCGCGGCCTCGTCGGGAGCGATCTCGGCCTCGCGGGGAGCGGCCGCGCCGGCGGCGACGGCCTCGCCCGGGACACCGTCGCCAGGCCCGGGATCGCCGGCCCCCTCCGCGGGTGCGTCACCAAGCGCGGCGGGTTCCGCGGCGATGGGCGAAGGCGGGATCGACAACCTCGAGGGGAACGACGGACGCGTCCCGATCGCGCTTCCCGGCGGGATCGAGGTGTATGCCGGCGCGGTCTCGATCATGCCGGGAGAGCCGCTCGCGCTCCACGTGTCCACGATGGCCGCCACCTACTTCTACACGATCGAGCGTCTCGACGCGACCGCGCCGGGCGGTCACGAGGTCGTGGCTCGTTCCGCCGATCGCGCCGGCCATGACTACCGGTCGCTGGGCACGTTCGACACGCTGGATCGGACGGCGCGAGCGAACTGGCCGGTGACGGACACGGTCGGGACGGCCGGCTGGGCGCCGGGCGTCTACATCGTGACCACCGGCGACGCGCGGGGCACGACCGGCCGGGCGATCTTCGTGGTCCGGACCCCGGTGCTCGCCGCGGGAGGTCCCACCTTTGTCTTCACGGCCCTGACCTACCAGGCCTACAACCTCTGGGGCGGCGCCAACCTCTACGCGTACGCCGGTCCCCGCGCGGTCCGGGTCAGCTTCGAGCGGCCGTACGCGCTCGAGGAGGGCCTGGGCTTCTGGATGCACGGCGATGGACGCATCCTCCGCTGGCTGCAGCTTCGCGGGCTTGCCCTGCAGTACACGACCGACTACGACCTCGCGCTTCACCCCCCGGCCGTCGCGCCTCGCCTCCTGGTCATTCCGCGCCACGCCGAGTACGTGACCGCCTCGCTCCGGGACTGGGTCGAGCGGCATGTCGATACCGCGGGCGACATGAACGTCCTCAACTTCGGATCGAACGGCTTCTACTGGCAGGTCCGCCTGGCCGAGCCGCGCACGCCTGGCGCGCCGATGGACATCGTCTGCTACCGGAGCGCGGCCGGGGATCCGTTCGCCGCCGCGGATCCGATGCTCGCCACGACGCGCTGGCGCGAGCCGCCACTGAACCGGCCGGAGGGCGCGGTCTTCGGCGCCCAGTACGTGGCCGTCCTCGGAAACGGCTTCACGCGGTATGACTTCACCGTCACCGACCAGGTACCACCCGGGCTCATCGCAGGAACGGGCTGGCATCCCGGGACGGAGATCCGGGGCCTGCTGCAGGGCGAGGGTGACCTGGTCTATCCGGGGTCCGGTGGGGTCGCGATCATGGACGGCCGGGCCGCGCTCGCGACCGGCGCACCCCTCGCGACGAGCGTGACGATCCGCACCTCGCCGGCCGGCGCACGTGTCTTCAGCGCGGGCACCTTCGCCTGGGCGGATGGGTTCGATCCCGCTCGGGTCGATCTCGGGGTGACCGCCGCGAGCTTCGATCGCTTCAACCGGAACGTTCTGACGTGGCTCGGGTTCCCGCCCGGTTCGTGAGCGGCCGAGCACGTCGCCGCCCCGCCGGGCACGGAGCCGCTATGCTCGCCGCGATGCAGCAGGCCCCGCAGGCGTACGACCCCCGCGCCTACTGGACGCAGCTCCACCGCGAGGGCAGCCTCCGTTCGGTCGGCCAGTCCGGCCTCCCGATCGATCTCAACGTGTGGCTCTACCGGGTCCTCGAACGGAATCTCCGCGCGTTCCTGCGCAGGCAGCGGCTCCTCTCGCCCCCGCCGGCGCGGGTCTTCGAGGTCGGCATCGGCACGGGGTACTGGACCCCGTTCTGGTACCAGCTCGGAGCCGAGCGCGTTGACGGGTGCGACCTCGCCGAGGAGGCTGTCGCCCGCCTACGCGAGCGGTTTCCCGGCGCGGCGTTCACGGCAGGAGACATCGTCGAAGAGGGCGTGGTCCCTGCCGACGGCTCGTATGACCTCGTCACCGTCTTCAACGTCCTCCTGCACATCATCGACGAGGATCGCTTCGCCGTGGCCGCCGGCCACGTCGCGGCGGCCGTGCGCCCCGGCGGCCACCTCCTGCTCGTCGAGCCGGCCCTCCTTCTGGAAGCGTCGGTTCGCCCGCTGCGGGCCGGGGCGAGCTCTACGGCGCGCCCTCTCCTCCGCTACCGGGAGGTGCTCGAGGCCGCCGGGCTCGAGCTCGTCATCGCGTCGGCGAGCACGACGGTCGCCAACAACCCGATCGAGCACGGGCTCCCCCACATCGGGCGCTTCGTCCGGTCGTGGCGCACCGCCGTGCGCCAGGCACGGAAGGGCCCACGACGGGCGCGACTGGTGGGGCGCGTGCTCGCGCTGCTCGACCGCATGGTCATGCCGACCGGGGTCGCGCCGTCCGGCAAGTTCCTCCTGTTCCGCAGGCCGGACGCACCCGCCTGACGGGACCGCCCTTCGCCAGGCGGCCGCCGCGCGTCAGGCCGCGTCGGACCTTCCCCTGCCGCGCGGTGCGGTACCATGCCGCCGACCCCAGAATCGTGCGCGGCCGCGCGTCGCGCGCCCAACCAGAGAGCACCCACCACCCATGACATTCCGCGCCCGCCCCACCACGAAGCCGACGACCCGTCGCCGCGGCAGCCACGCCGACGACGGACGCCGGAACCTCTACATGAACATCGGCTTCGGCCTGATCGTGGTCGTCGCCGTCGTCCTTCTCGTCGGGGCCGGCGCGGCGAGCTGGGTGGGCGAGCACCTTTCCCCCGTCGCCAAGGTCAACGGCGTGTCGATCACCAAGGACCAGCTCCGCGAGCGGGTCAAGATCGAGACATTCCGGCTCAACGACGCCGAGTCGCGTACCCGCGAGGCGGTCCAGGCTGGCCATGAGTCGGCCGCCCAGGGCCAGCAGGTGATCCAGTTCATCACCCAGCAGCGGCAACAGGTGGCCAGCGTCGCCCTCGAGGACGAGATCGACACGGAGCTGCTCCTCCAGCTGGCCGCGAAGCGCGGCGTGACGGTGACCGACGCCGCGGTCCAGGCCCAGCTGACGAAGGACGCCACAACGCCCGAGAGCCGTCATGCGTTCCAGATCGCGATCGTCCCCGAGGTAACCGCGGGTGCGAAGACGGCGACCGACGCGCAGGTCGCGGCGGCCCAGACCAAGGCGGCCGGCTTGCTCGCGGACCTCAAGGGCGGAAAGACCTGGGAGGACGTGGTCAAGGCATCGGGTGACGCCACGGCCGCGGCCAACAACGGTGATCTCCTCTTCGTCAACAAGGACAGCACCTCGCCCGACAAGGCGTTCGTGGACGCGCTCTTCGCGCTCGCCGCGCCCGGCTACACGGACGTGATCAAGGGCAGCGACGGGACCCTCCGGATCGGCCGTCTCACCGAGATCGCCGCCGAGCAGGTCGACCCGGACTACACGAAGCGGATCGGTGATGCCGGGATCAACCTCGACGCATACAAGCGGGTGGACCGGGCAATCGCCGTCCGCGACCAGGTGCAGGCCCAGGTGATCGCCGAAGTCGTGAGCGCACCCTCGGAGCAGCGCGAGGTCTCGGTCATCGTCCTCGAGAACAACAGCGGCCAGACGGTCCAGCCCGGCTCGGTCCTCGTCAAGCACATCCTCTACTCGCCGAACAACGACCCGACTGGGGCAGCCAAGGTCGCCGCCACCGACCCCGCATGGGCCAAGGCCAAGCAGGAAGCGGACGACGCCTATGCGAAGCTGAAAGCAGGCACGGTCACCTTCGCGGCGCTCGCCGCGACCAGCGCGGACACCGGGTCGGGCGCCGCCAACGGGTTCCTGCCGTACTTCTCCGCGGGCGACACGACGCAGTCGCTCGACCCGGCGTTCGCGGGCGCCATCTTCGCCCCGGGGCTCACTGCCGGCCAGCTGTTGGCGCCGGTCAAGTCCGCGTTCGGCTGGCACGTGATCGAGTTCGTCTCGGCGGACGATCCGACCGCCCGGGCCACCGCGCTCGCGGCCGAGGCGGCGAAGCCGGGCGCCGACTTCGCAAAGCTCGCCGAGGACAACTCGATCGACCCATCGGCCACGAAGGGCGGAGCGATGGGCTGGGTCGCGAAGTACCAGCTCGCCGCCGACGAGGAGACGGCGATCAACGGGCTCGCGGCCGGCGGGATCAGCGCGCCGATCGTCGCGCGCGACGGCGTCCGGATCTTCAAGGTCACGAACGTGCAGAGCCGCCTTCCGGACGCGACCCAGGCCGCGAAGCTCACGACCGACGCGTTCAACAACTGGTACCAGAGCGTGAAGGCGGATCCAAAGCAGACCACGATCGAGCGGCTTGTCAGCACCTCCGCCTCGGGAGCCTGACGGCCCGGCGATGCTGGACGCGCTTCTCGCCGAGGCGCGCCTGCGCTGGGGGCTCGATCCGGCGGACGGCGTGGCGGTGATCCCGGCGGAGCGCCTGGTGAGCCTCCCGGTGGAGCCGACCGGGCCGGTCATGGTCGTGCCGCTCGGTCTCCTCCGTGCCGCGCTTCCGGCCGAGCCGACCGCGCCGCTGCCGGGTCGCCACGGTCCCGGCGGGGATGATCCGATCGCGGTCCTCCGGCGGCTCTACCCGCCCGACCATCCCGTGGGCCGGTTCGGGTCGCCCGACGCCACGACGGTCGGCGCGCTGAGCGCGAGCGACCTGGCCGCACCGCTCTACCTTCGGCCGATCACGCCGGAGTCTGCGTTCGCGTCGCCCTGGGGGATGCCCTGGATCTCCAACCGCCTCCGCGCCCCGGACGGCTGTCCCTGGGATCGCGAGCAGACGCACGAGTCGCTTCGCAACCACCTGCTCGAGGAGGCCTACGAGGTCTACGACGCGCTTGCGGATGGCGCCACGCCGGCGCTCGCCGGGGAGCTCGGCGACCTCTGGCTCCAGGTGGTGCTCCACGCGCAGCTGGCCGCCGAAGCCGGCGTGTTCGACCTTGCCGACGTCCAGGCCGCGATCGCGAGCAAGATCGTCCGGCGCCACCCCCATGTCTTCGGGGACGCCGAGGCCCGCACCGCGACCGACGTGAACCGCCAGTGGGAGCGGATCAAGCAGGCCGAGCGTGCCGCGGAGGCGTCGGCCGGCGCCGGGATCTCCGCGCCGAAGAGCGCGCTCGAAGGGATCAGCCGGTCCCTCCCCGCGCTCGCCGCGAGCCAGGAGATGCAGGAGCGGGCCGCCCACATCGGCTACGACTGGCCGAGCATCGTCGGGGTCCTGGCCAAGGTGGACGAGGAGCTCGCGGAGCTCGCCGAGGCCAGCACAGATGCGGAGCGCGCCGAGGAGGTCGGCGATCTCCTGATGGTGCTCGTGAACCTGGCGCGGCATCATGGCGTGGACGCGGAGGCCGCCCTCCGCGGCGCGAACGGGAAGTTCCGGCGGCGCTTCGGGATCGTGGAACGCCTGGCCGCGGCGCGCGGCGTCGCGCTCCGGGACCTCTCGTTCGCGGAGCTCGACGAGCTGTGGGACCAGGCCAAGGCGAAGCTGGCCGCGGGTGACGGGCTCGCCACCGCGAGCGAGGAGCCGGCGACTGCCGGCGAGGAGACGGGATCATGACGATCGGGAACCGCGCACCGGTCGTGCGCCCCTCCGGGCGACGGCCCGACGAGCTGCGCCCCGTCAGCCTCACGCTCGGGCTCCAGAAGTGGGCCGAGGGGTCGTGCCGGATTCGCGTCGGGGACACGGAAGTCCTCTGCGCGGCCACGATCGAGGATCGCGTGCCGCCCCATCTCCGCGGCAAGGGCAGCGGCTGGGTCACCGCGGAGTACGCGATGCTTCCGCGGGCGACCGCCGAGCGCACGCAGCGCGAGTCCACGGCCGGGCGGGTCGGCGGGCGAACGCACGAGATCCAGCGCCTGATCGGGCGGTCGCTGCGCGGGGTGGTGGACCTCGGGCGACTCGGCGAGCGGACGATCACCGTGGATTGCGACGTGCTCCAGGCGGATGGCGGAACGCGCACGGCCAGCATCACCGGCGGGTATGTCGCGCTGGCGGCGGCGCTGATCACGTTCGGGATGGAGCGGCTGCTCATCGGCAAGGTGGCGGCCGTCAGCGTCGGCATGGTGAACGGCGCGAACGTGCTCGACCTCGACTACGCGGAGGACCACGTCGCGCAGGTCGACTTCAACGTCGTCGGCACGGACGCCGGCCGCTACGTCGAGCTGCAGGGCACGGCCGAGGGTCGTGCGTTCTCGCGCGAGGAGCTCGACGGGCTGCTCGACCTCGCGCACGTCGGGCTGGGGCGGCTCTTCGAGGCGCAGGCCGCGGCGATCGCCACCGTCAAGCGGTGACGGCGCGGCCGCGGCTCCTCGTCGCGACCCGCTCGCTCCACAAGCTGGGCGAGCTGCGCGACCTCCTCCGGCCCGCCCGCGCGACCCTCGTCTCGCTCGACGACGTCGGGATCGCCGAGGAGGCGGACGAGACCGGCGCCACGTTCGCAGCGAACGCGGCGCTCAAGGCCCGCTTCTACGCGCGCCTCTCCGGGCTCCCGACGCTCGCCGACGATTCCGGCCTGGAGGTCGATGCGCTGGGCAGCGGTCCCGGCGTCCGGACGCGCCGCTACGCCGGCGAGGACGCGACAGACGAGCAGAACAACGCGAAGCTCCTCGCGGCGCTCGCCGGTCTGGCCCCGACCGCACGCGGGGCACGCTACCGTTGCGCGCTGGCGCTCGCGCTGCCCGAGCGTGCGGGCCCACGCGGGGGCCTGCCGGTCGAACTGACCCACGGCACGTTTGCCGGCCGGATCGCCCGTGCGCCGCGGGGCTCGAACGGCTTCGGCTACGACCCGATCTTCGAGCCGGCGTCTGAGTCGCCCGGCGGGGCGACCGTCGGCGAGTGGTCGCCCGAGCGCAAGCAGGCCGTCTCGCATCGCGCCCGCGCGGCGCGCCGGATGGCCCCGATCCTGGAGCGCCTCGGGTTCTGACGGACGGAATGGCACGCCCCGACGCGATCGCCCCCGGTCGCCCCGCGTGCCCGCCGGCCTAGGAGGGATCCGACTCGCGCAGCGTGGACTCCGCAGCTGCCGACTCCCGCAGCGTGGCCTCCTCCGCTTCCGCTTCGAGGATCGCCTCCGCGTGCTCGGCAGCCATCGAGACGGCTTGCTCGACGTGGACCTCCGGATTCTCGGCCTGGATCGCGGCCACGACCTCCTCGAGCTCGATGCCCTCGACCTCGTTCACTGCGCGAGCGTCGATGACGTAGCGCAGCAGCAGGTTGGCGACGGCGACGAACGGGATGCCGAAGATGGCGCCCCACAGCCCGGCGACCTGCGACCCGACGAGCAGCGCGACGATGACGAGGATCGGGTGGAGGCCAACGCCTTCGCGGAGGAGTCGAGGCTGGATGGCGTTGACCAGGATCGTCTGGCCGACGACGAGGATCACGATCACGAAGATCGCGACGTCGGGCCGGAAGGCGAGCGCGACGAAGACCACCGGAATCAGGGCGAGCGGCGGGCCGAAGAACGGGATGAACATGAGCATGCCGGTGCTGACGGTCAGCAGGAACAGGTAGGGAAGGCCGAAGACCGCGCCGAGGACGGCAGTGAGCGCGATCTGGATGAGGACCAGCACGACCTGGGTGCGCAGGAACCCACGGAACGCGCGGCCGACCGTGCGCTCAACGATCAGGAGCGTGTCGGCGTACCGGTTCGGGACGATCCTGCGGATCATCCCGGTGATGGCGTCCGGGTCGGCCACGGCGTAAAGCGACAGCACCACGACGATGAAGAGCGTCCCGAAGACCGAGAGAACCCCGCCGGCGATCATCTGCGTCTGGTCGGCGAGCCCCTGGATCACGGTCGGCAGCGTCCGCCGCTGGAGGTCGCCGACGAGCGCCGCCAGGTCGACGGTCGATCGGTCGATGCCGATCGCGCGCTGGATGTCGCCCGCGAGGTTCGCGATCGAGGCCGTGATCTCGTCGATCCGCCCGACCAGGTCGGCCGCCTCGCGCGCGCCGATCTGTGCGACCGCGACCACGAACAGGGCGATGCTGGCGATCACCCCGCCGTAGGCCACCGCCACGGCCAGCCCGCGCCCCAGCGGCAGGCGACGATCGAGGCTGCTCACCACCGGGTTGATCAGGAAGACGAACAGCCAGGTCAGGAAGATCGTCAGCACCAGCGAGCTGAAGCCCCCGAGGAGCCCCAGGGCCCGGTCCAGCACGGCGATGCCGAAGAAGACGGCGCCGAGCGCAAAGAAGGCCACGCGCACGGTGTCCCGCTCCGGGGACGGGTGGCCGGAAGTCGTCATCGCGCGATCACCGTCGAATCCCTTCGTGGAGCCGTGCCGAATGGGGGCTACGATACCGCACCGCCTCGTGGGCTCGTCCCGCCGTCCTGAGCCTGGCGGGGACGTACGACCCGACCGGCCCGCGGCTATCCTTCAGCGGAACCCATCGGCCGTCCGGAGCCGTCCCCCGCACCCGGCGTCCGGAACCCCGCGAACCTCGATACCCACCCGCCGGCGCTGGCCGGCGATCTCCGGAGACCTGGATGCCCGACTCCCGACCGATCGACAGCGTGGTCCTGGTCAAGCAGGTGCCCGACACCCACAACATCACCGGCGAGGTGATGACGCAGGACGGCACCATGAACCGGGGTGCCCTGTCGGCGATCTTCAACCCGGAGGACCTCAACGCCCTCGAGATGGCCCTCCAGGTCAGGGACCGCCACGGCGGGACGGTCACCGTCCTCACCATGGGCCCGCCGAAGGCGGCCAACATCCTGCGCGAGTCGCTCTGGCGCGGGGCTGACAGGGTCATCCTGCTGACCGATCGCCGGTTCGCGGGAGCCGATACGCTGGCGACCTCCTTCGCCTTGAAGCTGGCGATCGAGAAGGTCGGTCACTACGACCTGGTCCTCGCCGGTCGCCAGGCAATCGACGGCGACACGGCCCAGGTGGGTCCGCAGACCGCGGAGAAGCTGGGCATCCCGCAGATCACCTATGCCGAGTCCATCCTGGAGATCGCCGACGGCCGGATCACCGCCCAGCGCGCCCTCGACTCCGGCTCGGAGATCGTCCGCTGCCAGATGCCGTGCCTGCTGACCGTCGTCGGCTCGGCCAACACGCCGCGTCCGCCCTCTGTCCGCCGCCGGATCGCGCACAAGCTCGCCGCGACTTCCGCCGAGCACGCGGCGCTGCGGAAACAGTGGCCGGAGTTCGAGACCGAAGGGGCGCTCGAGGAGTACCTGGGCGCCCGCGACCTGGAGATCCCGGTCTGGACCGCGGACGACATCGGCGCCGCCGCCGAGAGCATCGGCCTGGCCGGCTCGCCCACGCAGGTCCATCGGATCAACTTCGTGGTCCTCGAGAGCACCGAGAGCAAGACGGTCCAGCCCACGCCCGAGGCGATCGCCGCCATGGTGGCGGAGCTCGTCCACGAATACATCGTCGGGTAGGCGGCCATGACCGAGCAGAAGAGCATCTGGGTCTTCATCGAGCACGCGGACGGCCGCATCGCCGACGTGAGTTTGGAGCTGACCGGAAAGGCCCGCGAGCTGGCAGGTCCGCTGGGCTACGAGGTGGTTGGCCTGCTCTGCGGGCACGACGTCGACGGGCTGGCGCGGGACGTCATCGGTCACGGCGCCGATCGCGTCCTGCTCGCCGACCACCCGGAGCTGGCGTTCTACCGGACCCTCCCATACGCCCGGGTAGCGATCACCGAGGCGCGGCTGCGCCAGCCCGAGATCTTCCTGGTCGGCGGCACGCCCAACGGCCGGGACTTCGCGCCGCGCGTCGCCAGCGCCCTGCGCTGCGGCCTGACCGCGGACTGCACCGACCTGCAGATCGGCGACTACGAGAGCAGGCGCGAAGGCAGGACGTTCGAGAACCTGCTGTTCCAGATCCGGCCCGCCTTCGGCGGCAACCTCGTCGCCACGATCGTGAACCCGAACAGCCGGCCCCAGATGGCCACGGTCCGCGAGGGTGTCATGCGCATGCCGACCGCGGACGCGAGCCGGACCGGCATCGTCGAGGCCGTGGTGCCCGCGTTCGAGCCGGGCGACTTCGCCCTCGAGGTCCTGAGCAGGCAGGTCCGCCACACGACCGTCAAGCTCAAGGACGCGCCGGTGATCGTCGCGGGGGGCGCCGGAATCTCCGACGCCGAAGAGTTCGCCCTCCTGCGCGACCTGGCCAACCTGCTCGGCGGCGAGGTCGGCGCCTCGCGCGCGGCGGTTGACGCGGGCTGGATCGGCCGCGAGCACCAGGTGGGGCAGACCGGCACGACGGTCCGGCCACGTCTGTACATCGCCGCGGGCATCTCCGGCGCAATCCAGCACCGGGCCGGGATGGACCAGTCGTCGAAGATCATCGCCATCAACACCGACCCAACGGCGCCGATGCTCCAGATCGCGCATTACCGCATCGTGGGCGACGTCGGCGAGGTCCTGCCCATGATCATCAAGGCCCTGCGCGAGCGCAGCATGGACCACCAGGAAGCCGAATGAGCGAGAACTTCTTCCTCGACAACCCGGACCTGCAGCTCCGCCTCGAGCAGCTCGATCTCCGCGAGGTTCTCGACCTCAAGGAGAAGGGCTACGCCGAGTCGGACATCTACCCCACCGCTCCGCGCAACTACGCCGACGCGGTGGACAGCTACCGCATCGTGCTCGAAGTTCTCGGCGAGATCTGTGGCGAGCGGGTGGCGCCACGCGCGGCCGAGGCCGACGAAGAAGGCGCTCACTGGGCCGACGGCGAGGTCACCTATGCTGCCGCCACGCTGGACGCCATCGAGGCGCTTCGCCAGGCCGAGCTCTTCGGAGCCATGCTGTCACGCGAGCACGGCGGCCTGAACCTGCCCGAATCCATCTACCAGATGATGGTCGAGATGGTGGCCCGGGCAGAGAGCGGGCTCATGACCGTGTACGGCCTCCAGGAGATCGCCTCGTCGCTCGAGGAGTACGGCGATCCGGAGACGAAAGCCCGGATCCTGCCCCGCTTCGCCCGCGGCGAGGTTTCCGGGGCGATGGTCCTGACCGAGGCGGACGCCGGATCGGACCTCGGCTCCGTCGCGACGCGGGCGACCCTGGACGAGGCCACCGGCGAGTGGCGCCTCAACGGCGTCAAGCGCTTCATCACGAACGGGCTTGCGGACGTGTCCCTGGTCCTCGCCCGCAGCGAGGAAGGTTCCACGGACGCGCGCGGCCTCTCCATGTTCGTGGTCGAGCGGGACGCCACGGTCAAGATCCGGCGCATCGAGAACAAGATGGGGATCCACGCGTCGCCGACGTGCGAGATCCAGTACACGAACACGCCGGCGATCCTGCTCGGCAAGCGCCGCTTCGGGCTCATGCGCTACGCCATGAACCTGATGAACGGCGCACGCCTGGCCGTTGCCGCGCAGGCGCTCGGCATCGCCGAGGCTGCATATCGAGAGGCCGACCAGTACTCGCGCGAGCGGATCCAGTTCGGCAAGCCCATCCGGGCCCTGCCGGCCGTGGCCCGGCTGCTGCTCGGCATGAAGGTCGACCTGCAGGCGACGCGGGCCATCCTCGCCGAGACTGGACGGTGGGTGGACCTGTGGAAGGTCTACGAGCGGGCCCTGGCGGATGGCGGTGCCGACGCCGACCCGGCGATCCGCGCACGTCACAAGCAGGCCCAGGCCCTGGCCGACACCCTCACCCCGATGGTGAAGTACTGCGCCACCGAGATGGGCAACCGGGTCTGCTACCAGGCCATGCAGGTGCACGGCGGGGTGGGCTACACCCGCGAGTTCAACATCGAGCGCCTCTTTCGGGACGTCCGCGTCACCAACATCTACGAGGGCACGAGCCAGCTCCAGGTCGTCGCGGCCATCGGCAAGCTGCTCAACCACTCGCTCGATCCGCTGCTCGCCGAATGGCAGGCCGCCGAGTACCCGGCCGACATGGCAACCGAGAAGGCGCTCCTCGACGAGCTGACCGGTCTGTTCGGCCGGGCAGTGGACGGGCTCAAGGCCTTGCCCGAGCGCGACCGCGTGGACTACTACGCCGTCGACCTGGTCGAGATGGCGATCGGGGTTGTCGGCGGCTGGCTCCTGTTGCGTGACACCACGGTGGCGGAGGGCAAGAAGCCCGTGGCCCGGACCTTCGTTGCCTCGCTCGCACCGAGAATCCGGGCAGCGGCCGAGGTGGTCCTGGCTGCCAACCCTGTCCCGCTCGAGGCGATCCCGGCCCTGCTGCCGTAGCGCGTACGTGGCGCCGCCGCGGGCGCTGCCGTCAGTCGAGCCGCTCGAGCATCACCTGCCACGGCTCGATGATCGCCGTCGCCATCTCCCCGGCGGCAACCAGGCCGACCATCTCCGCGGCTGCACCCGCCTCGACCGCGAACAGGACCGGGCGATCATCGACGCATCCCCAGATGAACCAGTCGCCGCCGTCCTCCGCGGCCATTTCCTCGACCGATGCGATGACGGACGTGGGGGAGAGTCCCGGGAGCGTTCGGGAGTGCCGCCGCCGCGCCGGCGCAGCAGGCGCTCGGGTCGGGGCGGATTCGACGCACGGCATCCCCGAAGGGTCGAGCCGCTCCGAGAGATCGAGCCCTGGCGGATGGGTGAGCTTGTGGCCGTGCTGCATCTCGATCACTCCCTGGACGACCTGTGGCCCCTCGCCCCCGCGCCTCGGCCGAGGGTGCACGGCCGCCGGGTGGGCGTCCAGAGACAGATGTCACGAACTGGCCTCGGGCACGCGTCGCCGATGGTCGCGTTCACGTCCCCAGGCCGCGAGATTGGCATCTTCGCTGGATTGCCGGACACCCCGCGAGCGAACATGTGCGCGTGCCCGCCTTCGTGACCCGCCTCGATCCGCGTCGTGCCCCGGTCGTCGTGCTGCTCGTCGCACCGCTTGTCCTGCTGGTGCTGATCGTCGCCCTGACCCCGGAGCAGACCAGGCTCATCTTCGCGAGCGACCTTGCCGTCTACCGCCGATACGGCCTCCAGCTGCTGGGGGGATCGATCCCGTATCTCGACTTCAGCGTGGAATACCCGCCACTCGCCCTCGTGCCGATGACCCTGCCACTCCTGGCGGCACCTGGCGGTGGGATCGACGACCTCGGCTACATCTGGCGGTTCGCCACTGTCGAGGGGGCGCTGGCCGTCGCCGCAGGCTGGCTGCTGTTCCAGGCGACCGGAAGGTCGCGCTCCACGCTGGTGCTCTGGGCGGTGCTGGTCGGTCTCGCCTGGGCGTCCGTCGCGCTTCGCTACGATCTCTGGCCGGTCCTGGCGGTCCTTGTCGCCGTCTCGGTCGTGGACCGGCGCTCCGGCGCCGCAGGCGTCGCGATCGGGCTCGGGACGATGCTCAAGCTCTACCCGATCGCCCTCCTGCCCGTCCTCGGCGTGTACGCACTCGCCGGGCGCGACCGGGCCGGGTTCGTTCGACTCGTGGTCGGCTGTGCCTCGGTTGTGGTCCTCGTCATGGCGGCAGCATGGGCCCTCGCGGGCCATGCCTCGCTCCAGTGGCTGTTCTACCAGCAGGACCGTGGCCTGCAGATCGAGAGCCTCGGAGCCGGGCTGCTGCTGGGGCTCCACGTGCTGGTGGGCCAGCCCGTCGACGTCGCCTCTGCGTTCGGGTCGGTCCAGGTGCGGGCGCCCGGTTCCGAGCTGCTTGTCGCCGCTTCTGTAATCGAGATGGCGGCGCTGGTCGGCATCGTCACGGCGGTCGCAGCGATGCGATTTCGGCGGGACTACGCGCGGCTTGGTCGCGTGCCCGGCGCCAGCCTCGGGCTCGCGTCGGTCGCGGCGGTCGCGGCCCTCCTCGTGGGAAGCAAGGTCCTGTCCGTGCAATACGTCATCTGGCTGCTGCCCTTCGCGATCGTCCTCCCGCTTCGGCTGCGCCGGCTGCTCATCGCCGTTACGGCCCTCTCGACCGCGATCTACACGACCGACTACTCGGGGCTCGAGCGCCTCGAGACGCCGATGATCGCGGCCCTGCTGATCCGCAACGCCCTCCTCGTGCTTCTCGCGGGGTGGTTGGTCGTCGAGCTGTGGACGGCTCGTGCCGGCGCACGCGGCCCGAGGCCATGGAATCCAGCGGTGTAGGCTAGTCTTCTGGACGTCCGTCGCGAAGCACATGCGCTTCGCGGGCACGAATCAGGCGGGGTGTAGCGCAGTGGTAGCGCACGTGCTTTGGGAGCACGAGGTCGTGGGTTCGAATCCCACCGCCCCGACCACCATTCACCGTCTGCCGGCACTCCCATCCGCGTGGTAGACCTCGTCGATGACACGACGTACTGACGCATGACGACGTCCACGACACGCGCCGGGCCTCCAGCGCCGAGCGGCTCCGGGCAACGGATCGCCGGCAGCGAGGTCTGGGCTCTTGCCGAAGCCGAGTACGCGCGCATGCTCGAGCTGCTCCGCACGCTGGAGGGTGACGACTGGGGCAGGCGGACTGACTGCGCGGCGTGGGACGTCCGGGACATGGTGGGCCACCTTGTCGGCGCTGCGGAGGGGTATGCCAACCCCTTGGAGATGCTCCACCAGTACCGGCGCGGGGCCGCGATGCGCAGACGCGGCGACGCCGGTGGCCCCCTCCCAGTCGACGGCGCGAACGCCGTCCAGGTCTGGGAGCGGAGCGGGGCGACGACGGCAGAGTTGATCGCCCGGTATGCAGCCGCCCTCCCCGGGGCACTTCGCTGGCGACGACGCCTCCGGTGGGTCCCGATGTCGATGGATGACGACGGCGGGCGCTTCACGCTACGCGAGCTGTTCGAGGTGATCCTGACCCGGGACACCTGGATGCACCGCGTCGACATCACTCGGGCGACAGGGCGAGAGATGGCGCTCAGCCGCGAGCACGACGGCCGGATCGTCGAGGACTGCGTCCTCGACTGGGCCGCCAGACATGGACGCCCGTTCAGCCTGTGCCTGGTCGGGCCTGCTGGTGGACGGTGGGCGAAGGGCGAGGGGCAGCCCGGCGCCGATGTCGACGCCCTCGAGTTCGCCCGTGCCCTCAGCGGCCGGGGCACTCGGGAGGACATCCTCGGGACGCGCGTCGTCTTCTGACGTCCCGCAACGGCCCGGCCCGTCAGGTTGGGCAGGCAAGGGCCGAAGGACCCAAGCGTCCGCGGCGGTGAAGAGCCGGATCCCGTGGCAACCAGCATCGCCGGCGTCTCAGCTCGGAGACGTCGTGCGAAGTGCGAGATTAGTCCGGTCCAAACGCCCGGTGACGTGCGGTTTGTCAAGCGTGAACGCGCACTTTCGCGAAGCGACATCCGGCCATTGGGCAACCCGGGAGTTGACTTCGTTGCCAGTGTGGTGCCCAACGTGGAGAGCCGAAGTCGACGAGCCGTGCCCACCACGTCGTCGCACACGTGGCGTCATGTGCCCGGCACCGGCGGGTCGATCGCGATCTGCCAACCGGCCGCTCCGGTGCCCATCATGCGGTCGCTGTTCACCGCCGTCCGGAGGAACCGCCAGGCGGTCGCGCGGCTGACGTCGCGCTCGTCGGGCGCTACCCTTGGCGTCGACACAAGCCAGCGGGGGGTACAACGATGTCGCGTGCGGTCGAGCTCCTGATCGGGACCCGGAAGGGCGCCTTCATCCTCGATGGCGAACCGTCGCGGCGAAGCTGGTCGATCCGCGGGCCGTTCTGCGAGGGCTTCTCGATCCACGACGTCAGCTATGACCGCTCCGACGGGGCAATCCTCGCGGGCGGTGGCTCGCCCTGGTTCGGGCCGGCGGTCTGGCGGAGCGATGACCTGGGCTCGACCTGGACCCACTCGTCCGCCGGCCTGACCTACGGGGACGCCGGGCCGAGCCTCACGAAGGTCTGGAACCTGACCGCCGCCGCGGGCACCGTGTACGCCGGCGTCGAGCCGGCCGGCCTCTTCCGGAGCGAGGACGGCGGGCGGACGTGGACCCACGTGGAGGGCCTGCGGGCCCATCCGAGCCGGCCGGAATGGCAGGCGGGCAACGGCGGCCTCATCTGCCACACGATCATCGCGGATCCGGCCGACGCGGCCCACCTGTGGGTCGGCATCAGCTCCGTCGGGGTGTTCGAGACGCGCGACGGCGGGGCGACCTGGAGCACGCGCAACCAGGGCGTGCGCGCCGACTTCTATCCCGGGCCGGCGCCCGAGTTCGGCCAGTGCGTCCACAAGCTCGCGCTGGCGGCGGGCGGGTCGTCGACCCTCTACCAGCAGAACCATTGCGGCGTCTACCGCTCGGACGACGCCGGCAGCACGTGGACGGAGATCACGCCGGGCCTCCCCTCGGACTTCGGTTTCCCGATCGGCGTCCACCCGCGCGACCCGGGAACGGCCTGGGTGATGCCGCTCAACGGCGCAGACAAGGGACGCTTCGCACCGGACGCGAAGCCGGCGGTCTGGCGGACGCGCGACCGCGGAGCCAGCTGGACCCGCCTGGACCGCGGCCTGCCACCCCGGGACGGCTACATCTCGGTGCTGCGCGAGGCGATGGCGGTCGACGACCTCGAACCGGCCGGCGTGTACGTCGGGACCTCCACCGGCCAGCTCTACGGCTCGGCGGACGAAGGCGAGACGTGGACCGTCGTCGCCGAGAACCTGCCGCCGATCGCGTCGGTGGACGTGGCGATCGTCGAGCGCTGAGCGGGCCACGAGCCATGGCGGAAGTCCTGCTGAGCCGCGCCCTCCTCGCGCTGTTCCCTGGCGTGCCGCGGCCCGTCGCGGTCGAGGCAACCTCGGTGCGCGAGCTGATCGAAGCGCTCGACCGCATCGCGCCCGGAATCGCCGACCGCCTCACCACGGCCGGCCCGTCCATCCGCGAGCACATCAACGTGTTCGTCGACGGCGACCTCGCCGGGCTCGACACGCCGGTGCAACCGGGCTCCACCGTCCACGTCATCCCGGCCGTCTCCGGGGGCGCGTAGGGGCCCCATCGAGTGGCCGCGCTCGCGCGACCTGGCGGCTCCGTCCCGGATCATGGCCGCCCACGAGGATGGGCGCTCCATCGGCCCGGCGCCGCGCGGAACCGGGCGCGCCCGGTCGGCGTCGAGGCACCCATCGGCGTCGCGATCCCCGCGCCGGACGAAGCACTCGACGGAGGTCCCGTGTCCACCCGAACCCCGGCCGCCATGGCGGCGGCCCTCGT
Source organism: Candidatus Limnocylindrales bacterium (assembly GCA_038214375.1). Lineage (GTDB taxonomy): Bacteria > Chloroflexota > Limnocylindria > Limnocylindrales > CSP1-4 > CTSoil-043. The sequence continues at coordinate 30,876 of JBBQRX010000024.1, forward strand.
CCTCTCGATTGCCGGCATCGTCGCCGCGTGCAGCGCAGCGGCTCCGGCCGCCACGCCGAGCCCGTCGCCCGTGGCGACGCCCAGCCCCACGCCGTCACTCCCGGCTCCCTCGGCCGGGCCATCGGAGGCGCCGTCGCCCGATCCGTCGGCGACGCCCGCGGCCGCCGCGCAGCTCGTGTTGCGCGTGACCATCGAGGGCGGGTTCATCGGCCCGGCCGCGCACCTGGGGCAGCTGCCGGTGGTCGCGGTCTACGCGGACGGCAGGATCTTCACGCCCGCCCCCGTCATCGCGATCTATCCGGCGCCGCTGGTGCCCGTCGAGTCGGTCCGGACGGTCGGTCCCGCAGGGGTCGCTGCGATCCGCTCCGCCATCTCGGCAGCCGGTCTCGACGCCGGAGGCGGCACGAACCCCGGGATCGGAGCGGACGCCGCGGACACGGTCTTCAGCGTGCGAGCCGGCGGTCGGACCATTGCCACCCGGTTCCCCGCCCTCGGCGTCGGCGGTCACGGGCCGGGTCAGCCTGGCGGCTCGCCCGACCCGCAGCGGGTCGCGGCGCTCGCCCTGCTCACGCGGCTGACAGACGCGGCGGACACATGGGGCGGGCCGGCCGCCGACGACGCGCTGTACGTCCCAGCCGGGTACCGGCTCTTCGTGGCGCCCGGGGCACCGGTGGTCGCGGACCCGGCGATTGCGCAGCGGCCAGTCGCCTGGCCACTCGCGACGCCGCTTGCGTCGTTCGGCAAGGCCGCCGTGCCCGACCGCGGCATCACCGGTCTCCGCGTCGGCCTGGTCGGTGGCGCCGATGCCGCACGCCTCGCGCCCCTGCTGTCGGCCGCGTCGCAGGCCACCCCGTTCACCTCGGGCGGCGCCTCGTTCACGCTCTACGTCACCCCCTTGCTGCCAGACGAAACGGCCGGCTGACTCCAGGCGGCCACGTGCCCCTCGACGCCCGACGGCGCGACGTGGCACCCTTCCGCTGACCGGCGGCACTGCGCCGCCGCAGCCCGGGGGAGCGCGTGGCGATCCTCGACCACTTCGAACGGAAGACCCGCATCCTCCTTGCCCTCGCGATCGTCGCCACGGTCGCGTCGGCCGGGCTCGTCGTGGGCAACGGGGCGCCCGTCGCCACGTTCGCCGTGACTGCGGTCGCGCTCGCGATGCTCGCCTCGCTGGTCGGGGAGGGGACCGAGCAGCTGGGCGCGCGGCAGGGCCCGTCCGTGACGGGGATCCTGCAGTCCGCGCTCGGCAACCTGCCCGAGCTGTTCATCTCGCTGTTCAGCCTCCAGGCCGGCCTGGTGGTGGTGGTCCAGTTCGCGCTGATCGGGTCGATCCTCGCCAACAGCCTCCTCGTGCTCGGCGCGGCCTTTCTCGTGGGTGGGCTCAAGCACGGAACGCAGCGGTTCGGGGCTCGGGCGAGCCGCTCGATCGCGACGCTTCTGCTCCTCGCGGTCGGCTCGCTGGTCATCCCGACACTCGCCACGGAGGTCGGCGCGCCCGATGCCGGCCACGCCGCGGAGCTGTCGGTCGTCGTCTCGATCGTCCTCCTCGTGGTCTTTGCGGGTTCCCTGGTCTACTCGATCCGTGGCGATACCCGGCCGGCGCCGCCCACCTCGGCCGCGGCCATCCGGGGCGACACCCGGCCGGCGCCGCGCACCTCCGCCGCGGCAGTCGTGGAGGCGGAGGGCCCCGGACATCTCTGGCCGCAATGGCTCGCCCTCGCCGTGCTCGCCGGGGCGGCCATCGCCGCGGCCTTCGTCTCCGAGTGGTTCGTCGGGGCGCTCCGGCCCGCGATGGCGACCCTGGGGATGTCGGAGGCGTTCGCCGGGCTCGTGGTGGTGGCGATCGCCGGCAACGCCGTGGAGAACGTGGTCGGTATCCAGGCAGCCGCGCGCAACCAGGCCGAGCTCGCGGTGAGCCTGATCCTCAACTCGTCGCTCCAGGTCGCGATCGCCCTGACGCCGGCGCTCGTGATCATCTCGATGCTGATGGGTGCGGCGCCGCTGACGCTGGCCGTGACGCCGCTCCTTGCGGGCGCGGTGGCGATCTCGGCCATCCTGGCCGCGGTGATCGTCTTCGACGGCGAATCGAACTGGCTCGAGGGGCTCGCCCTGATCGGGCTCTACCTGATCATCGCGGCGTCCGTCTGGTGGGGCCCGGGGATCGTGGCGTGACGGCCCTTCCCGGACCCCGCAACGGCCGCCGGCCGCTCGCGGTCGGGATCCAGCTCCCGGAGATCGAGTGGGAGGCCCGCTGGCCCGACCTCCGGGCGCTCGCGCTCCGGGCCGAGGAGCTGGGCTTCGACGCGATCTGGTACGGCGATCACCTGCTCTACCGGCGGCGCGACGAGCTGGCGCGGGGGCCGTGGGAGGCATGGACGATCCTTGCCGGCCTCGCCGCGGTCACCTCGCGCGTTCAGCTCGGTCCGCTGGTCGCCGCGACCGCGTTTCACAACCCGGCGATGCTCGCGAAGAAGGCGGCCACGGTGGACGAGATCAGCGGCGGCCGGCTGGTGCTTGGCCTTGGGGCCGGCTGGAACGAAACGGAGTTCCGCGCGTTCGGCTTCCCGTTCGACCACCGGATCAGCCGCTTCGAGGAGGCGTTCACGATCGTGCGGACGCTCCTCCGCGAGGGGGCGATCGACTTCGCCGGCACGTACTTCACGGCCCGCGACTGCGAGCTGGCGCCGCGGCCGCGGCCGGGTGGGCCACCGCTCATGATCGGCTCGTCGGGCGAGCGGATGCTCGCGATCACCGTCCCGCACGTGGATGCGTGGAACGCCTGGTTCGACGCGTTCGGCAATGTCCCGGCGGGCGTTCCCGTGCTCCGGGATCGCGTCGACGGCGCCTGTCATGAGGCCGGCCGCGATCCGGCCACCGTCGCGCGCACGCTCGCCGTCCAGGTCCGCCTTCCCGGCGGGTCGGGGCGGCTCATGGGCGAGTCGGGCCGGGCGCCGATCGAACCCGTCTCGGGCAGCCCCGACGCGATCGCCAACGTCCTGCGAGCGTTCGCGGCCCAGGGGATCTCGCACGTCCAGCTCGTGGTGGACCCGATCACGCTCGCGTCCCTCGACGCGCTCGCCCCGGTCCTCGAGGCCCTGGACCGGTGAGCGGACGACCCACCTGCGCGGCCGCGGCGGCCGTGCCACGCGGCCGGGGGCGACCTGCTACCGCGTCCCCCACGTGTAGACCTGCTTGAGCATCCGCAGGTAGACGAACGTCTCGGTCTCGCGGACGCCCGGCACCCGGCGCAGCTTCTCGGTCAGGAACTGGAGGAGCGCCTCGTTGTCCTCGCAGACCACCTCGACCAGCAGGTCGTACGATCCCGCCGTGACGACGAGGTAGTCCACCTCGGGGAATCCGTTGATCACGTCGGCGGCCGTGAGCAGCTCGGACGCCTCGCAGCGCACCCCGATCATGGCCTGCTGCTGAAAGCCGAGCTTCAGCGGGTCCGTGACCCCCACGATCTGGAGGATGTCGCGTTCGACGAGGCGATTGGTGCGCGCACGCACCGTTGCTTCCGAGACCCCGAGGGCAGCCGCAATCTGGGTGAACGGGCGCCGGCCGTCCTGCTGGAGGTGCTCGATGATCCGCTTGTCGAGCTCGGTGATCTCGGTCGAGGGGCTCCGCACCTCGCCGGTGCGCAGCCGCAGCTGAGCCTGCTGCGACATGGGTGGCCGTCCTCCCCGTGCGTGGGCGCCCGCCGCCCACTGGCTCGGACGCTAGCAGACGGCCGCCCGGGGTCGCAATGCTCCGGCCCGGGATTCCCGTGGGCTGAGACTGGGCATTCTCCCAACTCGTGAGGACCGGCCTGCGGCACGGCCGATCGGTGCGGGTCCCCCGCGACTAGAATGCCGCGGCAGGGCAGGACGTCCCCACAGGATCGTGGACGAACGCCCCACACCGAGGAGCAGCGTGTCCGACGTCGGCCTTCTGCTGGGGTTGATCATGGCCGGCGTGGTGGACGGAGGCCTGCTCGCCGTCCTCGTCGCGTTGCTCATCCAGCACCGGCGCCGGAGCGCCGCGCGGCCGCGTTCCGTTGCGTCGCTCGCCTCGATCGACTTCCGGGCGCTGACCTCGCTCGACGGGGGCAGCGGCGTGGCCGACGGCGTCCCGATCGCGGCGTACGACCGCGTGGTGCGGATCGCCGGCTGGGCCTGGATCATCTCGACGGCCATCCTCGTTTCGGCGAGCGGCCTGTGGACCGACCGCCAGAGCGCCGTCTTCGCGATCCTCGGTATCGCCGGATTGTTCATCCTCGTCGCGCACGACCTCCTGCCCACCGGCGCGCTCGGCCGCGCCAAGTACCTCGTCGAGGGCGCGGTCTCGATCCTGTTCGTCACCCTCATCGTGCTGCTCACCGGTGGGGGTGGAAGCCCGTTCTTCTTCGCCTTCGTCCTCATCGTCGTCGGGGCGGCCCTGGTCGTGCCGCCCGCCGCAACGGTTGCCCTCGTCCTCCTCGCCGCGTCGAGCTACCTTGTCACCATCGCGGTCGAGCTCCCGCGGGGCGGCCCCGACATTGCGCTCATCGCGGTCGTCGGCGTCAACCTCGTCTCCCTCGTCCTGCTCGCGTACGTCGCGATGGTCGTCGCCCGCGAGCAGCGACAGACTCGGCAGGCGGCCGTCCGGCTCTCGACGACCGACGCCCTCACTGGCCTCGCGAACCGGGCCTACCTGATCGCCGTCACGGAGCGCGAGATCGAGCGGGGGACGCGCTACGGGCGCGGCTTCTGCCTGCTGATGGCGGACCTCGACAACCTCAAGGGCGTCAACGACTCGTATGGGCATCGCACCGGCGATCGCGTGCTCGCCGGTGTGGCCGACGTCATCCGCGCCGGCGTCCGGCGGATCGACACCTCGGCGCGCCTCGGGGGCGACGAATTCGTGGTTCTCCTGCCCGAGACCGACCCGACGGGAGCGTTCGTGGTTGCCGAGAAGATCCGCCAGGGTGTCGCGGCGATGCGCGTGATCGAGCGCGACGAGCCGGTCTCGGTCAGCGTCTCGATCGGGCTGGTGGCGTGGCCCGACGATGGCACGACGCTCGACCAGCTCGTCGATGCCGTCGACGAGGCGATGTACGCAGCGAAGCAGCGCGGGAAGAACCGGATCGGCGGGCCGTACGCCCGGGCCGGCGAGATGACGCCCGTCATCCTGCCGTCCTCGCGAGTGCCGGGAAGTCGGGCGCCCATCTCGATGAACGAGGGGATGAGCCGCGCCGGTTGAGTCGAGTTCGGCCCGGTGGCGGTGTAGCGACGCGGCCGGTTGACGGATGCAGCCGGGCGCGGCGGGACACAGCCGGGTGTCGGTGTAGGATCCGGCGATGGACGACGGGTTCACCACGCGCGCGATCCGGGCGGCGACACGCGTCCCGCGCGTGGACCAGCCGCCCTCGTCGGTCCCGATCTACCAGGCGGTCACGTTCGCGAGCGCGGACGCCGACGAGCTGGGCGCGGTGACGACAGGCCGGCAGCCCGGGTACGTCTACGCCCGGCTGGGCAACCCGACGGTCGACGTCCTCGCGGATACGTTCGCCGCGCTCCACGGCGCCGACGCCGGGTTCGCGGCAGCGACGGGGATGGCCGCCATCCACCTCGCCGTGGCGTCCCAGGTCAGGGCCGGCGACCGAATCGTGGCGACCCGGGCGCTCTACGGCACGACCCGGAGCCTCTTGTCGAATGTCCTGTTGCGCGGCGGGGTCGAGACCACGTTCGTGGATGTCGCGGACCCCACGGCGGTCGAAGCGGCGCTCGCAGCGGCGCCGACGCGCATCCTCTATCTCGAGACCATCTCGAACCCGACGCTCGTGGTGCCGGACCTCGCGGACCTGACGCGCCTGGGGCACCGGTACGGCGCGACGGTCATCGTGGACAACACGTTCGCGTCACCGTACCTGTGTCGGCCGCTCGCGCTCGGCGCCGATCTCGTCGTGGAATCCGCGACGAAGTACCTCTCGGGCCACTCCGACGTGCTCGCTGGCGCGGTCGCCGGGAGCCTGCCGCTCATCGACGCGGTTCGGGCGCTCCACGTCGACACGGGCGGCACGCTCGCGCCCTTCAGCGCGTTTCTCGTCCTGCGCGGCATTCCCACGCTCGCGATCCGGATGGAGCGCCACGCGGCCACCGCGGCCGTGCTCGCCGAGCTGCTGGAGAGCGCTCCGGGCGTGGAACGGGTGTGGTACCCGGCGCTGCCGTCGCATCCGCAGCATGCGGTGGCAGCCCGGCAGCTGGCCGGCGGCGGCGGGATGCTGGCGGTCGAGCTGTCCGGCGGTGCGGCGGCCGGCCGCGCGTTCATCGACGCCCTGCGCATCCCCGAGCGGACGGCCTCGCTCGGCAGCATCCACACGATCGTGGTCCACCCGCCCTCCACGACGCACCGCCAGCTGACGTCGGCTCAGCTCGCCGACGCCGGGATCGCGCCGGGGCTCCTCCGGATCTCCGTCGGGCTGGAGGACGCCGCAGACCTGCAGGCGGATGTCGAGGGAGCGCTGGCCGCCGCTCGCGCCGCGGCCGCCGCGCGGGAGACGCCAGCGGCCGCCGCGCGCGAGACCACCCCAGCCCCCGCCCCCGCCGCAGCCCCCGCGACCCCCGCGACCGCCTGACCGTGGCAACGACACGCCTCCTGCCGGGCGGCGGCCCGGCGATCCTCGCGCGCCGTCCGGCGAACCCGGTCGCACGGGCGGGGCGGGGCGTCTACGGGCTCCTGACCTCGGTGCGGTTCGCCGTCGTCCAGATCGTCGCGATCGCGCTCGCCGGGGTGGTCGGGATCATCCTGCCGCAGCTGCCCTCGATCGCCGCGCGCAGCGCGGCCGATTACGCCGAGCAGATGAACGTGGTCCGAGCTCGCCTGGAGCCGTCGCTCGGGGCGGGTGCCGTCGCGTTCCTCGAGCGAGTGCAGCTCTTCCGCGTCTTCAGTGCGTGGTGGTTCACGCTCCTGCTTGGGCTGCTCGTCGTCTCGATTGTCGTCTGCACGCTGGACCGCACTCCGCGCCTGTGGCGCCAGTCCCGTCACGTGCGCGTTCGCCAGGCGGACGCGTTCTACGACCCGGGCCTGCCCGAGCGCGCCGTGATCGCCGAGGGGCTCGATGCCGACGACGTGCGCGCTGCGCTGCGCCGTGCCCGGTTCCGCGTCCGCGAGGAGGTAGCGGCCGACGGATCGCGCTACGTCTACGGCGACCGCCACCAGTACGTGCGGATGGCGACGCTCATCAGCCACGCCGGGCTCGTCGGTTTCCTGCTCGCGGCCGCGGTGACGAGCCGGTTCGGGTTCGAGGCCGGTCTCCTGCTCCCGGTGGGACAAGCCATCCCGATCGGGAGCATCGGGACCGCCGATCTCGTGAGCGTCAAGAACATTGCGTTCGATGCGCCGCGCGACGACAGCGGCCGTTTCACCGACTTCGCGACGGACCTCGCGGTCTACCAGGGCGGTCGCGAGATCGCCCGGAAGACGATCCGGGTCAACGACCCGCTGAGTGCGGCCGGCTACACGTTCCACCAGAACTTCTTCGGGCCCGCGATCAACCTCACGATCCGGGCGCTGGACGGCGGCCTCCTCTGGTCGGGCCCCGTGCCGCTCGACGCGTCCGCGGGGGGGCTCCCGACCGGCCAGCTGGTCGTGCCTGGCCGCGACGCGGTGGTGCAGCTCGTGATGGCGCGAACCGGCATGCCGAAGCCGCTCTTCGTGGTCGCGGTGCGGCCCACCGCCCTCGACGCCGCCGGCAACCCGAGCACGTACGAGACGCTGTTCCAGGGGCTCGCGGGGCCGGGCGATTCGGCCGCCCCCGCGAACGTGGACTTCACTGTGCGGGTGGACGCCATCGCCGCCTACTCGGGGATCATCGCCCGGCGCGATCCGGGGGCACCCATCGTGTGGACCAGCTTCCTGTTGCTGGTCCTGGGGCTCGCGATCACGTTCTACCTCCCGCGCCGGCGCGTCTGGGTGCGTGTCGCGCCGGCCGGCGAGGTCCGCCTGGCCGCGCATGCCGACCGGTACGTGGACCTGCGCCGCGAACTCGGGGCGCTCCTCGCCGACCTCGTCGCGCGGCGGCATCCAACCCGCTGACCCGGACGCCGGTCGAGCGTGGAGACACGACCGGAGGCGAGTTGCGGTTCCGGGACATTTCGGAGTCTTCCGCGGCAGGGCCTTGGACTGCCGTACCCGGTCCGGTACCTTCTTGACCGAACCCATTTGCGTCGTCTTCGCCCTGCCCGCCATGGGCGACCCCGGAGCGCCAACGTACCCCGTCGGCAGGCGGAGGTGCGGCTGCCGCCCGTCGAGATAGGAGCCCCATGACCGCCCGTCACACCGCCATCGAGTCGATCTCCAACCACCGGGTCGCCTCGACCCAGGACTACCTGGAGCACGCCGGCGAGGAGATCTACGGCAGCTACGTGTTCAGCGAGGTCGCCCAGCGGGAGTACCTGCCGAAGCCGATCTTCAAGCGGCTCCGGCGCACCATCGACGGCCTGGAGCCGTTCGACTCCGTCATCGCCGACGCGGTGGCCCACGGCGTCAAGGAGTGGGCGCTCTCGCACGGGGCGACCCACTACACGCACTGGTTCGTGCCGATGAACGGCTCGACGGCCGAGAAGCACGACTCCTTCCTGAACCCGACGGGCGACGGCCAGACCGTCGCCGAGTTCTCGGGCAGGAACCTGCTGCAGGGCGAGCCGGACGCGAGCTCGTTCCCCTCGGGCGGCATCCGCTCCACGTTCGAGGCCCGGGGCTACACCGCCTGGGACCTCACGAGCCCGATCTTCCTGCAGGTCGAGCCCAACGGCGTGACGCTCACGATCCCGACCGCGTTCGTCTCCTACACCGGCGAGGCGCTGGACCACAAGATCCCGATGCTGCGCTCGCAGGAGGCGCTGGGCACCCAGGCGCTGCGTGTCCTGCGCTGGTTCGACAACACCACGGCGAGCCGGGTGTTCACGAACATCGGGCCCGAGCAGGAGTACTTCCTCGTCGACCGGCGCCTCGCCGAGCAGCGCCCCGACCTCGTCCTGACCGGGCGCACGCTCTTCGGCGCCCCGTCGCCCAAGGGCCAGGAGCTGGAGGACCAGTACTTCGGCACGATCCGCGAGCGGATGCTCGCGTTCATGATGGACCTCGACCGCGAGCTCTGGCGGATGGGCATCCCGTCCAAGACGCGCCACAACGAGGTGGCGCCCGCCCAGTTCGAGATGGCCCCGGTGTACGAGCCGACGTCCGTCGGATCCGACCACAACATGGTCGTCCTGAGCATGATGCGGCGTCTCGCGCGCCAGCACGACCTCATGTTCCTGGCGCACGAGAAGCCGTTCGCCGGGATCAACGGCTCGGGCAAGCACAACAACTGGTCGATGGCCACGGACGAAGGCGAGAACCTCCTCGATCCTGGCCACGATCCGCATGCGAACGCGCAGTTCCTGGCCTTCCTGGTGGCGGTCATCCGCGGGGTCAACGTCCACGCGGACCTCCTGCGCGCGAGCATCGCCGACGCCGGCAACGATCACCGCCTGGGCGCGAACGAGGCGCCCCCAGCGATCGTCTCGATCTTCCTCGGCTCGCAGCTCGAGGACGTGATCGAGCAGCTGGAGAAGGGGGCCGCGTCGGCCTCCAAGAAGGGCGGCGACCTGGAGCTCGGCGTCACCTCGCTGCCGGTCCTGCCGAAGGACGCCACCGACCGCAACCGCACCTCGCCGTTCGCGTTCACGGGCAACAAGTTCGAGTTCCGCGCGGTCGGCTCGTCGGCGCCCATCTACTGGCCCCAGACCGTCCTCAACAGCGCCGTGGCGGACTCCCTTGCGACGCTCGCGGACGACCTCGAGAAGCTCGAGCACGGCGACTTCGAGGGGCTGACCACGATCCTCTCGGGCATCGTCCGGGAGAACAAGCAGGTCCTGTTCGAGGGCAACAACTACGCGGAGGAGTGGCACGCGGAGGCTGCCCGGCGGGGGCTGCCCAACAACAGGACGACCGTCGATGCGCTCCCCGCCCTGACGACGCCGAAGGCCAGGGAGCTCTTCTCGAAGTTCGGCGTGCTTTCCGAGCGCGAGCTGGCCGCCCGGGTGGAGATCAACTGGGAGCGCTACGTCAAGGTCCAGAACATCGAGGCGAACTGCGCCCTGGATATGGCCAGGACCATGATCCTGCCCGCGGCCGTCCGATACCTGGGCGAGCTCGCGGGCGTCTCCGGGTCGAAGGGCGTCACCGCGGTCGCGACCGCGGTGACGGCCCTGGCCGACGGGCTTGTCGACGCGATCCATGCGCTCGAGAAGGCCCAGAAGGCTGCACACAAGGCCGACTCCGTGCACGCGGAGGCCAAGGCGTTCTGCGACCGGGTCATCCCGGCCCAGGACGCGCTGCGCGCGGTGGCCGACGAGCTCGAGACGCTGGTCGCCGACGACCTGTGGCCGCTCCCGAAGTACCGCGAGCTGCTGTTCCAGTATTGAGGTCGGCGCACCCGGCTCGGCCCGCGTGCCGGGCCGGGTTGCCGCCCACAGACGAGCGGACCGGACGGCTCCCCGCCCGTGCCCCAGGGAGGACGAATTGGCCGACGCCACGCTGGCGATCATCAAGAAGGCCCAGGCGGATGGCATCCGATTCATCCAGCTCCAGTTCACCGATGTGCTGGGCATCGTGAAGGCCGTCACGATCCCGATCCACCAGCTGGAGGGCTCGGTCAAGCACGGGACGTGGTTCGACGGCTCGTCGATCGAGGGGTTCACCCGGATCGCCGAGTCGGACCAGTACCTCATGCCGGATATGAGCACGTTCGCGGAGATCCCGTGGCAGCCGGCGTCGGGGTCGCGCGGGACCGCCCGGATCATCTGCGACGTCTTCACACCGCGCGGCGAGCCGTTCGTGGGCGACCCGCGCTTCGTCCTGCGCCGCCAGGTCGAGCGCGCGAAGAAGCTCGGCTTCATCGTCAACATGGGACCGGAGCTGGAGTTCTTCCTCTTCAACCGCGACGCGAACGGCAAGGTTGCGCCGCTCCCGCACGACCTGGCCGGGTACTTCGACTTCTCGACCGACCTCGCCCAGGAGGTTCGCCAGGACATGGTGGACGCGCTCGAGGCGTTCGGGATCAGGGTCGAGGCCGCCCATCACGAGGTGGCTGCCGGCCAGCACGAGATCGATTTCGAGTACTCGGATGCGCTCCGCACCGCGGACAACGCGGTGACCTTCAAGTTCGCCCTCAAGGCGATCGCCCAGCAGCACGGCCTCTACGCGACGTTCATGCCGAAGCCGATCTTCGGGATCAACGGCTCCGGCATGCACACGCACCAGAGCCTGTACTCGATCGCCGGGAAGCGGAACGCGTTCGCCGACCCCGGCAACAAGTACGGGCTCTCCGACCTTGCACGCTCGTACATGGCCGGGATCCTGGCGCACGCGCGGGGGATGATCGCGATCCTCGCCCCCACCGTGAACTCGTACAAGCGGCTCGTGCCGGGCTACGAGGCACCGACATATATCACCTGGGGGCGGACCAACCGCTCCGCGCTCATCCGCGTCCCGATGATCTCGCCCGGGAAGTCCATCGAGGGCACGCGCGCCGAGGTTCGCTGCCCCGACCCGTCATCGAACGCGTACCTCGCGTTCGCCGTGATGATCGCGGCGGGCCTCGACGGCGTGGAGAAGGGCCTCGTGCTCGCGGACCCGGTCGAGGAGTCGCTCTTCGAGATGGACGCCGCGCGCGTCTCCGACCGCGGGATCGCGGAGCTGCCCGGCACCCTGGGCGACGCCCTCGAGGAGCTCAAGACGGACCCGGTCATCTGCGACGCGCTCGGCGAGCACGTCCTCGAGCACTACCTCGACGCCAAGCAGGCCGAATGGGACGAGTACCGCGCCCAGGTCACCCAGTGGGAGCTGGACCGCTACCTCGAAGCGTTCTGAGGGCATCCCGGTCCGGGCGGGAAGCTGCCTCTGTCCGCGTCGCGCGGCCCCGTCCGTGTCGCGTGGCCCCGTCCGTGTCGCGTTCCGTTCCGTGCTGTGAGCACGGCCGGAGGCGGCGTCGGGCACCGGCGCCAGGCCCAGGTGCGGGCGCGGCCCCGTCCGCGAGCGGCGGCGGGCACCTTCTGGCGGTCCCAGCGCGCGAGACGTGGTCCGCGACGCTCGTCAGGGGTGCTCCCGCTCGCGGGTGCTCCGGCGTTGCGGTGTGCTCCGGCTGGACATTCCTGTCGCGGGTGCTCCCGATCCCGTCGCGGTATCAACCCCATCACTCGCGGACAGGAATCCGGGCGACGGCGCGGCGCGGCTCGCAGCGAGAAGCCTACGCGCGGGCCCAAGGCCCCTGAACGAGCTGGCACTCACGCTCAGGCCGCTCGGCAGGTCGGGCACGGACGATGCCGATGGACCCAGCGGGCCCCCGGAACCCGGATAAGAGAGCGCAAAGCCCGCCCGGTAATCATGGCGTTGATATGGCGACCGATCCCGATCCCGATCCTGGGCGCGGCTCTCAGGCAGCCAACCAGCAAGCATCGAAGCGGCGTGCCACCCGGGAGGTCCTCGCCGGGCGTCGTCGTGCCATCCAGGTTGCTGCCCGGCTGGGCGTCGGGCTCAAGGACGCGCGCCTGCGCACGGGCAGGACCCAGCGGGAGTGCGCCACAAGCGCGCGCCTGAGCCAGGCGCGATGGAGCAACCTCGAGCGCGGGGCCGGTACCAGCGCTCCACTCGCGACGTGGGCGGTCGCTGCCGCGGCTGTGGGCCAGCAGCTCGTGGGCTTCCTCGACCGCGCTCCCGGGGCTGACCCGCCTCGAGACATCGAGCATCTGCGACGCCAGAGTGCCATCGTGGCGCGGGCGGCCGTCGGCGGATGGGCTGTCGCGCCGGAGATGCCCGTCGTCGCGGGATCGACCGGAAGGGTGATCGATGCGCTCCTGACTCGCGCGGGATCCCGCGAGGCCGCGGTCTTCGAGGTCTGGGATCTCCTGCTCGATGTCGGCCAGGCCCTGAGGTCCTTCGATGAGAAGACCGAGGCGGTGCGGCGGAACCTGCCCGGATGGACGGTCGCGGGCGTATGGGTCATCCGCGGGACCCGACGGAACCGCGCGCTGGTCGCTGAGCTTGCGCCGTTCTTCAAGGCACGCTTCCCAGCCGCGGGAAGGGCGTGGCTGCATGCGCTGGACAGCCCTATGTGCCCGATGCCGCCCCACTCGGCGCTTCTCTGGACCGACGCCACACGCGCGCACCTCATCGCTGCGCGCCGTGGCACCTGACGGGTTCGGATCATCGCTGCGCGCCGTGGCACCTGACGGGTTCGGGTCGTCGCCGCGATGAGAGGAGTGTCCCCCCGAGTGGTGGGATTTGAGCGAGGCTCCTGACGCCGGCTGAGCCGGACGGCCAGGGGCCACCGGTGTGATCCTCAGCGTGTTCCGACCAAGGTTCACGACGAGGAGACAATCCGATGGCCCTCTCACA
>JBBQRX010000025.1:0-43255 GCA_038214375.1 Candidatus Limnocylindrales bacterium
CCATCCCGAGCGCTTCGTCCGCCATGCGCCGCGTCCGCCGGTCCTGCCGACCGCGGTCTGGATCAACCCGCCCAAGCCGAAGGAGGAGCCGACTCGGTAATCAGCGGAACGAGGCGTCTCACCCGGCTTGACAGGCGCCGGGCCGCATGACGCAGCTCCAGAAGGGCTATGACATGGCCCAGCCCGACACCCTCCACGGGCTCGCGTACGTCGCGTTCCAGGAGCTCGCGACGCGGATCTCGCACCGTAACACCGGCCGCTACTCGAACGACCCGGTGGCCGACCGGATCATGGTCCGGATCGCGGCGGACGAGAACCTCCACATGGTGTTCTACCGCGATATCCTCAAGGCCGCGCTAGAGGTCGAGCCCTCGGCGGCCGTCCAGGCGATCACCGACGAGGTGCTCCGGTTCCAGATGCCAGGCGCAGGCATCCCAAGCTTCCTGCGCAAGGCCGCGGACATGGCGAAGGCGGGCATCTACGACATCCGCGCACACCGGGACGAGGTCCTGTTGCCCATCCTGAAGTTCTGGGACATCTTCGAGCTCACCGGCCTCGACGCGGGGGCCGAGGCGGCACGCCGGACTCTGGCCGAGCACCTGGACAAGCTCGAGGTCGCCGCGAAGCGGTTCGAGGAGAAGCTGGCGACGTCGAAGATGCCGCGGATCGCCTCCGCCGGGTAGGCAGCAGATCCGGTCGGCCTCGGCGAGCCGGCGTCCACCCTGCCCGGAGGCCTTCAACCGTTCGCTGACGCGTATGCTGCCGCGCTGCCGACGTGCGCCTGCGAGATCGGGTGCCTCGTCCCGCATCCCACCCGCGCCGCCCTGGGCGCGACACCGCACGCGCTCCGGGAGCGTACGAGCGAGGGCATGGGCATTGACATGTCTTCTCGTATCGACACGGTAGTGACGCGACCCGCCGTCACGTTTCCCTGGCCACGACCAGCGGGAGGCCGATCACGGAGCCCAGCCGGTCCCAGGCCATGCCTCGGAGCCTCTCCGCGAGACTCGGACGGGTCACGTCGGATGGCAGCACCACGATGGCGCCGCCGAACCGCCGGCCCGCCTGGGCCAGGCCTTCGGCCCCGGAGACAGTCGGGAACCAGCCGCCCGCGACTACGCCCGCAGCCGTCGCCGCCTCCAGGTAGGTGATCAGGGGCCCCCGGCCCTCGCGACGCGCGACAGTGATGTCGAATAGCCGATCGGGCGACGGGCGGTTGGAATCGTCGCCGCGCATGTCGTGATACGGGCTACTGAAGCCCTCAGCGGCGCGGTCGACGATGACGAGGGCGCGATCCTCACGCCGGGCGAGAGCCAGCGCCGTGATGAACGCAAGCCGGTCCGCCCCACGACCCACGGCCACCAAGACCGCTCCCGGGCCTGCATCGGAGGCGGGTTCGTCGAGGAGGCCGTTGCTCGCCTTGACCAGCTCCAGGGCGGACTCCGAGGGTGGCGCTTGTTCGGCCGGCCTGGGCGGTGCCCCGATCGGCAGGAGTGTGCGGATGAGGAGGTCGATCACGTCCGCATCGTCGGAGACGAAGCCGACGAAGCGCTTGCCGGGGCTTGCGGCGCCACCAATGCCGAACGTCTTCCCGTCACCCAGCTCGTAGCTGACGAAGGCCAGGGGCTCCGGCGAGTCGCTCACCAGGAACCACTGGTTCTCCAGGCGGCGGGTGTCGGCCGGCAATGCCCGGTAGTCGAGGTCGTCGAGCCCGAGGCCGTCGGCGTGTGACCCAGTCGCCCACGCGACCACCTGGGTCCCGGCTGCGAGGAGGGCTCGGTACCGCTCCGTCTCGACGTCGAACTTGGCGGCAGCCTGGAAGCCGACGAGGAGCCGCCCCCCGGTCGAGGCGCGCTCGATGTCCCGGGTCGTTCGCAGCATCGCACGCGGGTCGTACGTGAAGCGTGTTGCATCCGGTGCGCGGCCCAGTGCCTCCGCGAGGCGTCGGCCGATCTCGAAGATCCCCGAGTCACCTGCCCCAACCGGGTACGTCCAGTCCATTTCGTTGGCAGCCATGTCGCTGCGCTCCTTGCGCTGGTCCATCCCGGCTGCCTGGTCAGACGCGAGTGGCTCGAGCTACGTTCATTGACCAGGACTTGGCACGAACGGCGAAGAAGGAGCAGATCACCTCCGTCTGGCCGCTGACGGCTCGGCGGTGACCGACTCGGCGCGCTGCTCGAGCTCTTCATCGAGGTCGGACTGGTGCAGGCTGGGTCGGGATGGGTCGTGTTGATCCATCTCCTTCTTCGCCTCGCGTCGCGCCCCGGATTGTCGCTCCCCAAACCGCGCGGGCCGTTCGCCCGAACTGCGAACGTGGACACCATCCTCGAGCAGATCCGGCGGGCATCGTCGGTCCTCGACATCTTCCCACTCGCCGACGAGCTGGCGATCCGGGCCGCCTCTCTCGGGGGGTTTGCCGGCCCGGCCAAGCCCGACCGGGCGGCGCTCGTCGAGGCGGTGCGGGATACCACCGACGCTCCCACCGCCATCGCCGCCGCCCACGCTCTCGCGCGCGTCCCCGGACCCGCCCCCGACGCCTGGCTGGCCGAGCTGCTGGTGACCGGCGGCTGGCTGGCGCCGCACGTCGCATGGTCCCTGGCGGAACGTTCGCCGGCTGAGCCGCTCGTCGCTCCGCTGACCGGGCTCGTGGAGGTCGGCCGACTTGGGGGGTTGCTCGCCCAGCGGACGCTCCTGCGCTGGGCCAGGCAGGCACCCGAGGCGATTGCACGGGTTCTCATCGACCATCTGCGAGCGCAGGCGTCTCCGGCCGCCCGGGGGCGCCTCATCGAGACGCTGGGGCTCATCCGCGGGGCCGATCCGCGGATCCTCGCCGCGATCGCCGGGGATCGCGACGAGCCGATCGAGGCACGGACAGCCGCTATCGCCGCCCTCGGCGACCGTCCGGCGGCGGGAACACGGATCCTTGCGATGATCGCGACAGGGGACGACGCGGCCACCGACGCTGCCCGCCTCGCGCTCCTGGACCACCGCCTTCCGGTCGGTCCGGCGACAGGGGTCACGGACGACGCGATCCGCATCTCCCAGGTGCACCTCGGCGGCTGGCTCGACCGGACGCTCGCGCACGCGGGCGAGGGCGACACGGGCGGGATCGCAACGCTCCTCGTGCAGCTGGGTGACGCGCTGGCCGCCGACCCGCGCGTTGCCTCCGTGACCACCATCGGCCGCGGGCCCGCCGCGGAGGCGATCGCGTCGCTCGAGTCCGCCCCCGTAGGCCGAGCCGACCGCGGCCACGCCGTCGTGGCGGCGGGGCTCGCCTCTCACCAGGACGCCTCGTTCACGGGCTCGTGGCCCGCCGTCGTGGCCGCGGAACGCAGCCTGCGCCGCGTCTTCGGCTACCGGCGGCCGACCGTCCTGCACCTCCGGATGGCCGACGTGGGGAGCCTTGCCGCGTCGCGGATCGCCCGACGGCAGGGCATCCCGTACGTCTTCACGCTCGCCCCCGACCCCCACGCCGTCATCGCCGAGATGGAGCGCTCCGGGGACCTCGACCGCCGGACGTTCGGGCCGGCCGACGCGCGCGCCGCCCTCTGGTTCCGCGCCCGCCTCGTCCGCCACCTGGCCGACTCGGCCCGCCAGGTCGCCCTGTTCCCCCGGAAGGAGCTGGCCGCCCGCCTCCGCAATCTGCTGGGGATCGATGTCGCCGTGGATCCGCGGCGGTACCACGTCGTGCCCGAAGGGATCGACATGCAGCCGGTGCGGGCCGCCCGGTCCGAGCTGGCCCGGTTGGGTGCGGCCGGCTCGTCCAGCGCTCGTCTCGCCGTCCCACCTGGTGCGTCGCCGGTCGTGGCGGACCTCGCGGCGAGAATCGGGGCGCTCGGGCCGGGAAGACGTGGCCTGGCCCTCGTGGTCAGCGTCGGTCGCCTGGCGGAGGTCAAGGGGATGGCCCGGATCGTCGAAGCCTTCGCTGCCGACGCCGATCTGCGGAGCCGGGCGAACCTCGTCATCGTGGGCGGCAACCTCGACAACCCGACACCGGAGGAGCGGGCAGAGCTCGAGCAGATCGAGGCTGTCATTGTCGGCTGTCCCGAGCTCGCCGAGGCACTGGTGCTGATGGGGCATCGTCCCCACGACGACGTGCTCCGGGTCCTGGCCATCGCCGAGGCGGGCCTGGACCCGTGGATCGCCCCGGGCGGCGCGTACGTCTGTGGCAGCCGCAAGGAGGAGTTCGGGCTGGCCATCGTGGAGGCGCTGGGGATCGGGTTGCCGGTCGTCGCCCCTCGGGTCGGCGGCCCGGCGTCGTACGTCGAGGACGGCGTCACCGGGATGCTTGTCGACACGCTGGAGCGGGCGTCTCTGAGTGCCGGGATCCACGCGGCTTGCGACCTGGCGGGGGTCGCCGGGCGCGCCGCGCGGGCCAGGCGTCTCGTCGAGGAACGGTTCACGATCGGCGCGATGGCGGATTCCCTGGCCCGGATCTACGAGACGGCCCTGGCCGTACCGGCCGTGGGCGAGGCCGGCGGGCCAGTCCCGGCTCCCGTGGTGGCGTGGGCACCTGCGTTCACGCGACCGGCGTCCACCCGACCGGCGGTGCCCGCGTGACGCTCCTCGTGATCAGCCCGGACTACGCCTCCCACCTCTTCCCGCTCCTTGCGCTTGCGGGTCCGTGGGCGGCGGCGGGGGAGCGCGTGGTGGTGGCGACCGGTCCCGCCGTCGCGCCGTTCGTGGAGAAGGCCGGGTTCGAGCGGGTTCCGCTCGTCCTCGGCCGGGGCTCCAACGCCGGGACGGCACGGGCCGACGACCAGCCGAACGGCGAGGACGAGAACCTGCGGGCCTTCTTCGCGGCGACACGGCAGGGAATGATCGCCACGCTCCGGCTCCAGGCCAGGCTGCGCCGCAACGACCTCCTGTGGCGACCCGTCGAGACGGCGCGGGCGACAATCGAGGTGGTGCGGGCCGTGGCGCCTGACGCGATCCTTGTCGACCACCTCGCGTTCGGGGCCACGCTCGCCCTGCGGGCGGCCGGAATCCCGCACGCCGATGTCGTGCTCGGACATCCGACGGCGCTCCCGATCGCCGGCGAGCGATACGGCGTGCCGCCGGCCTGGCCCGCGGCCTTCCAGCCCGACTCGTGCGAGATGACGGACCTGGAGCGACTCGCGGACGAGGTCTCCGGGCGCTTCACCGACGACTGGAACCAGGCCGCCCGCGAGCTGGACCCGGCCGCGGCCGCCATCGACGATGCGTTCCGCGTTCACGGGGATGTCGTGCTCTACAGCTACCCGGAGGCGCTCCACGATCCCGGCCGGTCCGTGCACCTGCCGCCCCGCCACGAATTCCTGGGCTCATCGGTTCGGGACGAGGAGCTCGACGCGGCGGCAGCGGCATGGCTGGCCGACGGCGCGGGCCGCCCGCTCGTCGTCGTCTCGTTCGGGAGCTTTCTCTCGGCCCGGGACGACGTGCTGGCCCGCGTGGCAGAGGGGTTGCAGCGGGCGGAGCTGCGGGTCGCGCTGGCCACGGGCTCGTCCGACCCGGCCGCCCTGGGCCCGCTGCCGGGCGACTGGCTTGTCCGATCGTTCCTGCCCCAGGTCGCGCTCGTCCGGCATGCCGCGGTCGCGATCACCCACGCCGGCAATAGCGGCGTGACAGAGGCGCTGACCTACGGTGTGCCCATGCTGGTCCTGCCGTTCTCGACCGACCAGTTCGCGATCGCGGCCGACCTCGAACGGGCGGGCGTCGGTCGGGCACTCGACCCGAATCGCGTCACGGGCGCCGGGATCCGCGACGGGGTCCTTGGCCTCCTGCGCGGTCGCCCCCGTGACGCGGCGGCACTGCTTGGCGCCAACCTCCGTACCGATCCCGGTCCAGCCCGGGCGCGACGCGCAATGACAGCTCTCGCCTCCGCATCCTGAAGCCGGCCTCTCCCGACCGGCGCGGAGGTCGGCCGACCGACGGCCGGAGGATGCCCTTCTAGAGCCTCGGCGCCAGCTTGATTCCGGAGAGCCCGCCGTCGACCGCGATCACCTGGCCGGTGATCCACGACGCGTCGCGGGAGATGAGGAACGCCGCCAGCCCGGCGGCGTCCTCGGGCTCGCCCACGCGCCCCAACGGGTGCATCGCCTCCGAAGCCCGAAGCATCGCCTCGCTCTCGACGAGCCGCCGGGTCAGGTTCGAGCGGATGAGGCCGGGCGCCAGCGCGTTGACGCGGATCCCGCGGCGGGCATAGGTCGCGGCGGCCGCGATGACGAGCCCGTCGATCCCGCCCTTTGCCGCCGCGATTGCCTCGTGATTGAGGAGGCCGATCCTGGTGGCCGCCGACGAGAAGAGCACGACCGACGCCAGCCGGCCCCGCGGCACGGCCCGAACGAACGCACGAAGGGCGTAGAAGGCGGACAGCAGGTTCACCGCCAGCACGTCGTCGATCTCGGCATCGGAGAGGGCGTGGATGGGCTTGAGCAGCGTCGAGCCGACGGCGTGGATCAGGGCGTCGGGAGGGCCAAGGCGTTCAACGGTCGCGGCGAACGCGGCGTCGACGGCGGACGAGATCGTCGCGTCGGCGGCGAACCCGACGGCGCCCGGCCCAAGTTCGTCGACGAGGGCGTCCACGCTCCCGGGATCCCGTCCGACGGCTGCCACGCGCCACCCGGCGGCGACGAGCCGGCGCGCCGTGGCAGATCCGATCGACCCGGTGGCACCGGTGACGATCGCGACGGGGCTGGTGGGATCGGAGGGGTTCGTCACGAAGGCACCTCGTTGGGGCGTTTGGGTGCGGACGTCGCTGTCGACGAGAGAGGTGTCACGGGCATCGCGGCCGCGGGCGTTGGCGGCGCCGTCGCCTGTCCGGTCGGCGCGGTCGTCGGCTCGGCCAGCAGCCGTCCGCCGCGGACAGTAGCCCCCACGACCATCGCCGCTGCGATGAGGACCACGTTCTTGATGATGTACTGCCCTTCGAGCGTGGGTGCAAACGGAAAGACCGTGAAAGTCTCCGCGGGGAACAGCGCCAGCGGCGTGAGCGTGCCGAGCATCTGCACGGCCAGCAGGAGGAGCGTGGCCCGCAGGAAGCGGCCGCTGAGGAGCCCGAGCCCGATCAGCGTTTCCCAGGCAGCCAGCACCGGCAGCGCCACCGCGGCCGTGACGTGGCCGAGGGTCAGCTGCTCGATCGTGCGAGCGGCGAGATCCTCGGCCGGGCTGAGGCCGGGAAAGAACTTGAGAACACCGAACCACACGAAGATCGCCCCGAGGGAGATCCGGAGGACGGGAACGGCGGCCGCGGCGAGGGCGCTCGTGATCCGGCGGTCAAGCCCGTCGAAGCGGATGCGCCCCGCGGCGTCAGGGAGCTCCGGGAATCGTGGCATGACTGCTTCCCCCTGGTGAAGGCAGGCGTGTCGCGCCGAAGGCCGACGCACGTCCGCCACATTCCTGTTCGCGACGCCGGCCGCGGCGGATCGCTGCTGTCCTGCGTACGCGCGCGACGCGAAAGCTTCGCCGCAGGGTCGACCGCCCCGCCCGGTCATGGCGGCGGACGTGACCGGATGACCTCGGCGACCTCTGTCGATGGCTCGCGCCGGCCAGAGCGGAGCTGGTTCAGCCGGCGTTTGGCCCTCGCCGGTATGCGCTTTCGAGCTCACGCACGAGGCGGTCTTCGTCGCGGCGAGCCAGGAACGTCCAGACGAGGGAGGCCGCGATGAGTCCGGTCCAGGCGATGGCTCCGGGGACGAGGACGCCCGCGAGCTGACCCGCGTCGCCGTGCGCGACCAGGTTGGAGAGGCCGACCATCCCGGCCAGCCAAAGGAGCGCCGCCCCGGCCGAGTACCCGACGGTGGCGATGGATGTGAACCCGAGCGGATTCCCCAGGCTGAAGGCGGCGATCTTGGGCGCATCGGGCGGATAGAAGTACGCGGCCTCCAGGCGGTGCGCGGCGAGGACCTCGCGCCCAAATCGCTCGTTGATGACGTGCTCGAGTCGCTCCGCGTGCCGCCGCGCGAAGACCGTGTAGAAGAACAGGTAGCCTGTCTCGAGGAAGGCGAACGGCACAATGAACGGCACCGGCACGACGGCTGCGGGAACCAGCTGCGTCGTCGAGGCAACGAGCAGCAGGATGGTCAGGATCGCCCAGTTCCTGATCGTGTCGAAGAAGCGCTCCGAGTAGCCGAACAGCATCGAGCGCATGCGGGCGAGCTGGTCGGCCAGCAACTCGAGTTCGAGGCGCGCCGAGTCGGTCAGCTCGCCTGCGTCGGGCGCATCCAGTGGCTGGGTCATCGCCTCGCTCCGCTTCCGACGGTCGGTCGACGGGGCCGCAGCCCGTGGGCGCGACCGACCCGTTCGGATGGATCCGATCGATCGGCCAGACCTCGAGTCATCTGCCGTCCGGATCGGCATCGGGGCCGTCGACGTTGACGTTCTGCGGGCCGGTCCCAACGCGGACGACAAAGAACTCCGCCGGCTCGTCTGGGGCGGTGATCTCGCGATGCACCATCCGGGCGGGATTGAAGATGAAGTCCCCGGCCGCCGCCGTCACCTGCTCGCGCCCGCTCGGACCGTATTCGATCGTCACCGTTCCGCGGAGAACGTAGATGTAGGAGTCGCGCGCTCCATGGTGGTGCCAGCCGCCGGCAAGTCCGGCGTCGGTCCGCACCCAGCCGACCCAGCGATCCTCATGGTCGACGAGCTGTCGGCGGTCCATTCCGGGCGTCGGTGGCCCGGGTGGTGAGGCCCCCTCATCTGGCCGGACCACGATCGGTCGAGCTTGCTCCATTGGTGCTCTCCTCGCAGTTTGGCCTGGGCACCCTGCCCGACGCTCTGCCCGACGTCAATACCGCGGACCCGTGCTGGTCGCCAACGCTACACCGTTCGCCCGACCGCTCTCTGGTTTCATACACAGGCCGGCCCGAGCGGGCCGGCCGTGCATGCCTGTCTCGATCGGCGGGATGCGCCGCAGAGGAGGCCCCTAGAGGGCGGGCATCAGCACCGCGTCGATGACGTGGATGACGCCGTTGGTCGCCGGGATGTCATAGAGCTTCTGGGGGATGAGGATGCGGGCCATCGTGCTCCCGGTCGTGAAGAGCCGGCCCTTCGCGTTGACCGCGAGCTGCTGCCCGAGCACCGTCTCGAGCACGGCGATCTTGCCCTTCGCCGGGAGGACGTCCTTCGCGAAGTTGGAGCCGCTGACGACGTGGTAGAGCAGGACGCTCGTGAGAGCGGCCTTGGGAAGCTTGTGGCAGACGTTCGCGGCGGTCAGGCCCTTCTTCGCGAACGCCTTGTCCGTGGGGGCAAAGACGGTGAGCGGGCCGGTGCCCGTGAGAGCCTTGCCGACCGCTGGATCGGCGCAGCCGACGGCGGCGAGGAGCGTCTTGAAGTTGCCGTTTGCCGTCGCGATCTGGACGATGGACTGGGTAGGCGTCGCCGCGACCACCGTCGCTGGGACGATGGACAGGACGAGCGCCGCTGCCCCGAGGACCATGGCAATCCGCTTCATTGGTTGAGTGCCTCGGGTGTGTGCGTTTTGGTTGACGAGCACTGTTCGGGCACAAACCACCGGTGGATTGGGGACGCGCCGCTGGCTGCAGGCCATTCCGACGCGGTTGAGCCATTGCGTATCGGGGCCACGGTCGCCACTGCGTGGCTTCTTCATCGCGCAGCGGATCCTCGGGTCCTGACCCCCGCAGAGGGTCGCGTGCGACATCCAGGGTCGGCGCGGCGGCGAACTTGTTGCATGCACCTGCGGCTCGCCCTCTCCTGCGTGAGCGCCTTCGCCGCCGTCCTCATCAGCGGGTCGCCCGTCGCGGCGCACGCGCCGTCGGTCGTCGAGCCCGGCAACGAATCCCCCGGGACCGCACACGTCCTGGAGGACCCGACCCTCTCGCGCGCGCTGGGAGCAACGCTGGATGCAGCAGGTGAGGTCGACTGGTACCGGATGGACCTGCGGGCGGGCGACGCGCTGGTCGTGGAGGTCACGGCGCCGGACGCTGCGGGCGGCATCGCCACGTCCTTTACGGTTCTCGGACCGGGCCTTGATGCACCGTCCACCGAGGATGCCGCTGCCCTCGCGCGTGCCGTCGGCGCGGAAGGCGCGATCAACCACGCGGCGGAGGGCGGTGAGCGAGAGGTCCACGGCGGCCTCGGCTTCATCGACTGGGGCGGCATCCAGACCACGGCGCCGGCCGACGGGACCTACTGGGTCGCCGTCCGGGCGGCCACGGACGGCGACACCGGCAAGTACGTGCTCGCCCCCGGCGTCCGGGAGGAGTTCGGCGCAGACGCGATCGGCGGGATGGCGGACCTGGTGGCGTTCTTCAACGCGCCGTGGCCGCCCGAGCCGGGTACGCGCTCGCCGACGGCCGGCGTGGATGGAACTGTGGCGGCCCTCGCGCTGGTTGCAGTTGGACTCGTTGTGGGTGGGGTGCTGGCCGCGGGGCTCCTGCGGCGCCGGAGGGCACCGACGGACGGCTGACTACGGGTCCCATGCGGTCCAAGCCGGCGTCGGATGTCCTGTGCGCGCTGGTGTGCGGCCGGCGGGGCCGCGGCTGAGCATCCGCGGCCATGATCATTGAGGGACGTGCGGATCAGATTGCCATCACCCCGGAGTTCCTGCTCCTTGCCGCCGCCCTGACCGAGATTCCGATCGCCATGGTCGTGCTCTCCCAGGTGCTGCCCAAACGAGCGAACCGCTGGGCAAACACGATCGCCAGCATCTTCACGATTGTGTACGTCGTGGGCCTGGGCTGGGCAACCCCCCACTACATCTTCATTGCGGGCTTCGAGACGCTCGGCTGCCTCTACATCGCCTGGTTCGCATGGAAAGGGCGTGAGCGAGTCGAGCGAGTCCCGGTCCGCGATCTCGCAACGGCGTGACGCAAACGGGACGCATCTGGCGTCCCGTTTCTCCTGGGCCTGATGACGACACTGCGACCGTCGCGGCCGAGACGGACCATCCGCCGCCGGTGGCGCACGATGGGCGAGGCGCTCTACCCGGGCGCGACGCGCCCCCTCTTCACCGCCGATGCCGGCGGCAGCGAGGGCTACCGCCTCCGGCAGGCCTCTTGGGTCGAACGCGCTTGGCGCCGCAGCCGGCCTGATCCGCCGGCGGGCCGGGATGCGGCGGCCAGCGAGCGGCGGGCGTGGCCCGCCGCGCCGCCGGACGGTTGATGTCAGTCGCGAATGCCGATCACGCGGGCGCTCCGCCCATCGACACGGCCGGGCCGCGGCCGACCCGGAGGGCACTGACGCCAAGCGCCATCCAGCCGACCGGGAAGGCGATGATCGCGAGCGCGAGCAGCACGAAGCTGATCACGGGCGGGCCGAACGCGCCGGTTGCGCCTGCGAGCGCCGGTGCCATGAGCAGCGCGCCGATCCCGAGCAGCGCGGCACCACCGCGCGACAGGCTCCGCGCGAGCCAGGTGGCGATCGCGAACAGCGCGGAGCCGAAGACCGTGGTGAGCACGCCGAGGGTCGACAGCCCCCAGGCGCTCATGCCGCCGACGAGCTCGGCGTCACTGTCGCCGAGGATGATCATGGCGGCGAACCCGACGAGGCCCAGGACCGCGCCGAAGGCGGGGACGGCGAATGCCGCCCAGATCAGCAACGGGTGGCGGCGCGCCTGAAACGCGCCGAGGCCGACGAGCGCGATGAGGGTCGTCACGGTCGCGAACACCACCGAGATGGCGATCACGGCCGAGCCGCTCTCCCCACCGTTGTTGATCGCGTTGCCGACGAGGGCGACCAGCCAGAAGAGGCCGGCGACGATCGCCGCGTACCCCCCGATGCGTAGTGACATGGTGAACCCCTTCCGATGTTCCGAAGCGGCCCCGAGGCCGCGGAGGTGGAGGTGGGCATCCAGCGCGCCGAGGAGGACGTCGGCCACGTCGAACGGGCCGAGCGGTCGCTCCTCTAGCACCACGGCGAACTCGTCGCCGTAGCGGGCTCTCCAGCGTGCCGGGTAGAGGCGGACGAGCTGCTCGATCATGGGACGCATCGCCGGTCAGCCCGTGGACCGGCCAAGGCGGCGGAGACCGAGGTCCGCGAAGTCGGAGAGCTCGCGGAGCTGCTCGGCAAGGATCGTGGCGCCCACCGCGGTCAGCCGGTAGGGCCGGCGGCGGTCGACGGGAGCCAGGGCCTCGATCAGACCGCGCTCCTCGAGACGGGCGAGCGCGGCGTACAGGGTGCCCGGGCCCAGCGGCCGGCCGGTGCCGGACTCCACGTCGGCCATGATCGCGTAGCCGTGTTTCGGCCCGTCGGACAGGCTGACGAGGATGATGAGCGCAGGCTCGGCGAACCGGCCGAGCTCCGGGAGCGACGTGACCATGCGGGATGACCTTTCTTTCGCTTCACGATATATCGTGGCGCGATATATAGTCCCCCTGGACGCGCGTGTCAAGCCCGTGGATGTAGATCGGGACCATCCACGGTTGGACGATGCGGCGGATCCCCTCGGGGGTTGCACGCGGAGGAGCGTCGTCGAACGAGGGGCCGTCGGCCATGAGGTCGAGTCGGGTTGGCGCCGGCATCGTGAGATCGATTCGGGTCGCCGCCCGCAATCGTGAGCGGTGATGCACTCCGGAGGAGGACTGCCGGTGAAGGCATACTGTTCGTCGGGGAGCTCACGCACGCCCCTGGGGCGGAAAGGATCGCGGCTGCATGAAACGCCAGCTCATGAAAGCGCCGGATGGGCTCTGGTGCGTGTTCATCCACGCACCGTTTGCCGAGGACTTCGCGGAGCGAACCCTCGAGGCGGAGCCCGTGCTCTACGTGGAGGCGGAGGAGTATCTCGACGCCGAGGACCTGGACGATGACGGCCAGCCCTTCGAGAACGTCGCCTACAGCCCGGTGATCCTGTACTCGTCTCAGATCGGGCTGTCGACCCCGGCAGGCCCCATGAGCCGCCTGTACTGGGCAACCTCTCGCGAGCATGCCCTCGCGAAGCACGCCGCCGACCCGGACAACCTCACCTTCGAGCTCACGCACCTCCATTCGGAGCGCGACCTCCCGGACTTGCCACACCCCGTGCGGCCTCGCCCCCGAGTGGTCCACTGAGCGACGGATCCGGACCTGACGCCGTTTCTCGCCCCGCCCGTGTCGCCGCCCACCGGCCATCGGGCACCTCACGGGTTGGGCCGCCCGGCCTGCTGGAGCGTCCGCCGCGCTCGACGGGGCGGTACGAGAGACAGGATCAGGGCGCGGTGTCAGGCTCCATCGGGCCGGCCTGCCACTCGTCGCGCGTCAGTGCGTACTCGACGTCACCGTGCTCTTCGCCCTCGATCCGGTCTGGCCACGGCTGGTGGAACACCCGCACGAACCGGAGTCCGGCCTTTTCCATGACCCTCCGTGACGCCACGTTCACGACCATCGTCGTTGCGTAGACGCGGCGGGCGCCGAGATCCTGGAAGGCCTTACGAATCAGCGCCCGGCTCCCCTCGGTCGCGTACCCGCGCCCCCAGGCCGAAGCGATCAGGCGGTAGCCGAGCTCCGGCTCATCGTCGGGGTCGGTCGCCCGCGGACGGAGGTGGAACCAACCAACGAACGCCCCGGTGTCCTTCTCGATCGCCGCCCAGAAGCCGTACCGGTCGCCTCTTCCGTAGTAGGCGATCCACGCCGGCAGGTAGCTGTCGCGGATCTCGTCGCGAGGTGTTGGCCGGCCGCCGTTGATGTAGCGCATGACGGCCGGGTCGGAATCGAGCGTCGCAGCCAGGTCGACGTCGAACGGTGTGAACCTGCGCAGGATCAGGCGTTCGGTCTGGAGGTAGACGTGCATCCCGCGATGCTACCTCCGAGTCGATCGCGTCCTGGGAGTGCGAGATCGACCTGCGAAGACGTCGTGTGGGAGCCGGCGCGAGTCGCGGCGCGCGCTACTTCGTGACGCTCAGAGCGCCCTTGATACCGAGGCTCTCGTGCCCCGGCAGCGAGCAGAACAGGACATACGAGCCGGCCGGGATGTCGACGGTCAGCGTCTCCGACTGACCGGGCTCGAGATCCTTCGTGGCCCCGACGAGCGTGCCGGAGGCGTCGCGGATCGAGACGTTATGGATCGTCGGGCCGTCGTTGATGACCGCCAGCGAGACGGCGCCCTTGACGGTGACGGTCTTCGGGTCGAGCCGGAAGTCCAGGACGTGGATCGCGGTGCCGGATGCAGGGGCGCTTGGAACCGACGAGCCGGTCGGGGTCGTCGACGCTGGCAGCATGGACGGGGTTGCCGCCCCAGGCAGGGCCGGCGAGCCGGTTGCCGCTGGCAGGGTGGTCGCGCCACCCCCGGTTCCGCTGCACGCCGCCACGGCCAGCAGCAGGAACGTGGAGGCGAGGAGCGTCTTGATTGTCATGGAGCGATGTCCTCGAACGAGTGCGCCGGTTGGATGGCGAACCACCCACCCGGCGCGGGATGCGGGAAATTCAGAGCTGAGAAGGTTCAGCGGAACTTGTCGGGAACCTTGGCCACGATCGCCTTGGCGAGCGGGTCGCCGATGCTCGCCATGTGCTGACCGGCCGTCCGGTCAGCCGCGGCGGCGGCCGTCCAGTCCTTCTTCCCCTGGGCATCGACGATCGCCTTCGTCGTCAGGACGTGGTCCTTGATCAATGCCGTGAGGGCATCGTTCGGCAGGCCCGTCGCGCTGGCCAGGAAATCGGCGAACGCGGGCAGGTAGACGGTCGTCAGATCCTTGACGGCCTTGTCCATCTTGGCCTGATCCTTCGTGGCCACACCGGTGGTGTAGTCGACGAAGAAGCCGTTGTGGGCGCTCCAGATCTTGTTGAACGCGTCCTTCGCGTCGCTGCCGTAGACACTCCCGATGGCGGCGCCGAGATCGGTGCCGTTGGTGTTCAGCGCGTCACCGGTGGCGGCGAACTCGTCGTTCCGGCCGGCGAGTGCGGCGTCCGTCGCGAACGAGGCGAGGTAGAGGTGCTCCTGGAGGAGCTGGTTGAGGCCGACACGGAGGTCCACGCCCTTGTTCGACGGGTCTCCGGCGAACTTGTCGGGGAGCTTCGCGACGATGGCCGGGGCGATCGCATCACCGATCTTCTGCATGTGGGCGTAGGCCGCGCGGAGGTCGGCGTAGGCCGCCTTCCAGTCGCCCTTGGCCTGATCGTCGACGACCTTCTTGGTCTGGAGGACATGGTCCGTGGTCAAGGACGCGACCGCATCCTTCGGGAGGCCGGTGGCGCCGCTGATGAAGTCGGCGAACTGCGGGACGTAGATGGTTGTCAGATCCTTCACGGCCTTGTCCATCTTGGCCTGGTCCTTGGTCGCCACACCGGTCGTGTAGTCGACGAAGAAGCCGTTGTGGGCACTCCAGATCTTGTTGAACTGGTCCCTGGCCGCGGGGCCGTAGGCTGCGCCGATCATGGCGCCGAGGTCCGTGCCGTTCTTGTTGAGAAGGTCGCCGTAGGCGGCGAACTCGGCCGTTCGGCCGCCGAGGGCGGCTTCGGTCGCCTTGGCGGCGAAGATGATGTGCTCGCCGAGGGCGAGGTCGAGCTTGGTCCGCAGGTCTGCGGCGGCGGTGTCCGTCATGACCGCGCCCGTCGTGGGAGAACCACTCGGCGTGGCCGACATGGCGGGCTCGGGCGACATCATTGCCGCGCTGGGAGACGGCGACATCATCGCCGCGCTGGGTGATGTCGCTGCGCTGGGTGCCTGGCTGGCTGGAGCGGTCGGACTCGCGCTGCCGCTGCACGCGGCAAACACGATGGCCGCCGTGGCCGTGAGGATGATGGGTCGAAGTC
The DNA here is from genome assembly GCA_038214375.1 of Candidatus Limnocylindrales bacterium. Lineage (GTDB taxonomy): Bacteria > Chloroflexota > Limnocylindria > Limnocylindrales > CSP1-4 > CTSoil-043. The sequence continues at coordinate 15,664 of JBBQRX010000025.1, forward strand.
TCACCGGTGGGTCCTCCTGTCGCTGGGCGTCCCAGCGTTCCTTTGATCGCGGACCGGCCTCTCAAGGCGGTCGTGTCAGTGGCGATCGGGGAGTTTGCGCGGCAACCGGCGCTACGGATCGTTTTCGACGCAACGTTGCGACCCGTTCTGCGTTCCGGCCCGACGAATCATCCGGATGCCGCCGCCCCTCGCATACATGGCCGACACCGGAGTGACCCGGAGCGGAGCAGAACGTTTCCGCCCTCGTCGCACCGGCAAGGAGGTTCCCGCATGCGTCCCGGAGCATTTCTCTCCCGCCGCCGCGCCGCCGCGGCCAGCCTGGCCGCAGCCAGCGTGCTGATCTCTAGCCTCGCTCTCACGGGCATTGCCGCCGCGAGCGGATCCACCGAGACGCCGGTCTCCGGCGCAACGACTCCTGCCTGGGTCAACGGCACCACGGTCACGGTCCAGTACCCGCAGAACTTCTTCTGCGACACCAGCGTGCCCTCCGGCGCCAGCAGCGGCTGCGAAGTCGGCCTGGACTCCAATCGAGGGCCGGTCCCGAACGCCGATCGGTCCGTCCTGTACGTCCTGGTGCCCTTGTTCGCCAACCCGAGCCCCGCTCCGATGTGCGCGGAGGCGAGCTGCCCGAACCACCCCCTGACAATCGACCTGTCCCGTATCGCGGGCGCGCTTGGAGCAGCCCCGGACGCGGTGGCCAGCGTGCCCCTGCCGGCCCATAGCCACATCCTCGACGGCCCCGCAGGCGGCTGGTGGGACGTGAAGGTCGTGGCCGTCACGAACCAGGCGGCCTGGACCCAGCTCGCGGCCGGCAAGTCCGAGGCGACGATGAATGCGCTCATCAATACGCCAGACAGCGGCGTCCTCGGGCCGATCCCGACCAACCTGTACCTCTTCTTCAACGTCGTCGGCGGCAGGTAGGCCGTCCTCCACGATGGCTGGGCCGGCGAGTTGCCGGTCCGGCCATCCACCCCGTCCACACTCGGGAGGACGCCATGCAGGCGGCATCAATCCAGACCGCGCAACCAGGAGTTGCCCGAAGCGGGGGGCGAAGCGCAGCGGTCGCATCCGCAGGGGCACTCGGCCTCGTGCTCGTGGTATTCGGAGCCGCGCTGCCCTGGCTGACCGTCTTTCGCGGACTCCAGCCGATCCCGGGCTTCCTGCTCGATGGCGGCTACCTGTCCGGCGCCGCAGTCGCCGCAGTCGCGGCCCTGGTGGTGGCCGCGATCGCCGGTGGGGCGAGGGTGCTGCGGCCCGTCGCGATCATCGCGGCAACCATCGTCGTCGCGGATTCCCTGTACCAAGCGGTGCGCATCGCGGCGTACGTTGCGGACCCGGGTCCCGCGGGAGCGCTCACGCAGCCAACTGCCGGCCCAGGCGCGTTGCTGATGGCCATTGGTGGGATGCTGATCCTCGCCGCGGCCCTGCTGGCGCCGCTCCCGCATGGCCGACTCGCAGATGGACTGGGCACGCGCCTCGTCCTTGCCGCGGGCCTGCTCGTCGCAGGCTGGATTCACCTGGTGCTGACGCCCGAGCACCTCGGGGAGGCGACCGTCCTCGGCCTGGGATTCGGCGTTGCCGGAATCGCGCAGGTCGGGCTTGCCGGGCTTGCGCTGGGGCGTCCACGCAGCTGGGTCTGGTACGCCGTCGTGGCGATCAACTCGGTTCTCGTCACGATGTACGTCTACGCGGTCCTGGTGGGACTGCCCTTCAGTGGCGACCACGGCCAGGAGGTCGGTCTTATCGTCGGGGCGGGTGAGCCGATCAACCTGACCGGAGCGGTCTCGAAGATCGCCGAGCTGGCCTCGCTCGGCATCGCATTCGTGCTCCTCGGCCGATCGGAGCGGGCGACCGGCGGATCGCCGGCGACCGGCGGAATGCCGGCGACCGGCGGCATGCCGGCGACCGGCGGCACTGGTGACACTGCATAGATAGCGCTGCAGAAGCGATCGGGGGCGGTCGCGCCGCGGCGGACCCTCCCCGGCGCGGACCCGCCGGCGCGGATCGTGTGCCGACCCATGCCCGGATGCGAACACTGCCACGGGGTCCGCGGGCCGGCAGCCGACCGGGCGAGGGGAGGGCCCGCAGCCTACCGGGCGAGGCGCTCCTCGAGCAGGATCACGGTCTCGCCGCGGCGACCGGCGGCCTGCCGCGGACCGGCCGCCGCAGCGCCACCGCGATGAACCCGGCGACCGACGCTGCCGCGAGGATCGGGACCGCCGCCCTGGCAGCCCGCGGTGGCAGAACAAGCTCGAAGAAGGGCACTGGGTCGCCCAGCCGTGCCTGCAGCGGCCCCATCGGGCAGTCGCCGCCCCCCACCAGCAGCCCGGCGCCCTCGAGCGAGAGGAACGCCATGCTTGCCCACAGCCGTCGATCACGCCGTCGCGCCGCCGCGGCGGCCCAGATGTACCCGAGGCTTGCCAGGCCGACGACCGAATATGCGGCGTGGAAGACCCGGCATGCCCTGGCCGGACGGCCGAGCGCCGCCCAACCGACCGGCTGCGTCACGGGTTCGTCCCCGGGGACGACCGGCCGGGTCCGGATCACTAGAAGTCGGCGCTCCCCGGTGTGCGCGGGAACGGGATGACGTCCCGGATGTTCGCCATCCCGGTGGCGTAGGCCACCGCCCGATCGAACCCGAGCCCGAACCCGGCGTGCGGCACGGTGCCGTACCGGCGCAGGTCGCGGTACCACCAGTACGCCGCGGGCTCGAGCCCCGACTCGCGGATGCGCCCGTCGAGCACGTCGAGGCGCTCCTCGCGCTGGCTGCCGCCGACGATCTCGCCGATGCCGGGGGCGAGCACGTCCATCGCCGCCACGGTGCGCCCGTCGTCGTTCAGGCGCATGTAGAACGCCTTGATCTCCTTCGGGTAGTTGATGACCACCACCGGCCGCTTCGCGTACTCCTCGCAGAGGTAGCGCTCGTGCTCCGCCTGCAGCGCGACGCCCCATTCCACGGGGAACTCCCAGGCACGACCGGAGCGCTGCAGGACCTCGATCGCCTCCGCGTACTCCATCCGCGCGAAGCTCGACGTGACGAAGCCCTCGAGTCGCGTGATCGCCTCCTTGTCGATCCGGTCGGCGAAGAAGGCCATGTCGTCGGCGCGCTCGTCCAGGATCGCGCGGAAGCTGTGCTTGAGCAGGTCCTCGGCGAGATCCGCGTTGGTCGAGATGTCCGCGAAGGCGATCTCGGGCTCGACCATCCAGAACTCCGAGAGGTGCCGGCTCGTGTTCGAGTTCTCGGCCCGGAACGTGGGCCCGAACGTGTAGACGTTCGTGAGCGCCAGGCAGTAGGACTCCACGTTGAGCTGCCCGGAGACGGTGAGGAAGGCAGGCTTGCCGAAGAAGTCCTGCCCATAATCGACCCCGCCCCCTGGCGTCCGTGGGAGGTTTGCCATGTCGAGCGTCGAGACGCGGAACAGCTCTCCTGCGCCCTCCGCGTCGCTGGCGGTCAGGATCGGCGTGTGCACCCAGTAGAAGCCGTGCTCGTCGAAGTAGCGATGAATGGCCATCGCCAGGCTGTGCCGAACCCGGGCGACTGCGCCGAAGGTGTTGGTTCGCACCCGCAGGTGGGCGACTTCGCGGAGATACTCGAAGGTGTGGCGCTTGGCCGCGATCGGGTAGCTCTCCGGGTCGTCGACCCAGCCGACCACCACGACCGAGTCGGCGAGGAGCTCGACGGCCTGCCCTTTTCCCTGCGAGGCCGCGATTGTGCCGGTGATGGTGACCGCGCAACCGGCCGTCAGATGCAAAACCTCTTCGTGGTAGTTGCCGAGGGTTTCGGGGGCGACGACCTGGAGGGCGTCGAAGCAGGACCCGTCGTGGACGTGCAGGAACGAGAGACCGGCCTTCGAATCGCGCCGGGTCCGGATCCAGCCCTGGACGGTCGCGCGGGCGCCGACCGCCTTCCGGCCCGCGAGGATGTCCACGATTCGTTCTGCCTGCGGCATGCGGTTCTCCTTCCGGCTCCGGGAGCACGCGGTGTCGGGTCATCATCATGGAGACGAGCGCCGGGCGGCGTGACCCGTTCAGGATGAACCATCCCCGACGGAGGGTGCTGGAGCTCCTGTGCCCCACCGCCGGCCGATCGGCGACAATGCGGCCATGATCAGTCCGACGGGCCCCGGATCCCGCAGGCGCGGGGCGTTCCTGGTCGCCGACATCTCCGGCTACACGGGCTTCCTCCAGGGCGTCAGCCAGGCGCATCTCGATCTGATCGTGGAGGCCGACGAGCCGCCCCCCGCCTATGCGCTCCTGTCGAGCCTCCTCGACATGATGGTGACGCGCCTGGCGCCGCACTTCGAGCTGGCCAAGGTCGAAGGCGACGCCATCTTCGCGGTCGCGGCAGATGGGCCGGACGCGATCCGCGGGTCGGCCGTCATGGCGTGCCTGCGGGAGTGCCATGCCGCGTTCACGGCACGGCTCGACCAGGCGAAGGGGGAGTGGACCTGCACGTGCACCTCGTGCGCCCGTATCGGCGAGCTCGGCCTCAAGTTCGTCCTGCATCACGGTGACTACGTGGTCCAGCGGATCGCCGGTCGGGAGGAGCTGCTCGGCTCGGACGTCAACGTCGTCCACCGGCTGCTGAAGAACCACGTCCGGGAGCGAATCGGGTTGCGACCGTATGCGCTGGTGAGCGACGTGGCGCTCGAGGCGCTCGAGATGCCCGCGGACGAGATGGAAGCGTTCAGCGAGTCCTACGACGACCTGCCGCCGATCCCGGTCCACGTCCTCGCGCTGGACTGACCGGGCCGGACCCGGGTGGGCGAGATGATCGAGGCAGACGTCCTGATCGAGGGCGGGACGATCGTGGACGGGACCGGCGCGCCCGGCTTCCGCGGCTCGGTCGCGATCGTCGGCGACCGGCTCCGCGTGCTGAGGGACGCCGCAACCGCACCCGGCGCGGCCGTATGGGGCGAGGCCGCACCGGGCAGTGGCGACCGCCGGCCCGCCGAGGTCCGCGCCGCAGACGTCCGGGCCGGCCGGCCTGCCGAGGTCCGGGCCGCAGACGTCCCCTCCGGTCGGCCTGCCGAGGTCAGGGCCGGCCGGCGGATCGACGCCCGCGGCCTCGTGGTCGCACCCGGCTTCATCGACCTCCACAGCCACGGCGGCCTCGTGATGCTCGCGGAGCCGTTGAACGAGCCGAAGGTCCGCCAGGGCGTGACCACGGAGCTCATCGGGGTGGACGGCAACGCCTACGCGCCGTTCCCGTCGCGCCGGGACCTCCTCGACTACGTCGTCCTCAACGGCGGACTCGACGGGCGGCCGGATATCGCGTACGACTGGTCGACCGTTGCCGAGTACCTCGCGCGCTACGACCGTCGGGTCTCGACGAACGTCGCCTACGTCGTCGGGAACTCGCCGCTCCGGATCGCCTCGGTGGGCTGGGACGAGGTCGAGGCGGATCCCGCGGCGATGGCAGACCAGCGGGCCCGGCTCCGGGAGGCGATGGAGGAGGGCGCATTCGGGCTGTCCACGGGCCTCGACTACCCGCCCGGGTCCTACGCTTCGACCGCGGAGCTCGTCGAGCTGGCCGCCGAGGCCGCCAGGCTCGGGGGGATCTACCACACCCACGTTCGGTACCCACTCGGGGACGGCTTCCTCGATCCGTACCGGGAGGCGATCGAGATCGGGCGGCGCTCCGGCGCGCCGGTCCACATCACCCACTTCTACCACCGGCCCACATTTCCGGGGCCGCCGGAGGTGATGCTCGCCCTCGTCGACGACGCCCGGGCGGCGGGCATGGACGTCACGTTCGACCTGTACCCGTCCGACTGGGCGAGCACCCGGCTGCTCATCATGCTGCCGAACTGGCTCCAGGCCGGCGGGCTCGCCCCGCTCCGGGAGCGCCTCGCCGACCGGAAGGTCCGGGCACGCATCCGCGAGGAATCCGGCGCGCGCGGGCGCCTCTTCGCGGGTGATCGGTCGTGGGACGAGGTGCGGCTGGGCTACTTCGCCCGCCCGGAGAACGCGCCCTGGGAGGGCCGCACGCTCGGCGAGTACCTGGCCGCGACCGGCCTGGACCCGGTCGATGCCATCTGCGACCTGCTGATCTCCGAGGACCTCCGGATCAACCAGGTGACGCCCGGGCCCCACCGAGCCGGAATCGACGCGTTTATCCGGCACCCCCAGGCGATGATCGCCACGGACGGCGTGATGATCGGCGCGAAGCCGGCCCCGCGGACCTACGGAACGTACCCGCGCATCCTCGGCGAATTCGTCCGCGAGGAACGCGTGCTGGGCCTCGAGGAGGCGGTCCGGAAGATGACCGGGGCGTCCGCGGCCCGCCTCGGCCTTACCGACCGGGGCATCGTCGCAGACGGCCGCAAGGCCGATCTCGTCGTCTTCGACCCGGCCCGGGTGCGTGCGCTCGCGACCTACGAGGAGCCGCGCCGCTTCCCGGAGGGCATCCCGTACGTGCTCGTGAACGGGGTGCTGGTCGTGGACGGCGGCGAGCACACGGGTGCCACGCCCGGCCGTACGCTCCGCCGGGGACGTCCCGCCTGATCTGTCCGTGTCGGCGTTCCGTGTCCGTGGCCGTGTCCGTGGCCGTGTCGTTGGCCGTGCGACCCGGCCGCGGGGCAGTGGCCGGCGCGGGGCAGCGGGCGGCCGCCCGGCCGCGGGGCAGCGGCCGGCGCAGCGGGCGGCAGCCCGGCCGCGGGGCAGTGGCGGGCGCAGCGAGCCCGCCCGGCCAGTGTTCTCCGCCATAGCACTCCGGGTGCTCGTAAGCGCGTCCGGCGCCGGGCCGCCGCACGTGGGCACGTTCGTCTCAGCAGCGGGAGTGCTGGCGCGTGTGGAATCTGGCGCGCTTGCCCACTTACCAGCACCCGCGTTGCTGAGACGCACAGACTGCACCATGGCCTGCGGGCAGGCGGCGCCCCGGCGACCCGGCCCTCCGGGACGCGAGGCCACCGCTGCGGTCGGCGCGGCCAGCGGTCGGCGTGGCCCTCCTTTGTGCGAGCGGCGACCGCTGCGGCCGGCCAGCTTCTCCGCCTCAGCACTCCGGGTGCTCGTAAGCGTGTCCGGTCCCGGCCGTCCCACGTGACGACGGCCGTTTCAGCATCGAGAATGCTGACGCGAGCAGGATTCCCGGCACATGCCCACTTACCAGCACCCTGGTTGCTGAGGCGCACAGACTGCACCAGGACGTTGCGAATGCGCGCCACGGCCATGACCGACACGCGGGCGCCCGGCAATGCAGACGCCCGCTGGTTGACAGTGCGCGCCGTCGGCGCCCACGCTGTTCCGGCCCACCGGGGCTGTCTCTCGTCAGGAGGATCCGCGTGATCGAGCTCGGCGCGAACCGGTACGGCAAGCGGGCGATCCGGCTCGTCAAGGTCGTCAGCGGTCCCGGCGGAAACCACGTCCGCGACCTTACCGTGGACATCGCCCTCGAGGGGGACTTCGCCGCCGCTCACACTGCGGGGGACAACGCGACGGTCGTCGCCACCGACACGATGAAGAACACCGTCTACGCCCTCGCGGCGGAACAGCTGACCGGCGCGATCGAGGAGTTCGGCACGCTCCTCGCGACCCACTTCGTCGCCTTCCCGCAGGTCCGGCGCGCGACCGTCGATCTCCGCGAGCACCGCTGGCAGCCGATTGCGGGCGCCGCCGCCGCGACCCCGGGCGCCGCCGCCGCCATGCCAGGCGCCAACGCCGCCGCAACCACTTCGGGAGCATTCCGTCGGGTCGGAGACGCCACCCGGACGGCGCGCGCGTCGGCGACGGAGGACGCGACGGTCGTCGAGTCGGGCGTCGAAGATCTCGTGGTCATGAAGACGGTCGGGTCGGCGTTCTCCGGCTTCCCCCGCGACGGCAACACGACGCTCGCCGAGACGCGCGACAGGATCCTGGCGACAAGCGTGACGGCGACATGGCGCCACAGCGGCCCGGCCGTGGACTGGGACGCGAGCCACGCGGCGATCGCGACCACCCTGCTCGAGGTCTTCGCTGACCACGCGAGCGAGTCGGTCCAGCATTCGATCTGGGTCATTGCCCGGGCGATGCTCCAGCGCCACGCGGAGATCGACGAGGTCACGATGCGGCTGCCGAACCTCCACCACCTGCCGGTGGATCTCGAGCCACTCGGGGGGACCAACCGGGGCGAGATCTTCGTCGCGACGACCGAACCCCACGGCCTCATCGAGGCTACCGTCCGCCGCGCAAAGCCGTGAGCGAGGCGGCGCCCGGCGTCGAGATCACCGGCCTGGACGTTCCGGGCCGGGAGCGCGTTCTCACGCCCGAAGCGATCGCGTTCGTCGCCGACCTCGAGCGCCGGTTCCGCGCCGAGCGGCATGCCCTGCTCCGCCGCCGGGTCGAACGGCACGCGGAGATCGCGGCCGGCCGGCTACCCGGGTTCCTGCCCGGGACGGCCGACGTCCGGGCGGGCGACTGGCAAGTCGCGGACCCACCGGCCGACCTCGAGGACCGGCGGGTCGAGATCACCGGTCCGGCCGCGCCGAAGATGATGATCAACGCCCTGAACTCGGGCGCGCGCGTGTTCATGGCGGATTTCGAGGATGCGCTCAGCCCGACCTGGTCGAACGTGATCGGTGGCCAGCTCGCGGTGCAGGAGGCGGCCCGGGGCACGCTCGCCCTCACGACGCCCGAGAAGGACTACCGGCTTCGCGAGGAGACCGCGACGCTGCTGGTCAGGCCGCGCGGCTGGCACCTCGAGGAGCGCCACCTCCTCGTCGACGGCACGCCCGTGTCGGCGAGCCTGTTCGATGCCGGCCTCTTCCTGTTCCACGATGCGGCCGCTGCGCTCGCGCGCGGCTCCGGTCCGTACCTCTACCTCCCGAAGCTCGAGCATCACCTCGAGGCGCGCCTGTGGAACGATGTCTTCGTCCACGCGCAGGCCGCGGCGGGCATCCCGCGCGGCAGCGTCCGGGCGACGGTCCTCATCGAGACGATCCTCGCCGCGTTCGAGATGGACGAGATCCTCTTCGAGCTGCGCGAGCATGCCGCGGGCCTGAACGCCGGCCGATGGGACTACATCTTCAGCATCGTCAAGCGATTCCGGGAGCTTCCTGCGTTCGTGTTGCCTGACCGAGGACAGGTCAAGATGGACGTACCGTTCATGCGCGCTTACACGCGCCTTCTTGTCGCCACGTGCCACCGCCGCGGCGCCCACGCGATCGGCGGCATGTCTGCGTTCATCCCGAATCGCCGCGAGCCCGAGGTCACCGCGAACGCGCTCGTCCGGGTGCGCGAGGACAAGGAACGCGAGGCAGGGGACGGGTTCGACGGCACGTGGGTCGCCCACCCGGACCTCGTCCCGGTCGCGGCGGAGGTCTTCGACCGGGTGCTGGGCGACCGCCCGCACCAGAAGCAGGCGCCCGGGGTCGGCGACGTCGATGCGGCGGAGATCCTCGACGTGCGCGTCCCCGGCGGCCGCGTGACCGAGGCCGGCGTCCGCCACAACGTGAGCGTCGCGATCCGGTACCTCGATGCCTGGCTGCGGGGAAACGGCGCCGCGGCTATCGACAACCTCATGGAGGACACGGCGACCGCCGAGATCTCCCGCTCCCAGCTGTGGCAGTGGCGCCGCCACGCCACCCCGCTCGACGACGGCCGGCCATTCACCGCGGACCGCTACCGGTCGATCCGCGACGAGGAGGTCGGGCGGATCGGTCGCGACGCGGCGCGGGTCGCGGAGGCCGCGGCGCTCCTCGACGCGCTCGTGCTGGCCGACGACTTTGTCGAGTTCCTGACGCCGGACGCCTACCGCCTGCTCGATTGAGCCGGCGCCCGGGGATGGTCCCCGTCGCGGGCGAGCCATTCGCCGGGCGGGCCGCTCGCCAGGTCGGAGGCTGTCACGTAACCGCCCGTCCCGTGTCCGCCCGTCCCGTGTTCGCCAGTCAGGCCGGCGCCCACGCAGGCGCGCGGATCTCACGTAACCGCCCGTCAGGCGAGCCGCTCGATGGCCCGCTCCACGAACGTGCCGTAGCCCCGCCGCCCGACGAAGGCGCCGTCGCGAACGACGAACGACCCGCGGACGAGCGTTGAGCGGATCGCGCCATGCACGTCGCGGCCCTCGAACGGCGTGTAGTCGCTGGAATGATGGAGGTCGTCGCCGCGGATCGTGCGGCGCGCGGCCGGGTCGAACAGGACGATGTCCGCGTCGAGGCCGACTGCCAGCGCGCCCTTCGTCGCGAACCCGAACAGGCGTGCAGGCGTGGTGGACAGCAGGTCCACCATCCGCTCCAGCGTGATGCGCCCCGTCGCCACGCCCGCGTCATACACGACGCTGAGCAGGGTCTCGATCCCCGGCGCCCCATTCGAGACCCTGTCGAACGACTCGCGCCAGCTCTGTTTCTCGACCGCGACCCGGTCGGGCACATGGTCCGTAGCGACGACCGAGAGGTCGCCCTCGGCGAGGCCGGCCCAGAGGGCATCCGGATGACCGGCCGGGCGGAGCGGCGGCGAGATCAGGTAGCGCGCCGCCTCCTCCGGGTCGCCCGCGTACCGGTCCTCGGTCAGCGTGAGGTAGACGGGGCAGGTCTCCGCGAACACGGGGAGCCCCTCGGCACGGGCGGCTCGCACCTCGGCAAGCGCATCCGCGGACGAGAGGTGGACGACGAAGAGCGGCGCACGCGCAGCCCGGGCAAGCGCGATCGCCCGTCCCGTCGCCTCCGCCTCGACGTAGGGGGGTCGCGAGGACGCGTGGTACCGGGGCGCGATCTCGCCGGCGGCGAGGTGCCGTGTCGTGAGGCTCTCGAGGATCGCATTGTTCTCGCAGTGAACCTCCAGCATCCCTCCGTGGTGACCGGCCGCCACGAGCGCGCGCAGGATCGCGGCGTCGTCGAGGCCGAAGTCGTAGACCATGAACGCCTTGAAGGTCGGGACGCCGGCGTCGATCGCGGCGGCCATCTCGGCGACCGCGTCCTCGTGGCTGGGGGTGATCACGAGGCTGGGTGCCACGTCCACGGCGGAGTCGCTCGCCGTGGCGGCGCGCCACTCGCGGAGGCCGGTCGTCAGCGAGCGGGCGGCGGCGGGCGACGAGCCGGTGCCGGGGTTGTTGAAGGCGAGGAACGTCGTCGTGCCGCCGAAGGCAGCCGCGACCGAGTCGTCAAAGAAGCGGTCCGGCCGCTCGTCGGTCGCCACGCGCGTGTGGGTGTGGACGTCGACCACCCCTGGCAGGACGAGGAGCCCCGTCGCGTCGACCACGTCCCGGGCGGACGCGGCGAGGCCGCCCAGGTCCGGCTCCACGGCCGTGATCCGCCCGCCGGCCACGGCGAGGTCTGCCCGCGCGGAGCCGGCGGCCGTGACGACGGTGCCGCCGCGGATGACGAGATCGGTCACCGGCTACCGGGCCTCGACGATCTCGATCTCCTGGGCGCCCTCCCACAGGCACCGCCGCCCGACCTCCCGCAGGCGATCGGCCCAGCCGTCGTCCGGTTCGATGGTCGCGAAATGGTTCGCCGCCAGCTGGCCGACCTTCGACGACGTGGTGCACGCGCCGTACGGGAAGAAGATCTCGCACTCGCTGATCCCGCCGGGGTAGAGCGCGAGATGGCCCGGGGCCGGGTGCGACGTGTGATTCTCCCAGCCGACCTCCGGCCGGAGATCGCCGTACGGGATCCAGGTCGACTCCCCACTCCAGCGGCAGTGGATGAGTCGCGCCCGCAGCGGCAGGAGCGCGCGAACGGCCGCGATCGTGCGCGGCGCGTCCGGTACCCACCGCGCGCTAAAGTGCAGGTCACCAACCTGGATCGACAGATCGCTCATCGGCGGAGGATAGCGCGTGTCGTCGAACCGGCCGACGATCTCCACCCACGTCCTGGACACCGGGACCGGCGTCCCGCGCGCCGGCGTCCGGGTGCGGCTGATGCGGCTCGCCGGCGACGGCAGCCCCTCGACGGCCGGCGAGGGCGTGACGGACGCGGATGGCCGAATCCGTGATCTCTTCGGCGGCGAGACGCTCGAGACCGGCGCCTACCGGCTGGAGTTCGCGCTCGACCCGGACGGGTTCTTCGCCGGGCTGGCCGTGGACTTCCGTGTGGACGACGCAACCCGCAGCTGGCACGTGCCCCTGTTGCTCGCGCCGTTCGGCCTCACGACGTATCGCGGCTCCTGAGCGCGGGGGCATGACCGTGCGCGTGCCCACCATCCCCGAGCTCGACGCGCTCGACCAGGACGCGTGTCGGGCGGCCCTCGCGCCGCTGTTCGAGGGCGCGCCGCGGTTCCTTGCCCGGCTCTGTGCCGACCGTCCGTTCGGCGACGCGGCGCGCCTCTTCGGGAGGGCGCGCGAGATCGCCCATTCGATGCCCGAGCCCGAGCAGGTCGAGTTCATCGACGCCCACCCGCGCCTCGGGGCGCCCCGCGACGCGGTCTCCCCGCTGTCGTTCGTCGAGCAGGGCTACCAGCGCGAAGGCGCGGGCGCGGCCGACGATGTCGAAGGCGCGCGGGTCGCGGCCGAGCTGGAGCGCCTGAACGATCTGTACGAGGAGCGGTTCGGGTTCCGCTATTGCGTCTTCGTCGCCGGGCGACCCCGCGCCGCGCTCGTGCCGGAGCTCGACGCCGCGCTGGACGCGGAGCGCGGAGCAGAGATCGTCCGCGCCCTCGACGCCGTGGTTGCCATCGCCGCGGACCGATACGTGAAGGGCGTGGCATGGCAACCAGCGGCGGCTGACCGCGACGGCTGACCGCGGCGGCTGACGGCGGCGGCTGAACAGCGACGGCTGACCGCGGCGGCTGACCGCGACGGCTACTGGAACTTGAACTGGGCGAGGTGGTCCGTTCCGTCGACGAGCCGTACGTCGAGCTGTCGGCAGCCGGCGGAGCCCTTGGCGGTCTTCCACACGTAGGTGTACTGCCCGGAGGTCGCGTCGAACTGGAGGCCACTGGTGGTGGCGGCAACGGTCGTCTCGATCGTGTCGAAGGTCGCCGTCCCCGAACACGCGACCGTGGTGACCACCGGCGAGCCGGAGGCGAGGATCGCGAGGCCACGGTTCCCGCCCAGCGAGAACTTGACGGGCACCGCGCTGCCAGCGTTGACGATGTTGACCGTCGGCGGATTGTCGACCGGCTGGAAGAACCCGCTGAACGGCCACCGGAGCGACAGCGTCGCATGGTCGTGGGCGGCCGCGTAGTCGATGTCGTCGGCTGCGAGGTTGACCGGCGCGGGCACGCCATTGAAGTACGCGTCGACGTCATAGCTCCCGACCGGGAGGCTTCCGAGCGTCGCGGTTGGGACGACGACCCGGCCGAGCGGGTCGGTCCTTCCCGCGAACACGCTGGTGACACCCGTGTTGGCCGGGCCGGTGCCGGTGAAGATGACAAAGACGGACCGCTGGGCCAGGACGGCCGGCGGCGCAGCCGCCTTCAGGGTCGCGACGACGGACAGTATCCCGCCGTATGCCTGGGTCCCGAGCGTCCCCGAGAGGAGGAGAGACGTCGGTTGCGCGGTGACGGCCACGATCGCCGACGCCGCCGACGGCGCATTTCCGCCGTCACCGGGGAAGCTGGCCGTCACCGGGTACGAGCCGGGGCTGACCGCGGCGCGCAGGGTCACGGCCGCCTGGCCGTTTGCGTCCGTGACCGCGGGGACGGCAGCGGAGCCGAGCCCGACGTGCACGAGCCGGCCCGCGAGCGGCGTCGTGCCCGATGCGAGCGTCGCCGTGACGGAGAAGGACGCTCCGTACGCCACGCTGGACGGCGGCCCGGAGGTCAACGTCATGGTGGTGGCGGTCGGTGGCGTGGACCCGGGCGTCGCCGCCCCGGGGATCGATCCAGGGTGGTAGTACGCGCCGACATTCGCGTCGAGGGTGACGCGGCCGTCGCCGTTCGCCGCCTGCACCATGAACGCGACGGTTCCGGGGTCGACGCCGGTGGGCAGCCGGATCGTTCCGGTCCACGTTGACGGATCAAAGGCATCCTGGGCGAGGTCTACGGACTGCCAGGTTCCCTGCTGGCCCACTCCCGGCGTGACGGTCCAGGTGACCCAGACGGCCTGGATCCCCGCGGTCGGGTCGCCGATCGACCGGGCCCTGAAGGTCAGGACGCCTGTCCCGGCGTCGAAGGTGCTGGCCACGCCTGTGATCGTGGGCGGGGCAGCCAGCGCCGCCGCCGTCAGGTCGTTGCTGTAGAAGAGCCGGAAATCCATGCCGGAAAGCTGGCGGCGCGTGCTCGTCAGTGGGTTCGCGTCCGAGATCTGCTGGACGGGGGTGACCTGCAGGCGCGTGACCCCCGCGCCTCCGATGGCGTCGAAGGAGTTGACCGACCACGGCTGCACGGGGAATGGCACGTCGGTGAAGAAGGGCGCGTGGATGCCGCGCAGCTCGGTGGCAGGCGCGGCGGTGAGCGGGGTAACCCCCGCGGCGTCCGTGTACGTGCCGCCCCGGAATCCGGCGCCGCGGAGGATGAACCCGGCCGAGGGCGAGGTGACGTTCTGGCTGACGAGCGGCAGGATCGGCTGCATCGGGCGAACCACGATGCTGCCATCGGGCGGGACCAGGTAGGTGGCGAGCGGCCCCGCGCTGAGGTCGGGGTTCACGAGCTGGAGGCTGCGGGAGGAGAGCACCGACGTCACGCTCGTGTCGGCGGTGGCGAGCCCCAGCGTGCTGCCGGGCGTACCGCCTGCGACCGGGATGATCGACGTCACGCTGCTCGCATCGGGAGCCTGGTAGATGCGGCCATGCGGCAGGTTGACGCCGAGCATCGGCAGGCCGAAGAGGGTCGACTCGAGGAGCGCCTTCTCGTCGAGCGCCGACAGCGTGGGGGTCGTCTCAAGGTAGATCCGCTTCGAGCGGACGAGCGCATCGCCGACGGCGACCGGGAGTGGCAGCCCCTGTGGGTCGGTGGTCACGAGGAGCTGGCGCGAGAACTCGGCGTAGATCCGCTCGCTGTAGGCGAGGAAGTCCGTGTCGCCGTACTGGTATCCCGTCCCGGCGATGAGCGTCGCCTTCCGGGCCGCGAATGCCTGGGCCCAGTCGAGCGGCTGGGTGACGTTCGGGATCGCGTCGCCGTTCACGATGTTGTAGCCGGAGTGACAGCCGGCGCTGAAGACGATCGCGTTCGTGAAGTCGGCCGCGGAGGACGCGAGCTCCGTGGACAGGACGTTCGTGGCGTAGTCCGCCGCCAGCGCGTCGTTCGCGCTGAAGTGGCCCGCCAGGAAGACCATGTCATGCCGCCCCGACTGCAGCAGCGCGGCGCGGAGGTCGGCGCCCGTCCAGGAATGGAGGCGATCGGGTGTCCCGTTCACGGTCACGAGGCTGGGCGCCACGTTCGCGTTGGTGATCAGGGTCGCGTTCCCGGTGCCACCGATGCCGGCGGCCAGGTTCGCGGCCACCGCGTCCGCGGCATCCGCCAGGAAGTCGTAGCCGCTGACGAGCGAGGTTGTCGGGGTCGGCACCACGCCGCTCGCAAGCCCGTTGTACGCGTCGAGGAGGCCGCCGATCTCCGCCGGGGTCTCGATGAGCCGGCCAACCGCAAGGTCCGGCACGGGGAACGGCGTGCCGAGCAGGGAGACCTGGTTCCTCGACCCGTATGCGTCCTGGTTGAGGACATAGCCGAGTCGCAGGCTGGCCTGGGAAGCCGTGGCGTCGAGCACGGGCGGCGCGTACATCGTCTCGTTGCCAAGGAGCGCGGGATCCGGGTAGCGGAAGAACGGAATCACGCCGTCGCTGCCGATGACCACGACGTACTGCACCGGGTTGTGGGCCCGATAGGCGTCGACGATCCGCTTGACCGCGGATGCGACGAGATTCTTCGCATACGGGCAGCTTGCATGGGCGTCGGCCTGGGCATTCAGGGCAGCAACGGTCGAGTCGGCGTTCACGTCGACGATCGCGCCGTTGACCTTCCCGGCAAAGGTGCTCAGCTTGCCGGCGAGCGTGCCATCGATCGTCATCCGGTGGCTGTCCGTGAGGATGACTGTGCCGACGTTGCCCGCCGGAGCGACGGGGCTGCTGGCCTGATCGGAGACGCCGACGCATGGGCTGCCACCGAGGGTCACCGCGAGCGAGAAGGCGTGGGAAGAATCGAAGGAGCCGTTCTTGCCCTGGACGCGGATGTACACGAAGCCGGTGTTGTTCCAGGTGTTGACGGAGACGCTCTCGTCACCGGTGCCGGTCGCGGCCGAGACCGCGAGCAGGCTCGAGGTCTGGGCACCCGTGAAGATCTTCGGATCGTTCGGGAACGAGCCGCTCCACTGGGAAGGGCTCCACTGCGAGGGCGACCATTGCGAGGGGCTCCACTGCGAGGGCGACCATTGCGAGGGGCTCCACTGGGACGGGCTCCACTGCGAGGGCGACCACTGCGAAGGTGCCCATTGCGAAGCGCTCCACTGGGATGGGCTCCACTGGGACGGGCTCCATTGCGAGGGCGACCACTGCGACGGTGCCCATTGCGAAGCGCTCCACTGGGATGGGCTCCACTGGGATGGGCTCCATTGCGACGGGCTGAAGCCTGCCGTGTTGAGCGTCGGGTTCCAGTTGGTCGGATCCCATGCCGACGGGTTGTACTGCGACGTGTTGAAGGCGTCGCCCGGGGCGCTGGCGTCCTGCTTCGCGAGGTCGGTCAACGCGAGCGAGGGCCCGGCCGTGGAGGTCGCGCCGGCAATCAGGGCGTCGTACGCGGCCCCGATGTCGCTGAAGACGATGAGGTCGTAGTCGGCAGGGAGCTGCGAGAGCGTGATGTCTACGCGGCCGTTTGGGAGGATCGGCACCTTGAACCAGCGCCCTTCGCCCTGGTTCTGGAGGTAGCCGGAAGCCGTGGCGCGGTCGTTCGCGTCGAGCCCGAGCGTCGTGGCGGTCGGCCAGGAGGTGTTATTCGGCTCCACGCGGACGCAGTTCGAGAACGGCGACGGGGGACCGCCGGGGGTGCTTGCCTGCGCGCGGACATAGGTTCCGTCCGTCAGCGCGGGGAAGTCCAGGGCGAACGCAGCGATGCCGTTCGCGTTGGTCGTGATCTCGATGGGCGTTTCGTTGAGGAGGGACGCCGTCGAGTCGCAGCTCGAGCCTGTCCAGAACGACATCTCGTAGGGCGTTCCTTCCGGGACAGGTTTCTTCACGAGCCCGGCGATGCCGCCATTCGGCACCGCGCCGAACAGGACCGGCGCGCTCGGGACCGACCGCGTGATCGTCAGCGTGCCGCGCAGCACGTCGTTCAGGTCGAAATTGCTCCCGGACATCGTGAACCCGTACGTGTCGCCGGCGAGCACGCTGAGCGTCGTCGTGCCCGCGTAGGTGAACCCGGACGAGGGAGCGGTGCAACAGTTGATCGGCCCGTCTTGGACGAGCGGCGTGGACGTCTGGCTGCCGCCGCTCGCGACGAACGCGGTCAGGCCGACGGTGACCTGGAAGAACGCGTGGAACCCGGTGTACGACCAGTCGAGCTGGACGGGGCCGGAGGCGTCGGCCGTGGTCGAGAACGTCCAGGTCCCTGTTGCTCCGGCGCCGATCACGGTCGGACCCGTGGGGTCGTAGTCGTAGGTGAAGACCGCCGGTCCGGCGGTGCCGTCGGATACGACGTTCGTGGTGCCGGGGCCGGCGGACCCCGTCCAGGCCGTCGCTCCCGGCGCGGCCGCCGCCGCGTATGGGCCGGCGAGCGAAGCCACCACGAGCGCCAACGCGGGAACCAGGCCGAGCCAGCGCGACGCGCGCTTCCGCGAATCCCCCCTCACCGAATCCCCCCTACGCTCCGAGGCCGAACCTCCCGCCCAGCTGCGGGACCGCCACACATGGCCCGAAATTCGAGCCTCGGAGCACGCACACTACGAAACCCGGGGCGATCCGGCAATACCCCATCCCGGGTGGTGGCGGCGCCCGGTCAGAGGAAGGCCAGCGCCTCCTCCGTCGCCGAGTCGAGCCCGAGGCTCCGGCCATCGTCCCAGGCGCCCGATGCGCCCGGGCCAAGGGCGTCGCGCGAGGCTCGGAGATGATTGTCGAGCTCCTCCTGGTCGGCCGAGCCGCGCGGCGCCCCGATCTCCTCACGAACGGCCGACCCCGCGCCCGCGAGGCGCAATGCGATCGCGTGCTCCCCGAGCAGCGTCGCCAGCACGGCGACGTCCTCGAGCATGAATGCGATTGCCCACCGGTCGCCGGCGTCCCTGTAGGTTCGGAGCGCCCGGGGGAACAAACTCCGAGTCGTCCGGTAGTCCCCCTGCGAGCGAGTCAGGAGGCCGAGGTTGTGCTCGCCGAGTGCGATCATCCACGGATCACCGGTCTCACGACGAAGGCGAAGGCTCTCCTCCTGGCAGTCGCGGGCCTCGGTCACGTTCCCCCTCAGGAGGAGCACGTTGCCGAGGTTCATGAGCGAGATCGCGATCGCGCCCTTGTCGCCGGCCTCCACGCGGTAGCCGAGACCCTCCTCCTGGAGCGCCCACGAGCGGTCGTAATCCCCGTCGTACTCCGCCATGATCCCCAGGTTCGAGAGCAGCGCCCCCATCGCGGCCTTGTCGCCGAGCTCGCGACGGATCTCGAGGCTCGCCTCCAGGAGGTCGCGGGCCTTCACGAAGTCGCCGCGCGTCGCAGCGACCGTCCCGTGGATCTGCAGGACCCGGCCCAGGCCGACACGGTCGCCCAGCTCGTCGAATCGCCCGTGGGCAACGGCCAGCCAGCTCGACGCCTCGTCGTACGCGCCGCGCTTCCGGGCAAGGTCCGCGAGCGCGACGTCCGTCCAGGCTGCCGCCGTTGGGTCCGACATGCCGTCCGCGAGCGCCAGCGCGTCCCGGTAGGCGCGCTCCGCTGCGGGCCAGTCGCCGGTGACCTCGAGCGCTTCCCCCAGGCGGCGGGCGACCTCCCAGCGGTCCGCGCCCTCGAGCAGCGGCGCCGCGCGCTCGAAGTAGTCGATCGCCGCGGCGTTGGCGTAGTTGGCCTGCGCTGCCTTCCCCGCCCGGACCAGGTACTCGCGCTTCTTTTCCGGGTCGTCGGCGTGCCAGTAGTGATGCGCCAGCAGGTCCAGGTTTCGTTCGACGGCGTCCGGCTCGTGCTCCTCCACGTACCGGCCCACCTGACCGTGGAGCGACGCCCGGATTCCGAACGGCAGGCTCTCGTAGGCGACCTCCTGGGTCACGACGTGCTTGAACAGGTACGAGTCGTCGGCCTCCACGTCGAGCAGGACGAGCTCGGCCTCGCGGAGCCGCACCAGGTGGTCGCGGACGTCCGGGAGGTCGCCGAGATCGGGGTGGACGACGGGCAGCCACGCTGCGCGGAAGAGCCGACCGATCACGCTCGCGACCTTGAGCGTCCGGCGCGGCGACTCCGCGAGGGCGTCGATTCGACTCAGGATCAGGCTCTGCAGGCTCTCCGGCAGCTGGAGCGCACGGAGCGCGGCCGCATCGGTCGGATCGATGCCGCGTCCCTTGATGTAGGTCAGCAGCTCCTCCACGTAGAACGGGTTGCCCTGGGACCGGGCAGTGACGAGCTCGACGAGCGACGCAGCCGCCTCGACGCCGGCGCCGAACTGCTGCGCGAGCTTGGCACGGATGAGGTCGGCGGCATCCTCTCGGCCGAGCTCCGCGAGCGCGATCTCGGAAAACCCGGCGAAGCGCTCGATCCCGAGCGCCGCGTCCGGCGACGTGGCCGGCCGGGTGGCCACGAGGATGAGCAGGTGAAGCGCCGACGCTTCGCGCGCGAGCGCGGCGAGCAGGCCGCGCGAGAGCGGGTCGAGCCAGTGGCAATCCTCGAGGACGAGCACGATCGGCTGGCGGGCCGCCAGCGCCCGGAGGCACGCCGCGAGCAGGTTCTCGAGTGAGGCTTTGCGGACCTTCGCGTCGAACGCGCCGGTGAGCTCGTTCGCGGGGATCGGGATGTCGAGCACGACGTCGAGCAGCGGCGCCCGCGCCACGAGCGCAGGATCGATCCCCGCCAGCTCCCGTTCCAGCTCGCTGGCCTGCTCCGCTGCGGGCAGCTCGGCGTGGACGTGGAGCAGCCTGCGCCAGACGGCCCGCCACGGGAAGTAGCTGATGTTCGCCCCGAACGCCTGGCATTCGCCGTAGGCGACCATCACGCCGCCACGTCGTGCGTCGCGGATCAGCTCCGCGACCAGGCGCGACTTGCCCAGGCCGGCCTCGGCCGTGACCGCGACGAGCTGCCCGCGGCCGGCCGTGGCGTCGGCGAGCCGCGCGCGAAGCGCTTCCAGCTCGGCGCGGCGTCCGAAGATCGGCAGGCGGTAGCGCGTCCGCCGCGTGCGCCCTCCGCGGGCCCCCGCGAGCGAGAACGCCACGACCGGCTCGGACTTGCCCTTCACCGTCATCGGCCTGAGCGGCTCCCACGCGAACGTGGCCCCGGCCGCGCCCCGGACCGGCGCGGAGGCATAGACGTGGCGTGCAGGCGCCGCCGTCATCAGCCGGGCGGCCAGGTTGACCGCGTCGCCGAGGCAGGCGAACGTGCGCCGCATCGGATGTCCGTACGTTCCGCTCCAGAGCTGGCCGTGGGCGATTCCCACCTGGATCCCGGTCACGGCGGTGGCGCCCTCGAGCTCGAGGAGCGCGAGGGCCGCGGCGGCCGCTCGCTCCGCATCGTCCTCGTGCGCGATCGGCGCACCGAAGACGCCGTAGAGGTAGGCGCCCTTGTCGCCGAGGGTGAGCTGCAGCACGGCGCCCCCGAACCCGCGGAGGATTCGCTGCGCGCCGCTGACGAATGCGTCGAGCTTCGCGATCGCGTCGTCATCCTCGTCGAAGTCGATGCCCCCGAACCGCAGGAAGAGCGGGAAGGCCGACCGCAGCTCCGCGAGGAGCTCGCCTCTGCCCGCGCTGAGGCGCTCGTAGACGGCCGGCAGGATCCACGGGCGCACCTGCTCCTCGTCGAGGAGGTCAGCCGAAGCGGGCGCCGGGTTGCCGTCCATCTCGACGAGGAGCGCACCGACCACGCCGACGCGGCGTCCCGGCGTCCCGGCGTCCCGTTCGGCGGCGATCTCGACGCGGTCGCCGAGCGAGGCGCGCGCAGCCGGATCGAGCACGACCTCCCCGCGTTGCGCGTGCTCCTCGGCCTCGGCAAGGTCGTCGATGAGCCGGCCGGCAAGCACCTCGATGAGCTGGATCTCGGGGTCGCCGACGAGGAATCTGCGGGCCGGCCCGACCGCGACGGCCACCTTCATCGCCAGCTGGATGCTCGCGCCGGAGGGCGTCACGATCCCACCGATCCGATCGAGCACGGCCTGCATCGCGAGGCCGGCCGCGACGGCGAGGGTTCCGTCGTCGCCGTCCAGCCAGCAGGTGATCGCATCGCCGCTGAAGTAGATGACCTCGCCGCCGAATCGGTCGAGCTCACCGATCACGGCGTGGAAGATGCGATTGAGGTGGCCGGTCAGCTCCTCGGCCCCGCGCCGAGGTCCGTGCTCGCGCGCGAGCTGCTCCGTGAGCTGCGTGAACCCGGAGATGTCGGCGAACAGGGCCGCGCCCTGGACGCGGTCGGGCAGCGCGCGGCCGGCGGCGAGCGCGCGGCGCCGGTCGCCGGGCAGGTACGCCTCCGGCCGGTCGCGTGGCGGCGAACCCGGAGTCGCGACCGCTCGGAGGCTCATGGCAGAAATTCGTCGAGCGGCGTCGCCCCACACGCGGCGTTGAGGCAGGCAAGCCCGAAGATGTCCTCGATGGTTCGCAGAATCCCGTAGTGGTCGTGGGGGGTCGATGACGTGATGCCCGCGAGGCCCTGGCGGGCGACCATGGTGAAGACTCTCCCGCCCCCGTTCACGTTCGAGCCGCCCTCGTCGAACGTGACGACCAGGAGGGTATGCGCCCAATCCGGTGCTCCGAGCACGCTGGGCAGGAAGGCCTGCAGGAAGGCGTCGCCCTGCGCGGCCGAACAGTCGTGCATGTCGTTGCACAGGTTCGGCACGACGAATGCGACGTTGACACCCGGATCGAAGCGGGCGAGCGGCTGGATGTTGGCGCACTGGCTGCTTCCCGAGACGGATGTGAAGCTGATCGCAGGGTTGTGCTTGCGGACATAGGTCCCCGCGACGCCAGGGCCATCGATGCCACCGATATATGTGCTGGCCGTGTTGCAGCCACTCGCCGGGTAGTCCTGGGCGTAGACGCGCCACGATCGGCCCGCGGCCGCCATCTGGCTGGAGAGGCTCGCGCCTCCGAGGTCGTGGATGCCGTCGTCGGTCACGCCCTGCGTGGAGCCGGACCAGAAGGCGAGGTAGTTGGGCTGGGACGGGTGGGCGACGGCATAGACCCTGTCCGCGCGCCCATATGTCTCCGAGAGCCCGTAGAGGTAGGGCATGGTGGAGGCCGTGACGTCCGAGGCGGCCCGGTTCTCCATCCAGACGACGACCACGTGCGAGATCGCGGACGCCGGCGTCCCGGTTGGGGTGGCGGCGGGCGTGGGTGGTGGCGCGAGCGATGGCCGGGCGGAAGGCCGTGCGGAGGGCGCGGGGGTCGGCCGGGCGGAAGGCCGGGCCGAAGGCGGCGCGGATGAAGGCCGGGCCGAAGGCGGCGCGGATGACGGCCGAGCCGCAGGCGTCCGCGAGGGGCCGGCCGACGGTGCGGATGACACTTGGGTCGTGGGCCCGGAGGACGGCGCGGCCGACGATGACGTGGGCCCGGAGGACGGCGCGGATGACGGCGCGGTCGACGGCGCGAGTAACCGGCCGGTCGTCGGGGAGCCGGCGCTCGACGCATTGGCTGCCGGAGCGCGGGTCGCCGGCGCGGTCGCACTCGCGAGCGGGGAGACGCTTCCACCCGGGCGCGGGGTCCCCGGCGGGGTTGCCTGGCACGCCGCCAGGAGGACCGCCAGCCCGAGGGCCGCGAAGCCGCGCCCAAGCCTCATCGCCGGCATCGCGCGCGAGCCGCGCAGGCGCTCGGGGCCGTCGTACAGGCGTTCGTGCGACTCCTCCTTGATGATCACGCGGGTCGTGTGCTTCGAGTAGACCGTGAGGGTACCCATCGGGATCCCGGAGCGCGCGACGGCGTCCACGCCTCCAGCCGCGCCGTCGACCGCCGTGATTCAGCCGCGGTGGGCGAGGGCGCCGAGGCGCTCGGTGAGCCGCAGGTTCTCGCGGTAGTCGATGGGGACCTCGACGAGCGTGGGGCCAGGGTCGTCCAGGGCACGCATCAGGGTTGGGTAGAGGTCGGCCGCGGAGTCCGGCCGGAAAGCCGCCAGCCCGAACGACTGCGCGTAGGCAACGAAGTCGGGGTTCGTGAAGTCGACGCCGAACGGGTGGCCAAACTCGGTGCGCTGCTTCCAGTCGATCAGCCCGTAGGAATCGTCGCGCCAGACGACGACCGTGATGTTCGCGCCGATCCGGCGGGCCGTCTCGAGCTCCTGCGAGTTCATCAGGAAGCCGCCGTCGCCGCAGAGGGCGACCACGCGTCGATCCGGGTGGACGAGCTTGGCGGCGATCGCCCCGGGCACGGAGATCCCCATCGCCGCGAAGCCGTTGGAGATGATCACGGTGTTCGGCTCGTAGGCCTGGTAAAGCCGGGCGACCCAGATCTTGTGGGCTCCCACGTCACTGACCACGATGTCCGCGGGATCGAGCGCCCGGCGCAGGTCCGCGATTGCCTTCTGGGGCCGGATCGGCCAGCCGTCGTCGTGCTCGTAGGCGCCGAGCTCGGCGAGCATGGCGGTCCGCAGATCCTGGTGGACGAGCGTCTCGCGGGCCGCGTGGCGCTGCGGCGCGTCACGCCCGCCGATCCCAGACGGCAGGGTCGCGGCGAGCAGCCGCCGGAGCGTCCCGCCGATGTCGCCGATCAGCTCGACCTCCGGCTGGTAGAAGGCATCGACCTCCGCCGGCTGGGTGTCGATGTGGACGATCCGCTTGTTCCCATCGGGATTCCAGCGGGACGGCGCGTACTCCACGAGGTCGTAGCCGATGGACACCACCACGTCCGCGCGATCGAAGCCCGACAGCACGTGGTCCCGCGCCTGGAGCCCGACGGCCATCAGGGACAGGTGGCTCCGGTCGTCGATCGCGCCCTTGCCCATGAACGTGACCGCGACCGGGACGTGGAGCGCTCGGGCGAACGCCCGAAGCTCCGGCGCGGCCCGGCGTCGGATGACGCCGTTCCCGGCGAGGACGAGCGGGCGGCTCGACCCCGCGAGCAGGCGGGCAGCATGCTCGATCGCCTCGTCCGTGGGCTCGGGGAAGTAGGCCTGGGTGGGCTCGATCGGTCGGAGGTCGTCCGGGACCGCGGCCGCCGCCAGGTTCTCGGGGAGCTCCACGTGGGTCGGGCCCGGCTTCGCGAGCTGCGCCACGCGAAACGCCTTGCGCATGATCTCCGGAATTGCTCCCGTCTGACCGACCCGCTGGTTCCACTTCGTGACAGGCTCCAGCATCCGGACGATGTCGACGAACTGGTGCGCTTCCTTGTGGGTCTGGTCCGATCCCGCCTGTCCCGTCAGCGCGACCATCGGCGCGCGATCGAGATAGGCGTCGGCGATGCCGGTGACGAGGTTGGTCGCGCCGGGCCCCAGGGTGGACATCGCGACCGCCGCCCGGCCGGTCAGGCGGCCGTAGACGTCGGCCATGAACGCAGCGCCCTGCTCGTGGCGGGTCGTGACGTGCCGAACCTCATCCTGGTGGCTCAGCGCCTCGAGGATGTCCATGGTCTCCTCGCCGGGCACGGAGAAGACGTACTCGCACCCCTCTGCCGCGAGGCATTCCACGAGGAGGGAGGCGGCCGTTCGGACGGGCGGTGTGGCCATGTGGGCGCGAGTCTACCCTCCGCGACCGGGAGGTCCTCGATGGCGGGGACGTTGGGTGCGGCGTTGGAACGCCGATCGCCCTGTCACGATGCGACGACCCGGCGGGCCACGTATCAACGGAAGCTGCATGCTCCCACCGACTGCTGTCGGCGACGACCCGCGGACGACGTTCGGGGCGCATCGCGCGGGCGGCGATTGAACGTTTCGCCGGCCCCGATCGTCGGGTGAGCATGACCGGAGTGGAGCGAGCTGCCGTGATGAACGTCAAGGGCCCGGAATTCGGGCGCACCGGCGACGCGCGAACGCGGACGTTCGCCGAGCTGCTGGATCGGCGCGTGATCGACGGCGCCTACCGCTACGCGACGCTGATGATGGGCAACCGCGCCGACGCGGAGGACGCCACGCACGACGCCGCGCTGACGGCGTGGCGCCATCTCGGGGAGCTGCGCGAACCCGCGAAGTTCGAGGCATGGTTCGGGCGGATCGTGGTCAACGCCTGTCGCGACCGCCTCCGCTCCCGGCGCCGCATGCCGACCCACGTGCCGCTCGACGCAGAGCTTTCCAGCCCCGATCCGAACACGGGATTTGCCGGGAGCGACGCGCTCGCCGGCGCCGTTCGGTCGCTCAGCACGGACCACCGCGAGGTGATCGTGCTGCGGTTCTACGACGACCTGACGGTCGACCAGATCGCGGCCCGCACCGGGGTCGGCGCAGGAACCGTCAAGTCCCGCCTCCACTACGCGCTGCGCCACCTGCGCGCCGCGGTCGATGCCGAAGACGAGGGGAGATCCCGGTCATGAAGAGCGACGAGTCCTTCGAGCGCGACGTGCGCGCCTCGCTCCGGGCGTCGGCGCCCGATGAGGCTCCCGACATCCTGGTGTCACGGATCGGCGAGATCCCTGCTCGCGAGCCGGCGCCCGGCCGGGCAGGCGGGCTGCGCCTGTTCGGGCGCGTCGCTCTGAACCTGGCGGCGGCTGCGGTCGTCGTCGTCGCGGTCGGCGTACTGATCGTCTCCCGGAACGGGAACCTTCCCGCCGGCGTGCCGCCCAGCGGGTCCGGGAGCCTGGCGACACCGAGCCTCTCGGCGGCCCCCTCGGGCGCCTCGGCGTGCGACGGTCCGGCGCTGCCGAACGCCGCCTCGCCCGGCCCTGCCGGCAGCGCCCCCGCAGCGCGGATCGTCGTGGTCACGCTCGGGATCTACTCCGGCCGGGCCGATCCGACCTGGGCCCTGACGGTGGACCAGGCGGCGAGCATCGACGCCGCGGTGGCCGCGTTGCCCGACGAGACGGGCACACCGCCCGTCGGAGGGCTCGGCTACCACGGCTTCACGATCCTCGACAAGATCCGGGGAACCACGCTGGTCGCCTACGCCGGAGCCATTGCGGCGCCGGGCGACGGGCCGCGGTCCATGAAGGCCGACCCGACCATGAGCATCGAACGGTGTCTTCTCGAGACATCCCGGTCGCACGTGACGGCCGTCGAGTACGCGACGGCCGAGGCCGCGATCGCGGCGCCACCGGCACCGTCTCCCGGCGCCTCGACCTCCCCTGCGCCATCGGCCACGCCGGGCGCGCCGACGCCGCTCCTCGGACTCAGCCCCGTGTCGGTGACGTTCGTCTCCGTGGACGACGGGTGGGTCCTCGGCAGCGGCGACTGCCCCGGCGGGACCTGCGCGGCGATCTCCCGGACCGCCGATGGTGGGCGAACGTGGGCTGCCGTCGCGGCTCCCAACGCGGCGATTGTCCCGGCGCCCGGCCAGGCGAATGCCGGCATCAGCGGGCTCCGCTTCGCGGATCAACGCAACGGGTGGGCCTTCGGGCCGGATCTCTGGGCCACCCATGACGGTGGGGCCACCTGGACCCGGCTGACGATCGCCGGCGTGCCCGCGGATGCGCCGATCGTGGCCCTCGAGACGTCGGGTGGGACGGTCCACGCGGTCGTCCTCGATGGCCAGGGCTATCGGGTCGCCTCGAGCCCGGTCGGGGCGGACGAATTCCGGCTCTCCACGGTCCGCGTGGCCGTCGGGGCCGGGCCCGTTCCAGCCGTGCAGCTGGTCCTCTCGGGCGCGGCCGGCTGGCTGCTCGAGAACGACCGGACGGTCGTCGGCGGCGCTCGGCTCGTAAACGGCGCCTGGGCGTCCTGGCAGCCGCCATGCCTCGACGTGGTCGGCCCGGCGTACCTCGCGGCGTCGAGCGAGACCGAGCTGGCGGCCGTCTGCGACGTGGGGGCGTGGAGCACCCCGAAGGGCAGCCACCTGTTCCTCTCCCACGACGGCGGCTCGTCGTTCGTCGAATCGGCGACGGTCGTGCCCCTGGAGGCGACCGCGCAGGTTGCCGCGGCATCGGCCTCCGTGACGGTGGTCGGCGGCAACGACGCGTCCGGAGCCGTCCTCGTGGCGACGTTCGACGCCGGGCGGACGTGGTCGGTCGTCGCGCGGATCGGGGTGGCCGATCTCGTCGACCTGGGGTTCACGACGCCCACGCAGGGAGTCGTGGCCACCACCTCGGGGGACGGGCGCGTCGCCAGCTTCCTGATGACCCGCGACGGGGGCCGCACCTGGCGCGCGGTCGGAATCGCCGGCGGCTGACGAACCCTCGGGGCCAGGCCGGGGCGCCTCCCAGCCCACTCGGCAGCGCGGTCAGCTCACCATGACCAGGATCCGATGGTGCCCGCGGGCGCCGTCGGGAGCCGGATCGGAGCGCTGGTCGGTCTGGACGTCGCCCGTGCCGTCAGTGGCGCGGACCTCGAGGTTGTGGGCGCCTGGCGTGGCGGTCCATGCCAGCGACCACTGGACCCAGGTTGCCGCCGAGATCGGGCGGCTGATCCGCGCGGGCTGCCAGGCGCCGTTGTCGACCCGGACCTCGACGGCGCTGATCCCGCGATCCGGGGCAAACGCGACGCCCGCGATCTCGACGACGCCCGTTCGCAGGGTGGCGCCCTCGGTCGGAACATCGATCCGCGACTGGGTGAGGATCGGCCCGTCCTTGGCCCAG
>JBBQRX010000026.1:0-41289 GCA_038214375.1 Candidatus Limnocylindrales bacterium
CCAGGGCTTCGACGCGCTCAAGGGCGAGTACGGCGACATGTTCAAGAAGGGCATCGTCGATGCCGCCAAGGTGACCCGCTCGGCGCTCCAGAACGCGGCCTCGATCGCGGCGATGGTCCTCACGACGGAGACGCTCGTGACGGATCTTCCCGAGAAGAAGGACGGCGGCAACGGCGGCGGTCACGGCCACGGTGGTGGCGGAGACATGGACTTCTAGAGGGTCCAATAGCGTCCGCGGTCGTCCGCTGACGACGGACAGCCTGCGCCGCAAGCACGAAACAGGCAACAAGGGCGGGTGTCCCCTCCGGGGATGCCCGCCCTTGTTGCTACCAGCACTGCTACCAGACATCACGACGCCCCGGTCGCCCGCTGACCCTGCCGATCGGTCAGGCGCGGCGCGTTGTCCCGGGGCGCATGATGATGACGGCGTCCGCTGCTCTGAGGCTTATCCGGGAGGGTGGGGGAATGGGGATCTTGCAGCGGTTGTTCGGCCGCCGGCCCGACGAGCCACGCCCGCTTGACGTGCAGATCGTCATCGGGCCCCCGTGGGGATCGCCGTCCCAATCACGCCGCGCCCGCGAGCGTATCGACACTCGCGGACCACTACCCGAGGGCCACCGGATACTGGTCCAGGGATCGCCAGTCAGGGTCGTGGGTGAGTCGTTCCACCGCGCGGACATCGAGGCGGTCGTGGGCAGGAAGGCCGAGGGTCACCGCGTCGTGGCGAACGCTTCCCTGGTCGCTGAACCCGACAACCCCAAGGACCCCAACGCCATCGCCGTGGTGGTCTCCGGGCGCACCTGCGGATACCTGTCGCGGGCCGACGCGATGCGGTACCAGCCGGTCATGGCCTGGGCCCGGGAGCAGGGGTTCGTGCTGTGCGTCCGAGCCGACATCTACGCAGGCGGACGAGGGGATGACGGCTCGTGGGAGGACTTCGGCGTCACGCTCTACGTCGCGACACCGGAGAAGATCCTGGGGATCGCAGCCCCTCCCGCGCCCGTGCCATCGACCGACCACCCGTGGGCGGGATGGATGATCGCCTTCACCGGCGACAGCCGCTGTATCGTCGGCGGGATGTCGCTCGACCGGGTCGCGTGCGTCGCGCTGGCCGAGCAGGCCGGGATGACCGTGCACGAGCGCGTCACCAAGAAGGTGCAGTTGCTCGTGGACTGCGATCCGCACGGAGTGTCGGGGAACCAGGCGAAGGCGAACACCTACGGCATCCCCGTCATCCCGGAGCCCGAGTTCTGGGCGGAACTCGGGCTGCGCGTGGACTGAATCCCCGGGTCGGCCGCGGCCCTGCCACTCAGGGCCTGTCACAACACTGGGCGCGGGGCGCAGCACGACCCCTGACGCCCTGACTCAGAGAGACGCCCCCGACGGCGCACTGACGACCGCCGGGGGCGACTGGACGCGGGGGCCGCCCAAGTGACCCCGGAGCGTCCGTGTGAGGTCAGCGGTTCAGCGCCCGCGCGACGGGCCGTGGCTATCGCTGAACAGGCGGAAGCGGGCGGAGTCTGTCGGCGCGTAGACGGCCGGCTCATCCGTGGTGGCGAACCGCTCGGTGACGACCTTCGGGAGCGGATCCCCGCCGTGGCCGGCCGCTTCGCGGCAGGCGAGCCACGCGAGGGTGGCCGCTCGCTCGCCGTCCGGGAGCTTCGCCCAGCGGTCGGGGTCCTTCTCCCGGAGGGCGGCCAGGATCGCGAGCCGCTCATCGGGGCGGAACTCGGCCCCCATGACGCCCCGGCGCAGGCCGCCGGGCGCCGCGCCGGTGAACGCTCCGGGATCGGCGACACCCGGCCGGGCCCGCAGGGTGGCGGCGGCGGCCGCGTTGATCGTGCTCGCGAGCATGGTGAAGAACTCCGGCAAGGCGACCGGGCCGCCGACCATCGGGTACGGGGCGGAGATGCCGACCGGGTCGTAGTTCTGCACGGGGTGCGGGATGATCACGGCCGAGCGGAGGATGTTGCGCGCCGTCGTGACTTCCTCGCCGAGCGCGTTCGCGGCGCCCATCCGCGTTGCGATCGCGAGGTAGGCCACCCGGGCGGCGGCGAGGTCCTCGAGGTCGGGGAGCGTGACGCGTCGACCTACCGCGAGCGTGTCCCACTGCGCGTAGGATCGCCCGGCGGCGGAGCGCCCGCGTCATCTCCCCTACCGCATCGGAGTCGATCGCGCTCCGATCTACACGGATCGTTGGCGTCTCGCTGCCGCTCACGACGCGCCGCCGAGCGCCCGATCCATCGCGTCGGCGGCCTCGCGCCGGAGGTCCGGCGTGACGGCCGCGTAGATGTCGGCGGTGATCGCGAGGGTCGAGTGTCCCAACGTGCGACTGATCGTCGCGAGCGGCACGCCAGCGGCGAGCATCAGGGTCGCGGCGGTATGCCGGAGATCGTGGCACCGGATGGACGGGAGCCCGGCGGCCGCGAGGGCGGAGCGGAGGGCGGTCGTGACACCACGGCCGCGGAGCGGTCGGCCCACGGCATCGGTGAACACGAGCCCGTCCTGATCCTGCCAGGCCGACCCTACCGCGGCCCGCCCGCGGCACGCTCACGGTCCGCCGTGCGCTGACTCACGGATGGGATGGCCGGCCGGAGCTCGGGGCGCCGAAGTCCGAGCGGTCACGGCGCACGATCGCCCTTCCGGCGGCGGCCAGGACCGCCCTGGAGGCGCAGGCGGCCCGCCAGGCCGACGCCCGCGCTTGCCGGGGAGCTCGTCCGGATCGCGGAGACCGCCGCGACGCCCATCCGGTGACCGGGCGCGACGACCCCGGGACCGGGCGGGCCGGGCTCCAGACCGGGCGAGCCGGCCCGCGCCCGACCCTCGACCTGCTCGACCCCGCGGGCATCGAGCGAATCCTCGACGAGGCGCTCGCGGTCCTTCGGAACCCGGGCGTCCGGGTGGCCGACGCCGAGGCGCGGACGCTGCTCGAAGGCGCCGGCGCGACCGTCCAGGACGGCGTCGCCCGGATCCCGGAGTCGGTTGTCCGGGCAGCCCTGGCAAGCGTGCCGCGGACCTTCACGCTGCATGCCCGCGACGGTGCACCGGCCGTTCGCTACGGCTTCGGCGAGGTGGCGTTCGACCCGGGCTCGTGCGGCGTCGCGGTGCTCGACCCGGCCACGGGGGAGCACCGGCCGTCCACTGCCGCGGATCTCGTCCGCCTGGTGGCCGTGGCCGAGCGGCTGCCCGCGTACGCGGCGCAGTCCACCGCGGTCGTCTGCTCGGACGTGCCCGCGGAGCTCGGCGATCGCTACCGGCTCCTGCTCGTCCTGCTCGGGTCGGACAAGCCGATCGTGACCGGCGCGTTCACGGCCGACGGCCTCGTGCCGATGCTCGACCTGCTCGCGGCCGACGCCGGAGGCACGGAGGCGCTCCGCGCGCGACCGCGTGTCGTCTTCGACGTCTGCCCATCCCCGCCCCTCGACTGGACCTCGTTCGCGTCGCGCTGCCTGATTGGGCTCGCGCGAGCCGGCGTCCCGGCCCAGATCGTCTCGATGCCGCTGGCCGGCGGCGCAGGCCCGGTGGCGCTCGCGGGCTCGGTGGTCCAGCACGCGGCGGAGTGCCTCGCCGGGATCGTGATCCACCAGGCCGCCGCGCCCGGCGCGCCGATCGTGTGGGGCGGCGCGCCGACGATCCTCGACATGCGGATGGGCGCCACGCCGATGGGCGCGATCGAGACCGCGATGCTCGATGCCGCCGCCGCGGCGGTCGGGCGCTCGCTCGGGCTGCCCACGCACGGCTACCTCGGCGCCACGGACGCCAAGGTCGTCGACGCCCAGGCCGGAATGGAGAGCGCGACCACAGCGCTCGTCGGTGCGCTGGCGGGGATCGATCTCATCTCGGGCGCCGGCATGCTCGATTCGCTGCGCTGCCAGAGTGCCGAGAAGCTGGTGATCGACGCGGAGGCGATCTCGAGTGCGCTGCGCCTCGTTCGCGGGATCGCGACCCCGGAAGGATCGCTGGGGCTCGATGCGATCCGCGAAGCGGGCTTCGCCGGGCGGTTCCTGGAGCTCCCCGAGACGCGGCGCCGCTTCCGCGAGGAGCAGCACCTCCCCTCGGCCGTGGTGGACCGCGGCTCGCTCCGGGCGTGGCTGGACGGCGGCGGCCGGGACACCTTCGCCCGAGCTCGCTCGCAAGTGGAAGCCCTGCTCGCCAGGCCCGTTCCCCTGGCCCTGGACCCGGCGCTCGCGGCCGAGCTGGCCGGCCGGGTCGGGACGGCGCTCCGGGCGGTCGGCTTCGACGAGCTTCCGGGCGTGCCGGAGGAGCACAGGCGACGGTCGCGGCCCCTCGCCTGAACGGCAACGGGCCGGCGGCGCACGTGACGGCGGAGCACGTGACTGCGGCGGTTGACGAAGGCGACCTGGTGGCGCCACCCTGCTCGCGCAAGGCGCCGCACCCGCGGATCATCCGGGGGCAGGTGTCCTGAACCCGGAGGTCGCATGTCCGGCCGTGCCGATGCCCTCATCAAGCGCGGGCTCCTCGCACGCGCACCGTTCGTCGTCGCCGTCGTCGCGCTGGTCGCGATCGTCGCGGCCGGCTGCGGGGGACCGGCCACGCCCGCGCTGAGCGACCCGAAGGCGATCCTCCGGGCGGGGATCGCCGGCCTCGAGGCGGGGAAGACGTTCCACGTCGACGGCACCGCGACCGGCAAGTTCGTCCTGTCTCTCGGCGGCTCGGCGGGGACCGGATCGGGAGCGCCGATCGCGCTCGACGGATCGACCATCAGCGGCGATGCCGACCTGCCCGGAAAGCGGGCGACCCTGTCGGTTGCGATCCCTGCGCTCCTCAACGTGAAGGCGGACGTCATCGGGGTCGATGGGGTGGTCTACACGCACGTGCCGCTCCTCGGGTCCGGCGGCTGGACGCGGCAGCCGGTCGCCGGCTCGGTGTTCGCCGGCCTTGCGGACCCGGCGACGCTGCTCGAGGGGCTGCCGGCCGCCCTCGACCGGCCCGGGTTCACGCCGAGAACCCTATCGAACGAGCGCTGCGACGACGCCGACTGCTACGCGGTTGCCTTCACGATCCCCGCCGCAGAGGTCGCCGGCGGTGCGAGCCCCGCGGCGGCGCTGCCCGGTGGCCTCGTCCTGGGTGACATCTCGGTCACCGCGCTCGTGCGCATCGACGCGCCGCGCCTCGTGAAGCTGAGCTTCGACGTGCCGGCCGGGGCAGGCGGCACGGTCAACGTGGCCCTCGCGCTCTCGAAGTTCGGCGACCCCGTAACCATCGAGGCGCCGCCCGGCGCGGAGTGACGGCCGGTGCAGGGCGCCGCCGTACAATCGGGACGTGGAATCCCCGCCCCCGTGGTTGGCCGACGAGCCGCCCCTGCCCGATGCGCCCGCGCCCGAGGACGAGCCTCCGAACGCGGCGTCCGGGCCGGATCCGCGAGCCCCCGAGCGCGACCGCGGCCTCGCCACGGGCGTCGCGTCGCGCGAGGAGCTCGCCGCGGCGATCACCGCGCGGCTCAACCCCGAGCAGGCGCGAGCGGTCACCACGACGGACGGGCCGCTCCTCATCCTTGCCGGCGCGGGCAGTGGCAAGACCCGGGTCGTGGCCCACCGGGTCGCCTACCTGGTCGGCGTCCTCGGCGTGGCGCCGTGGCGGATCCTCGCGGTCACGTTCACCAACAAGGCGGCCGCGGAGATGCGCGAGCGCATCGTCGCGCTCATCGGCCCGGACGACGGCCGCAAGGTCGAGATGGGCACGTTCCACGCGGTCTGTGCGCGGATGCTGCGGCGCGACGGCGCGGCCCTCGGCCTCGATCCGCACTTCGTGATCTACGACACGGACGACCAGCTGACGCTCATGAAGCAGGTCTTCCGGGACTTCGACATCCCCCTGCAGAGCGGGCCGATCCGGCCGCGTGGCGTGCTCGAGGCGCTGTCACGGGCGAAGAACGACCTCGAGGGGCCAGAGGCGCTGGTGGAGGAGGCGACCACGCACTACCAGGAGGACGTGGCGAAGCTCGCCGTGGCATACGAGCGGCGACTGCGGGCTGCCGGCGCCCTCGACTTCGACGACCTGCTCGGCTGGACGGTGCGTCTCCTCGAGACCCAGCCGGACGTGCTGGCCCGCTACCAGGCGCGCTGGCGCTACGTCCACGTCGACGAATACCAGGACACGAACAGGGCCCAGTACCGGATCGTGCGGGCCCTTGCCGCCGCGCACAACAACCTGTGCGTGGTGGGCGACGACGACCAGTCCATCTACGCCTGGCGTGGGGCCGACCTGCGCAACATCCTCGACTTCGAGCGCGACCAGCCCGGCGCGACCGTGGTGAAGCTCGAACGCAACTACCGGAGCACCGAGCTCATCCTCGAGGCTGCCCATGCGGTCGTCGCCAACAACATGGACCGCAAGGAGAAGAAGCTCTGGACCGAGAAGGCGGGCGGCCATCCGATCCAGCATTTCGAGGCGTACGACGAGGAAGAGGAGGCCGAATGGATCGCACGGCAGGTCGAGGCACTCCTCGGCGGCCGGACCGCGTCGCTGACACGTCGCGCTGACGACGACGAGGCCTTCCGGCCGAAGGACGTGGCAGTGCTCTACCGCACGAACGCGCAGTCCCGCGCGATCGAGGAGGCCTTCCTCCGCTACGGGATCCGCTACCAGCTCATCGGCGGGACGCGCTTCTACCAGCGCCGCGAGGTCAAGGATGCGCTCGGCTACCTGCGCATCCTGCGCAGCGACCGCGACCGGGTCAGCTTCGAACGGGTGATCAACATCCCGCCGCGCGGGCTCGGCGACAGGTCGATGGAGCTGATCCGGATCGCCGCCGACGAGCCCGAGGCGACCTACTGGAGCGCGCTCGAGCGGGCGGCCGTGGACGGGCTGCTCGTCCTGACCAGCCGCGCCCGAAGTGCAGTTGCGGACTTCGTGACTCTCGTCCGGCGGCTCCGGGCCCGGGTCGGGCTCCTGCCCCTGCCCGAGCTCCTGGACGAGGTCCTCGAGGCGTCCGGGTACCGCGCGATGCTTGCCGATGGTACGGAGGAGAACGAGGAGCGCTGGCGAAACCTGCTCGAGCTTCGCTCCGTCACGACCCGCTACGACGACCTCTCGCCGGACGACGCGCTGGATCGGCTCCTCGAGGAGACGGCGCTCGTCGCCGACCAGGACAGCTACGAGGGCGACGCCGACGCGGTCACGCTGATCACGCTCCACGCCGCGAAAGGCCTCGAGTTCGGCGCGGTCTTCATCGGCGGGCTCGAGGAGGGAATCTTTCCGCATGCGCGAGCCCTCGCCGCCGAGCGCGACCAGGACAGCCCCCGCGAGCTGGAGGAGGAGCGGCGCCTCGCGTACGTCGGGATCACGCGCGCGAAGGAACGCCTCTTCCTCTCCCATGCCTCGCGGCGCGCCACCTGGGGTCCGGCTGGCGGCGCCGCCGTGCCGTCGCGCTTCCTGTTCGAGATTCCCGCCGACCTGATGGAGGGCCCCCGGCTGCTCCCGGGCGCCGCGGACCCGTACGACCTCGATCTTGCCTTTGGGGCGCGGCGTTCCACGCGCCTGGGGACGCGGGCCGGCGGCGGCGCCTGGCGGGCGGGGAGCGGCCGGCCCGGCGCTCCGGCGCCCGGCGATGCATTCCGGCCGTCGCGCGACCTCGCCGCGCGACGCGACGCGTTCGCGGCCGGCGCGCCGTCCGGGTCGCTCGGCCCGACCGTCCGGGGCTTCCGCGATCTCCGGGACGCCGGTGCCGAGCCGCCCGATCACCCGGACGCGGCATTCGCCGACGAGCTCCCGGTTCGCCAGCTGCCCGGCCGGCCGGCGGCGGCGCGGCCGATGCGTCCCGCCGCGGCCCCCCGCGTGCGCGTGCCGGGGCAGCGGCTCTTCCGGGACGGCGACCGTGTGCTCCACGGCCGATTCGGTGATGGCGTCGTGGTCACGAGCAAGCTGACCCGCGACGACGAGGAGGTCACCGTGGCGTTCCGCGCCGGCGGCGTGAAGACCCTCCTGGCGAGCATCGCGAACCTGGAGATCGCCGGGTAGGCGACGCGGCCATGGCGCGCGGCTGCCCGCTGGTGGGGGGCGGCGGAGGGCAACCCCGTCGAACGGGAATCGCGGTCAGGCCGCCCCTGGAGCGTCACCATGGGCGCTCCGGCCCAGGTGCGGGAGGTGCTCCGCCCAGTGATGGTCCGTGTCGCCGCGGATGATCTCCACGAGCGGGGTCCCGTCGGCCCACGCGAACCGGGCGGGATCGAACAGGTCCTCCGTCGTGACCGACGCGAGCGCGCCAACGAGCTCGTCCCAGGCAGCTGCCTCGCCGGCCCGGACGTCGGCCGCCGATCGCCCCAGGTTCTCGCGGAACACCTCGTCGTTCCGCGCGTCGAGGTCGAAGGGCTCGTCCCTGCGGAATGGGTCCTGGCCCTCGTGCGCGGCCGCGATCACGAGCGTCGAGTGGCGTTCCCACCATTCGATGTGGGCCACGACGTCCCGCCGGGTCCAGTCGCCCTGCGCCGGGAGGGCGAGCTCGTCGTCGGAGAGTTCACCGATCACCGACGCGAGCTGATCATGACCGGCGACCAGCGTCGCGATGAGCTCCTTCTTGTCCATCCCCGGAAGCATGCCGCGCCGCGCTCGCGAGTTCAACGTCGTCCCGCCGGGCGGCGCTAGACTCGGGCTCGCGATGACGACCTCCGACCTGCCCGTCGATCCCGCGCTCGTGGAGGCCGCAGCGGCCCTCGCCGATGACGCGGCCGTCGCGCGTCATGCCGCGATCGCGGCGGAGATCCGGGCCGCGAACCACGCCTACTACGTCGATGACAGTCCGACCCTCTCCGATGCCGACTACGACACGCTCTTCCGGGAGCTCGTCGCGCTCGAGGCGGCCTTCCCGGCGCTCACGACCCCCGACTCGCCGACGCAGCGGGTGGGGACCGGCGCGACCCCGGACGAGAGCAGCCCGTTCGCCGAGGTCCGGCACGAGCGCCCGATGCTCAGCCTCGGGAACGCGTTCGGCGAGGACGAGCTGCGCGCGTTCGACGCGCGGGTGCGCCGCGGGCTCGGCCTCCCACTCGCGCCGGACCCGGCACCCGAGCTCCGCTACGTGGCCGAGCTCAAGATCGACGGCCTCGCGATCAGCCTCCGCTACCGAGATGGCCGGTTCGTGCGCGGGGCGACGCGCGGCGACGGGACCACGGGAGAGGACGTCACCGCGAACCTGCGGACGATCGTGGCGATCCCTGATCGCCTCGCGGAGACCGCGACGCTCGAGGCGCGCGGCGAGGTCTTCATGCCGAAGGCCGAGTTCGCCCGAATCAACGCCGAGCGTGAGGAGGCCGGGCTGGCGCTCTATGCGAACCCGCGCAACAGCGGGGCCGGATCCCTTCGCCAGCTCGACCCGGCGGTGACGGCCGGCCGCCGGCTCAGCTTCTGGGCCTACCAGCTCCACGAGGACGCGGCCCCCGGCTCCCCATCCGTGGGCGACCAGTCCGGCGCGCTGGCGCGCCTCGCGGCGCTCGGCTTCCCCGTGAACCCGCACCATGCGGCCGGCCTCGACATCGACGGCGTGATCGCCTTCCTGGAGGACTGGCGCGAGCGGCGCCACGGACTCGAGTACGAGACCGACGGCGTGGTCGTGAAGGTGGATCGCTTCGACCAGCAGGCCCGCCTCGGGATGGTCGCTCGGGCGCCGCGCTGGGCGATCGCCTACAAGTTCCCGCCCGAGCAGGTCGAGACGATTCTCGAGGAGATCGTTCCGTACGTCGGGCGGACGGGCACGCTGACCCCGGTGGCCCATCTCCAACCGGCCAAGGTGGCCGGCTCGACGGTCGCCCGGGCGACGCTCCACAACCTGGACGAGGTCCGCCGCAAGGACCTCAGGATCGGCGACCATGTGATCCTGCAGAAGGCGGGCGACGTGATCCCGGAGGTCGTCCGGGCCGTTCCCGAACGGCGCACGGGCGCCGAGCGGATCTTCGAGATGCCGGCCGTCTGCCCCGTCTGCGCGACGCCGATCGTCCGCGACGAGGGCGCGGTCCGCCACTACTGCCCGAATCTCGCCTGCCCGGCGCGCGTCGCGCAGGAGTACGCGCACTTTGCCGGCCGCGGCGGGATGGACATCGAGGGCGCGGGCTGGGCGGTCCTCGAGCAGCTCCTCCAGCGCGGCCTGGTTCGATCGCGAGGCGACTTCTTCCGGCTCGGCGTTGCCGACCTCGAGTCGCTCGATCGGTTCGCCCGGAAGAGCGCGGAGAACCTGGCCGCCGCGATCGACCGGGCGCGCCGCCGGCCGCTTGCCCGGATCCTCAACGCGCTCGGCATCCCGCAGGTCGGCGAGCAGACCGCCATCGACATCGCGACGTGGCTGGCCGCCCGGGTTCCGCCGGCCGACGGCGAGCCGATGGGTGGTCCGGACGGCTGGACGGCGCGTGTCGCCGCCGAGCTCCGCCGCATCGCGACCGCGGAGCCGGCGGCCTTCGAGGAGGTTCCCGGCGTCGGGGCCACCGTGGCGGCCAGCCTCGTCGGATACTTTGCCGACGCCGCCACCGCCGGGATCCTTGACGATCTCCTGTCGGCCGGGGTGGAGGCGGAGCCTCCCGCTGCGCGCGCGTCGTTCGGCGCAGGGCCGGCCGATGTCCTCGCGGGGAAGACGCTCGTCGTGACGGGCACGCTCCCGGGCCTCAGCCGGACGGAGGCAGAGGACGCGATCCGGGCGGCGGGCGGCAAAACCGCGGGCTCCGTCTCACGGAAGACGGACTACCTGGTGGCCGGGGAGAACGCGGGCTCCAAGCTCCAGAAGGCGCAGCAGCTCGGCGTGCCGGTCCTCGACGAGGCCGGGTTCCGGGCGCTCCTGGGAGGCGAGGAAGCGCCCGGCTGACCAGCCCACGCGAACCCGGGTGGCCGCCGCGGTCCGCGGCTGAGGCCGCCCCGTCCGGTATCATCGGCCGCATGGCAACGCTCTCCCGCGTCGACGTCGAGCACGTTGCGCACCTCGCCCGGCTCGGCCTCTCCGAGGAGGAACTGGCGCGGCTCGAAGTCGAGCTCAACCACATCCTGGACCAGTACGCGATCCTCGCGCGGCTGGACACGGAGGCCATCCCGCCGACCGCCCAGGTGATCGAGCTGGAGAGCATCCTGCGCGAGGATGTCGCGCGACCATCCCTCTCCCAGGCCGAGGCGCTCGCGAACGCCCCCAGGCAGGACGGCTCCTACGTCGTCGTGCCGGCGATCCTCGGCGGCGACTGAGCACCCGGATGACGCAGCCGGAGCTGACGCGCCTGACGGCGGCCGCGATGAGCGACCGCCTGCGGGCCGGCGACCTCTCCTCACGCGACCTCGTCGATGCGCATCTAGACCTCGCCGAACGAGAGAATCCGGCCCTGAACGCGTGGCTGGTCCTCGACGGAGAAGGCGCACGGGCCGTAGCCGACGACGCGGACGCGCGCCTGGCCGCCGCCCGCTCGGAGGGAGCGGCCGCGCTCGCCGCGCTCCATCCGCTGTGCGGCGTGCCGGTCGGCCTCAAGGACCTCGTCTCGGTGCGCGGCGGCCAGTGCACCGCCGGCTCGAAGATCCTGGCCGGGTATGTCTCTCCGTACGACGCCCACATCACGGAGCGCCTGCGCGGGGCGGGCGCCGTGATCCTCGGCAAGCTGAACATGGACGAGTTCGCGATGGGCTCGTCCACGGAGCACTCCGCCTACGGCCCGACCGCGAACCCGTGGGACCTCGGGCGCGTGCCGGGCGGCAGCTCGGGCGGGTGCGCGGCGAG
The DNA here is from genome assembly GCA_038214375.1 of Candidatus Limnocylindrales bacterium. Lineage (GTDB taxonomy): Bacteria > Chloroflexota > Limnocylindria > Limnocylindrales > CSP1-4 > CTSoil-043. The sequence goes on from JBBQRX010000026.1 coordinate 11,699, forward strand.
CGTCGCCGCCGGCCACGTGCCGCTGGCCCTCGGCACGGACACGGGCGGCTCGATCCGCCAGCCGGCGTCGATGACCGGGGTGGTCGGGCTCAAGCCGACGTACGGCCGGGTCAGCCGGTTTGGCATCGTCGCGTTCGCCTCCTCCCTGGACCAGGTCGGGCCGTTCGCGCGCGATGCTCGCGACGCGGCCATGCTGCTCCACGCCATCGCGGGCCGCGACGAGCGGGACTCGACGTCCGCCCCCCTGCCCGTGCCGGACGAACTCCTCCACCTTGCGGCCGGCGACGACGAGGCCGCCAGCCACCTCCGCGGCGTTCGGCTGGGCCTGCCCCGCGAGTACTTCGTCCCAGGCATGGAGGCGGGCGTGGAGGCTCGCGTCCGCGAGGCCGTGGCCGCGCTGGCCGCGGCGGGGGCGGAGATCGTCGACGTCAGCCTGCCCCATACCGAATACGGGCTCGCGACCTACTACATCGTCGCCCCGGCGGAAGCCTCGGCGAATCTGGCCCGTTACGACGGGATCCGCTTCGGCCACGCAGTCCGGGACGGTGACGTGCTCGCCAACTACGTCGCCACCCGCGGGTACGGCTTCGGCGCCGAGGTGAAGCGTCGCATCATGCTCGGCACGTACGCGCTCTCGGCGGGCTATTACGACGCCTACTACCTGAAGGCACAGAAGGTCCGGACGCTCATCAAGGCCGACTTCGACGCAGCCTTCGAGTCCGGGATCGACGCGCTCGTCGCGCCGACCAGCCCGTCGGTCGCATGGCCGCTCGGCGCAAAGCTGGACGACCCGGTCGCGATGTACCTCTCCGATGCGTGCACGCTTCCGGTGAACATGGCCGGCCTTCCGGGGATCAGCATCCCGGCGGGGCTCTCCGACGGCCTGCCCGTCGGGCTCCAGCTGATCGGTCCGGCCTGGAGCGAGCTCGCGCTCTTCCGCCTCGCGCGCGCCTACGAGGCGATCACGGCGGACGCGCCGTGGCGGGGCCTGGAGCCGGCCGGGCTCGCCGCATGGCGGGAACCAGCGGAGGTCGTGCAGTGACCCAGGTCCAGGCCCAGCGACGTGCGCCGCTCTCGGCGCGTGCCCTCTCGGCGCGCGTCCACGCCGTGCCGCCGTCGGGAATCCGGCGCTTCTTCGACATCGCCGCGACGATGGAGGACGTGATCAGCCTCGGGGTGGGGGAGCCGGACTTCGCGACGCCCCCACAGGTCATCGAGGCCGGCATCGCGTCCCTCCGCGCCGGACGGACGCACTACACGTCGAACTACGGGACGCTGGAGCTGCGGACCGCGATCTCGGACCACCTGGCGCGCCGCTACGGCGTCCGCTACGACCCCGCCACCGAGATCCTGGTGACCGTCGGGGCATCCGAGGCGGTCGACCTCGCGCTCCGTGCGACGATCGATCCCGGCGACGAGGTGATCCTCCACGAGCCCTCGTACGTCGCGTACGTGCCGGCGGTGGTCTTCGCGGGCGGCGTCGTCCGCCACGTCGCGACCCGCTTCGAGGACGACTTCGCGCTCGATCCGGCCGCGGTGGAGGCCGCGATCACGCCGGCGACGAAGGCTCTCTTCCTCGGGTACCCGTGCAACCCGACCGGGGCCGTCCTCCCGGTGGCGGTGCAGGACGAGCTGGCCGCGATCGCGGTGCGGCACGACCTGCTCGTCTACTCGGACGAGATCTACGACCGGCTCGCCTACGGCGACTACCGGCACCGGGCGATGAGCGCGCTTCCCGGCATGCGCGAGCGGACCATCCTGATGGGCGGCTTCTCGAAGGCCTACGCCATGACGGGCTGGCGGGTCGGGTACGCGTGCGCGCCCGTCGCGATCCTGGAGGGGATCGTCAAGGTCCACCAGTACGGGATCATGTCGGCCCCGACCACGGCCCAGGACGCGGCGCTGGTCGCGATCACGACCGCCGATGCGGACGTCGAAGCGATGCGTGCCGAGTACGACCGCCGCCGCCGGCTCCTCGTCGACGGGCTCAACGGGCTGGGCCTCGAGACGTTCGAGCCGCGTGGCGCCTTCTACGCGTTCCCGCGGATCACCTCGACCGGGCTCGACGACGAGACGTTCGTGGAGCGGCTGATCACCGAGGAGCACGTGGCGGCCGTCCCCGGCAGCGCGTTCGGGCCGTCCGGCGCCGGTCACGTCCGGATGTGCTACGCGACCAGCTACGAGAAGCTCGAGGAGGCGCTGGCCCGGATCGGCCGCTTCGTGGCCGGCCAGGCGGGCGCCTCGCGAGGCGCCTAGCGCGCTCGAGACGCGGCGGGACCACGCCTGACGGGTCGAGCTGGGTCGGCCTCCGCGGCCGGTCTCACCGGGTCGCCTCGACGACATCCTCCACGGCCGCATCGACGAACGCCTCCACCTCGATCACGGCTCCGATCGAGTCCGGCAGCGGGACCAGGTTGCCCTCGACCGTCCGACCGTCGACGCGGAGTCGTGTCACGCGGCCGGCCGTGCCCGGCTCCTTCCGGATGGCGATCCGGTAGGTCGCCCCGCGGAAGCGTCGCGTCACGGTGAAGTCGCCCCACCCAACCGGCACGCACGGATCGATCCGCAGGCCGTCGTGCTCGGGCCGGATGCCCAGGATCCACTGGCTGATCGCGACGAAGTTCCACGCGGCCGTCCCCGTCAGCCAGGTGTTCTTCGCCTCGCCGGGCGTGGCCGCGTCCGGTCCGGCGATCATCTGGGCGTAGACGTACGGCTCTCCGCGGTGGATCTCCGAGCGGTCCTCGCGCGCCGACGGGTTGATCCGGAGGTAGTAGTCCAGGGCGCCGTCGCCGTTGCCGACCCGGGTCTCTGCGATCATCACCCAGGGGTTCGTGTGACAGAAGACGCCCGCGTTCTCCTTGTACCCCCCCGGGTACGTGGAGATCTCGCCGAGGTGCAGGTGGTAGCGGGTGAAGGCCGGCTGGAGCACCACGATCCCGTGGGGACTCGTCAGGCGCTCGCGGACGGAGTCGAGCGCGGTCCGGGCCCGCCCGTCGTCGATCCCGATGCCGGCGAGGACGCACATGCCCTGCGGCTCGATGAAGATCTGGCCCTCCTCGTTCCCCGCGGACCCGACGGGCCGGCCGAAGAAGTCGTAGGCCCGCCGGAACCAGGCGCCGTCCCAGCCGTGCTGGTCGACCGCCTGGCGCATCTCCGACGCGGCCGCCAGGCAGCGGGCGGCCTCCTCGGCGTCGCCGCGAAGCCTTGCGATCGCGGCCAGCTCACCGGCGGCCAGCACGAACAGGGCCGCGATGAAGACCGACTCGGCGACCCCGCCGCTGCGGTTCTCGGTCGTCTGGAAGGACTCGCCGGGCGTCTCCGAGAAGCAGTTGAGATTGAGGCAGTCGTTCCAGTCCGCCCGGCCGATGAGCGGCAGGCCGTGCGGGCCGAGCCGGGCGAGCGTGTACGCGATCGACCGCTGGAGATGCTCGAAGAGCGGGCGCTCGGTCCCGGGCTGGTTGTCGAACGGCAGGGCCTCGTCGAGGATCGACCCGTCGCCGGTCTCCTTGAGGTATGCAGCGACCGCGAGCACGAGCCAGGCCGGGTCGTCGTTGAACCCGGACCCGATGTCGTTGTTGCCGCGCTTCGTCAGCGGCTGGTACTGGTGGTACGCCCCGCCCGTGGGCAGCTGCGTCGCGGCAACGTCGAGGAGTCGCTCGCGCGCACGGGCAGGGACCAGGTGGACGAAGCCCAGCAGGTCCTGGCTCGTGTCGCGGAACCCCATCCCGCGCCCGATGCCCGACTCGAAGAGCGACGCCGAGCGCGACATGTTGAAGGTGACCATGCACTGGTACGGGTTCCAGATGTTGACCATCCGGTCGACGTGCTCGTTGCCGGTCTCCACCCGGAAGATTCCCAGGAGGTCGGTCCACCGCGATCGCAGGGCTTCGAACGCCCCCGCGACCACGCCAGGCCGGAGGTATCTCGCGATGGTCGGCCGGACGCGCCGCTTGTCGATCGTCTGCGACCCGGGAGGGTCGAACTTGGCGTCCGCGGGATTCTCCGCATAGCCGAGGAGGAAGGTGATCTCCCGCGTCTCCCCGGGTGCGACCGCCAGCCGCACGTGATGTGAGCCGGAGGGCTGCCACCCGTGCGCGATCGAGTTGGAGGCGAAACCCCGCTCGACGGCGATCGGGCGGTCCCAGCTCCGGTACGGACCCAGGAATGCGTCGCGCTGGGTGTCGAAGCCGGCCAGCGGCTCCGAGCAGGCGAAGTACGCGAAGTGGTTGCGCCGCTCGCGGTACTCGGTCGTGTGGTAGATGACGCCGTCCTCGACCTCCACCTCGCCGACCGAGTAGTTGCGCTGGAAGTTGGTGGCATCGTCCTGGGCATCCCAGAGGCAGAATTCGACGGAGCTGAACAGGGAGAGCGTCGCCGGGACGGAGCGCTCGTTGGTGACCCGGACCCGCCAGATCTCCAGGGTCTCGCCCGCGGGAACGAAGTAGAGCGTCTCGGCGCGGATGCCCTGGTAGCGCGACGAGATCACGGAGTAACCGAGGCCGTGACGGCAGGAATAGTCCTCGAGGTCCCGCTGGGTCGGCTGCCAGCTGGGGCTCCAATACTCGCCGGAGGCGTCATCACGGAGGTAGACGTACCGACCCCCGAGGTCGAGCGGGGCGTTGTTGTACCGATAGCGCGTCAGCCGACGAAGCCGGGCATCACGGTAGAAGGAATACCCACCCGCGGTGTTCGAGATGATCCCGAAGTAGTCCTCGCTGCCGAGGTAGTTGATCCACGGCAGCGGCGTGTCCGGGCGCGTGATGACGTACTCGCGCCTGATGTCGTCGAAATGGCCGTAGCGCATCGGTGACTTCTCCCGCGGCGTGCCGGTCAGGACCGCGACCGAACGAAGGCAATGACCTCGGAGAGGGATCCGTGAGCCATGCACACCACCGTGTCGGCACCGCCGTAGTAGATCGTCAGCCGGTCCGCCGGCTCGTCCACGAGCGCGGCGCAGGGAAACGCGACGTTCGGGACATCCCCGACCTGCTCGTAGAGAACCTGCGGCGACAGGAGGTAGTCCCGGCTGCGGGCGATCACCTTCCACGGCTCGTCGAGGTCGAGCAGCGCCGCGCCCATCGAGTAGACGTATCCGTTGCAGGACGTGAGCACGCCGTGGTAGATGAGGAGCCAGCCCTCCGGCGTCTCGATCGGCGTGGGCCCCGCGCCGATTTTCGTGGACTCCCACGTCCACCCGATGGGCGACATGACGTGGCGATGACGGCCCCAGTGGACGAGGTCGGGGCTCTCCGAGAAGAAGATGTCGCCGAACGGGGTGTGCCCGTTGTCGCTGGGCCGGCTGAGCATGGCGTAGGCGCCGCCGACCCGACGTGGGAACAGGACCCCGTTGCGGTTGAACGGCAGGAAGGCGTTGTCGAGCTGCTGGAACGTCTCGAAGTCGTGCGTGTAGCCCACGCCGATCGTGGGACCGTGGTAGCCGTTGCACCAGGTGACGTAGTAGCGGTCCTCCAGCCAGGTCACGCGGGGATCGTAGGCATGCTCGAACCGGCCCTGGATCTCGGGCACCCTCGCGTCCGCCGCCGAGAACTCGATCGGCTCGGGCGAGATCCGCCAGGACACCCCGTCCGTGCTCCGGCCGGCGTGGATGTTCATGGCGCGGGTCGTGTCATCGACCCGGAAGACGCCCGCGAACCCGTCCCCGAACGGGACCACCGCTGAGTTGAAGATGCTGTTCGACCGCGGCAAGTGGTCGCGCGCGATGATCGGGTTTCGCGACGAACGCCAGATCACGCCGGTCGAGCCTGCCGGCCGGTCCTCCCACGGGATGGGGGCCCTGCCGTTCGGTGAGCGCGCGAGGTCCCGCGTCGGCGGGTGCGTCGTCATCGGGGTTCCCTTTCGCGTAGGGGTGACGGTAGTGGTGGCATGCCACGTCACCGGTGTCGCCGTTGCGGACGCGGCCCGGCGTGTGGGAGAAGCGGTCCCAGGCCGACTCGCCGCGGCCGTCCTCGTGGATGGCGCTCTCGATCGGGTACGAGGCCGTGGCCGCCCCCCACGTGAAGTCCCCCCGGAAGGAAAGATTCCACTCCTGCTCCTCCGGAATTGGAAGCGCGCACATGTCGGCTTGGTGATCCGGTGGGATCGTATCGCGGCGAATGGTACAGCATTGACTTGACATTGCGGTTGCAGTTCGGTACTTTTTGGAAGCGCTCCCATTCCTACGAGGGCTGGCATCCGGGTGGCACCGAACATCGACGAGCTGGCGCGACTCAGCGGCGTGTCGCGGGCGACCGTGTCGCGAGTGATCAACGGCGGCTCCGTCTCCGATAAGACGCGGCGCCGCGTGGAGCACATGCTCGCGGAGACGGGCTACCGGCCCAACCTCGCCGCCCGCTCGCTCGCATCCGGGCGCTCCGGGGTCGTCGGCGTCGCGATGCACATCGATCCGCACCTGCTCTTCCGCGACGCGTACTTCGGCCAGCTGCTCCAGGGCATGAGCGACGAGTTCGTGGATCTGGCGGCGGGGATGATGCTGTGGCTGGGGAACCGCACGAAGGAAGAGACGCTCGACAATATCCTCTCGATGGGCCTCGTGGATGGGGTCATCGTGACCGCCCACTACCTCGAGGACCCGCTGGTAGACGGCCTGCTCGCCTCGCATCTCCCGACGGTCCTCGTCGGACACCGTCGGCACGACCGCACGGCAAGCTACGTCGACGTGGACCATGTGCATGCCGCGGACAGCGTGACGTCGCACCTGGTCCAGATCGGCCGCACGCGCATCGGGCACATCACCGGGATGCGTGGCACCGTCGCGGCCGAGGATCGGATCACCGGCTACCGACGGGCAATGGAGCGGGCCGGGCTGTCGACGGACGGGCTCATGGTGGACGGAGACTTCAACGCGCCGTCCGGCGTCACCGGTGCCGAGGTGCTCCTCGACCGCCGCTGCGACGCGATCTTCTGCGCCAACGACGCCACCGCCATGGGCGCCCTCGAGACGATCCGCGCCCGGGGCCTCGGCGTGCCCGACGACGTGGCCCTTGCCGGCTTCGACGACCTCGATTTCGCCGCCCGCCTCGACCCGCCGCTGACGACCGTCCGCCAGGGCGTTCGTGAACAGGGCGCCGAGGCGGCGCGCACGCTCTTCCAGCTCATGGCCGACCGCGACGGAACGCCCCGCCGCGTGATCCTGCCGACGGAGCTGGTCATCCGCCAGTCGACGGTGGGAGGTGTGACGCGCCCTTGATCCGCCCTGATATCGTCCACACAAGCTAGACAGTTCGCAGGAGGAGGAACTCGTGGCCAAGAGACTATGGACAACGTCCGCCCTGGCAGTCGCCGTGGTGATGCTGGTCAGCGCATGCGGAAGCAGCGCGTCGCCGGCCCCAGCCGCGTCTGCCGCGCCGAGCGCAGCGGCGCCGAGCGCAGCGGCGCCGAGCGCGTCTGCCGCGCCGAGCGCAGCGGCTTCGGCCGAGGCGAGCGCCTCTGCCGCGCCGAGCGCAGCGGCTTCGGCCGCGCCAGCGGTGCCGAAGGCCCCGACCGGCTACACCGAGCTGGACAAGGCACTTGGTGCAGATCAGCCGTTCAAGGGCAAGACAGTCTCGATCCAGACCCAGTGGATCGGCGGGGAAGGCATCAACTTTGCGGCGTCGGTCGCTGACTTTGCGACCGCGACCGGCATCAAGATCCAGATCGACAGCATCGGCTCGAGCCACGAGACCGTGCTCAAGACGCGCATCGAGGGCGGAAGTCCGCCGGATCTGGCCATGCTCGCGCAGCCGACGCCCGTCCTGAGCTACGCCGCTGCAGGCAAGGTCATTGACGTCGCGAAGTTCATGGATGCCAAGAAGCTCAGCACGGAGCACCCGGCCACCATCGGCCTGATCACTCAGGGCGCGAACATCTGGGGCATCCCATACAAGGCCGACGTGAAGTCGACCATCTGGTACCCGATCAAGGCCTTCGAGGCCAAGGGGTACAAGGTCCCCACGACATGGGACGAGCTGATCGCGCTGTCCGACAAGATCGTCGCCGACGGCTCCAACCCCTGGTGCGTGAGCGCGGGCGGCCCCGGCGACGCGACAGGCTGGCAGCTCACCGACTGGGTCGAGGAAGTGGTCCTCAAGACCAAGGGCCTCGCCTACTACAACGATTGGATCAGCCACAAGGTCACGTTCGAGGACGCGGGCATCAAGGATGCCTTCGCCAAGGTTGGCAAGATCCTCTTCACGCCCAAATACGTCTTCGGCGGCAACACTGCGATCGTTGCCAGCGACATGAAGACCGTCATGGATCCGATGTTCACCGACGACCTGGCGAATCCGAAGTGCTGGATGCAGAAGATCCCGACGTGGTACGGCCCGGACTTCTTCCCGGATCAGCGGGTCAGCGGACAGCCGTCGAAGTACGTCCTTGGTACTGACGTCGGCATCTTCCCGTTCCCGACGATCGACCCGGCCCAGAAGAACGTCGAGGGCTCGGCCGACACGCTCATGGTCCTCGTCGACAGGCCCGAAGTTCGTGCCGTTGCCGAGTTCCTCGCCACGCCGGAAGGCATCCAGAACTGGATCCGCGCCGGCAGCGCCATCTCGGCCAACTCGACCACCCCTGCCGACTGGTATGCCGGCGCCTATAAGCTCAAGGTCGCTGCGGACATCGCGAACAGCGCCGCAGGGATCGGCTTCGACGCTTCCGACCTCATGCCAGGCAAGGTCGGCGCCGGAACCTTCTGGACACAGTCGGTTCAATGGGCCAACAACGGCGGCACCAATACGGATGCCGTTCTGAAGGCCATCGACGACAGCTGGCCCGCCCAGTAACGATCTGATGGCTTGCGGGGCGCATCACCTCACGGTGGGCGCCCCGCTGCTGTTTCTGCAGGAGCGGATATGGCGGTAGCGCGCAACGCGAATCCCGGACTGTCGCGATTTGTCCTTCCCATTGCCGGCCTGATCGGCCTGGGGCTGTGCGGCGCCGGCATCCTCGTCCTGCTCGACCGGCAGGGCGGGCCGCACCTCCTTGCCTCGATCTACGACTTGCTGGGCAACGGTGCGGGCGCGACCGCCCTGCGGGACGGCTCGGGCGACCAGGTGATCGCCAAGATCCTGCTGGCGGTTATCGCCCTCGCGGTGGGCGTCGGCGGCATCTGGCTGCTGTTCCTCGGCGTCGGCTCGCTGGTCAGCCTGCTGCGACCACGCTGGCGCGACCGGATCCTGCCGTGGCTCTTCGTGGGCCCCGCCCTGCTGCTGTTGGCGATCTTCCTGGTCTACCCCGCAGCGGGGACGATCCTGCGCAGCTTCGCCGACGACCACGGCCAGTTCACGCTCCGGAACTACGCAGTGATGACGGAGTCCGATTTCACGCAGATCCTGCGCAACAACGCCTTCTGGCTCATCGTCGGGACCGGCGGCAGCGTCGTGCTGGGGCTCATCTTCGCCGGGCTGTTCGATCGCATCCGACGCGAGTCGCTGGCCAAGACCATCGTCTTCCTGCCGCTGGCGATCTCGCTCGTCGGCGCATCGGTCATCTGGGGCCTGGTCTACGCCTGGCAGCCCGCCGGCCAGCCGCAGATCGGGTTGCTCAATGCGATCGTAGTCGGCTTCGGTGGTGAGCCGATCCCGTGGCTGAACACCAGCCCGATCAATGTCTTCGCCGAGATCGTGATCATGGTCTGGCTCCAGACCGGTTTCGCCATGGTCGTTCTGTCGGCAGCCATCAAGGGCGTGTCGGGCGAGATCATCGAGGCGGCCCGGCTCGACGGCGGCTCCGAGCGCCAGATCTTCCTCCGGGTGATCGTGCCGATGATCCGCGGCTCGATCATCACGGTCGCGACCACCATCGCCATCGTCACGATCAAGATCTTCGACATCGTCTACGTGACGACCGGCGGACGGTTCAATGACGACGTCGTTGCCAACCGCATGTTCCACGAGATCTTCCAGTTCTTCGACGACGGTCGCGGCGCGGCGCTCGCGACGCTGCTCTTCGTTGCCGTGCTGCCCGTGATGTACATCAACCTCAGCAACTTCAGACGACAGCAGAGGGGAGCATGACTGCCTCCGCCCAGCCGATCGAGGGCTCCCGGGTCGCTCGCGTCGCCGCCTGGCGGCCGTCGTTCGTGCGCAGCCTGCCGCTGCGCCTGGCGGTTCTCGCCATCTGCGCGCTATGGACACTGCCGACGCTCGGCCTGCTCGTGACCTCCATACGCAATCCGCTGAACATCACCACGTCCGGTTGGTGGACGGCACTGCTCCACCCGTTCGAACCCAACCAATGGACGCTGTCGAATTACCAGACGGTCATGGCAAGCGACGGCATGGGCAACGCGTTCATCAACAGCCTGATCGTGACCCTCCCCTCGACGGTCATCCCGATCACGATCGCCGCATTTGCGGCCTACGCGTTCGCGTGGGTCCCATTCCGCGGGCGGGGGATCCTCTTCACCATCGTCGTCGGGTTGCTCGTCGTGCCGATCCAGATGTCATTGATCCCGATCCTGCAGATCTACAGCGCGGGAAACCTGTACGGCTCGTTCCTCGGCATCTGGCTGGCCCACACGGGCTTCGGCCTGCCCCTCGCGATCTTCCTGCTCTACAACTTCATCTCGCAGCTGCCGCGCGACCTGTTCGAGTCCGCTGCCATCGATGGTGCTTCCCACCTGCAGGCATTCACCCGGATCGTGCTGCCGCTGTCCGTGCCGGCGCTTGGAGCGTTCGCGATCTTCCAGTTCCTGTGGGTCTGGAACGACCTGCTGGTAGCGCTGGTCTTCCTCGGGCCGGGTGCCGAGGTTCGCGTGCTGCCGACGGCCCTCTTCCAGCTGATCGGGAGCCGTGGCGGCTCGTGGCATCTCCTCACCGCCGGCGCGTTCATCACGATGGTCGTGCCGCTGGTCGTCTTCCTGCTGCTCCAGCGGGCATTCGTGAGAGGAATCCTGGCCGGCTCGGTGAAGTCGTGACGCTGGCGCGGCTCATGATCGCGTTCGCGGGCACCGAGCTGCCGCGATCGGCGGCGAGGCGCATCAACGAGCATGGCGTTGCGGGTGTGACGCTCTTCCGCGTCCACAACATCGTCGATCCGCCCCAGGTCCGCAGGCTGACCGCCGCCATCCAGGAGGCACGGCCGGCCGGAGCGCCACCGTTGCTGATTGCCGCCGACCAGGAGGGCGGCCAGCTGGTCGGCCTGGGCGATGGGACGACGCAGTTCGCGGGCGCGATGGCTCTCGGCGCGACCGGCGACGAGCAGCTGGCCGAGCGCGTCGCCGGCGCGACGGCGCGCGAGCTGCGTGCCCTCGGCGTCAACGTGAACTACGCGCCGGTGTGCGACGTGGCCAACAACCCGGCCAATCCGGCGCTCGGGATCCGCAGCTTTGGCGACGATTCCGAGGCCGTCGGAAGGCTGGCTGCGGCGACCGTCCGTGGCCTGCAGGACGAGGGCGTGGCCGCGACCGTCAAGCACTTTCCGGGCGCCGGCGACACCACAGCGGATCCGCACCACGAGCTGCCGCTGGTGTCTCGCACGAGCGCCGAGCTGGCCGAGCGGGAGCTGGTCCCGTTTCGAGCGGCATTGGAAGCGGGCGCGCGGGTCGTCATGACCGGCCACTTCGCGCTACCCGGACAGAACGACGACCTGCCGACCAGCCTGTCCGCCGCCGTTCTGCGCGACCTGCTCCGCGGGCAGCTGCATTTCGACGGCGTGACCGTCACCGATGCTCTGGACATGCGCGCCCTGGCCCAGGGATCGGCGCAGATCGTTGATGCCGTCACCGCCCTCCGTGCCGGCGAAGACCTGCTGCTCGGGACAGCAGACGAGCCGGCGCTGGAACGGCTGGCGGAAGGCCTCGCGCAGGCGCAGCGGCGAGGCCTTATCGATGCCGACGACGACGCTGCGGCGAAGCGCCGGCTGGGCGAGCTGCGCCGCTGGCTGGGACGCTACGACCAGCCGCCGCTCGACCTGGTCGGGTGCGGCGAACATCAGGCACTTGCCGCCGAGCTGGCTCAACGTTCGATCACCCTCGTCCGCAACGACGACCGGCTGTTGCCGTTGAAGCCGGCCGCCGACGCGCGGATCGCCGTCATCCAGTCGATGCCCGCCGACCTGACGCCTGCCGACACGTCCTCGACCGTGCCGCCGACGCTGGCATCGGCGCTCCGCCGCCGGCTTGCGGGCGTGGAGGAGATTCTCCTGCCGGCGGCGCCAGGCGAGGCTGACATCGCAGGTCTTGGCGAGCGGCTTGCAACCTTCGACCTCGTCGTCGTCGGGACGTTCTCCGCGCACCTCCAGCCGGCGCAGGCGGTGCTGGCCGCCGCTGTCCTGGCGTCCGGCAAGCCGACCGTCACCCTCGCCCTGCGCACGCCGTGGGACCTGCTCGCGTACCCGTCCGCCCGAACCCATGCCTGCAGCTACGGCATCCTGCCGCCGTCGATGGAGGCGCTGGCGGCCGCGCTGCTGGGCGAGGCGCAGTTCGTCGGCCGGTTGCCAGTTGACATCGCCGGTCTGTATCCGCGCGGACATGGGCTCATGGCCTGGGGGTGAGAGCCGAGATCCTGGAGCAGTCGGCCGTCTGGGCAGGCTGCGACGATCGTGTGCAACACTCTGGGCCATGCGTGTCCTGCTCATGACCTGCGGGTTCGTCCTCACGCCGATCGGCGTGAGGTCGGGCTACCGCAGCTCCCGGGCCGCGATCGTCTCCCTGGCTGGGGACGGGAAACCGACGCGGGCAGCGGTCGCCGCGAGCCGGCCCTTCCTCGCCTGCGCCGGGATGCGCCGGTTCGTCCGGCCGGTGGCGGCCGCGATGCCCTGGCCGGGTATCGCGATGTACGACCGTCTGATGGTGAGCCTGGGGGCTGCAGCCACGTGACGGTTCCGGCGTCGCTCACCCACGCCGGCGCCCTGGAGCGCTGGGAAGCCGTCATCGGGATCGAGGTCCACTGCCAGGTCCGGACCGCGAGCAAGATGTTCTGCGCGTGCGCAGTCCCGGGGCCGGACGCCGCGCCGAACACGCACACGTGCCCGGTCTGCCTTGGCCTGCCGGGCACGCTTCCCACCCTCAACCGGCGGGCCGTGGAGCACGTGCTGGCAACCGGGGCCGCAATCGGCGCCACCGCGCCGCCCACCACCCGCTGGGACCGCAAGAACTACTTCTACCCGGACCTCCCGAAGGGCTACCAGATCAGCCAGTACGACCTGCCGTTGGCCGCCCACGGGTCCCTCACCTTCGACACCTCGGAGGGGCCGGTCACGATCGGCATCGGGCGCGCACACCTCGAGGAGGACACCGCGAAGCTCGTCCACGCCGCCGGCCCCGATGGGAGCCGGGTGAGCCTCGTGGACTTCAACCGCTCCAGCGTGCCGCTCATGGAGATCGTCACCGAGCCCGACGTCCGGACCGCCGAGCAGGCGCGCCGGTACGCCGAGGAGCTGCGGCTCGTGCTCCGCGCCATCGACGTTTCCGACGCGGAGATGGAGAACGGTCAGATGCGGGTGGAGGCAAACGTCTCGCTCCGCCTTCGCGGCACCGAGCCGTTCGGGATCCGGACCGAAGTCAAGAACATGAACTCGTTCCGGGCGGTCGAGCGCGCGGTCGCCCACGAGATCGAGCGCCAGGCCGCGGCGCTCGACGCGGGCGAGACGCTCCACCAGGAAACCCGGGGCTGGGACGACGCGAAGGGCATCACGTACCTGATGCGGGTCAAGGAGGACTCGGACGACTATCGCTACTTCCCGGAGCCGGACCTGCCTCCGCTCCACCTCGACGCCGGCTGGCTCGCCTCGATCGCAGCCGCGCTCCCGGAGCTGCCCGCCGCGCGCCGCGCCCGGTATCGCGACGAGCTCGGGCTCTCGCCCTACGACGCGGCGGTCATCGTGGCGGACGAGACGATGCGCGCGGCCTTCGAGGCGCTCCGTGCGGCCGGCCCGGAGCTGCCGGCCAAGGAGCTCGCAAACTTCGTGAGCGGCGACTACGGCCGGGCGGCGAAGGAAAGCGCGGCGCGCACGCCGGCCGGCCTCGTCGGTCGCGCGGAGGCGGGCTCGCTCGTGCACGTCCTGCGCGAGATCCTTGCCGGCCACCTTTCCCGCCCGAATGCCAGGGAGGTCGTGGCGATGCACGTGGCATCCGGCCGGCCGGCCGTGGAGCTGATCGCCGAGCATGGCTTCGCCCAGATCTCCGACGCCGGCGCGCTCGGAGCGGTTCTTGCCGGGATCCTCGCGGCGAACCCGGCTGCGGTCGCGGACTACCGGGCCGGGAAGGAGCAGGCGGCGGGCTTCCTCGTGGGCCAGGTGATGAAGGCGACCCGCGGCCAGGCGAACGCAGCGCTCGTCCAGGCTGCGCTCCGGGACGCGCTGAGGGGCGGGTCGGGGGAGTCGACATGAGCCCGCTCGGGCTCGCGCTCATCGTCGTCGGCCTCGCGCTCGTGGCGCTGGGCCTCGCCCGGGCGCGCGCGCCCTGGAGCCGCTACCAGGCGCTCCGCGCGCAGGAGGCGAACGCTGAACGCTATCGCGCCTGGCGCGGCGGCCCGGGTCGGGCGGTCGGCGACACCACCGGGGCCGACGTCATGAAATCGCTGCTGCGTTCGCGCGTCCGCGGGGCGTTGCTGATCGCGGCCGCCGGCGCGGCGCTGGCCGTGGCCGGGTTCATCGTCCGGTAGCGACCGCAGCGGCGCGCGACCGGGAAAGGTAGTCCGGCACCGCTACGGGGCGCGATCCGGAGGCAGTCCGGATTCAGCGCAGGAGCCGGTGCCGCTCCACGGAAATGCAGCGGTCCATCACCACGTCGACACCGCCGTCCCGCGCGATCGCGGCCGCTTCCCAGCTGACGATGCCCAGCTGGAGCCAGAGGGCGCGAGCGCCCGCCGCGACCGCCTCGTGCGCGTGCACGGGACAGTCGTCGGCACGACGGAAGACGTCCACGATCTCGAACGGGCCCGTTGCGGCCACGGCCGCGGCGAGGTCCGGGTACGTGGGGCGGTCCAGGACCGTCGCGAAGCGGGGAGTCACCGGGACGGCGTCGTAGCCGGCCCTCAGGAGCGCGGCAAAGACCTCGCGGGATGGACGACCCGGCCGATCGGACGCCCCGATCACCGCGATCCGGCGCGCCGTCCTGAGGAGCTCCCGGGTCTCCGGGTCCTCGAGGAGCGGCACGTGGATCCTTCCGTCGTGGAGGTCCAGGATGGCGGCAAGGCGCGATCGCTCGGCGGCGTCCATAGGCGGATGATGGCACGGGCGCGGCCGCCCGGCGCGAACGCCGCCTTCCGCGGCCCCGACGCCCCCTGCCCGGGCGCGGCCGCCCGGCGCGGACGCCGCCTGCCGAGGCCCGGCCGCCCGCCGCCTGCCGAGGCCCGGACCCCGCCCAGCAGCCTCGAGGGGCACGCGACGGACCACCGGCGCACGCCATACTTCGGCCACCCATGCCCGTGCTGGAGGCGCACCGAGTGTCCCTGACTCCCCGCGACCGCGTCCGCGTCGCCCTCGACCACCACGAGCCCGACCGCGTGCCCATCGTCGTGGGGGTCAGCAACGCGACGGGCATCAAGGCACGCCCGTACCGGGGGATCGCGAGGATCCTCGGGCTCGATCCGGGCGACCAGTTCATCTACGACTGGCCCGAGCTTGGCACGGCCCTGCCTTCCGAGGCCATCCTGGAGCGTCTCGGGACGGACGTACGGCCGGTCTTCGACGCCATCCCGGCCGGGACACGGGAGCGCAACCGGGCCCGGCCCGCCCACGCGCCGTGCATCGACGAATGGGGTAGCGGCCAGGTGGAGATCGAGGAGGGCCACTGGTACCCCGGCATCCATCCGCTTCGCGAGGCGGCGACCCTCGAATTGATCGAGGCCTACCCGTGGCCGGACATGGACGACCCGTCGCGGGTTGCGCACGTGCGTGCGGAGGCAGCCCGGCTCGCCGCGGACGACCGATACGCGATCATGGCGACGCCCTGGCTCCTGTTCCCGCTCGAACGCGCGTTTGCGATGCAGGGCATGGAGACATTCCTCGCGAACCTTGCACTCGAGCCGGAGTTTGCGGAGGCACTCCTGCGCCGGATCGCCGGCCTGTGCACGCAGCTCATGGGCCACTTCCTCCGCGAGCTCGGCGACAACGTGGACATCGTCAAGATCGGTGACGACCTCGGGACCGAGGAGTCGCTCCTGATGTCACCCGCCATGTATCGCCGGATCCTCAAGCCCATTCACGCCGAGTACATCGCCTTTATCCGGGCCAACACGAAGGCGCGCATCTTCTTCCATACCGACGGAGACGTGACGGACCTCGTGGACGACCTCGTGGAGATCGGGGTCGACATCCTGAACCCGATCCAGACCTCGTCGGGGCGGATGGCCGACATCGCGGCGCTCAAGCGCCGGCACGGCGATCACCTCAGCTTCTGCGGTGCGATCGACACGAAGCGCGTCCTGCCCTACGGCACCCCGTTGGACGTCCGGCAGGAGGTGCGGCGGGTGATCGAGACGCTCGCGCCGGGTGGGGGATACCTGCTCGCGGCCGTGCACACCATCATGGACGAGGTCCCGCCCGAGAACGTCCTCGCGATGGTGGACGCCGCGATGGAGGACGGCCGCTACCCGCTCC
Source organism: Candidatus Limnocylindrales bacterium (assembly GCA_038214375.1). GTDB lineage: Bacteria > Chloroflexota > Limnocylindria > Limnocylindrales > CSP1-4 > CTSoil-043. Next base: position 28,241 of record JBBQRX010000026.1, read on the forward strand.
GGGGCTGAGCGTCAGGCGAGGCGAACCGGCAGCGACTGGAGTCCCCGCAGGACGAAGCGCGGCTTCCAGGCCGGCTCTGCGACGAGCTCGAGCGTCGGCATCCGCTCGAGGATCGCCCGGAACAGGATCGCCAGCTCAAGGCGCGCGAGGGGCGCACCGAGGCAGTAATGGATCCCGGCTCCGAACGAGAGGTGCGGGTTCGGGCTGCGATCGAGGACGAGGCCGTCCGGGCTCGCGAACCGCGCCGGGTCCCGGTTCGCGGACGCGAAGAGCAGCGCCAGCTCCTGGCCTCGCGGGATCACGACCCCGTGGATCTCGACGTCCTCGAGGACCCACCGCTCGAACATCGGAGCGGGCGTGTCGAAGCGCAGCAGCTCCTCGACCGCGCTCGGCACGAGGTCCGGGTTGGCGCGCAGCATCGCGAGCGCGTCGGGATGGCGGAAGAGCGTCAACCAGGCGTTGCCCGCCCCGTTCACCGACGCCTCGTGGCCGGCGTTGAGGAGCAGGATCGCGGTCGCGATGAGCTCGTCCTCGGAGAGCCGGTCGCCGGCCTCGCCGACGACGATCAGCTCGCTCAGGAGATCTGTCCCGGGCCTCGCGCGCCGCTCGCGGACCATGCCGCGCAGGTAGTCCGAGAACGCGACGGTTGCCCGGACTGCCCGCCGCTCGTCGTCATCACTGCGCGTCAGCTCGAACATGAGGGTCATGTCGGCCGACCACGGGCGAAGCAGCGCCCGATCCACGTCCGGGATCCCGAGCAGCTCCGCGATGACGGCGACCGGGAGGAGCTCGATGACGTCGGCGAGGAGGTCGAACTCTCCACGCTCCGCCGCGGCCGACACGAGGCCGTCAACCAACTCGATGACCCGGGGCCGGAGGGCTTCGACGGTGCGCGGCGTGAAGGCCGTCGAGACCAGCCGCCGGAGCCGGGTGTGATCCGGCGGCTCCATGTCGATGAGCTGGACGCGGAGGCTGTCGTGGAATGGCGCCTGCCAGGCCGGTGGCGGCGTGCGCCCGAACTCCTCGTGCGTCGCGACGTGCACGTACGAGCGGCCGAGGCGCTTGTCGCGGAGCAGGGCCCCGACGTCAGCAAAGCGCGAGACGAGCCACTGGTCGGTCACCGGATCGTGGATCAGTGGGTGGTCCGCGCGGAGCCGCGCGAAGACGGGATAGGGGTCCGCGATGAAGGCCGGGCTGCCCGGCTTGTAGCCGAGCTCGGCCGGCGTGATGGGGACGCTCACGGGCTGGACCTCCGGGGGACTGGTCGGCACGCCCGCTCGGGACACGGAGCACGCCGTGTGCAGGCTACGTCGCGGATTCCCGCTCGTATGGCTGGCCGCCTGCTGCCGGCGGGACGCTCCGGCCGACGACCCCGGCGAGCACGACGATCGTCAGGATGTAGGGCAGGGCATCGAACACCTGGGCCGGCAGGGCGCCCATGATGTTGCCCAGGTCGCCGGTTGGGGGAGCGATCTTGATCAGCTGGCTCAGCTGGAGGAAGAACGCGAAGAGGAGCGAGGAGGCGAATGCCCCGATCGGGGTCCACCGTCCCATGATCATCGCAGCGAGCGCGATGAAGCCGCGTCCGTTGGTCATGCCGATCTGGAACGAGTTTGTCGCCTCGATCGAGAGGAATGCGCCCGCCAGCCCCGCGAAGACACCGCCGATCAGGACGTTCTTGTAACGAAGCCGGATCACGTCGATGCCGACCGTCTCGGCGGCGCGAGGGTGCTCGCCGACCGCGCGCGTTCGGAGGCCCCAGCGCGAGCGGAAGAGCCAGATCTGCGTGCCGAAGATCAGGACGATCGCCGTCATCGCGATCGGACCCTGGTTGAGGAACATTGCGAAGATCCACCCGACAATGGGCAGATCGACGAGGCCCTGGGGCGGCTCGAACCGCGCGAACGCACCGGCGCCCGCCGGCGACGTCTTCGTGATGATCTGGTCGAGGTAGCCGGTCACGCCGAACGCCGCGATGTTGATGATCGTGCCGCTGATGATCTGGTTGGCCCGCAGCGAAATCGAGAGCCAGGCATGGAGGCCGGAGATCAGGACGGCCACCAGGATCGCGGCGACGAGACAGATGACGAGCGGGATCGTGAACCCGAAGATATCGCCGGGCTGGGGATTCCCGAACATCGGGTTGACCGCGACGCCCGTGACCCATGCCGCGAAGGCGGCCGCGAGCATCGTGCCCTCGATCCCGATGTTGAAGATGCCGGAGCGCTCGCAGACGACGCCGCACAGCGCCGCCAGCGCAAGTGGCGTCGCCTGGGTCAGGATGCCGGCGGCATTCTGCGGGATCAGATCGACGAGGTAGCCGAACAGCTGGAAGACGATCCCGAGGACCGGGATCGACGCGAGGCCGTTGAGGAGGGGCGAGATGTCCATCAGATGATGGCTCCGCCGCCGAGCGGCCGTGCCGGCTCTTGCAAGCCCTTGGCCCGGTTCGACAACCCGAACACGCGCCTGATGACGGGCGCGGCCACCAGGAGCAGGAGGATCGTCGCCTGCAGCACGTCGACCAGCTCCGCCGGGATCTGCGCTTTCACCTGCATCAGCCCCGCCCCGGCACGCATGGCTCCGAAGAGCAGCGCAGAGAAGACGATCGCCAACGGGTTCGAGCGCGCGAGGAGCGCCACCGCGATGGAGTCGAAGCCGACGGTCGTCCCGAAGCTCGAGGTCATCGTGTGGTTGACTCCCAGGAGCACGCACGTGCCGGCGAGCCCGGCGAGCGCACCGCTGAACGTCATCGTCGCGATGGTGATGAGGCGGGGTCGCATCCCGGCATACCGCGAGGCGTCCGGGTTGGCGCCCACGGAACGGACCTCGAAGCCCCACGTCGTCCGGTTGAGCAGCCACCAGACGAAGAGCGCCGCGAGCAGCGCCATCAGGATGCCGATGTGCCCGTTGCGGCCAAGGAGGATCGGGAACGCGGCGTTCTTGACGTCGTATGTCATCGCCTGGGGCGAGCGCGGCACCTTCAGCGGTCCGCTCACGAGCGCCGCGAGCGTCGCCACGGCGATGTAGTTCATCATGATCGTGCTGACGACCTCGTGTGCGCCCGAGACCGCTTTGAGGAAGCCTGGGATGAAGCCCCAGAACGCGCCGGCAAGGATGCCCGCGATCGTCGCGGCCGGGATCGCGAGGATCGGCGACCACGTGGACACCCAGACCCCGACGATGACCGAGCCCAGGGCGCCGATCAGGAACTGGCCCTGGGCGCCGATGTTGAAGAGCCCGGCCTTGAAGCCGAAGCCGACCGCGAGGCCGCCCAGGAGCAGCGGTGTCGTGTTGACGAGCGTGGAGACGACCGCGTCGTAGCTCCCAATCGCGCCCTCCAGGAGCGCGGCGTACGCCGTCACCCAGAGCCAGGCATCGAACGATTTCCCGGGCACGAGGAGCTCCGAGAACATGATCACGATCGCACCCAACGCGAGCGATCCGACGATCACCACGAGCGGCACGGCGATCGCATTCCAGATCCGCCGTGACGTGATCGGGGAGCGGGCGCCCGGTCCGGGCGCGGCCGGCGCCGGGGCTGGGGCCGGCTGCACGATGCCGCTCATCGCACGGTCTCCATGATCTGGGGCTGAGTTCCGCCACGGTCCGTGCCGCCCGTCGCCATCAGGAGTCCCACCTCGTTCTTGTCGGCAGTGCGGCCGTCGAGGATGGCCACGATCCGGCCGGCATACATGACGCCGATCCGGTCGGACATCTCCAGCACCTCGTCGAGCTCCGCCGAGACCAGCAGGACTGCCGTGCCCGCATCGCGCTTGGCGATCACCTGGCGGTGGATGAACTCGATGCTGCCGACGTCGAGGCCACGGGTCGGCTGGTCGAGAACGAGCAGCTTCAGGTCCCGATCGAACTCGCGTGCCACGATCGCTTTCTGCTGGTTGCCGCCGGAGAGCGTGCCGGCGGCGACGGTCGCGGACGGCGTGCGGATATCGAACCGCTCGATCGCCGAGACGGCGTCCCGGTGGATCGCGTCCCCGTCGCGCAGCAGACCGCGCGCGTACGGAGGCCGGTAGTAGCTCGTGAGCACCAGGTTGTCGGCGAGCGAGAACGGCGTGATCAGGCCGAAGCGGTGTCGGTCGGCGGGCACGTACGCGACCGCGGCCTCGTTCATCGCCCGCGGCGAGTGGCCCGTCACGTCGGAGCCGGCCAGGGTGACTGTGCCGGCCGTCGGACGTCGGAGGCCGATGATCGCCTCGACGAGCTCGTCCTGGCCGTTGCCGGCCACGCCGGCGATCCCAAGGATCTCGCCGGCCCGGACCTCCAGGTCGACGCCGCGCACGGCGAGGTTGCCGCGGTCGTCCTTCGCCTGGAGCCCGGTCACGCGCAGGACGGGTTCGCCGGGATGGGACGTGCCGCGGTCCACGGTCAGCTGGACCTCGCGACCGACCATGAGCTCGGCGAGGTCATCCTCGTTCGTCTCGGCCGGGCGTCGCTGCCCGACGACGCGGCCGCGTCGAATCACCGTGATCCGGTCGGCGATCTCGAGGACTTCGTACAGCTTGTGGCTGATGAAGACGATGCTGTGCCCCTCGGTGGCCAGTCGCCGCAGGACGGCGAAGATCTCCTCGGTCTCCTGGGGCGTCAGGACCGCGGTCGGCTCGTCGAGGACGAGGATGCGGGCATTCCGGTAGAGGGCCTTGAGGATCTCCACGCGCTGCTGCCAGCCGACCGAGAGCGATCCGACCCGTGCCTCGGGGTCGATCTCGAAGCCGAACCGCCGGCCGAGCTCAACGATCCGCTTGTGCGACTCACGCCGGTCGAGGAAGACGCGGTTCGCCATCGTCTCCTCGCCGAGGAGGATGTTCTCGGCGACGGTGAGCACGGGCACGAGCATGAAATGCTGGTGGACCATGTTGATGCCGCGCGAGATGGCGTCTGACGGTCCGGCGATCGTGACGGGCTTCCCGTCGAGCAGGATCTCGCCCTCGTCCGGCCTCGCAAGGCCGTAGAGGATGTTCATCAGTGTCGTCTTGCCGGCGCCGTTCTCGCCGAGGAGGGCATGGATCTCGCCGGGGCGGACCTCGAGATCGATCCCATCGTTTGCCACCACCCCCGGGTAGCGCTTCGTGATGCCGCGCATCTCGAGCGCCGGAGCGAGCACGGGTGCTGGGTCCGTCATCGGCTGGGTCTCCGCAACAAGGCGACCGGTCGGGGCGTGGATTCGAACAGGCCGGCCGTGCCGGCCGGCCTGTTCCTGGTGCGACGGAGGGGGAGCGTTACTTCGCGACGCCGCAACCCGTGTCGGGGCAGGTCTTGAGAGTGCCGGCCTTCATCGCCGCAAGGGCGCTGTCGAGCGCGGTCTTCACTTCGGGCCCGAACAGCTTGGCCTGGTCGTGGAAGTCCGAGACGCCGATGCCGTCATTGGCGGCGTTGTAGAGGACGTCTCCCGGCTGGAAGCTGCCGGCCGCGGCTGCCTGGATGGCTGCCGAGACGGAGACGACGAGCTTCTTCTCGGCGCTCGTGATGACGCACGCGTTGGCGGGCGCGCCGAGCGAGACCCACTGGTCGACGTCGACGCCGATGCCGTAGATCTTTGCAGCGCAGGCAGCCTCGATGATGCCGTTGCCGGTCTTGCCGGCGACCTGGAAGAGAACGTCCGGCTTGTTGGTCTTGATGAACGTCTGGCCGAACGCCTTGCCGCCCGCCGGATCGTTGAAGGCGGCCGCCGAGAAGTCGTTGGTGACGTACGCGGTCTTGACCTTGATGTCGGCCTTGACGGACTTGGCGCCGAGCTCGTAACCCTGGATGTAGCGCACGCACGGGGCGCAGAGGGTCGTGCCGCCGATGGCGCCGACGGAGTTGGTCTTCGAGGCATAGGCCGCGACGATGCCCGCGAGGTAGCCGGCCTGGTCCTCGGCGTAATAGATGGACTCATAGTTCGGGAGCAGGGCCTTGGCGTCGCCCTTGCACTCGAACTTGTCGTCCGGGGCGCCATCCGGCGTGACGCAGATCTTCGACTGGTCGACGCCGATGAACTTGATGGTCGGGTTCGCCTTGGCGGCCTTGACGGTGTCGGCGGTCAGGTTGAAGCCGACCGTGACCACGATGTCGTACTTCTGGTCGATGAACGACTGGATGTCGGCCGCGTACTCCGACTGGTCGTTCGGGACGATGGACGCCGGGGTGGCAGCACCGATCGCGGCCGCACCTTCGGAGGCGCCCTTGTAGCTGTACTCGTTGTAGTTCTTGTCGTTCAGCGTCCCGATGTCCGTCACGACACCGATTTTGAACGACGCGCCGGTCGAGGCGGCCGGGGACGGGCTCGCCTCGACGGACGGGGCCGCGGACGCGGCGACCGACGGGGCGACGGATGGCGCTGCGACGGACGGTGCGACCGACGGGGCCGCGGGCGTGGGGGTGGCCGTGCCGCTGCACGCGGACGCGACGATCGCGAGCGTCGCGACGAGCAACCCGAGCCTGGTGCTGCGTGTGATCATGAACTCCTCCTTGCGCGAACTGGCCCCGAGTGGGGTCCAGTGGCGCGCTCACCCGGTTCGACCGGGCAGAATGCTGTGGCGCATCGTACCGAGCGCCCGGTAGCCGGACAAGACGCGGGGTCGCAGCGTCTGCTGGATCAAAGGATAGGGGGGTCATCCACCGGCTGCGCGGCGATCGCGCGAGGCCGCGGGCGGACCGGTCGCCTCTCGAAATGCCCCCCGACCCGTCGTTGACTGCGACCCTGGTCACGACGACGCCCTAACGATCCGGCGCGCTGGCCTCCCGCCGAACGTCCTGGTCGCGACGGGGATCGACCGCCCGCGCTTCGTGGACATGCTGGTAGAGGGGATCGGGCGCTTCCCGTGGCGGGCCGCTCGATTACCCCGCGGGCGCGAGACGGACCGGGTACTCGCGGACGTCGGTCGGCGTCCCGTCCTTCGCAGAGAGGTCAAAGACGCGCAGCGTTCCCCATTGCGGAGCGGCGATGCCATACGGGACCGTGACGTCGAACGTACCCCAGCAGCCGGTCCCGCAGGACGCCCGGACGGGCGCTTCGGCGAGCACGCGTCGCTGGCTGTCGAGGATCTGGACCTGGAACTGCGCCTCGAACACGTTTGCCAGGCCGGTGATGCGCCCGGGCGACGGGAAGTTGCCGCCCCACGTCGGCAGGTCGACGAAGATGGGCGGGAGGCTGCCGGTGCTGTCGGTCCGTCCGAGCCCGGCGCCGACGATCACGCCCTCGCCGCCGACGCTCTGAACGGGCTGCCCGTCGAGCCTGAGCCGGACCGCGTCCACGGTTGGGAACTGGGTGGCCGTGTAGACCAGCTGGGCGAGCCGGCCCAGCATCGAGGCGCTTCCGCCGCCGGATTGGAAGGCCCCGGTCAGGTCGACCGTGGCGACACTCCCGTCGATCGTGATGCTGAGCAGCTTCGAGCCGGCCGGGATCATCGTGAGGAGGCCCTGCTCCTCGGACGCGCGGCCGGCGAGCAGCTCGCGGACCGCCGCGGTTGCGACAGCCCTGGTGAACGGCACGCTCCGCGTGACGGGGACCAGGTGGGCATCCCCACCGGTGGGATCGGGTTGGAACAGGTAGATGCGGACCGTGGTCGTGGCGGCGGGCGAGGCGGACGGATCTGCCGTCGGTGCCCCCGACGCGGTCGCCCCCGACGCGGCCGGCGGCGACGCGAGCGGGGAGGCTTCGGGCATGGCGCTGGGTGCGACTGTCGGGGGCGTGGGGACCGGCCCCGCAACACCGACCGAACCGCCGCAGGCGGCGACCAGGCCGACGAGCCCAGCGACGAGGGCGGCAACGCCGAGCGCCGATGGGCGGGCATGGTGTCGAGGTGACAGGCTCGTCATGGACGTGGACTCCGTGTGGGTTCCGAACGGGTCTCACGATCGCGATCGTCCATGACCGGCTCGTCGCCCTCGCGCAACGATTCGGTCACAGGCAGTCGGAGCTCGAATCGGAGGCCGCCGTCCGGCTCGGCCGTCGCGCGAAGCGAGCCGCCGAGCAGCTCCGCGTGCGCGCGGGCGATCGCGAGACCGAGCCCGCTCCCGCCGGGTCGCGCGGGGTCAGCCTTCGCGAAGCGGTCGAAGAGCCGCTCGAGGTCCATGCCCGGGTCGTCCGGCCCGCTCACCGCCGCCGCACCGACGCCAGGTCCGCGGTCGACCACCGCCACCCGCACGGCATCCGGATCGCGGGCAAGGGACACGCTGACGGCCGCACCCGGAGCGTGGACGCGGGCGTTGTCGAGCAGGTTGCCGACGATCCGGTCGACCCGGCGAGGGTCCGTCTGGATCGTGACGGGCTCGACCGGGAGCGCCAGCGTCGCCGCCGGCAGGCGCGCCGCCACGAGCGCCTGGAGCCTTCGTCCAAGGTCCACGGATTCGGTCTCGAGCTGCTCCGCGCTCGCGTCGAAACGGGAGACTTCGAGGAGGTCCTCTACCAGGGAGCGCAGCCTCGCCACGTCGGCCACGAGCAGCTCCGCCGCCCGCCGAACGTCCGCTGGCAGCGTTCCCAGCTCGCCGCGGAGCAGCGAGGCTTCCGCGACGAGGCCCGTCAGGGGCGTCCGCAGCTCGTGCGCGACATCCGCGACGAACCGCCGATTCCTCCCCTCGGTGAACCGGAGCCGGTCGATCGTGGCCTCCAGCGTCCCGGCCATCCGGTTGAACTCGGCCGCCCAGCCGCCGAACTCGTCGCTCGATGTCACGATGACCCGCGCGTCGAGCTGCCCATCCGCGATCTGCCCCGCCGCCCGGCTCGCGGCGACGACCGGGAGCAGGATTCCCCGTGCGACCGTCCGCGCGGTGGCGAGCGCCACCCCGATCAGCACGACCGTGCCAGCCAGCAGGCCGATTCGGAGCTGCGCGAGCGCGCTGTCGACGTCGCTCGCGTCATGGACGAAGTAGAAGGCCGGCTCGCCGGCTCCCGGCCGGCCCGCGAGCACGAGCGAAGGGCGACCGGCCACTGAGGTCCATGCATACCCGATCTGGCCGCGGTCGACGATCTGCCGAAGCTCAGGCGGGAAACCCGCGAGCACCCCGACCAGGTCGAACGAGGAGACCATCGGGTCCCCGTCCCCGAAGTCGACGATCGTCTCGACGTCCCCGCGCAGGCGAAACGTCTCGAGCAGGCCCGACGCGGTCAGCGAGACTCGATCGATGTCGTTCGGCAGCGCCGCCGGGATCAGGACCCCGAGGTCGTAGTTCGCCTGCCGGAGCGAGGTCGCCCGGAGCTGGTCCCGCAGAGAGCCGTCCACGAACGCGACCGCGCTGATGCCCAGGACGATCGCAGTCGCCGCGACGAGGGCGACGACCATGATGGCGATGCGGGCGCGGATGCCGGGTGCCCGACGATTGCCCACCCGGGGTTGCCTGACTGCGCCTGGATCCTCGCCGGGCGCCGACGGCGCCACGTCAGTCGCCCGCCCGGTATCCAACGCCCCGGATCGTGACGATGAGCGTCGGCGAGGCCGGCTCGCGCTCCACCTTCGCCCGGAGCCGCCCGACCGCAACGTCGACCAGGCGCGAGTCACCCAGGAAGCCGTAGCCCCACACGCGCTCGAGGAGGACTTCCCGCGTGAAGACCTGGCCGGGGCGCCGCGCCAGCTCGACGAGGATGTCGAACTCGGTCCGGGTGAGCGGGATCGGCGCGCCATCGCGGCTGACGGTCCGGCCCGCGACGTCGATGCCGAGCGGGCCCAGGCGGAGGCGAGCCGCGTCAGCGGGCCCGCCGCGCCCACGCCGAAGGGCAGCCCGGACGCGCGCAACGAGCTCGGGAAGCTCGAACGGCTTGCGGACGTAATCGTCGGCCCCGGACTCCAGGCCGACGACGACATCGAGCGTGTCACCCCGGGCGGTGAGCATGACGATCGGGACCATCGAGTCGCGGCGGATCTCGCGGGCCACCTCCAGGCCGTCCAGTCCGGGGAGCATGACGTCGAGCAGGACGAGATCCGGCTTGTCGGCCCCGAATCGCGCCAGGCCCTCGCGGCCGTCGGCCGCGGTGATCACCGTGAATCCCGCGCCGCGGAGGCCGATGGCGGTGATCTCCCGGATCGACGGGTCGTCCTCGACCAGCAGGATTCGAGCGTCCACGCTCAGCCGCCGTCGTGCAGCTCGTGCAGCCGCGCGTCGGAGATCCCCAGGTGGTGCGCCAGCTCGTGGCGAAGTGTCTCCTCGACGCCCTGGACGAGCGCCGCGGGCCCGCGCCAGCGCTGCTCCAGCGGCCCCCGGTAGAGCGTGATCACGCTGGGGATCGGGACGTTATCCGCCCCGAACGCCGTCCTCGGTACGCCGCGATAGAGGCCGAACAGGCCGGGCGCATCGACGAGCGCGAGCTCCTCGGGGGTCGCCTCGTCCGCGACGACGATCGCGACGGTCGCGAGCTGGGCCCGGTATTCGTCGGGCAGCCGCGCGATCGCGGCTTCGAGCGCCTCGTCGAAGGCGTCGGCCGCAGGGTCGTCGCGTGCTGGCGATTCGTCGGGGAGGTCATCCACGAGCCAAGAGTACCCCTCCCGCCAGGCCGGATTCCGGGGCAAACCGACCGCGGGTTGATCGCTTCACCTCCGATTCCACAAGGAAGACCCACGACATCGGTTGGGCGACCGCCTATCATATGGATCCTGAAGTGGTGGAGGAGAGTTCGATGCTGTCACGGGATTCGGACTTCGACGAAGACCGCCTCTACGACCTGTTCCCGACGGGCGCCTCCGACGGTTTCGGGCCTGACGAGGGGTTCGACACGTGGGTCCGCCTGAACGACCCATCCCTGTTCACCGACGCCGCGCTGAAGAATCCGGTGATCCAGGCCTTCTTGAGCGCACCATTCAACGTCACATACGCGCAATTCAAGAGCAGCCATCGCGAGTCGGAATACTTCATCCACAAGCCGAATCGCGCGATGACCGGCCAGGTGGATGGGATCCATGGCGTCGTGGACGGCATCACTCGCGACGATCCGCGGACGCCGATCGCCACGCTGGTCCTGAACCACGAGGAGACGCTGGCCTTCCACATCACCCGCTCGATCGTGGTCAGCGGCAGCGGCCAGGCCGGCCAGATGATCGTCAAGGAGCCGGGACCCTAGGGTCCGCCCGGCCACACCGAATGACCTGCCCGAGCTGCGGGTCTCAGAACGCCGAGGCGGCGCGCTACTGCGGATCGTGCGGCGGTTCCCTGACCGCGGGGTGTCCACATTGCCGGGCGGAGGTGCCCGTCGGCCTGCGTTACTGCAATGCCTGTGGCCTGCCCATGCCGGGGCATCCGCGGACGGACGCCGCACTCGGCGCCTCTGAGGCGGAGCTGTGGCTGCCATCGGAGCGCCGCCTCGTCTCCGTCCTGTTCGTGGATCTCGAGGACTTCACGGCGCTTGCCGAGGCGCTCGATCCGGAGGATGTCCGCAACCTCCAGGCTCGCTACTTCGAAGCGGCGCGGTCGATCGTCGCCCACTACGGCGGCACCCTCGAGAAGTTCATCGGCGACGCCGTCATGGCGGTATGGGGCGCGCCCGCGGCCCACGAGGATGATGCGGAACGTGCCGTCCGTGCGGCCCTCGAGATGGTGGCGGCCGTCGGCACGCTCCGGGGGGCGGTCCCTGGCCGTCGGCTGAGGGCGCGAGCGGCGGTCGGGACGGGCGAGGCAGCCGTGACCCCGGGCGTCGAAGGCCAGGGCATCGTCGCCGGAGACCTCGTGAACACGGCCGCACGCCTCCAGGCCGCGGCCCAGTCGAACACCGTCCTGGTCGACGACACCACGCGCCGCATGGTGGGCGACGCCGTCGCGTTCGAGCCCGCAGGCCTGAGGGCGCTGAAGGGCAAGAGCCTTGCTGTCGTCGCGTGGCACGCCGTGGGGGTCGCCGGGGAGCGCCCGAAGGGCCGGGGAGCCAAGGCATCCGGTCGGGGTCGCGCGGCGTAATGCTGGACCAGCCGCCGCGTGACGGCCGGCGCCAGCGTCGCGTCGCCTCGCGCCACGGTACGGACCGCGTGGACGATGTCCTCGGCCGGCGCATCCTTGAGCAGGAAGCCGCTGGCACCGGCGCGCAGCGCCTCGAAGGCGTATTCATCGAGGTCGAATGTGGTGAGGATCAGGATGCGCGTCGCCGGCTCGGCGGCGACGATCCGGCGGGTCGCCTCGAGACCATCGACGCGCGGCATGCGGATGTCCAGGATCGCTACCGTCGGTCGCAGGCGCCGCACCAGGCTGACGGCTTCGACACCATCGGCCCCCTCGCCGACGATGCGCAGGTCCGGTTGCCCCTCGAGGATCATGCGGAGACCGGCGCGAGCCAGCACCTGGTCATCGACGATGATGAGATCGATGGTCATGCCGAAGCGAGCGTGAGCGGGAGGATCGCCTCGATGCGGAAGCCGCCCGCGGGCGTCGGCCCGGTCTGGAGCCGACCGTCGTACAGGAGCACACGTTCCCGCATCCCGATCAGCCCGTGCCCGGGGCCGGACGCGGTCGGACGCAGCTCTGCCCTGGCGCCCGGCGGCACGCCGTCGTCGGTGACCTCGATGTTGAGGCGGTCGAGCCCATAGCCCAGGCGCACCTGGACGTGTGACGTCGGCGCATGCTTGCGGACGTTCGTGAGCGCCTCCTGGATGAGCCGGTAGGCGGCAAGCTCCAGGCCGGCCGGCAGCTCCACCGGGGAACCATCGACCGCCAGGTCCACCGTGAGGCCGCCGGCACGGGCCTCGTCGATCAACGCAGGCAGGCGCTCGAGGCGCGGCAGCGGCTGCCGATCCTCACCCTCATCCACGCGCAGGATGCCGACCAGGTGGCGCATCTCGGTCAGCGTCTGGCGGCCCGTCTCCTCGACCTGCCGGAGCGCGGTGCGGGCCCGCTCCGGATCCGTGTCGAGCACGCTTCGCGCGCCGCCGGCCTGGAGGACGATGAGCCCCACGTTGTGGGCGACCACGTCGTGCAACTCACGCGCGATGCGCGCTCGCTCCTCCTGCACGGCGGCCTGGGCCATCGCCTCCTGCTCCCGCTCGGCGCGGTCTGCCATCGCCATCAGCACGCTTGAGCGCTGCACCTGTGCCCGGAGTGCCACGCCGAGACCCAGGGCCGCACCGTAGAAGATGAGC
>JBBQRX010000027.1:0-41187 GCA_038214375.1 Candidatus Limnocylindrales bacterium
GAGCGCGGATCGGCCGACGCTCGAGCCGGGCTCCGGTCGCGGCGAGATTCGGCGTCGGGTTGGTCATCTGACCGCCTGGGGCACGCATGACGAAGCCGGCGTGACGAACGCCCGCGTCGTGGACATCTGGCAGGACCTGCCGGGCCGGTCGTGATCAGCGCCCACCTGGAGAGCGGCTGGCGAAACCCGCGCGCGTCATCGCGTGTCCCGCCGCTGGCCGTGCCGCAGCTGGCCTTCCCGCCGCTGGCCGTGCCGCCGCTGGCCTTCCCGCCGCCGGGCGAGCGGCCCGCCGGGCCTCGGAGGGCCGGTCAGACCGTCAGCGCGTGCGGGGGAAGCCCAGGTCGACCTTCGAGGTGCCCGGATCCGGCCAGCGCGACGTGACGACCTTGGCCCGCGTGTAGAACTGGACGCCCTCCGGGCCGTACATGTGGAGATCGCCGAAGAGCGAGGCCTTCCAGCCGCCGAAGCTGTAGTACGCAACCGGCACCGGGATCGGCACGTTGATCCCGACCATGCCCGCGTTCACCTCGAACTGGAACTGCCGTGCCGCGCCTCCGTCGCGCGTGAAGATCGCGGTCCCATTCCCGTAGGGGTTCGCGTTGATGAGGCCCACGGCCTCCTCGTACGTCTTCACGCGCATCACGGTGAGGACGGGTCCGAAGATCTCGTCGCGGTAGCAGTCCATGTCGAGCTCGACGTGGTCGATCAGGCTGGCCCCGAGGAAGAAGCCCTCGCTTTCGCGATGCAGGGGGTGCTCGCGGCCATCCACGACAACCGTCGCACCCTGGGCAGGGGCCGACTCGAGGTACGAGGCCACCCTGTCGCGGTGCTGCCGGGTGATGAGCGGGCCCATCTGTGATGCGGGATCGACGCCCGGGCCCACGGTGACCTTCGGCAGCCGGGCGCGAATGGCCTCGACCAGCGGATCCGCGACATCGCCGACGGCGACGATCGTGGCGATCGCCATGCACCGCTCGCCCGCCGAGCCGTACCCAGCCGAGACCGCCGCGTCGGCGGCCATCTCGATGTCGGCGTCCGGCAGCACCAGCATGTGATTCTTGGCGCCGCCGAGCGCCTGGACGCGCTTGCCGTGCCGCGTCGCGGTCTCGTAGATGTAGCGTGCGATCGGGGTGCTCCCGACGAAGCTCACGGCGGCGATGTCCGGGTGCTCCAGGATCCGGTCGACGGCGACCCTGTCCCCTTGCACGACGCTGAAGATCCCGTCCGGGACTCCAGCCTCCGCGAGCAGCTGGGCCATGAAGATTGCCGCGGACGGGTCCTTCTCCGACGGCTTGAGGATGAACGCGTTTCCGCACGCGATGGCGGTGGCGAACATCCACATCGGGACCATGGCGGGGAAGTTGAAGGGCGTGATCCCGGCCACCACGCCGAGCGGCTGGCGGATCTGGTAGACGTCGACGCCCGTCGAGGCCTGCTCCGTGAAACCGCCCTTGACGAGGCTCGGGATGCTGCAGGCGAACTCCAGGTTCTCCAGGCCGCGCGCGATCTCGCCGAGCGCATCCGACGTGACCTTGCCGTGCTCCGCCGTGAGGTGGGCGGCGAGCTCCTTCCGGTTCGCTTCGACCAGGTTCCTGATCCGGAAGAGGATGTCGGTTCGCTTCGAGAGCGAGGTGGCCCGCCAGGCCGGGAACGCAGCCCTCGCGGCCGCGACCGCGGCGTCCACTTCCTCGACCGAGGCGAAGTCGACCGATCGGGCGACCACCCCTCGCGCCGGGTCGTAGACCGGCCCGGATCGTCCCGATCGGCCGGCGACGCGCCGTCCACCGATCCAGTGGCCGACTCGCTCCAGCTCGGACGCCGCGTGGACGGTCGGCTCGGCGACCTGCGTCATCTCGGACCCCCCAAATCGTGTTCGTCGGGGCCACGGCCGGCCCGGCGGTGCGGACAGAGAGAATACCCCGGCTGATCCTCCCGGGCCCGCGACCGCGAGTCCCGCGACCTGGACCCGGGCTCGCCCGCCACGGCTTGCATCACGTGCACGATCCAGCCGGGCTGCCAGCGGAGACCGATGCCTGCACGTTGAGATCCTGCACCGGGCGCAGGATTTCGACCGCGCGGGGCCCCGCGGCGGCGGAAACGGCGCCTTTCACCCGAGCTGGGCTCGTCGCACGGCCCCTGGTCGGTCGAATCGTGCATCACGGGTACGGCGAAGTCGATTTCGTACGTTCGGTGCACGGACTCGACGAGGTGGCCCCGGACCACTCGCCGGGTGCGGTTCGGCCGAGGAGGTGCCGGTGCGAACGTGCCGGCTATCGCGTGGGAATCAGGGACGCGAGACCGCGAGCTCCGCACGCGGCCCTGAGCGCCGCGCTCGGCTCTGGGCCCACGCTCGACCCGCGGGTCGCGTCACACCAGCGCATCCGGGCCCGGCCGGGCACGCTGCGGTCGATGCCGCCACCCCCGCACGCCCGCGCGACCCGCGGCTGGGCCCGGGAATCACGAACCCCGGCGGGCGGGCCGGGGTTCGCTGGTGGATTCGGGTGTTGGTTGCGGGGAAGGGATTCGAACCCTTGACCTTCGGGTTATGAGCCCGACGAGCTGCCGCTGCTCCACCCCGCCCCGGTACTATACACATTCGAGACAGGACGGTCAACGAACCGTCCACGCATCCGGGCGTGTCACGCCCCTCACGACCACGGAGGCCCGACCCGATGCCAGCCGCCGGCTCGACCGACGACCTCCTCGCCGCCGCCCTCCGCGCGCGCGAACGGACCTATTCGCCATACTCCGGCTACGCGGTCGGCGCCGCGCTGCGCGACGAGCTCGGCCGGGTCCACGCCGCTCCGAACATCGAGAATGCGGCCTACCCGCAGGGCCAGTGCGCCGAGGCATCCGCAATCGGCGTCCTCATCGCGTCGGGCGCTCGGCAGATCACCGAGGCGCTCGTGGTGGCCGACCCGGCGTCCGGGCTCCCCTCCCCGTGCGGCGGCTGCCGGCAGCGGCTTCGCGAGTTCATGCCGCTCGACGCGTCGATCCACCTGGCCGGCCCTGCGGGCGTGATCCGGACCGTGACGCTCGGGGACCTGCTGCCCCTGAGCTTCGGGCCCGAGTTCCTGCTCGGGGAGGCCAGGCCATGAGCCTGCCGATCGGGGGCGCGACCGGAACGTTCGGCGATCCCGGCGTCGCGGGCGCGGCCGGAACGTTCGGCGATCCGGGCGTCGCGGCCGCGTTGATCCGCGCCCGGGCCGGGGGTCGCACGCCGCGTCTCGGGATCGTGCTGGGCTCGGGGCTCGGCGGGCTCGCCGACGTCCTGGCGAACGCGGTCGCCATCCCGTACGCCGAGATCCCGGGATTCCCGAGCTCCACCGTGCCCGGGCACGCGGGCCGCTTCGTCGTGGGCGAGCTCGACGGCGTGACCGTCGCCTGCATGCAGGGCCGCTTCCATCTCTACGAGGGTCATGCGCCTGCCCTGATCCGGCTGCCGATCCGGACGTTCGCCGCGCTCGGCGTGGAGGCGCTCCTGCTGACGAACGCGGCGGGCTCGCTGCGGGCCGAAGCGATGCCGGGCAGCCTCATGCTCATCACGGATCACCTCAACTTCATGTGGACCAACCCGCTCATCGGGCCGAACGACGACGCCTGGGGCGAGCGGTTCACCGGGCTCGAGGATGCCTACGACCCGGCGTTCCAGGCGCGGTTGCGAGCGCTGGCAGCGGGCCTTGGGATCCGCCTCCACGAGGGCGTCTACTGCGGGCTCCTTGGCCCGCTTTTCGAGACGCCGGCCGAGATCCGCGCGTACCGGACGATGGGCGCGGACGCGGTGGGCATGTCGACGGTGCCGGAGGTGATCGTCGCACGTCACGCCGGGCTGCGGGTCGCCGCGATCAGCGCGATCACGAACCTTGCGGTCGGGATGAGCGACGTCCCGATCGACCACGAGCAGACGCTACGGGGCGCCGCGATCGCAGCGGCGGATCTCACCCGGCTGGTCCGCGCCTTCGTCGGCTCGTTCGCGACCGGGCAGGGATCGGACGCATAGCGCGTGCTGCCGCAGGAGGTCATCCGGGCGAAACGGGACGGCCGGGCGTTGACGGACGCCGAGATCGCCGACTTCGTGGCCGGGATCACGGACGGCTCGATCAGCGAGGGGCAGGCGGCGGCGCTTGCGATGGCGGTCTTCTTCCGCGGGATGACCCGTCGGGAGGTCATCGCGCTGACCCTTGCCATGCGCGATTCGGGGACCGTCCTCGACTGGTCCGACGCGGACTTGCCGGGTCCCGCGCTCGACAAGCATTCCACGGGCGGCGTCGGCGACAAGGTGTCGCTCATGCTCGCACCGATCGTCGCCGCCTGTGGCGGCGCGGTCCCGATGATCTCGGGGCGTGGCCTGGGCCACTCGGGCGGCACGCTCGACAAGATGGACGCGATCGCCGGCTACACCACGGCACCCGACAACGCGACCTTCCGGCGCGTCGTCCGCGAGGTCGGTTGCGCGATCATCGGCCAGACGGCCGACCTTGCCCCCGCCGATCGCCGGCTCTACGCGATCCGCGATGTCACGGCGACGGTCGAGAGCATCCCGCTCATCACCTCCTCGATCCTCTCGAAGAAGCTGGCCGCCGGCCTGCGCGGCCTCGTCATGGACGTCAAGTTCGGCACCGGCGCGTTCATGGGCACGGCCGAGGATGGGCGCGCGTTGGCGGAGAGCATCGTGGCGGTCGCCAACGGCGCCGGGTGCCAGACCACCGCGCTGCTGACGGACATGAACCAGGTGCTGGGAACGACGGCGGGAAACGCGGTCGAGGTGCGTGAGGCGATCGCCTACCTGGCCGGCGAGGGGGCTCATGATGGATCGGCGGGCGGGCCGGTCGAGCACGCGGCGGGGCCGGGCCGGCGGGAGGCCCGACAGCACGAGGTGACGATGGCGCTCTCGGCCGAGCTGCTGGTCACCGGCGCGTTGTTCCCGACGGTTGCCGAGGCGCGGATCGCATGCGAGCGTGCGCTCGCCTCGGGCGCGGCGGCCGAGCGATTCGCCCGCATGGTGGCCGCGCTCGGGGGACCGGCGGACCTGCTCGAGCACCCGGACGCGTACCTGCCGCTGCCCGATTTCACGCTGCCCGTCCATCCGTCGCGTGCGGGTTTCGTCGTGGCCGTGGACGCCCGGGCGATCGGCGTCGCGATCGTGGGGATGGGCGGCGGACGCGTGCGGGCGGACCAGCCGATCGACCACGCGGTCGGCTTCACGCACGTCGCGCCGATCGGAGCCGCCGTCGGGCCGGACCGGCCGCTCTGCCTCGTGCACGCACGGACGCCGGCCCAGGCGGAGGCCGCCGCAGCGGCGGTGCGGGCCGCGATCACGATCGGCGACGAGGCGCCGGCCGCCATGCCGGTCATCCTGGAGCGGATCGCCGGGTAAGGCCTCCGGGGCAGCGTTCACGGGGCGGTGCTCGGGCCGCCTCGCCAGACCGCGATCTGCTCAAATGGCTGCCTGACGAGCCGTATGCGCGGTCGCCGGCCCGCGGGACCTCGACCATTCGATCAGATGCTCGCCGGCCCATCCATCTGACACGATCCACCTGCCCATCCGGGGCGGAATCGCTGCCCGGAACTGGCTTGGAGGTCTCCGGCTGTGCCCGAAGTCGCCGTACGGTGCGCCACACGTACATTTGAGAGGATGCGACCTCCCGGGTACGGGCCGACCCCGGGCTTCTTCAAGAGCTGCAGGCGTTCGAGGAACGCGACGGCGAACAATCAGGAGCGTTGCCGAGGCTCGGCCGCTCAACCCGGAGCATGTGGGCCGCTGTGCCCCGCGCGAATTGCGGATGAACCGCGCCGACCGCCCATTCCTCTTCGCCCTGACCGACGTCCCGACCGGCGCGGTCCTCTTCATCGGGCGGGTGGCGGACCCATCGGTGAAGTAGTCGCGGCCCACGCGGAGGAGTCGGTCGGCGGCCTGAGCGCGGCCGCAGCGCCGATCAGCCGGGAGCGCCGCCGTCCTTGCGGAACAGGACCTCCGCCCCGATCGGGCGAAATCCGGCCGCGAGGACGGCCCGCAGCGATGCGATGTTGCCGGGTGCGACCTGCATGAAAACCCGCTCGCCGGTCGGCACGGCGAGCATGGAAACCGCCGCGAGCGTTCGGCCCAGTCCGCGGCCGCGCGCCCCCGGCGAGACCTCGAACGACGCCTCCCACCGGCCGGTGAGCCCCCGCCCCATGACGAGGAGGCCATTTCCGTCGGCCGACTCCCACGCGCGGACGTCGGAGCGGTAGAGGAGCGCGCGGCCAACCCTCCCGCGTCGATCGTCGGGGACGATCTCGCGAATCTCGTCGGGGAAAGGTGGCGCGCCTGCGCCGGCCCGCGCGGCCAGCACCACGTCGAGCGTCCCGGGCACGGCTCCGAGGCGTCCGCCGAGCCACGTGAGGAAGGGGGCGCCCATCGGCGCCGCGATGTCGTCGGGGTCCAGGTGCGCGGCGATCTCACCCGGATCGATGTCGGCCGCGACCAGGTGGTGCGCGGTGAAGGCGAGCACGGCGTGGACCGGTCCGACGGGGGCCGGGAGGACTCGGACCGCGCCATCCGCGGGTGGAAATCTGCCGGCAGCGGCATCCTCGAGCAGGCGCCGCAGCACGGACGCCCCGGCAGAGTCGGAGCTCGCGCCGGAGGTCGCGTCCGCTTCGTCGATCGGCGTCACCGACGACGCCGATGGCGCGCGCCGGTCGCGGAGGGCTCCACGACCGCATCCACGATCCCGACGACAACCGTCCGGATCGGCGCTCCAGGAGCGCGCAACACCTGGCGCGCGCCGTTGCCCTCGTCGAGGATCAGGACGGTCTCGCCCGCGCCGGCACCCACCGAATCGACCGCGATGAGGTAGCCGCCGGACGGCCGGCCCGACGGGTCGAGGAGGTCGCAGACGAGCAGCGTCCGGCCGTCGAAGGCGGGGGCGTTGATCGTCGAGACGACGGTCCCCACGACGCGGCCGAGCTTCACGGCCGCGGCCTCCGCCGGGGTGTAGGCGCGCGCGGCGACTTTCCCGTCGCCCGGGCGCCCGGGCGTCCGCCGCCGGCCGGCCGTCCCCTGCCCACCGCCGGGGGTCCGCCCGGCCGCTCGGCCCCGGCGAGCGTCTCGACGGCATCCACGATCCCGACGATCGCATGGTCCACTGGGACGAACGGGTCGGGCATCGCCTGGGCGGCCTCGCGGGCCGCGACGAAGTAGACGAGCTCGCCGGGCCCGGCCATGTGGACCGCGTCGGCCGCCACGAGCTGGCTTCCAACCGGACGCAGGGCACGGTCGAGCGGCTGGATCACGAGCAGCTTCACGCCCTCGAGTCCGGGCGACTTGATCGTGGCGACGACCGTGCCGATCACGCGAGCGAGCTGCACGGCCCGCTACCCGCGGACCCGCCCGGCGAAGCGGGCGTCGGCGACCAGGTTGTCGGCCATCTCGGCGTGCAGGCGCGGGATCACGCGCCACACGAGGCCGCGCGACCCGGCAATCCGCCCGGCGCCGATCTCGACCGCGGCCTCCACGTCGGCGATCGCCCCGTCGAAGAGGAGATAGCCCTTGCCGCCGAGGTCGTCGGCGAGGCGAAGCTCGAGCAGGTGGACGTGCGCGCCCTTGAGCCCCGCGTCGGCGGCCGCCAGGATCGCGGCAACGGTGGCGGTCTCGATGACGCCGAGCGCCTCGCCCGCCGGCGCGAGACGCTCCCCGCGGATCGCGGCCACGAGCTCCACGTGGACGTTGGGCAGGAGCACGATGTCGAGGACGCAGGACCCGCCGATCTCACGACCCGCCTCCAGCGCCTCTTCGACGTCGCCGACCGCGCCGCCGATAAGGACCAGGTACTTGCCGGGATGGACCGTGCCGGCCCGGAGGACGTCGATCGGGGCGCGTTTCGCCATCACGTCCCCGGCCTCGATTCCGGCCGCGATCGAGTCGAGCTCGAGGAGCGCGAGGGCCGGCTCGACCGCGGGCAGGACGTGGTCGGCAGGCAGGGCCACCGTCAGACGATCCGCAACGCGCCGACGACGGTGATCCGCCGTTCGCGCGAGAAGGTTCGCGGCCGCGTCAGGCCGTCGCCGGACGGGCTCGCGATCGAGAACGAGGTGAACCCCTCGCCGCCCTCGCCAAGCCCGGCGACGTTGGGCCCGTTCGTGACGAAGATGCTGCAGTTCATGGCGCGCGCCATCTTCGTGATGGTCTCCACGTTCGTGGAGTGGATCGAGGCCGTGTGACGGAAGCCGTGCTCCATGCGGACGGCAAGCTCGATCGCCTGGTCCACCGTGCCGACACGCACGACCGGCAGGACCGGCATCATCTGCTCGGTCCACGCCAGGCTGTGGTCCCGTGGGACGTCAGCGACCAGGAGCCGAGGGGCCGGCTCCACCTGGACGCCGATCTCGGCGAGGATCTTCGCGGCGTCGCGGCCGATCCAGGCCGGGTTCATGACGCCCGGCTTCCCGGGCTGGCCGAGCTCCGTGAAGATGACCCGCTCCAGGCGCCGCAGCTCGTGCTCCTTGAGCAGGTATGCGCCGTTCTGGGTCATCGCCCGGATGAGCCTGTCGGCGACCGAATCGACGACGAGCACGACCTTCTCGTCGATGCACACGATGTTGTTGTCGAACGAGGCCCCACGGACGATGTCGCGCGCGGCCCGCTCCACGTCGGCCGTCTGATCGACCACGGCAGGCGGGTTGCCCGGGCCGGCGGTGATCGCGCGCTTCCCGGCCTTGAGCGCCTCGCGCACGACCCCCGGGCCGCCCGTGACGAGGAGGACGCGGACGCCCGGATGGTTCATCAGCGCCCGTGCTGTCTCGACGGTGGGCGTTGCCACGGCGGCGACCAGGTTCGGCGGCCCGCCGGCCGCGACGATCGCCCGGTTGATGAGGCGGATCGTCTCCGCGGAGCAGCGCCGCGCGTTGGGATGCGCGTTGAAGACGACGGCGTTGCCGGCCGAGACGACGCTGATCGTGTTGTTGATGATCGTCGAGGTCGGGTTGGTGACCGGCGTGATCGCGGCCACCACGCCGAACGGGGCGAACTCGGTGACCATCATGCCCGCGTCGCCGGTGACCGCCTGGACCTCGAGGTCTTCCGGGCCGGGCGCCCGGGACGCGACGAGGCGGTTCTTGACGATCTTGTCCTCGACGCGTCCGAGATGCGTCTCCTGGTGTGCCATCCGGGCGAGCTGCTCGGCGTGATCGAGCATCGAGCGCCGGACCGCCTCGATGATCCCCTTCCGGCCGGCCAGCCCCTGGTCCCCGAAGGCGCGGAACGCCTGGCCCGCCGCGGCGACGGCCTCGTCGATCGTGGCGTGGATGCCGTCGACGAGAGCCGCCGTGTCCACGGCCGCGAGCGCCGCCTCCGCGCGCAGGCCTGCACCCGGCCGCGCCTCGTCGCCCGCCGACGCGACGCGCCGCCGGACCCGCTCGATGATCTCGGAGATCTCGCGGTCGTTGGGCTCGTTCATCGCCTTCGCCCGCTACTTGCGGTAGACCTCCGTGCCGCCGATCTCCCACGTGTCGACGATCGCCATGATCACCGCGTCGCAGGGCCGGTCCTTCGTCGTCTCGGTCTGCCGGGCCGAGCTGCCCGTGGCGTACAGGACGACCTCGCCGACACCCGCCCCCACCGCGTCGGCGGCAACGACGTACCCGCCGGCCTCGTGGTTCTCCGCGTCGAGCTGGCGCACCACGAGGAGCTTCCAGCCCTCCATGAGGGGCTCTTTCTGGCTCGCGACCACGGTCCCGGTCACCCGTCCAAGGAGCATCTTCCACCGCCTGCTGGGGGCGCGGCGCGCCGGCGTCGAGCCGGCGCGCCCGGTCCCGCGTCCTAGTCCCGGTTGCCCTCGGCCTTCGCCTCCGCGAGCCGCCCGAGCGGCATCACGAGGTCCACGTTGACGTGTGGCCGCGCGATCACGTGGCTGGCGACGACCTCGCCGACCTTGGCCGCGTTGCGCACGCCGGCCTCGACCGCGGCCTTCACGGCCGCGACATCGCCGCGGACGACCGCGGTCACGTACCCGCCACCGGTCTTCTCGTAGCTCACCAGCTCGACCTTGGCCGCCTTGACCATCGCGTCGGCGGCCTCGACCACCGCCGCGAACCCGCGGGCCTCGATCATCCCGAGCGCTTCTGCCATCGAACGGTTCTCCTTCTCGATCTCTTGTCTCGACAAGTTGGCTGATTCCGTGCTGCTGCCCGGCATCGTGCGGGGCCGCGGCGGCTATGGCTTCGCTTCGCGTCCCTCGAGCCCGTCGATCGCCGCCATGGCGGCCCGCCAGCCGACGTCGATGTCGCGCTCCTCCCCGCCGAGGTAGATGCGGCCCATGGAGCCGAAGGCCCGCACCTCCAGGATGTTGATGTGGGCCGCCTTCTCCGCCTCGTTGGCAGCCAGGGCGGCGTACGCAGCCGGCTCCAGCTCCAGCACGTAGAGCGTCTCGCCGGGGATGAGCATCTGGCCGTGCCGCGTCCGGTTGATCAGCTGCGCCTGGTGGTCGTCGATGCGCCGGATGATCTGGCTCGAGAGGACCCGCGGCTTGATCCGCTGGTTCTCCGCCACGCCGATCTCGGCGAGGATCGCGGCGCCCGCCGCGCGGACCTCTGCCTGCGACGGCGAGTGGATCTCGAGCATCCCGTAGTAGCGCTCGATGATCTGCATCCCCGGCTTCACGGTCGTCGATTTGAGGGCGATGTCCGTCAGCCGGTTGATCTCGATCCCTGGCGAGACCTCGATCGAGAGCGACGCGTCGCCGGCCAGCGGCAGGAAGCCCTGGGCAACGGTGCCCAGGAAGGCCGCGTACTGCGCCTGGAGGCTGTCCAGGAAGACGTACGCCCGGAGGTCAATACTGCCCATGCGCGACCTTCTCTCCCATCACGATCCTGACGCCGGCCGAGGCCCCGATCCGGGTCGCGCCGGCAGCGATCATGTCCTGCACGTCCTCGGCGGTCCGGATCCCGCCGGCCGCCTTGACGCCCATCTTCGGCCCGACGGCCTCCCGCATCAGGGCGACGTCGAAGACGGTCGCGCCTCCCTTCGCGTAGCCGGTCGAGGTCTTGACGAAATCGGCCTTCGCCTGCTGCGCGAGGCGGCAGGCAACGACCTTCTCGGCATCGGTGAGGAGGCCCGTCTCGATGATCACCTTGTTCGCAGCCCCGGACTCGTGGCAGGCATCCGAGACGCCCGCGATGTCCGCGCGAACCGTGTCGAGCATCCCGCTCTTGAGCGCCCCGATGTTGATGACCATGTCGATCTCGCGGGCACCGTCGCGGATGGCGCGCCGTGCCTCGAGGGCCTTGACCTCGCTCGTCGCCGCGCCGAACGGAAAACCGATGACCGAGGCGACGGCGACGTCCGAGCCGCGCAGGTTGTCGGCCGCCCGGCGGACCCAGGTCGGGTTGATGCAGACGGCGGCGAACCGATGCTCCTTCGCCTCGGCGCAGAGCGTGTCGATGTCGGCCGCCGAGGCGTCGGGCCGTAGCAGCGTGTGGTCGATGTAGCGCGCGAGGTCGCCCGGGACGTCGTCCGCCTGGCCGTGGTACCCGACGCGCGTCGCGCCGCCGGCAACGACGTCGCGGACCTTCGTCGCGCAGCGGGACGCGCAGGCGCCCGTGCAGGTCAGGCAGGGATCGCCGGCCGTTGCGCCGCCGGCACCCCCGGCACCCCCGGCGCCGAGGGCGGCGAGCACCTCCCGGGTGATCGAGTCCACCAGCTCGTTTCGTGCGCTCTTCGTCTCGGTCATCGTGCTCGATCCTCACCCGGCGACTTCATGTAGCGGCGTTCGATCTCGGTGATCTTCTCGACCCGCGCCGCGTGGCGGCCCGGCCCCCACTCCGTCCCCAGCCACGCCCGCACGATCTCGATCGCGAGGCCCTCCCCGATGAAGCGCGCGCCGAGGGTCAGGACGTTGGCGTGGTTGTGCTCGCGGCTGTTGCGGGCGCTCGAGAGGTCGTGGCACAGGGCCGCCCGAATTCCGGGGACCTTGTTCGCGACCATGCAGGAGCCGATCCCGGCGCCGTCGAGGATGATCCCCCAGCGGCAGGTGCCGTCGGCGACGAGGCGCGCAACCGCGTGCGCGACGTCCGGGTAGTCCACCGGGTCGCTGCCGTGCGTGCCGCAGTCGTGCACCGCGAAGCCGGTCGCGGTCAGCATCTCCCCGATCCGGTCCTTGAGCCCGGAGCCGCCATGGTCGGCGCCGATGGCAATCGCGACACGATCCGGGGTCCCGGGGGCGGCGGCAACGGCCGTCGCGTCCGAGGCGGGCGCTGCGACCACCGCGCGGGTCCCGGCGGTCCGTTCGCCGTCCAGGGTCGCATCGACGATGCGGCGGACCAGGTCGCGAACCTCGTCCGGGGACGGCGCCCCGGGGCCGGGCCGGTCATGCATGCTCGAGCACCCAGGAAGCCGTGGCTTCGTCGGTCACGAGCACGTGGATGCAGCCCACGCGAAGCGCCGCGAGCGCGATCGCGCCGCGACCGGCACCGGCGACCACGCCCACGGTGAGGGCCTTGGCGCAAAGCTCGCCGAGAGGCAGGCCGATGGTCCGCCGGTCGAGCGACGGGAGGCCGATCCGTCCCTCGAGCGTCACGAAGCGGCCCAGGATGTCGCCGACCGCCCCCGCCTCCGCGAGCGCGGCGAGATCCGCGTCCCCGAGGTAGCCGGACGCGACGTGGACGCTCTCGGGCCCCAGCACGCCCATGCTGAAGACCGCGGTCTGCGCCGCGCGCGCGGCCGCCAGCGTCTCGCCGACGGACGGATCACGCTCGAGCGCGTCGCGCAGCTCGGCCGAGCCAACGATCGCGGGGGCGGGCATGAGGCGGATCGCCGCCCCGCTCGTGGCGCCGAACCGCTCGACGATCTCGTGTGCGCGGGTCGGGCGCGCCGATCGCGAGGTCGCGCCGTTGAGCTGGACGATCTCGGTTGCCGCGGTCCAGCCCGGGCGAAGGTGCGCGGCGAGCTCGAGCATGGTGCGACCCCAGGAGACGCCGATCGCGCCGGTCGGATGCAGCGACGCGAGGTGCGCCGCGGCCGCTCCCGCGACCCGCTCGCGGGCAAGGAGCTCATCGTCCTGCGCCGACCCCGTGACCGCCACGTCCACCACGACCGCGCCGCGAAGCCCGAACCGGTCCGTGAGCGCGTCCTCGAGCTCGACCAGGCGCGCGGATGGATGGACGATCTCGATCCGAACGGCCGATTCGCGCAGTGCCCGGTCCAGGAGGCGCCCGACCTTGAACCGGCTGACGCCCAGCCGCTCGCCGACCTGGTCCTGCGTGAGGTGGAGCCGGTAGTAGAGCTGGGCAGCGCGGAGCATCAGCCGCGTCTCACCCGGGAGCGGCTTACCGTGGCGCGACCCTGCCGCGTCCGCCGGCATGCTCAAATGTGCAGCCTCCTGCTCATGTGTTGGAAGACCGTACGCCTCGGGGCGGCGAGTGTCAAGCGGGTTCGCATGCTCGCGTCGCATGCTCGCGTCGCATGCTCGTGTCGCACGCTCGTGGACCCATCGTGCCGATGGTCGTCCGACGTCCACTGGTTCTCGGGTTCTCGCGCCTGTTCGGGTACACGGGGTCGGCGGCCACCCATGGGTTCTCCGGGGCCATTGACAGGCCCAGGCACTCGGCATCTCCTGGGATACGCCGAGAAGATCCGAGATATGCGCCTCATTCGTGGTATGCGCGTTCCTCCCGGGTTGTCAGGCCTATGTGCCGGCCTGGTCGTCACGCGCGGGCCGTCGCGGAGCGTGGCGATGCTCGATTCGGTCGCGTCGCGCGCCGTCGGACTCCCCGCACGCCCGCCGATCTGCCGTAGCACGAATGGTGGGCGTAACCCGGAAGAACCGTTCCCGAGCGAGCCCGACGACGAGCTCAGTCGCCGGCGGCCACGCGTCCCGTTCCCGAGGGAGCCCGACGACGAGCTCAGTCGCCGGCGGCCACGCCTCCTGCCCGTGGCGCGGTGGCCCGGGCGATACCGTGGGGCGCGAGGTCCGCCATCTCGCGGTTCCGACGCAGCCAGATGATCCCCACGACCCCCACCGCCAGCGTGCCGACACCGCCGGCCGCGAGCGAGACCACGGGGCTCGCGGCCGACGCGATCGCGCCCGCGAAGATCGCGCCGATCGGCGTCGAGCCGGCGAAGACGGTCGTGTAGACGCTCATGACCCGGCCGCGCAGCTCGTCGGGGACGACCGTCTGGATGGTCGTGTTCCCCGTCGCGGCCATGCCGATCGCGCCGAACCCGGCCAACGTCAGCGCGGGAAGCGCCACGGCGATCCGGGGCAGGATCGCCACGAGGATGAGCGCCGCGCCGAGCAGCGCCGCGCCGGACGGGATGAGCCACGGCGCCGGTCGGTGGCGGCTGGCGAGCCAGAGCGCAGCGGCTACCGAGCCCAGACCGGTGGCGGTCATCAGGAAACCGAAGTCAGCGGCATCGCCACCGAGCGTGGCGCGGGCAAACGGCGGGATCGTGACCTGGAAGTTCATCCCGATCGTGGCGGCCAGCCCCACGACCACCACCGAGAAGAGGACGACCGGCGTCCGTCGGACGTACGAGACGCCCTCACCCACGCTTGCCATGACCTCGCGGACGGTGTGCGGCCGAGGAATCGGGGGCGGCGAGTGCAGCTCGGCGTCGCGCATCATGAGGAGCCCGACGATCACCGCGAGGAAGCTGGTCCCGTTGATCAGGAACGCGACGCCGGTGTTCGTGGCGGCGATCGTCAGCCCCGCGATGGCCGGCCCGATCACCCGGGCCGCGTTGAAGAGCGCCGAGTTCAGGATCACGGCGTTGACCACGTCCTCGCGCCCCACCATCTCGACCGCAAACGCCTGGCGGACGGGCATCTCGATCGCGTTGACGCAGCCCAGCAGGACGGCAAGCACGAGGATCATCCACACCTGGACCATGCCGGCCAGGGTCAGCACGCCGAGGATCAGTGCGAGTGCCGCGAGCGTCGCCTCGCAGACGACCAGCGTCCAGCGCTTCGGGAGCGTGTCGGCGATCAGCCCGCCGAACAGCCCGAGGACCAGGACGGGCGTCCACTGCGCGGCGGCCACGATGCCCAGGATGAGCGGGTCGTTGGTCAGCGTGAGGACCAGCCACGCCTGCGCGACGGCCTGCATCCACGAGCCAACGAGCGAGATGCCCTGGCCCGCGAAGAAGAGGCGGTAGTTGCGGTGCCGGAACGCCCGCACGGCGGCCGACCCGGTGATCGAACGGATGGTCAACGCGCGGCCGCGCCCGTCTCGTGCGCGGGACGCCCGTCCTCGAGCTCGGCGAGGTGGGCGCGCAGGTGGGCGCGCCGGCCGTTCGCCTCGTCGATCATGGTCCCGAGGCGGGCCGCCTTGGCCTCGAGCGTGCTGACCTGCCGGTCCACCCGGTCGAGCAGGCCGCGCAGGATGACCTTGCGCTCCTCGGCGTCACCGGCAGCGCGGAAGCGTTCCCTGTCGCGGACTCGCGCGGCCTCGTCCTCCAGGAGCAGGCCGATCTCGGCCAGCGAGAACCCGGCGTCGTCGCGCAGGCCGCGGATGAAGCGCAACCGCTCGAGGTCGCTCGGGTCGTAGAGGCGGTAGTCGCCCGGGGAACGGCCGGCCGGCTGCAGCAGCCCGATCTCCTCGTAGTAGCGGATGGAGCGCGGCGTCAGGCCGGTCTCGGCGGCGACCTCCTGGATCCGGAGGAGGTGCGGCTGCGGAGCATCTGACGCGGGCGGCACGGTCGGCGCCGCGGGAACCCTGTCCATGCGGGAATCATGCCACAACCTTGACGTTCGCGTGAAGGTTGGTCCGCGCCAGCAGGCGCGCCGCGACCAGGGCACCGGCGCAGACGACCGCGAACAGGCCCGCGCCGGCCATGCCGACGCCGAGGCCGAAGTCGTTCGAGACGAAGCCCATCGCCGGGGGGTAGACCACCGACCCGGCGACCGCCGCAGCGGTGAGGATGCCGCTCACGGCATTGGCGCGGGCCGGATACAGGGCCCCCGCCGACGCGACGATCATCGGGTAGATCGGGCCGCATGCGACGCCCGCGATGGCGAAGAGCGCGATGGAGACGGCGATCCACGGGACGACCACGGCTGCGATGATGGCTGCGCCGGTCGCCAGCCCGCAGGCGGTCGCGACTGCCATCGGGGCGAATCGGTTGGCAATGCGGCTCGCGACGAGCCTGCCGAACGCCAGCCCGGCCCAGAAGAGCGAGAGGGCGAGCGTCGCCACGCCAAGCGGCGCCGCGTCCAGGAACCGGACGAGCCAGCTGGAGACGCCGCTCTCCGCGGCCACGTAGCTCGTGATCGCCACCGCGAGCAGCACCAGCGGGAACGGGACGCGCCGCCCGTTGGGTCGGCCGCCGGACGTCGTGGCCGCCGCGACGTGCGGCACGTGGAGATCGGACGTCGCGATCCCCAGACCGACCGCGAGCACGACGATGCTGGTCGCGAGGAATGGGAGGCGCCACGCCACGCCGAGCTCGACGAGGGCGCCGATGGCGAGCGGGGCTGCCAGGGCCCCAAGGCTGAAGCACAGGTGGAGCCGGCTGAGGGCGCGCCCTCGATTCTCCGCGAAGCGGTCGAGAAAGAGGCCGTTCATCCCGACCTCGACCGCACCGGAGCCAAACCCGGCGAGCGCCCCGCCGATCACGAAGACAGTCCAGCTGGGCGCGACCGCCTCGAGCGCGAGGCCTGCAGCCATCCCGAGGACGGCAGCCGGCAGCGCCAGATCGCGTCCGAGGCGCTCCATGACGTACCCGCCCACGAGCGACCCGATCACGAAGAGAAGCGCCGTGACGAAGTAGAGGACGCCCACGCCCGCATCGGGCTGGGCGAAATCGCGTTCGATCGCCGGCACGAGCGACGGGACGAGCAGCGCGTTCCAGCCGATGAAGGTAAAGGCCACGTACCCGAGGGTGGTGACGCGGTCCCGGCCGCCGCCGGTCGGTGGTGGCGCAGTCACGGAGCGCCGCGGGTGAAGGTCACGCCTCGAGTCTGCCACACCTTGACGTTCGCGTGAAGGTTCGCCGCGGGCGGGGGCGCCTCGCGGCTCGCGTACCAGGGATCCCGCATGCCCGCCGCGTGCGAGGCCATATAGTGCCGGGCAACCCGAGGACGTGGTGCCGCCCCGTGATGTGCCACGAGCCGGAGCAATCGAACGCGCACATCGCGACATCGCTCACGACGCCACGGAGGCCACATGGCGCAGCGGCCCGAGCGCACCGGTCTGGAGACGGACGACGAGGTCCGGATCCCCGCTGCCCAGGTCCGGTCTCGCATGCGTGGCCGGGCCGTTCCCCTCCTCCCCCGGACGCTCGGTGTCGCGCTGGTCATCGGGTTCCTCGCGTTCGTGGCGGGCGTCCAGCTCGCGGCGCCACGTGGAACGGGCCCGACCGTGACCGAGGCGCGGCCGACTCCGACCCCATCCGCGGCCGCCACCGAGCGTGCGTCACCGGACGTCGTCGAAGGCCGGAGCACGTTCGCCTCGGCTTTCAATCCCCTCGCCAGGTTGCGCGAGGCCGGGCTGTCGACCTGCGTGGCCAGTGAAAGCGGAGGAACCCGCGGCGACCAGGCGTACATCGTCGTCCTGGCACGGTGTGTCCTGGCGCCCGCGCGCCAGCCGGCGCAGATCGATCGACTTCAGCAGGCGATCTCGACCGCCATCGACCAGGCGGCGACGCGCCGCGACGGCGGCGTCGCCGGTCCGGACGACCCCGACGGACCGAGCGTCAGGAGCTGGAACTACACCTCGGATGGCTTCCACGGGAGCGTCTACCTGGGCACCACCCACACCGAGTCGAACTTCCAGGTCGTGATCATCCTCAGCGAGGAGCGCCCGGCCTGACCGGCGTCCGCGGGCCTGCAGAACGGATCGCCTGTCGCGCACGAAGGGCGTCCCGCCATGCGTCGAGCGCGACCGGCCACCAGGCGTCGAGGCTCGTGTCGCTCCCGTACCAGGCCGCGCGCCGGCTCGGCCCATGGATCGCGTCCGAGAGGACGACATGGCGCGAGCCGGGCAGGAGCGCAGCGGCGACCGGGATGAGACCGTCGCCGGCGACCGCATCGAGCTCCGGCTGCGGGTAGACGTCCTCGTAAAGGCCGCGGACGAAGCGTTCGCGCGCACCGCCGGTCTCGCGGCGGCCGACAAGGAGCGTCGATGCCACGCTGACGTAGGCGGTGGTCGGGGCGAACGTCGCACCCGGGACGTTGCGCGCGGCGAAGCGCGCGCCCGCCTCCCCCACCCGACGTCCCCAGCGGCCGCCGTCTCTCGCCGTCGGCGATACGACGTTCGGCGTCCCGAGCGTCACGAGGGCGCCGATGCGCGCGGCCGCGTTCAGGGTTCGACCCTCGAACGGCGCAGGCGAGGTCAGCAGCCGGCCGATCAGCCCGCCGGCGCTGTGGCCGACGTAGAGCACGGGGGGACCACGTGAGGTCGGGCACTCGGCCGACCGCGCACCAACGTGGAGCAGTGCCCGGCCGACGCGCGTCGTGATCGGACCCAGGCCGCGGGCGGCCGCGAGGATCCAGTCCGGCGTGTAGACGGGTGCGACGAGGACGTCGGCGGCACCGCGCCCGCGCAGGCTCGCCGCCAGGTCGCCGTACCAGGCCGGCATCGTCAGGAATCCAGGCGCCACGAGGACCACCGGCGCAAGCGCATCCGCCTCGACATCGCGCCAATCGGTGAACACACCGTCATCGTAGCGCTGGCGAATGCTTCGGTTCGGCGTAGATCGTTCGTGGGGTTGACGATACTTTATGGTGAAGCGTAGTATCGCGGGGTGACCGATGCCCTCGTCTCGCCCGATCGCCTCGCCACCGTCATCGCGGACATGGCCCACGCGTTCCATGCACCCGGACCGGGCCTTCCGGGCTGGCTGGCCCAGGACTTGACGCTCGCCCAGGTCCGGACGCTCTTCCTGATCGCGCACGAGGCCCCGCTGCCGATGGGCCGGATCGCCGAGATTCTCGGCGTCTCGGTTGCTTCGGCGTCGGGGATCGTGGACCGGCTGGAGCGACACGACCTGGTGACGCGGAGGCACCGCACCGACGACCGGCGGGTCGTGGAATGCGTGCCGTCAGACAACGGCCGGCGCCTGATCGATGAGATGTCCGGCCGGCGCATCGACATGGCGCGCCGGGCCCTCGGTGTGCTGGCACCGGATGAGCTCGCCGAGTTCCACCGCCTGGTATGCCTGATCGCGGAGCGGTCGATCGGGGAGAAGCCGTGACCGCCGCCGCGGCGCCGGCGGCGACCGGGCCGGCAGGGCCCGCGCCGGCACGCCTCGCCGCGCCCGTCCGGGCGACCGATCTGCACCGGATGACCCGGCTGCTGACGCGCTTCCTGCGCCCGTATCGACGAGCGCTCGGCTTCGTGATGGTCCTGCTGCTCGTGCAGGCGATCGCGAACCTGTACCTGCCGGACCTGAACGCCGACATCATCAACAACGGCGTCATCAAGGGCGACACGGGCTACATCATGTCCACCGGCGGCTTCATGCTCGGCGTGACGCTCCTGCTCGCGGTCGCGTCGATCGTCTCGGTCTACTGGGGCTCGAAGACGGCGATGGCCTTCGGGCGCGACGTCCGGAGCGCCATCTTCGGGAAGGTGCAGGACTTCTCGCAGACCGAGGTGAACCTGTTCGGGACGCCGTCCCTGATCACCCGCAACACCAACGACGTGCAGCAGGTGCAGCAGGTCGTCGCGATGGCCCTGAACATGATGATCTCGGCCCCGATCATGGCCGTCGGCGGCATCATCATGGCCCTCCGCCAGGACGTCCCGCTCTCCGGCCTGATCGTCGTGATCGTCCCGCTGATGGGCCTCGTCATCGGGCTGCTGATGGCGCGGGTCGTGCCGCTCTTCATGGCCATGCAGAAGAAGATCGACCGGATCAACCAGGTCGTGCGCGAGACCCTGAGCGGTGTCCGGGTGATCCGGGCCTTCGTGCGCACCGATCACGAGGCGAAGCGCTTCGACGACGCCAACGTGGACCTGACGCGGACCGCCCTCAGCGTCAACCGGATCTTCGCGGTGATGATCCCGACGCTCATGGGGATCTTCAACCTGTCGGCCGTCGCGATCATGTGGTTCGGCAGCATTCGCGTCGACAGCGGCGACATGCAGATCGGGAACCTGACCGCCTTCCTGATGTACATCATGCAGATCCTGATGTCCGTGATGATGGCGACGATCATGTTCGTCATGGTCCCCCGGGCGGCGGTCTCCGCTGGGCGGATCCAGGAGGTCCTCGAGGCCGAGCCGTCGGTCGAGGATCCCGCCGTCCCTGCCACGCCCAGCGCGACCCACGGGTTCGTGGAGTTCCGCGACGTCGAGTACCGCTACCCCGGCGCCGAGGATCCGGTCCTGCGGGGGATCTCGTTCGCCGCGGGCCCCGGCGAGACCACGGCGATCGTGGGGAGCACCGGGAGCGGCAAGTCGACGCTCATCAACCTGATCCCGCGCTTCTACGACGTGACCTCGGGCAGCGTTTTGGTGGACGGCGTGGACGTCCGCGACATGCGGCAGGAGGACCTCTGGCAGAAGGTCGGCGTGGTCCCCCAGAAGGCGTTCCTCTTCAACGGGACGATCGCGAGCAACGTGCGCTACGGCGACCCGGACGCGACCGACGACGAGGTGCTCCACGCGCTCGACGTCGCCCAGGCGCGCGAGTTCGTGACGGAGATGCCGGAGGGCCTCGCGGCGCCCATCACGCAGGGCGGCTCGAACGTCTCCGGCGGCCAGCGCCAGCGGCTTGCGATCGCGCGTGCGCTCGCGAAGCGGCCGGAGGTCTACATCTTCGACGACAGCTTCTCGGCGCTCGACTTCAAGACGGACTCGCTGCTCCGGGCGGCGCTCCGCAGGGAGCTCGGCACCGCCACCGTGATCATCGTCGCCCAGCGCGTCGGGACGATCATGCAGGCCGACCGGATCGTGGTCATGGACGACGGCACGGTCGTCGGGATCGGCACGCATGCCGAGCTCATGGAGACGTGTCCGACATACCAGGAGATCGTCCTCTCGCAGCTCAGCGCGGCGGAAGTCGCATGAGCGGGCGGCCGGGCATGGGTGCGCACCCGGGCGGTGGCGCGCCGGGCGGCGCTGGCGGCCCAACAGGCCCTGGCGGCATGGGGGGTCCGGGCGGCGCGGCTGGTCAGCGACGGCCGCCGATGCGCGGCGGCTTCGGCGGCGGCCCCGGCGCCCACATGGGCATGATGACGTCGGGCGAGAAGTCGAAGGACTTCCGGGGGTCGTTCCGGCGCCTCCTGGGCGAGCTGCGCCCCGAAGCCCGCCAGATCGTCCTGGTGGTGCTCCTCGCGATCGTCAGCGTGGCCTTCGCCGTGGTTGGGCCGAAGATCCTGGGGAACGCCACGAACATCCTGTTCCAGGGTGTGGTCGGCAAGCAGATCCCCGCCGGCGTCACCGCGGACCAGGCGGTGGCGGGGCTCCGCGCCCAGGGCCAGACGCAGCTGGCCGACATGCTCGCGAGCATGAACGTCGAGGCGGGCGCAGGGGTCGACTTCGGGGCCCTGGGGAACATCCTCCTCGTGCTCATCGGGATCTACCTGTTGAGCTCGGTCTTCAGCTGGGCACAGTCGTACATCATGGCCGGCGCCACCCAGCGGACGGTCTACCGGATGCGCCGGCAGGTCGACGAGAAGCTCGCGCGCCTGCCGCTGCGCTACTTCGACAGCCATTCGCGGGGCGACATCCTGAGCCGCGTCACGAATGACATCGACAACATCTCCCAGACGCTCCAGCAGAGCCTGACCCAGCTCATCACGTCGCTCTTCACGATCATTGGCGTGCTGATCATGATGTTCTGGATCAGCCCCCTCCTTGCCGTGATCGCACTGCTGACCATCCCGCTCTCGATCGTGATGACGATCCTCATCGCCCGGCGCTCGCAGAAGCAGTTCGCGGCCCAGTGGGAATCCACCGGCGCGCTCAACGGGCACGTCGAGGAGATGCACACCGGGCACAACATCGTGAAGGTCTTCGGCCACCGCGACGAGGCCCTCGAAGTATTCGACCGGGAGAACCAGCGGCTGTTCCTGGCGAGCTACCGCGCGCAGTTCATCTCGGGGATCATCCAGCCGTCGATGAACTTCATCGCCAACCTGAACTACGTGGCGATCTGCGTCATCGGCGGCGTTCGCGTGGCGAACGGCCAGATGTCGCTCGGCGACGTCCAGGCCTTCATCCAGTACACGCGCCAGTTCACGATGCCGATCGTCCAGACGGCCAGCATCATGAACGTGCTGCAGTCGGCGGTCGCGTCGGCGGAGCGCGTCTTCGAGCTGCTCGACGAAACGGAGGAGGCCCCGGACACGGCGACCCCGCGGCCGCTCCACGATGCCGTCGGCCGCGTCGTGCTCGACGACGTCTCGTTCCGCTACGAACCCGAGACGCCGCTCATCGAGGACCTGAACCTCGTCGTGAACCCGGGCCAGACGGTCGCGATCGTGGGTCCGACGGGTGCCGGCAAGACGACGCTCGTGAACCTGCTGATGCGCTTCTACGAGATCGACGGCGGCCGGATCACGGTCGACGGGATCGACACCCGCGAGGTGACCCGCGACGACCTCCGGCGGACGTTCGGGATGGTCCTCCAGGACGCCTGGCTCTTCAAGGGCACGATCCGCGAGAACATCGCCTACGGCTTGGACGACGTCAGCGAGGAAGCGATCCTCGACGCAGCCCGCGCGGCCCACGTGGACCACTTCGTGCGAACCCTCGCCGGCGGCTACGACACCGTCCTCGACGACGACGCCTCGAACGTCTCCCAGGGCGAACGGCAGCTCATCACGATCGCGCGGGCGTTCCTGATCGACCCGCCGATCCTGATCCTCGACGAGGCCACGAGCTCGGTGGACACGCGGACCGAGGTCCTGATCCAGCGCGCGATGGCCAAGCTGATGAAGGGCCGGACCAGCTTCGTGATTGCCCATCGACTCTCGACGATTCGCGACGCCGACACGATCCTCGTGATGGACCACGGCCGGATCATCGAGCAGGGCACCCACGACGAGCTGCTCGCGCAGCATGGCTTCTACGCCGATCTCTACAACAGCCAGTTCGCCGAGGCACTCGACCAGGCGGTCTGACCTTCGTCGGCGTCGCGGTCGGAGCCAATGGTGCGTCGCGGTCGGAGCCGATTCCCATCAGTCGGCCTGATATCGATCAGGCCCACCTATGAGCTTTGGGCTCGTGAGCACGAGTTCGCCGCCCAAACTCAGATTCGCCGCGGACCTGAGCACGGATCCGCCCAATTCCATTCGTGGGCCTGATATGCATCGCGCCGGCTGATGAACGTGGGGCAGGGCGTCCTCTACGGCGGGCCGGGTGGGCATGCGTGGGCCGGTCGACGGCCGCGTCGCTGGCGGCTCGACAGCCTCGGGCGCGGGGTCGACGGGCGGCACGTCCAGGGCCATGGTCTCTCGCCGGCCGATCCGGCCGTGCCGGCCGAACTGGCCCTGAAGGCATCCCGTGCGTCCTGCTCGTCAGATCCATGCATCAGACGTACGAAGACAGGCCGGGTCTGCGGTGGATGCACGCTCCGACCGGGCCGCTGGTTCCGGCCACCTCCCCGACGACCCCGGGGGGCCGAATCGGCGGTCCGGCTGCCGCATCCATGCATCCAATGAAGAGTTCTGACGCGTTGAACCGTCCGTGGTCGCATTGGCCGGCGGGATCATGCATCTGCCGCAAACCGCGCCGGGAAAGCCCGGAACGGCCCGGGGCACAGTGCGAGGGGCACCCGGCGGAGCGCGAGAAACCCGGCCAAGGACGAGAGGTATGGGGCAGAGCGGCGTCTCCGCGGGGCAGCTTCAGTCTCGTCGCCACCAGCGAACGTCCCCTCGACGGCGTAGCCGGGCTGCTCGACGGCGTGCGGCGCGTCGACGGCGTGCCCGCCACGCGCGTGTGCGCTGACGGCCCCGGTCTCATGAGAAATGAACTAGGCCGTCACGGACGATCGGGTAGTGGGCGAGGGGCGCCGGGACGGTGCACAGTCGCACCAGGTTCCGCCCCGTTGACGGCACCGACCAGGTCCCGCCAACAGGAATGCCATGAACACCGCCGGAGCTTCTGCCGCCGACACTACCAAGTCCCGTACTGGGATCGCAGGCTTCGACCAGATGACAGGTGGCGGCGTACCACGCGGCCGGACCACCCTGGTGATTGGCGGCCCCGGGTCGGGTAAGACGATCTTTGGGCTCCAGTTCCTCGCGGAGGGGCTCAGATCAGGCGAGCCCGGAATCTTCGTAGCGTTCGAAGAGGCGACGGACCGCATCATGGCCAATGCCGCCTCCTTTGGATGGGGCCTTGAACAGGTCCGGCCCGGCGAGGTCTTCTTTCTCGACGCCCAGCCGACTGCCGACCTCGTCCAGCTCGGCGACTTCGACCTCGGCGGCATGATCGCGACACTCGATGCCAAAGCGACCGAGATGGGCGCCAGCAGGATCGTCTTCGACGCCCTCGACATCGTTCTTGCGCTCCTGCCGGATGCCGCATCCAAACGGCGCGAAGTCTATCGGCTGCACGAATGGCTACTCGGGCGCGGGCTCACCGGCATCATCACCGCCAAGTCGGACTCCGACGACTCCGGAACCGTCAGCGGGGGGCCTTTGGGCTTCATGCAGTTCATGGTCGACTGCGCCGTGACGCTGAATCACAGCGTGGTCCTCGGCGTCTCACAACGCGACCTGCGGGTCCTCAAGTTCCGCAGCTCACCGTTCGACGAGAACGAATCGCCGTTCCTGATCGGCGCCACCGGCATCGAGGTCGCCGCGGCACGAAACCTCGGCCGGATGGATGCCCAGGTCACGAACGAACGCGTCTCCAGCGGCGTCAAGCGCCTCGACACGATGCTGGGGGGCGGCTACTACCGCGGCGCGAGCGTCCTCATCACCGGCTTTCCCGGGACCGCGAAGACCACGCTGAGCGGTGCATTCGCCGAGGCTGCCTGCCTCCGAGGCGAAAAGACGATGTTCGTGAGCATCGATTCCGATGGGTCGGAGGTCGTCAGGAATCTGTCGTCCGTCGGGATCCACCTCGATCGCTTCCTGAAGACCGGGCTCCTCCAGATGGTCTCGGCCCGAAGCATCACGGGCAGCGCCGAGACGTTCCTCGTCCGCATCAAGACGCACGCCAGGGCGCAGGGCGCGCGGTGCCTCGTGATCGACCCTGTTTCGACGCTCTTCAAGTCGGGCAACGAGCTGACGGCCCGCAACGTCGCAGAGCGGCTGATCGACTGGTCGAAGGCCGAAGGGATCACGCTCGTCTGCACCAGCCTGCTCGACGAGATGGCGAGTCAGCAGGAGGGCGGGTCGCCGCTCCAGATCTCGACCCTTGCGGACACCTGGATCCACCTGAACTACCTCGTCCAGGCGGGCGAGCGGAACCGCGGCATGTCGATCATCAAGTCACGCGGCACCGCGCACTCGAACCAGGTTCGCGAGCTCATCCTCAGCGACAAGGGCGTGACGCTGGCCGACATCTACACCGCTGGCGGAGAGGTCCTGATGGGAACCCTGCGCTGGGAGAAGGAGAGTGCCGAGCGGGTCGCCAAGGAGGTGGACGAGGTCGCACGGACGCTCAAGATGGTCCGACTCGATGCCGAGGAAGCCGAGCTCGGGGTGCGGGTCAAGTCGCTCCAGGTCGAGCTCGAAGCGAAGCAGGTCGAACGGGCCCTCCTGGTGCGGACGAACAAGACCAGGAAGGCGGAGCTGTCGGGCGGGCGCAGCCGCATGCGCGAACTTCGTGGGGGGGATGCCACCCAACCGGTTGCGGCATCGTGACGACCGACGGGACCATGTTCAGCTTCCGCCTCTATGTCGCGGGCGATGCGCAGAACTCGTCTCGCGCCATCGCCAA
This sequence comes from Candidatus Limnocylindrales bacterium, assembly GCA_038214375.1. GTDB lineage: Bacteria > Chloroflexota > Limnocylindria > Limnocylindrales > CSP1-4 > CTSoil-043. The sequence continues at coordinate 25,813 of JBBQRX010000027.1, forward strand.
TCTGACCGCCCTGTGTCGTGCCCGCCTTGCAGGACGTCACCAGATCGAGATCGTCGACGTCTTCGGCCACCCCGAGCGCGCGCTGATGGACGGCATCGTCATGACCCCCACGCTGATGCGCCTGGAGCCGGGGCCGGTGCGCCGGCTGATCGGAACGCTCAACGCCACAGATGACGTCGTCGCGGCACTCGGGATCGCCAGGTCCGAGGGTTGAGTTTGACGCCGCGGCCCGTCGGCATGGTGCGCTCCGTGGGCGCGGTCCGGGCTGCACGCAAGGCTTGGACGGAAGCGCGGCCGGAACTGGTCGCCAAGGTCGGCGCCGCTGCGACGAGCACCGACGAAGTCACGCTCCTTATCGCGCGGCTCCTGGAGACGAGTCAACGGCTCGAGGAGCTGACAGCCGGCGAGATCGACTCCGTCGCCGACGGGGTCGGCCGCACGACCCTGCTTCCCCGCGCCCAGGCGGCGCTCCGCAGGAGCGAAGCGCAGAAGGAGGACCGTTATCGCGGCCTGCTCGAGACCGGGCCGGATGCCATGGTCGTCGTCAACCAGGCAGGCGATATCGTGCTCCTCAACGTCCAGGCCGAGAAGCAGTTCGGCTACGTGCGCGACGAGCTGCTTGGCCAGCCGGTCACCACGATCATTCCCGAGGGCTTCGCGGAGCGCCTGCTCGCAGACGAGCTGCGTTCGACCGAGGACGCCATGGCCCAGGTGATCGGGACCGGTCTCGAGCTCGTCGCTCGGCGCAAGAATGGCAGCGAGTTTCCGATCGAGATGATGCTCAGCCCCCTCGCCAGCGCCGAGAGCATCTTCGTCACTGCCGCAATCCGCGACATCACCGTGAGGAGGGCGCTCTCGCTCGAAGCGGCGCATTCAGCCCACCACGACTTCCTCACGGGACTTCCGAACCGCCTCCTGCTGAGCGACAGGATCGGCCAGGCGATCGCCCTCGCTGCGCGCCACTCCAAGGAGGTCGCCGTCCTGTTCCTCGATCTTGACGGGTTCAAGCACATCAACGACTCGCTTGGGCACGAGGCGGGCGACCGTCTGCTCCAGTCGGTCGCGATCCGACTGCAGGCGCAGGTCCGCGATTCGGACACCGTGAGCCGCCAGGGCGGTGACGAGTTCGTGGTCCTCCTGTCGGAGGCCCAGGAATGGATCGACGCGGAGATCGTTGCCGAGCGGATCCGCGCGGCCATCGACGAGGTCCACACCCTCGACGGCCAAAGCCTGCACATCACCACGAGCATCGGGATCAGCGTGTTTCCGCACGACGGCGGAGATGCCGAGACCCTGATCAAGAACGCAGACACGGCGATGTACCAGGCCAAGGAGAACGGACGCAATGGCATCCAGTTCTTTCGCGCGGAGATGAACGCGCGGGCCGTGGAGCGGCAGTCCATCGAGCAGGGCCTGCGGGTGGCCCTGGAACGCGACGAGTTCGTGCTCCACTACCAGCCGAAGATCGATCTCTCGTCCGGCGCCGTAACCGGTGCCGAGGCACTGATCCGCTGGACCCATCCGACCCGCGGCCTCCTGGCGCCGACCCAGTTCATCCCGATCGCCGAACAGAGCGGCCTCATCGTGCCCATCGGGCGATGGGTGCTCCGGGAAGCGTGTCGCCAGATGCGCGTCTGGCGCGACGCGGGTCTGTCGCTCCACAACATGGCGGTGAACGTCTCGGCGGTCGAATTGCGCGGGCCCGGCTTTCTCGACGAGGTCCTCAAGGTCCTGGATGAAACTGGTCTGGACGCGGAGTTCCTCGAGCTGGAGCTGACTGAGACCGTCCTGATGAACCACCTTGACGCCATCGCAACCACGCTGCAAGGCCTGCGGGAGCGCGGCGTGAGGGTCTCACTCGACGACTTCGGGACGGGCTATTCGAGTTTGAGCTACCTGCACCGCTTCCCGATGGACTCCCTGAAGATCGATCAGTCGTTCATCAACCAGATCAGCATCGAATCGGGCGGCTCACCGATCGTCGTGGCGATCATCAGCATGGCCCGGAGCCTCAAGCTCCGGGTCGTGGCAGAGGGCGTCGAAACAGCCGCTCAGCTCGCCTTCCTGCAGGGCCTGGCGTGCGACGAGGCGCAGGGCTACTACTTCAGTCGTCCTGTCCCTCCGGCGCAGTTCGTTGCCTACTTTCATCGGCGCGTTCCGGCCATGCTGATCAAGGCGCCGCCCCGTCGAGACCTGAGGACGATCCGCCAGAAGTTCCGCTCGCTGCCTGCCACGAGCAACTGAGCCGAAACGTCGCCCGAGCGGCCGAGGCGTGGCCGAGCTTACGCCGGGCTTACGCTCGGAGGTCGTCAGGCTGACCGCGCCTGGCGAGGATGCCGACAGTCACGCCGGAGCGGCTCCGGCAGCAGCCACACGGCGGAGGCAGCTTCAATGACCATAATCTCGCGGCCGCTCGCCCTCGCGGGCGGCGCCGCACTCCTCGTCGGGGTCCTCGGCGCGGGCATCTCGATCGGCGCCGGCGCGTCGGCCGGTTCGTCGGGAACGGCGGCCGCCGGGGCCGCAGCCGCGGCGTCTGTCGGTGCGGCGACGTCCAGCAGCGTCGCCGGTACCACGGCGGCCGACTCGACGAGCGACGCGGTGGACGCGGCGCTCGCCGCCTTCGACGGTGCCGGGACCTCGGACCTGGTAGCACTCGCAGCCCCCGATACGACAGCCGGGCCTGTGGCCGGGATCGGCGAGCGGATTCGGCGATTCGCCCGCTGGAAGCAGCTGGTGCACGCGTCCCTGACCGTGAATCGCCCCACCGCGGGACTCCAGACGTTCAACCTGGATCACGGCACAATCACGACGGTGGCCTCCGGCTCGCTGACGCTCTCGGAGGCGGGAGGCACCAGCGTGACCGTGGCGACGGACACCACCACGCGCGTGCGGAAGGATCGCCAGAAGGCGTCGCTCGCCGATCTCCGCTTGGGCGACGAGGTCGTCGTGGTGAGCAAGGCCGGGGCCTCGGGAACGCCACAGGCCATCCTCGTGGTGGTCCCGCCCACGGCGCCGAAGGCCGCCACACCGTAGGGGTCGGCTCGGCCGGGCTCACCGGGAGGCACGCGGGTCCAGGCCGCCGGCGGGTCCAGGTTCGGCCGGGCTCACCGGGAGCACGCGGGTCCAGGCCCTCCGGCGAACCCGACCAGCCCGGCGCGCTATCGTGGCAGCGATGCAACCGCCGGTCGGCGCCCCGATCCTCGTGCTCGGCCACGGTGCGTCCGGGTCGGCTGCCAGCATGGCGCCCCACGTCACGGGCCTCCGGGCAAGGGGAATCGACGCTCGGGCGATCGACCTCCCGAAGGGCCGAGCCGAGCGTGCTGTCCCGCGGTTCGCGGCTCTGCTCGCGGAGGACGTCGCAGCGAGCCAGGCCGGCCTGTCGGGTGACGGGCGGCTCCCCGGTGAACGGCCACCGCGCGCCATCGGCGGCCACTCCTTCGGCGGGCGTGTGGCAAGCCTGGCTGCGGCCGACGCGTGCGATGCGGGACACGCGCCGCTCGCGCTGATCCTGCTCTCCTACCCGCTCCACCCACCAGGACGCCCCGACGAGTGGGATGCGCGGACGGCGCACTGGCCGCGACTGACCTGCCCCGTGCTCGTGCTGTCGGGGACCTCGGATCCGTTCGCGCAGCCGGCGCTGCTCGCGAGAGCTGTGGCCGAGCGGCTTCCTGCCGCAGAGCTCGTCACGTATCCGCGCGTCGCCCATGGGCTCGCGGCGGTCCTCGACGACGCGCTCGACCGCGTGGCGGCCTTCGTGTTGGGTGCTCGTGCGGCGAAGGCAGGCTGACGTTCACCAGCGGCAAGGCGCGCCACGGCCGTCGCCCATGGACGGGTCCGCCTGGGTTCCGAGGCACATCGGCCAAGTGCTGATCCTCCGACGATCAACGGGTGATCCTCGGCGCTACAGAGCCTCCAACGGGTTGCTTCGTCGCGGCAGGAGGGCCGCGATCATTCCGTCCGCGACGAACTGCCCGTAGAGCTCCGGCGGCCAGCGCCGGCGAAGAACGAGGAGCTCGTACAGCTCGGGTGAGCTGTACGTCCAGAGGACGTCGCGGGCGTGCTCGAGCGTGACTCCCTCGCGAAAGTCGCCGCGCTCGAACAGCTGCCTCGCGTTGTGCTCCATCCGCGCGAGGCGGGCGCCGTTCAGCTCCTCGAGCAGCTCGGCCACGTCCGGGTCAGTTGCAGCCGCCGTTCGAAGCAGGAGGCCGATGGGCGCCGCCAGCGGAGCGACCTCCGAAGTGAACCGGCCCCAGCCCTGGATGACCCTGTACGGGTCGCGCTCGAGCGCTCGCATCTCGTCGGAGCGCTGCTCTGCCGGGATGGGTCCGACGCCCTCGAGGCCCTTCTCCGAGATCGCCCGCACGAGACCGGGCTTGCCACCGAACCCCTTGTAGATCGTCTCGACCGACACGTCCGCAGCATCGGCGATCGATGCGATCGTCGTTGCGGCGTAGCCGTCGCTCAGGAAGAGGCGCCGGGCCGCCTCGAGAATGAGCTCACGGGTTCGATCGGCCTGCTGCCGACGGCGACTGGAGTCATAGCGCCGTTTGGGCTTGACAGGATCGCTATTCCCTTCCATAGTCATGTATCCATTCTACAACACTGTAGTGAATACGTGACGGGCGCTGCGGAGGTGGTCATGGCGGCAGGAAATGCGAACGGTCCCAGAGCCGTGGTCGAGCGCCTGAGTCGAGCGGTGAACGCGCACGATCTCGACGCGCTCGCGAGCTGCTTCGCCGTCGATTACCGCAACGAGACGCCAGCGCACCCGGCGCGTGGATTCGAAGGTCGCCCGCAGGTGCGCAGGAATTGGGAGCAGATCTTCGGCGCCGTGCCGGATATCACCGCCGAGGTGCGTTGGATCGTCGACGATGCAACGGTCTGGTCCGAATGGGAGATGCGCGGAACGCGTCGCGACGGGTCGCCCCACCTCATGCGCGGCGTCGTGATCTTCGGGGTCGATGGGGACGAGGCGACGTGGGCTCGGTTCTACCTCGAGCCCGTACAGGAGGGCGGCGACAACACCGACGAGGCGATCCGGAGGGCGATCACGACGAATTCGAACACCTCTTCCGCCTCCGCAGGCGCGCCGTCGGAGTCGGGACGGTGATCCTGGTTGCCGGTGGCAGCGGGACGCTCGGCAAACGGCTCGTCCCACGGTTGGCGGAGCGCGGGCTGCCCGTCCGGATCCTGTCGCGGGACCCGAAGAATGTCCAACCGGCCGTCCCGGGTTCGGTCGAGATCATGTCCGGCGATGTCGGCGATGCCCGCGCGGTCGACCAAGCCGTCGCGGGCGCCCGTACCGTGATCTCGGCGATCACCGGCTTCGGGATGGCTCGCGATGTCTCGCCGATGTCCGTTGACTGGCAGGGCAACCGGAACCTCATCCGCGCCGCAAAGGCGGCGGGGGTGGAGCACTTCATCCTCCTCTCGGTCTGCCAGGCAGCGGCGGACCATCCGATCGAGCTGTTCCGGATGAAGTACCGGGCTGAAGAGGAGCTGCGAGCGAGCGGGGTTGCCTGGACGATCATCAGGCCGACGGCGTACATGGAGACGTGGCTTGGCGTCCTCGGCGAGCCGCTCCTCCGAACCGGGACGACCCGGGTGTTCGGCCGCGGCCAGAACCCGATCAACTTTGTTGCTGCCGATGACGTCGCTCGGCTCGTCGACCTCGCCGTGGTCGAGCCAACGATGATGGGCGTCACCGTGGAGGTGGGCGGACCCGAGAACCTGACGATGGTGAGGCTCGTGGAGACGTTCCAGGCATTGACCGGAGCGCGGGGGAAGGTGAGCCACATCCCGCTTCCGATGATGCGCGTGATGTCGGTCCTGATGAACCCGATCAATCCGGCAATGGCCGGGTTGATCAAGGCAGCCGTCGTGATGGACACCAGGGACATGTCGTTCGATTCTGCGAAGATCCAGGGAAGCTACCCTTCGATCTCGGCGACCCCTCTGGCCGATGTCGTGGCGAGGGAATACGCCCTGCGATCCGCGGCGGCGCCCGCCTAGATCGTCCCGTCGCGGCGCGCCAACTGCCCATGCAGCTGGTCAGACCGCTGGCATGCTCTTCACGGCCGGTGATCGCAAGCGTGCCGGCGCGTCGGTCTGACCCGCGAGCGCGGCATCAAGTCGCTCGAGCAGGCGGGTTGCCCGCATCCCGCCGAAGACCGTCCGCGCCCGACCGGCGGCGGCACGCACGTCCGGGAACGCGGGATCGAGGAGCATCGCCATGTCCAGCCCGGTCGCGGCCTCCTCCGAGGCGACGCCGAGGGCGGCCCAGCCGCGCAGCGCATCTCGATAGCCGGCCAGCGCGTCCTCGAGCCTCCCGTCGAGCGCAGCCAGCCCAGCGCGGATCACGACCCGGCGGAGGTCCATCACGGGCGCGCGCAGACCCGTCGCCTCGAGGGCAGCCAGGTCCTCCGTGGCGGCGGCGGCGTTCCCCGCCCAGAGCGCCGCGCGGGCAGCCCCCGAGCGGTTCGTCCCCAGCTGTTCAACCGTTGTCGCTGCGGCCCGATGCAGCTCGATTGCGGCCGGGTAGCGGCCGTCCAGGAGTGCAAGGAGAGCTCGCTCGGGCGATCCGCCGAATCGCGGATCGGTCACCGTGACCGCGACGCGGTCGAGGTCGCGGAGCACGGCGGTGACGTCCTCACCGCGCACGGCCCGGATCCAGAACACGCCGTCGAGCAGCTGCAGCAGGTCGCCCGAGTCCGTCTCGTCGGTCAGGCCGCTCTCGAACGTCGCCAGCGCCGCGTCCGCGTCGCCCAGGCAGAACAGCTCGTAGTCGCCGAGGGCACTGAGGCAGGAGTACATGCCAGGGCGCGAGCCGATCCGCCGGGCGAGTTCCAGGCCTTCGCGGGCCGCCTCGGCCGCCTCCCGGCGATCGACTTCCCGCACCATCGCCGAGTGGTTGTTGAGAGCCCGGAGGAGCGTGATCGTGAGTCCGTGCGTTCGGGCGATCTTCTCGCCGATCTCGATGACCCCGATCCCTTCGTGCAGCCGCCCCAGGTTGCCGAGCGCGGAGCCCTTCGTCACGAGCGCATCCGCGAGGATATCGAGGAGGTCCGCGTGCTCGGCGGCGTCGAGCACCCGCTCGATGACGTCCAGCGCCCGCCGGGCCTCCTCGTGGAGGAAGTAAGCCCGGGCCAGCTGGCCCTCGAGCGCGACGACGCCTGGATCGGGGAACAGGTCGGCGAACTCCGCAGCGGCGGATGGAAGGATGGCAAGGGCATCGTCGAGCCGGCGCCCATCGATCAGGATCGAGCCGAGTTCGCCTGCCACGCGCGACGCCGCCAGGCGATTACCCCCCTCGCGGTGGAGCGCCAGCGCCCGGCGCAGGAACGCGTCGGCCTGGCCGGTGTGCCCGGCAGTCGCCGCGGAGATGCCAGCCCGGGCACGGAGCTCCGCCTCGTCGGCCGGGTTCGAGGTGACGGTCAGGGCCTGCTCAAGAAACGCCACCGCTTGTTCGTGCGAGCCGAGGGCGGCCGCCCGGATGGCCGCACCCTCGAGCGCGAGCTTGGCCTGCGCCGCAAGAGCGTCGGCCTCCGGCCCCTCGGGGGCATTGGCGTGGGCCGCGAGATAGTGGCCGGCAAGTGCTCCCGCGAGCTCGTCGGTGCCCAGGCCCTCGAAGAATCGTGCGGCAGCAAGGTGGCGGACCTTGCGGTCCGTCCTGGCCAGTGTGTTGTAGGCAACATCGCGGATCAGCGCCTGGACGAACCCGTACTGGCCACGCTCGGGGCTGCGCGGGTCTGCATCGACCTCGAGGAGCTCCCCGTGCACGAGGGCCCGAAGGCGGGGCTCGAGCGACGCCTCGGGGATCCCGGAGACGGCGGCCAGGCCCGCCACCGTGAAACTCTGCCCAACCACGGCGGCGTCCTGGATGAGCGCCCGGTCCTCGGCCGAGAGCGCGTCGAGGCGCGAGGTGATGAGCGCCGTGAGCGTCTCGGGGATGGCCAGCGTCCGCAGATCCCCGATCGGGACGTAGGCCCCGTCGCGCAGCGCCAGCCGGCCGTCGGCGACGAGCATTCGGACCGTCTCGACGGCGTAGAGGGGGATCCCGTCGGCCCGGCCGACGATCGCCCGGACAACGGGCTCGGGCAGCCCGGGCACCAGGCCGGCGAGGAGCTCGCGGATCGCGGCCTCGGGGAGCGGCTCGAGGTGGAGCGAGATGAAGTTGCGCTTTCCGGCTCCCCAGTCCGGGCGCTTCTCGACGAGCTCGGGCCGGGCGAGCGTGAGGACGTAGATCGGGACGTTCTTGCTCCACTCGAGAAGGTGGTCGATGAAATCGAGCGTGCCCGTGTCCGCCCAGTGGAGATCCTCGAAGACCAGGGTCACCGTTCCCCTCACAGCGAGGCGCTCGAAGAACGTCCGCCAGGCCCCGAAGAGCTGCTCCGAGTCGCGTCCCTGCTCGATCCCCAGCAGGGTCAGCAGCGCCGACTCGATCCAGCGCCGCTCGCCTGCGTCGGGGACCCATCGCGCCAGCGCCTCGGCCACCTTCGCCCGGGTGGTCGGCTCGTCGTCGGTCTCGGCCAGGCCGACCCGGCGGCGGATCATCTCGCCGAGGGCCCAGAAGGTGATCCCCTCCCCGTAGGCCGGCGAGCGGCCGACGTGCCAGTACGTCGTCTCGACCAGGCCGTCGGTGTACTTGCTGAACTCCCAGGCGAGGCGGGTCTTGCCGATGCCGCCTGGGCCCATGAGGGAGACGAGCCTCGCGCGCTTCTCACGCCCGGTGGCATGGAAGAGATCCTTGAGGAGGCGGAACTCCTCGTCGCGGCCGACGAACGGCGCCTCCAGCGCCTCGGAACGGTTGCGGCCGCCGACCTCCGCGACGACCCGGATCGCGCGCCACGCCGGCACGGGCGCGGACTTGCCCTTGAGGAGTTGCTCGCCGGCCTCCTCGAAGGCGATCGCCTGGCGGGCTGCGCGGTGCGTCGCCTCGCCGACGAGGACCGTGCCTGCGGCGGCAACCGACTGGAGCCGGGACGCGGTGTTCACGAGATCACCCGCCACCATCCCCTGGTTGGTTGCGCCGATGGTGACGGCGGCCTCGCCGGTCAGCACCCCGGCCCGCGCCTGGATGGCTGGCCCGAGGCGCCGGACCGCGTCGACGAGCTCGAGCCCGGCTCGCACGGCCCGCTCGGCGTCGTCCTCGCGCGCCACCGGGGCGCCCCAGACGGCCATCACCGCGTCGCCGATGAATTTCTCGACGGTGCCGCCGTAGCGCGTGATGACGTCCGACGCGAGGTCGAAGTAGCGGGTCAGCGTCGCGCGGACGTCCTCGCTATCGCGCTCCTCCGCGAACGGGGTGAAGCCGACGAGGTCAGCGAACAGGACCGACACGAGCCGCCGCTCGACCACGGGGGGCGGCCCAGGCGATGCGTCAAGGCGCGGCAGGGTGACTCCCGGGACCGTCCGATCGGCGAGCAGCGTCCCGCATTCGCCGCAGAACTTCTCGCCGGGCTCGTTCGGCGCGCCGCAGCTCGGGCAACCCAGGGCGAGGATCGCCCCGCACTCGGCGCAGAACTTCCGTCCCGCCCGGTTCTCCGCTCCGCAGCTCGAACACGCCACCCGAACCCGACCCTCGTGACGGTGATTGCCGGCAGGGTAGCCGAATCTCCCGACGTTCGGATCGCGCCGCCCAGCGGCGAGGTTATGAGCCCGGGATTTGAATACCGGACGCAGGGATCGCCGCCATGAACGCATGGCGCTGATGTCGCCGATGACCGGATGAGCCAGTCCCTCAACGGTGCGAACTGCCTGGGTACGAACTGCTGGGTTCCCCCTAACGGATCGCGACCCAAAGGCGTTTCGATTGTTACGGGTCGCGTCCTCTGCCGCGCGATCACCGACCCGGATTCCACCGGCGCTCGGCATACTCACATACTCACCCCCCGAGGACGGCTCAAGGAGGAGAACGGATGCGTCGAATCGTCACCGTCTCAATTGTCGCCAGCCTGCTCATCGCCTCGCTCGGCATCGGCGCGGTTTCGGCCGCTGCGCCGAAGAGTCATGGGCCGCAGGCTGCCCCGAAGGCGCCCGTCGCCTGGATGAAGGTCACCCCGGCAGTCCAGGGCGGCCGGATCCACGTCGTGATCGGCGTCCGCTTCTGCAACCATGCCACTGCGGCAACGTTCAGCGCGAAGCTCGTGAGGGTCAGCGCGACCGATGGCACGATCGCTCCCGATATGACGACCGGCACGTTCGCGAACAACCACGGCCGCTCGTGCATCATCACCGGCACGATCAAGGTCCCGGCGAACCAGCCTCCGGGCACCTACCTCGTGACCGTGACCCTCCACAGGGACGGCACGACCCCCACCGAATGGACCCTCTCGAAGAAGACACGGGTCCTCGCTCGTACCACCCACTGACCCGCACTGACCGGTACCTCGCGCGAAGTCTGGGCCGGAGCGCCTGCGGGCCCTACCCGAAAGCCGGTCGCGGCGACACGACGGACCGGTACACCGGACGACTCGTGACACAAGACCGCCGCTCCGCAGCGGCGGTCTTCTTCTTGTCGACCATTGCCGTCTCCGATCGATCGTGCGATCCCAACAGGGATCAGGCCGATCGCGGCATTCGGTGCGAGTTCGCTCGCACGTCGCGGTTTCACTGCAGGGGTGGTGAGCCCGGTGGGATTCGAACCCACGACGCAGGGATTAAAAGTCCCTCGCTCTGCCGCTGAGCTACGGGCCCACGCGGCGTAGACGATACCCGGCGCGCGAGACGCGGGTGCGCCCGGCCGCGGCGCCCGGACCCCCGGTCGCGGCGCCCGGGCCTGCGGGGACAGCGCCGAGGTAATGGTTGCGCGGATCGACCGTGACAGGGTATGGTGAGAGCCATGCGCTGGCATCTCCCCTCGAACGAGGCGAAGAAGCCCTGGCGGCCCTGCCGGGAGGCACGGGCCCTGGGGCTCTGACGGCGCGCGCAGACGACGACCGGGGGCCTCCAGGGAACGGAGGCTCCGAGGGCCGCGGACACCGATGGTGACCGCGGCTTTTTGATTCGCCCGACGGCGAACCGGCCTCCCACCCGGCGGTCCCCGCATCACCACAGACGCGGAGGACATCACGATGCAGGCACTGATCCTGGGCGATGGCCCGTTCGGACGCGCGGTCGCCGACGCGCTCGCGGCGCACGGGGTGTCGGTCCGCGTCGCCGGCCGCCCGGAAGCCAGTGACCACGACGCGGGCGCGTTCGCGGGGATCGACGTGGTCGTCGACGCGTCGCGCGGCGCGGCCGTTCTCCCCAACGTCACCGCCGCCATCGAGAGCGGGGTCCGCCGCTTCGCGATCGCCACGACGGCCTGGGACGCCGACCGCCGCGCGGTCGCCGAGCTGCTCCGCGCGCGCGGCGCGGCGGCCGTCGCGGCATCGAACTTCAGTCCCGGGGCGCTCGTCTTCGCACAGCTCGCCGAGATGGCCGCCCGGCTCACCGCGCGCCTCCCGGGCTACGAGCCGTACATCGTCGAGTGGCACCGCCGGGGGAAGGCCGACCGTCCCTCCGGCACGGCGCGCGACCTCGCACGGCGGATCATCGCGGCCGATTCGGGGCTCGATCGAATCGCCACTCGCGCCGACGGCCCCGCCGAGCCCGGCGCGCTGGAGGTGGTCGGCGTGCGTGCGGGCACGAATCCCGGCCGGCACCTCGTCGGCTTCGACGGCCCGGGCGAGACGATCGAGCTGACCCTGACCGCTCGGGATCGGGGGGCGTGCGCCGCCGGCGTCGCGGTCGCCGTCGAGTGGCTCGTTTCCGAGCCGCGGTCGGCAGGGCTCCACCCCTTCGACGCCGTCCTCGATCTCGGCGAGCGCGCGGAGGTGGGCGCTGCCAGCTGACGCCGTCGCCCCTCGACCCCGACTCCGCCGACCCCATTGACCGACCCGAAAGGAACCGACCGATGACCCCGATCGCCCGCACCCCAGGCCCCACCCGACCCGCCCTGAGCGGCGCCTTCACCGCCCTCGTCACTCCGTTCACGCCCGACGGGGCGCTCGACGAGGATGCCTTCCGCCGACTCGTGAGCTGGCAGGTCCTCTCGGGGATCGACGGCCTGGTCCCGTGCGGGACAACCGGCGAGGCACCGACCCTCAGCCAGGCGGAGCGCGAGCGCCTCATCGCGATCTCCGTCGAGGTTGCGGCGACCCGCCCGTCTCGGCGTCGCGTGACGATCGTGGCGGGAACCGGCACGAACGACACGGACGCGACCATCCGTGCCACCCGGCGGGCCGCGGAGCTCGGCGCGGACGCCGCGCTCGTCGTGGCGCCCTACTACAACCGGCCCGACCAGCGGATGCTCGAGAGCCACTTCCGGGCCGTCGCCGACGAGGGCGGCCTGCCGGTCGTCGTCTACAACGTCCCCTCCCGGACCGGCACGAACGTGGAGGCCGACACGTTCCTGCGCCTGGCCGCGCATCCGCGGATCGTCGCCGTCAAGGAGGCGTCCGGGAACCTCGAGCAGATCGCCCGGATCTGCCGGGAACGGCCGGCGAACGTGGCCGTGCTGGCGGGCGACGACGCGTGGACCCTGCCGATGCTCGCCCTGGGTGGCAATGGCGTGATCTCGGTGGCATCCAACGAGATCCCCGGCGAGATGGTCTCGCTCTGCGCCGCGGCCCGGGACGGTGACTGGGAGCACGCCCGACGCATCCACGACCGATGGCTGCCGCTCATGCTGGCGAACTTCCGGGGCGCCCCGAACCCGGTCCCGGTGAAGGCGGCGCTCGCCCTCATGGGGCTCGCCACGGACGCGGTCCGGCGGCCCCTCCTGCCGCTCGACGACGACGCCCGTGAGCGACTGGCCCACCTGCTCCGCTCGCTCGGGCTCCTGGAGCTCCGGGGCGGCCGGGCGATTCCCGAGGCCGTGATGGCGGTCGAGGGCGCAGCGTGAGCACGCACATTCGAAGTACCGCTGCGGGCGATTCGGCGCCCGGCGAGTCGGCGCCCGAGGCCGGAGCCGCGGCCACGGCGGCACGGCGGATGGCCGCGGGCACGGGCCCGCCGGCGGCAACGGCAGCCGAGATCATCGCAGCCCTCGAGTCGGGCGAGCTCCGGGCGGCCGCGCCCGACCCGGGGATGCTCGACGGTTGGGCGCTCGACCCGGGCGCGCGCGCCGCCATCCTCGCCCTCTTCGCGGACCGTGCGACGCGGCGGTGGTCGGCCGACGAGACGTTCGGGTTCGTGGACCGGGTCGGCCTGCCCCCGAAGGACGTCACGGGCTCTCCCGACGCGCGCACCGCGGCCAACGCCGGGCGCCCGTGGCGGATCGTTCCGGGCGGGACCGCGATCCGCGCCGGTGCGCACCTCGAGCCCGGCGTCGTCGTGATGCCGCCGTCGTACGTCAACGCCGGCGCGTGGATCGGGACGGACACGATGGTCGACTCACACGTGCTCGTCGGCTCGTGCGCGCAGGTCGGCGCCCGGGTCCACCTCTCCGCGGGTGTCATGGTGGGCGGCGTCCTCGAGCCCGCGGGCGCGCGGCCCGTGATCATCGACGACGATGCGTTCATCGGCGCGGGCTGCCTCCTGCTCGACGGCGTGCTCGTCGGGCGCGGCGCCGTGCTCGCGGCCGGCGTCACCCTGACCGGGACGTCGCGCCTCTACGATCTCGTCGGCGAGCGCGTGCTGGCCGGGACGACGGACGCGCCGCTCTGCGTGCCGCCGGGCGCGGTGGTCATCCCGGGGACGCGCGCCCTGCCCGGCGAGTTCGCGGGCCGGCACGGTCTCGGCGCACAGGTCGCCCTGATCGTGAAGCACCGCGACGCCCGGACAGACGCACGCGTGGCCCTGGAGGACGCGCTCCGATGACGTCGCCGCTCCCCGACGACGGAGCCCCACGGCGCGGGAGGCCGTCCGTCCGCAACGAGATCCTGCGCGGCGACCGCCCGGGAGGGCTGGACGCGGCCGACCTCGCAGCGCGCTTCGGGACCCCGTTGTACCTCTACGACCTCGACGTGATCGAGCGCCAGGTCGCGACGCTGCGGGCCGCCCTGCCGCCGATCGTCGAGATCGCGTATGCCGTGAAGGCGAACCCGGCCGTCGCGATCGTGGCCCACCTCGGCAGCCTCGGGCTCGGCGCGGACGTCGCGTCCGGGGGCGAGCTCGCGACCGCGCTCCGGGCCGGCATTTCGGCCGACCGGATCTTGGTGACAGGCCCCGGCAAGCGCGAGGCGGAGCTGCGCGACGCGGTCGCAACCCGCGTCCGGGCGATCACCGTCGAATCGCCCGGCGAGCTCGACCGCCTCGAGCGGATCGCGTCGGAGGCGGGCCGCCGCGTGCCCATCCTCCTGCGGGCGTCCGTCGGCGCGGCCGACGGCCTGGAGCGCGTGCGGCTCGTCGGCGACGATGGAGCCGGCAAGTTCGGCATGGACGAGCCGGACCTGCGCGCGGCGGCTCGATCGGCCGCCCGTTCGCCGCACCTCGAGCTCCTGGGGCTCCATCGGTTCGGGGCATCGAACGTGCTCGACGCGAGCCGGCTGGCGGCCCGCGTGGGCGAGACGGTGCAGCTGGCACGCGCGGTCGCGACGCACGCCGGGGTGCCGCTGCGGCTCGTCGATGCGGGCGGCGGGCTGGGAATCCCGTACGAGCCGCACGAGGAGTCGCTCGACGTCGCCGGCTTCGGCAGGCGCCTGGCCGCGCTCACCGCGAGCTGGGCGTCGACGCCGGGCCTGCGCGACCTCCGGCTGCTCCTGGAACCGGGCCGCTGGCTGGTGGGCGCGGCGGGTGCATACCTCGCGCGCGTCGTCGACCGGAAGCGCGTCGGCGACGTGGAGGTGGCGATCCTCGACGGCGGCGTGCACCACCTCGTCCGGCCGGCCCTGGTCGGACAGGAGCACCGGGTGCGGGTTCTCGGCTCGGACCCGCGGGCGGTCAGGTCGTGGCCCGTCACCATCGCCGGGCCGCTCTGCTCCGGGCTCGATGTGTTCGCGGCCAATGCGCGGCTGGCGGCCCCCGCCGTCGGCGATCTCGTGGCGGTCCTCGACACGGGAGCGTACGGGTTCACCGAATCGATGCCACTCTTCCTGAGCCATCCCATCCCGGCGGAGGTCGCGATCCGCGGCGGACGGGCCGCGCTCATCCGGCCCCGCCAGGAGCCCGCCGAGTGGCTGGACCGGCAGGTGCTCCCCGCCTGGTGACGGGCCGCTGCCCGGCGCACGACCGCCCCGGAACCGGCCCGCGACCGGGCCCGCGACCGGAAAGCGACCGGGCCCGCGACCGGAAAGCGACCGGCCCCGTAACCCCGGATCCACCGAACCGAGCCGCCCGACCGCCTGACGAGGCCCGAACGGGGACTCGGTGGCCGCCGACGGCCGTGACGATGGCCCCACCGGGGGTGAACGGCGGTCATGCGACAGCCGAATTGGTCCCGCGAGGCACCTC
>JBBQRX010000028.1:0-39653 GCA_038214375.1 Candidatus Limnocylindrales bacterium
CGCGTTCCCGACCAGGTGGTCGCCGACCTTGTTGCTGACGCAGGCGAGCGTGACGTACTGCTCGTAGAGCGGCATCGCGAGGAGCTCGTCGTAGGTGAACGTGAGCGGATGCGCGACCATGCCGCTGACGTCGAGCTTCCAGGTGGCGGGGTCCACCCGCGGGACCAGCAGCGTCGTGTCGATCTTGTAGAAGTCGGCGTTGGGGATGACGAGTGGCGTCAGGCCAAGGGTCGCGAGGGCCTGGTCGGCGGTGAGCGATGCCGCCGCGAGGAGCGGCGCAGGGATCCTGGTCGAGCTCACGACGGCATCCGCGTGCTGCGCGTCGAGGAGCGTCCGGCCCGTGCTGCCGGCGACGATCACGCCCCCGAGCGTTCCCGCGCTCGCGATCAGGAATCGGCGCCGGCTCCACTCGGGGGTCCGGAATTCGCGGTCAGGATCGGCCGGTCGGCGCGCGGCGCGCTCGAGGGTTGCCGCGGCCGGTTCGGCCGGTTGGCGCACGGCCGCGGCCGCGAGGCTGAGCAGGCCGAAGAGAGCGACGAGGCCCGCCGCGACTGCGATCCCGGCGTTGGCGAGGGCGAGGCCCTGCGACGCGAGGGGATCGCGCAGCGCGGCCGCTCCGGCCAGGATCCCGAACGCGACGAACGCGGCAACCCCGATCCAGCGCCGCCGCGCGGCCAGGATGCCCGCGCCCAGCGCGATCACCAGCGCAACGATGACGACGAAGACGTTCAGGGCGAGCTTGTCGTTCGTGCCGAACAGGTTGACCACGACGTCCTTCGCCCCGGACGGCTGCAGGCTGATCGCCAGCGAGCCGATCGCCGCGATGAGAGACGGCGTGCCATGAACGACGCCTGCGACGAGCTCGGACGCGGCGATCGCGACCCCCGCGGCGAGCGCTCCGGCGATGGCCGGACGCCATGCCCCGGACGGCGGTCTGCGCCGGGTCGGGCGGTGATCCTGGGCTGGGCCGGGCGAATCCGCGCCGGTGGCGCCGCCGGCCCCCTTCCCGGCATTCATGGCGGTCAGGCCTGCTCCGCCCACTTCGCCCGCCATTCGGGAGCAGGGAACGGCTTGGTCCAGTAGGCGGTCTCGCGGACGATCCGACCATGGCGGCACTCGAAGATGAAGACGACCTGAAATGTCTCGGTGCCGTAGTCGAGGACGGCCTCCAGGGTCACCAGATCGCCGGACGAGACGAAGCGAGACGGCGTGATCGTCGGGAGGGCAGGGAAGGAGCGATACAGGCCCTGGCGATTCTCTCGGCCCCGGATGATCTCGCCGGACTGCGGCCACGAAAGGACGGAGTCGTCGATGAACACCTCGTTCATGACCTCGACATCCTTTGCGTTGAGGCCGGCAATCAGGCGCTCCACGGCGCGTACGTTGTCCGCTTCGCCCATCGGGCGACCCCCCTTCACACTGAGCGCCGTTCCGTTCCGTTCCATTCCGGCCGGGCGCAGATCCATTCAGGCCGGGCAGGTTTCGCTGCGTACGATCCGTTCCGCTCGGATGCCCGGATCGTACGCCCGAGTCGCGAAGACGTCGATCCCGGGTTCGAGCCGCTCGCCCGTGTACCCGGTGGGGCCGGCGGGGCCCGTGGGGCCGGTTGTGCCGGATTTGCCCGTGCTGCCGGGTAGGGGCGCAGGTTCGCCGGGTGCCCTCCGGGCGCTGGCGGGGCCCGTTGGGCCGAGTTTGCCCGTGCTGCCGGTAGGGCGCCAGGTTCGCCCGTGCGCCCGGTGTGGCATGGGCCAAGGTTTAGCCCGTGCTGCGGGTAAGGGCCCAGGTTCGCCCGTGCGCCCGGTGAGGCATGGGCCAAGGTCAACCCGTCCTGCCGGTAGGGCCCCCCAGTCCGCCCGTGCACCCGGTGACCACTGCGACCGACGAAGGCCGCCGGCAAGTCAGGATTGTTCATCCGGTGACCGGAACGACCGGCCGCCGGTCGCCCGGCGCGCCCCGTGACGCAGGGACGCCCCTACCGCGGGTGCCGGCGGTCGCAGTGACGATTCTGTGCACACATAGCCGGGGATGCGGCGCCCCGGTCGAACCCCGTTCGGGCAGGGATGCGGCGCGCTCGGCCCCAGTCGAACCGACGTCGCGCGGCCAGTGTCGATTCCGGTCCCGGCCGCACGTCGTCATCGTGAACGGGGATAGGTACCCGTCAAGGCAACGCGGAGGTTCGAGCGATGGCAGGCCACGTGATCCATGTCGAAGTGACGGGCAAGGACGGCTCGGCGCTCCAGAAGTTCTACGGGAGCGTGTTCGACTGGAAGCTCAACACAGACAACCCCGACGGGTACGGGATGTTCGATGGCGAGGGCGATGGAATCGGCGGCGGGATCGGCGCCTCGAGCGATGGGGGTGCCGGGCACGTCACGTTCTACGTCCACACCGACGACGCCACGGCGACGCTTCGGCGGGTCGAGGAGCTCGGCGGGCGCGTGCTCATGCCGCTCACGGAGGTTGCGCCCGGCACGACGATCGCGCTCTTCGCCGACCCGGAGGGTCATGTCGTCGGCCTGATGTAGCGCTCGGAACGGGGCGGCGACGCCTCGCGCAGGATGCGGCCGGCCGGCTCTCGGGCGCGAGCGCGGCTTGCTCGTCCGCCGCCGAGTTCGGGCCCGCTCGTCCGCGACCGGCCCTCGGGCTCCGCCGGCCGCGGACCACTTTTCCGCGGCGTCGCCGAGTTCGGGCCTGCTCGTCCGCGGCCCGCTCGTCCGCGGCCGGCGTTCGGACTCCGCCGGCCGGCCCTCCGGCTCGGCCGTCCGCGGGTCACTCGTCTGCGGCGCGCCGACGCCGGTCGCTCCCCCACCGCGAATTCGCTCGGGCCGAGTCGGCGCCGCCCGCGGTACCCTGAGGCCTGAGTGGCCGGCAGGTTCGGGTCGGCCCTGGTCGGCGGGGGGGGGTTGGGCATGCGAAGCATCGACACGCTGGTGGTCGGCGGGGGTCAGGCCGGCCTCGCGTCGAGCTACCAGCTCGGGCGTCGCGGGGTTGACCACGTGATCCTGGAGGCGGGCCGGATCGGTGAGAGCTGGCGCAGCCGGCGCTGGGACTCGTTCACGCTCGTTACCCCGAACTGGATGATCGCGCTGCCGGACCTTCCGGCCGGGGTCGGCGGGATTGGCGACCCCGACGGCTACCTTCCCCGCGCCGAGATCGTCGAGATGCTGACCGCCTGGGCGGGCACGTTCGCGGCTCCGGTCCACGAGGGCGTCACCGTCACCTCGGTCACGCGCGACCCGGCGGGCTCCGGGTTCGTCGTCGAGACGAGCGAAGGGCCGTGGCGCGCAGCGCGGGTGATTGCGGCCACCGGGACGTACCGGACGCCGACCCGGCCGCCATTCTCGACCGGACTGCCGGCCTCGATCGCTCAGCTCGACGCGACCGCCTACCGCAACCCCGGCGCGCTGGCGCCCGGATCCGTCCTGGTCGTCGGGAGCGGGCAATCCGGCTGTCAGGTCGTGGAGGATCTCCTCCTCGCGGGCCGGGACGTCTACCTCGGCGTGGGAAGCGCCGGTCGCTTCATCCGGCGGTACCGTGGCCGGGATTGCTTCCGGTGGCTCGTCGATGCCGGCTTCTTCGACCTGACCGAGGCGCAGCTGGAGGATCCGCGCGGCCGCCGGGCTCCGAACCCGCACCTCACGGGGGCGCGCGGCGGGCACACCATCAACCTCCATCGTTTTGCGCGGGACGGAGTCCACCTCCTTGGTCGCATCGACGGCGTCGCCGACGGGCGTCTTCGGATCACGCCGGACCTTCACGCACGCCTGGCCGCGGCCGACGCGATGGCGACGAAGTTCCGGCAGGCGGTCGACGAGGCGATCGAACGGTCCGGGCCCAGCGTCCCGGGCCCGGAGGACTCCGATGACTACCCGGGCGACGACGGCTTCGGCCTGCCCCAGGACGAGGATCTCGACCTGGACGCGGCCGGGGTCACGAGCGTGATCTGGGCATGCGGCCTCGTGCCCGATTTCGCCTACCTCCGCCTGCCGGTCCTGGACGGCGACGGCTGGCCGGTCCACGACCACGGTGTCTCCCGCGAGCGGGGGCTCGGGTTCGTGGGTCTCCGCTTCCAGGCAACGCGCAGATCGGACCTCTTCTATGGGGTCGTGGCGGACGCCGGGCATGTCGTCGAACGGCTCCTCGACGGGTCTCCCGGGGGACCACGCTGAACGGCGAGCCGGCCGGCGTCGGGGTCGTGGCCCCGAACTTCGATCCCCACGCCCGCGCAACGGCACGGTTCGATCCTCTGCTCCCGGGCCGCGTCCTCGCCATGGTGCCCGCCTTCAATGAGGCACCCCGGATCGGTGACGTGGTGCGCGGGGCGCTCGTTCACCTGCCCGTCCTGGTGGTCGACGCTGGGTCGACGGACGCAACTGCAGCCGAGGCAGCGGCCGCCGGCGCGAGCGTGCTCGACCAGCGCCCGAACCAGGGCAAGGTGCGGCGCTGCGGGCGGGCTTTCGCTGGGCGATCGAGCGGGGCTTCGACGCGATGGTGACGCTCGACGGCGACGGCCAGCACGACCCGGCCAGCATCCCGGCCTTCCTCACGGCCCGCGTGGTGGCGGGCGACGCGCTGGTCATCGGCTGCCGCGACTTCCGGCGCATGCCCCCCTTGCGTCGGCTGGCCAACACCCTCGGCGGCCGCGCGTTCTCGTGGGCCGTCGGTCGCGACATCCCCGACAACCAGTCCGGCTACCGGCTCATCGATCGGCGCCTGATGGTCGCCCTGCTGTCCAGTCGCGAGAGCGGCTTCGCGTTCGAGGTCGAGATGATCACGACGTGCATTCGGGGCGGGTGGCCGATGGCCTGGGTGCCGATCCGGACGATCTACGCGGCCGAGCGCAGCCATATCCGGCCCCTCACCCACGTCGCGAGCTTCATCCGGGTCGTCGGCGAGGCGCGTCGAACGGTCAGGCTCCCGCTCCGGTAGATCCGCGGACCCACGCGGGCGGCGGCCGTTGCGGGCGATGCAACAAATCCGGTCGGTGACGTTCCTGTCGGCTGCGTGGACCCACGGATTGCCGATTGCCGTGCGTCCGCGGCCTCACATGCTGCCCAGGGCGCAACAGAACCGCCCCAAGCGCGTCGATTCGCGCTCCCTCGGCGTCGTCGGAGTTCGCCTGCAAGGTCGATCTCCCAGCGAACGGCGCTTTTGTTGCGGCCCGTGCAACTTGGGCCGCAGCCGATTGGGCGGCATCCGGAGCGAGAACCCATCGCGGCGCCCGCGCGCGACCGCGCCCGCACGCAACCGCGCCCGCACGCAACCGCGCCCGCACGCAACCCCACCCCGCGAGACCCCGTTCGGCGGCCTACCCTTGGGGACGATGCCGCGACCCAGGACCGCACGCCCTTCATCCGCCACGCCGGTCGCCGCGCCCGGAGCTCCGGCGGGCTGGCCGCGCTCCGCGAAAGTGGCCTTCATCGGCTCGCACGGGATCCGCAAGACGAGCGCCGTGCTTGCGTTCGCCGCCACGGTGCAGCGGGCGGGGTGCTCGGCGGAGCTTGCCCGCGAGGTCGTCCGCGACAACCCGCTCGGGATCAACGAGGGCGCCACCGGCGAGGCGCAGCTCTGGGTGCTCGTCTCGCAGATCCGGCAGGAGCTGGAGCTCGCCCGGAAGGCCGACATCCTGGTGACCGACCGCGGCGTCATGGACAACTTCGCCTACTACCTGCGGGCCTGCGGCGGGGCCGACCGGTATGCGGTGGAGGCGCTCGTCCGGAGCTGGTCCGGCACGTACGACCTGGTCGTGCGGCTGCTCCCCGACATCGAGCTCCAGCCCGACGGGGTGCGCAGCACGAACGACGCGTTCCGCGACGAGGTCGAGTCGATCCTCGATCGCGTGCTGCCGATGCTCCTCGAGCCGGGCCGGCTCGTCACGCTCCGCGCCTCGGAGGTGACGAGCCGCTACGACTGGTGGGCGCTGCTCGAGCGCCTGGCGGCGTCCGTGGGCGCCGTGATCAGCCCGCCAACGATTTGGACCTAGCGGCGGGACCGGGGGCGACCCGGGCGGTGGCGGCGCCGTGATCAGCCCGCCGACGATCTGGACCTAGCGGCGCGACCGGGGGCGACCCGGGCGGTGGAAGCGGCGCGACCGCCGACCATCGGCGTCCATCGCCTTACGGCTCCGCACCGGAGCAGCCCCGAACGCGGCCCCGAACGCAGCCGTCCCTGCCGCTCAGAACATCGTGCTGCACCAGGGCGCGCGCGCGGCCGCGAACAGCGCGTCGGCGCGGAGGAGCGCCCCGGGCGTGTTCTCCACCACCCGCCCGACCCGCGCGAGCTCCGAGAACCGGAACGTGCCGAGATAGGTCGCTCCGAGATCGGCCGCATCGAGCGTCAGGTCCGCTGCGGCTGCGGTCGGTTCGACGGCACCGCGGCCCTCGTCAGCAACGACGAGGCGCCACCGGCCGGCATTCCACGGACAGAACGCGTCCCGGACCTCGAGCACGAGCGTGCCCGCGCCCCCATAGGTCCGTGCGGTGAGCGCGGCCGGGACGTCGACGACCCGGAGCCAGATCGCGTCGCCGACCGTGAAGCCCAGGCGGCGCGGCTCCGCGAGCAGCAGCTGGAGCGGATGCGGGACCGGGCCCCGGACGGCGCGGACGTGGCGGACCAGGTCCACCTCGAAGAGCCAGCCCCAGAGGTCGCGGATCGCACGCGGCGTGGTTGCGATCACCTCGAACACGACGAGCCGGCCGTTCGGGCCGCGGTCGTCCCAGTCGGGCTTGACGCGGTAGATGGCGGTACCCTCGACCTGCCCGCCGGCCTCGTAGACGGCAAGGAACTTCATGCCGTTCTCGCCACGCTGGTGATCCGTGTCGTGGAGCGAGATCCAGCGCCACCACGCCTCGGTGCGATCCACCATCCCGGGCGTCGCGACCCGGACCCGATCGTAGAGCCGGGGGAAGACGCCCATCGCCGCCTCCCGGTCCACGAGCCGGACAGTCCCCTCGGGTGGCGCCGGCCGCGCGAATGCCGCGTGTCCTCGCTCGATCTCGAAGGTCCCGTTGAGCGTGGCGAGGCCGTACCCGAAGCGCTGGTAGATGGCACCCTCGGAGGCCCACAGGATCGCGATCGGCTCGCCGCGGGCGCGGACGTCGTCGAGCTGGTGGCGCATCATCGAGCGGAGGATGCCGCGACGCCGATAGGCGGGATTGACCCCGACGAGCGTCACGCCGGCCGCGGCCGCCTCGCCGCCGGGCACGCTCAGGCGGAACGTCAGCGCTCCCGCCGACGCGATGGGCCGGTCCCCGTCGAACGCGGCGATGATCCGTTCGGGCTCCCAGGTTCGCATGTACTCGTCGCCCGGGTCCGGCACCTCCGCGAAGGCGAGGTTGGCCGGCGCGACGAACGACTCCATCGTCCCGGCCGTTGCGGTGCGGATGGGAAATCGCGCCGTGGTCCCGGGTGCGTCCGTCATGCGTCGAGCCTCCCGTTCCGAACCCCCAGCACCGCGTCCGCCAGCGCCGCGATCTGGCCCGGCGACACCCGGCAGCAGCCGCCGACGATCGTCGCACCCTCCTCGACCCAGCGGCGGGCGGCCGCCCCGTCCACCGTCGGACCACCTGCGCCGAGCCAGCGCCGCTCGGCCGCGTCCCATCCCTCCCCGCTGTTGGGATACACGATCAGCGGCTTGGCTGTCACCTGCCGAGCACGGGCCAGGAGCTCGTCCACGTGCTCGGGCGCGGTGCAGTTGACGCCGACGGCGAGGACTCGTGACGATTCCCCGGCCAGCGCGAATGCCTCCTCGATCGGCGTCCCGCTCCGCAGGTGCCCGCCGTCCGCGCACGAGAAGCTGAGCCAGCCGCGGGCGCCCGGCGTCGCCTCGAGCAGCTCCACGAGCGCGATGCCCTCCTCGAGCTCCGGGATCGTCTCGCACGCGAGCAGGTCCGCGTCGGTCGCCACGAGGACCTCCAGTCGCTCGCGGTGGAAGTCGCGAAGCTCGGCGACGCTTCGGCCGTACCGCCCCGTGTACTCGGCGCCGTTGGCGAGGAACGCCCCATACGGCCCGATCGACGCAGCCACGAGGAGCCCTCGACTGTCGTCGGGCGACCGCTCGGCGCGCCAGGCTGCCCGCGCCTCGGAGGCGAGCGCGACACTCCTGCGCAGGAGGTCGATCGCACCCGCGTGGTCGATCCCGCGTGCGGCAAAGCCTTCGAACGTGGCCTGGTAGCTCGCGGTCGTCGCGATCGCCGCGCCCGCCCGGTAGAAGGCGAGATGTGCGCGCACGATCTCGGCTTGGTTCTCCAGCAGGAGCCGGGCAGACCAGAGCGAGTCCTCCAGGCTGTTCCCCTGCGCCTCGAGCTGCGTGGCAAGGCCGCCGTCGAGCACGGCCACGCGGTCACGGGCGATCAGCGTCGCGAGCGGATCGTCGGCGGCTCGTTGGGGCAGGGGCGGCTCTGCCTGCTCACCGGCCCGCGGCGTCGAGGCGTGCGGCATTCAGCCGGCGCCGCCGATGTCCAGCTGGTAGGCCTCCCAGACCAGGTCCGCGCCGTGCTGGCGATGGCGGATCAGGCGGCCCATGAGCCGCTGGAGGTCGTCGCGCAGCGCGTTCGGTTCGGTCGCCTCCGGGAAGGGTGCGTCGAAGCGTGCGATCGCGTCGACGATCGCGCCCGTCAGCGGTGGGTGCTCTTCGCGGAGCCGGCGAGCCTTGCCCTGCACGTGGGGCGCGATCTCCTCCATCTCGTCGTACAGACCGCCGGTCGCTTCGGTCTCGGCAACGTGCTCGGCGAAGGCTTCGCGCAGACCGAGGAGGCGTGCCGACACGCTCAGGCGCCAGCGCTCGGGATCGTGCACGGAGGACGCGACCGCGTCCTCGAGGGCCACGAGCGAGTCCCGCAGCTCGCGTCGCCGCCGGGCCGCCGCTTCAAGGGCCTGTGTTGCCTGGTGCTCCTGGTTCACGGGATCGCCTCCGGGTGGCGGGCTGTCGCCCGCCCATGGTAGGCCCGGTCAGGGTTCGCGGCGAGGCCGCACTGCGATCGGCCCGATCACCTCTCGCCAGGCCCGCGTGAGGGCCCGGAACTCGGCGGCCGGGATCCGGTCAACCGCGACGACGGCGGCCGCGGTCTCGGCGGCGCACTCGGCTGCCAGGCGGCGGAGTGCAGGGTCGGCGAGCGCCGCAAGCCCGGACATCGCCGCATCCCGCGCCCCGGTCGCGGCCGCGAGGGCGACCACGTCGCGCTCGTTCGCGAATGCCCGGTCGCGCGCCCGGCGCGCCGCGGCCGGAGCCTTGCGGGCCTTCGGGTCGTATTCGAGCGCGACGCGCCGGGCGGCCTCGAGCCGTGCCGCCTCATCGGCGTCCAGCGTGCCGGCCCGCTCCACGATTCCCCGGACGATCTCCGCTCGTGGCCCGAACTCGCCGGTCGCGCAGATCTCGATGACACGCCGACGCCGACGCCGCCCGTCCAGGAAGTGGAAAGCGGCGAGGACCCCGAACGCGCCGAGCAGCGCAACCCAGACGAGCAGCTCCGAGGCGAGGTCGCGGACCTGGGCGGCAGTCATGCGGGGATTGTGCGCGACGCCGGCCAACGGGGCCCGACCAAGGGCCTGCCCGTCGCGTCAGCCCCGGCCGGAGTCGGCGGCCGGCGGTCGTCGGATCGCCGCGTGGTCCTCGCCGTGTCAGCGCTGCCGGGCTGCGTCGAAGCGCTCGGCCTCGCTCGTCAACCGGGCCAGCTCGTCGGGCGCGAGGATGAGGTCCGCGGCCGCGGCGTTCTGCTCCAGCTGCTCCAGCGTCCGCGCGCCGGGGATCGCGACGGTGTTCGGGTGGGCAATCACCCAGGCGAGGGCGACCTCCGCGGGTGTCGCACCGTGCGCCGCGGCGACCTCGCGAACGGCCGCCAGCAGGGGTCGAACGCGTCGCAGCGCGGCATCCCCGAAGAGCGGGTTCATGCGTCGGGTGCCGGTGCGGCGCTCGGCCGGATCGTCGGCGGCGAGCAGCCCCTGGCCGAGCGGGCTGTAGGCGATGACCAGCCTGCCGCGCTCGGCGGCATACGGCACCAGGTCCCAGCGCGGGGCCGGGCTCCCCAGGCTGAATCGCACCTGGTTCGAGATGACAGGCTTTCGAAGCGCCGACTCGAGCGCCCGCCAGCGCCCGAGACCGTGGTTGCTCACGCCGACATGTCGCGCGATCCCGGCGTCGAGCACGCGTCGGAGCCCGGCGGCCTGCGTGCGGACTGGCACGATCGGGTTCGGCCAGTGAAGCTGGTACAGGTCGATCGCCGCGACCTCCAGGCGATCCCGGCTGGCGGCCGCCCGCGACGCGACGATCGAAGGCACCGGAAGGATCGGGAACAGCTTGGTGGCGACGAACGCCCTGGCCGCGAGGTCCGGGCCCGCCGACGCGAGGCCTCGGGCGACGATCCGCTCCGACTCGCCGAAGCCGTAGACCTCTGCCGTGTCGATCAAGGTGATGCCGAGCCCAAGCGCGCGCCGGACCATGGCCGGGGCCTCGTGCGCCGCGTAATCCGCCCCGTAGCCCCACTCGCGCGACCCGAACTGCCATGTTCCCAGGCCGATCGCGGAGACCCGTCTGCCGTCAATCTCGAGATATCTCATGTCGGTCAGTCCACGTCCGTTCGCACGTAGCGCCGCCCGATCAGGGCAAACGCCGGAAGCCTCCCCAGCCGGGCAGAGAGCGGCTGCGAGGGGTGCCCTTCCCGTCCGGCGATCGCCAGCCGGGCATTGGCCTCGTCGCCGCTGGGACGCGCGTCCACGATGGCGAGGTCGATCGCGACGCGGCCGGGCACGGCCTCTCCCAGGGTGGCGATCGCGTCGGTCGGGGGCGGCCCGACCTCCCACTCGGCGCGCACCTCGGCCTCGGCGCGCCAGCGTGGCCGGCGGAGCAGGATGCGCGACCAGGTCGCCGCCACGTCCGGCGTCACGCGCCCGTCGCCGGGCCTGGGTGCCGGGGCGACCTCCAGCCCTCGCGCCCAGCGGGCCGCACGGTGGAGCAGGGCATATTCGTCGAGGTCCGCGAAGCCCGCGAGGTCGTCCGCGGGCGAGCCTTCGCCGAAGAGCGCGGCGATCGACGTCGCGAAGACGCCCGCCAGGTCGAGATCGATGCCGCGCACCGTCCGGTGGAAGTAGACCTGCTGGTACATGAAGAGGCGCGCCGTGAGGAACATCTCCAGGGCGGCCAGGCCGGACTCATAGAGGGTCAGACCGCGTTCCGAGATGAAGGCATAGCGCCGCAGCCGCTCGGCGTCCACGGGCCCCGCGGAGACGCCGGTGAGGTAGGCGTCGCGCCGGACGTAGTCCAGGTTGTCGACCGTGAAGACGCCCGACAGGAGCGGCTGAAGCCAGCGGACCCAGAGCGGCATGGCTTCGTCGTCGAGGGGCGGCTTGGAGATCAGGAACGCCACCCACGCCGGGTCGATCTCCTCGCCCGGCGCGATCGCGTCACGCCCGGGCACGCCGCCCGGCGCACGTCGGAGGCCCCGGATCAGCGTCGCCATCTCGCGCGTGACGATCAGCTGCGACAGGTCCTCGTGCGTGAGCGCCTTGGCGACCATGCGTCGGGTGTCCGTGGGTGCCGGGAAGCCCGCCAGCACATGCTCGTCGTAGAAGTGCGCGAACGGCCCGTGGCCAACGTCATGGAGCAGGCCCGCCACGCGGAGCGTCTCGACCACGAGCCCCTCGGATGGGACCGGCGTGCCGCCCGCGACCTTCGCCAGCGTCTCGGCGAGCGAGGGGTAGAGCTGGCGTGCCCACAGCCCTGCCTCGTGCATGACGCCCAGGCCGTGCGTGAACCGCGAATGCTCCGCGGTGGGAAAGACCCAGCGGGCGCTCTGGAGCTGGCTGATCCTGCGCAGGCGCTGAAGCCAGACGGTGTCGAGGAGGTCTTCCTCGGCGGTCGCCTCGTCCGGCAGGCCCGCGGACCGGGCGTCCGCAGACGAGAGCCGCTTCGTCAGCTCGATGTAGCCGTGGATGGGGTCGCTGATGAGGTTGATGACGGCGAAGCGGGCCGGTCGCATGCCGGGATTGTGGCCCTTCGCGAGCGGCCTCGTCGGCGACCGGGCGCGGCGGCGATCAGCCGGGCCAGCGACCTCGCGCCTCGATGATCAGCCCGGTCGGTAGCGCGCCGCCGCCCGGCCAGTGATCCCCGCGACCTCGTCGCGGAGCACCGCGGGCGCCAGCACCTCGACGTCGGCGCCCCAGCCCAGGATCCAGGGCCGGATCTCGAACGTGCCGGAGACCCGGGCACGCCAGGTGAGCGAGCCGTCATCGTTTCCGGCGAGCGTCTGGGTCGGGTGCCACGTCGTCTCCGCGACGCGCGTGGCCACCGACGCGTCGAAGCGCAGGACGACATCCACGACCGCCTGGTCGGCCACGATTCCCCAGGCGCGGTCGAGCGCCGCCTCGATCTCGCCGTCCGGCGGCGGCTCGAACGTGACCGGGGTCATCGAGAGGCTGCGGATTCGCTCGAGCTTGAACGTCCGGAGACCGCCCTTCGTCTCGTCGAAGCCGATCAGGTAGAGGGCGTGGGTGTCGGCCGACGGCTCGATCAGGTACGGCCGGACACGCGCGGGGCGGGGTCCGCGGGTCGGATCGTAGGTGCTGGGGTCGTAGGTCAGCTCCACGACCCGCCGCTCGGCCCACGCCTGGGTGAGGAGCCGGAGGTTGCGGCTCCCGACCGGGTCCAGGGGCCGGGCAGCCATCACGTCGAGAGTGCGCTGCACGTGGCGGGCCAGGACGGGCGGCAGCGCCTCACCGAGCTTCTGGAACGCCGCCGCCAGGTCCGGATCGTAGGCGTCCGCGTAGCGGGCCATGAGGCGGGCGGCAAGGAAGACCGACATCGCCTCCGCGCGCGTCAGCCGGAATGCGGGGAGGAGCGCCTTGTCCGAGATCCCCCACCTGCCGCGCTCCGCCCACAGCGGGACATCCAGCTCGTCCTGGAGGGCCCGCAGGTCGCGGTAGGCGTTGCGCCTCGACATCCCGACGAAGGCCGCGATCTGGTCGGGCGTCGCGCCCTCCGGATGCGACTGGAGGTACATGACGACCCGGTAGAAGCGCGCCAGCCGGTCGCGCTTGCGACCGACCGCGTCCGTACCCGAATCCCAGCGATCCATGTCCGTCGTCCTTCCCCGTCAGCGCGCCGGCGCCACGATGCTGATCGAGCTGCCGCGTTCGGTGGCGGTCAGGCTGGCCTCCAGGCGACCGCGGACGGCGCCCGGCCGGAGCGTGAACCCCTCGCCCTCGATCCACGCGTCGGCGCGCCCGAGCTGGTCGTCCGCGAAGGTCCAGTACTCGAGCTCGCCCCGCCAGCGGTGCAGGTCCGCAGCTCCCGCCAGCCAGCGGACCTGCGGGAATGCGCGGCGGAATGTGTCGCCGTCGATCGCCACGCGGCAGTGGCGCGCCCGCGCACCCTCGATGTAGGCGATCCCGAGCTCCTCGGCCGCGGCCCGGGCGTCGGCATGGAGACCCTCCCGCAGCACGGTCAGGTCGAGCGATTCGCCCTCGACGGCCGTGCCTGCCGTCGCGTTCCAGGAACCACCGGGCTCGCGCAGCCATCCTCGCGTCGCGACGCGCGCGGCCCCGCCGAGCCCGAGCGACTGGACCGTGGCGACCTCGGAGGTCCACGAGAAGTCGAGCCCTTCCCGCGCGCCCCGCACCCGCGCCCCGCCCATCGAGCGCCGGTCGATCGCGCCGCCGAGCACGAGGGAGAGACGCGCGCTGCTGCCGGTGCCGATGGGCGCGTCGCACGTCGGCGGCAGGAGCGCCGGGTCGGTGGGGCCGAACTGGGAGGAGCCGGCGGCCTTCCCGGCGAGCGCCAGGTCGTTCGCCACCGCAACGGACGCCAGCAGCGTCGCCGTGAAGAGCGCGACGCCGAGGCCGGCGCCGAGCGACGCCGCGAGGCGGCGACGCCGCGGCGCGCCTGGCCCGAACACACGCTGGGCCACGCCGAGCGCCGCGAAGAGCGACGTCCCGAGGATCGCGAGGGCCCACGGGTAGCCGGCCTCGAGCGAGGGGACCAGGGTCTCGAGGCCCCGATCCGCGATCTGGCGCCAGAGGCTCGCAAGTGACGGCAGCAGGATCAGACCGGTGCCGACGGCGAGCCCGCCGATGAGGTGGAACGCCTGCGGCCCGTGCGCCGCCGGCGGCCACGCGACCGCCGAGGACGCGATCCCGACGGGCACGAGGAGCGCGACGCCCACGAGGAGGTCGGCAGGCCCGCCCGGCCGGTAGGCCACCAGGACGAGGAGGCTCGTGGCGGCCCAGAGGACCGTCAGGCCCGCCGCGAGGAGCCGCATCTCGAAGACCCGGGCGCGCACGCTCCGAGTCTAGCGGGGCACCGCTCGCGGCGAGGCCGGCCGACGTGGCGGGCCGGCGAGCTTCGACGCCATCCGCGGGTCCCGACCACCTCCGGCTGAGTCTGTCGCTCGGGTACACTCGGGCCGGTCCCGACACGGAGGAGATGTGCGTACCATGCGAACCCCATTCCGCCCCGCGGTGGCTCTCGCGCTTGTCGGCGCGCTGGTTGCCGCCTGTTCCGGTGCGGCGACACCGACGCCCGCCGCGTCCACCGCCCCGTCGGCGTCCACCGCCCCATCGGCGGCGCCCTCGGTCGCCGCGTCCGCGGCCGCCTCGCCGAGCGAGGCTGTCGTGCCCAGCCCGAGCCCGTCGCCAGACCCGTGCGCCCCGGCGAACCTGAAGACCCTGACGGCCGGCACGCTGACGATCGGCACCGACAACCCCGCCTACCCGCCGTACTACGCGGTGCCCGCGACCGGGAACGCGCCCAAGCCGTGGCAGCTCGGCGATCCCACGAACGGCCAGGGCTTCGAGAGCGCATTCGCCTATGCGCTGGCGGCAAAGCTCGGCTTCGCGAAGGACAAGGTCACCTGGATCGTCGTGCCCTTCGACTCGTCGTACGCCCCCGGCGCCAAGAAGTTCGACCTCGACGTCAACCAGGTCTCCTACACGCCCGAGCGCGCCACCGCGGTCGACCTGTCCGACGGCTACTACTTCCTCTCGCAGTCCGTCGTCGCCCTCAAGACGAACCCCATCGCGAAGGTGACCTCGATCGCGGCCCTCAAGGCCTACAAGTTCGGGGCGCAGCAGGGCACCACGAGCTACGACACGATCCAGAACGTGATCAAGCCGACCACGAAGACGTCGGTCTACTCGTCGAACGATGACGCGATCTCGGCGCTCAAGGCCAGGCAGATCGACGCCCTGGTGGTCGACCTGCCGACCGCCTTCTACGTCACCGCGGCCCAGATCACGGACGCCAAGGGCAACGCGCTGGCGAACATCGTGGGCCAGTTCCCGGTCCAGGCCGGGGCGGCCGCCGAGCACTTCAGCGCCGTCCTCGCGAAGGGCAGCCCGCTCACCGCCTGCGTCAACGGGGCCATCGCTGCCATGAAGGCCGATGGGTCGCTGGACCAGGTCACGAAGGAGTGGCTCTCCGACAAGGCGGACGCCCCGATCTTCGCCCCCTAGCGGGCCTCGGCCCCCGACCACGATGTCGCACCTCGGCGGCCCACTCGACACCAGCGGCATGCTCGCCGTCGGTCCACCGGGTGGGCCGCTTCGCGCCCGGGGCCGCCCCCGGACGGCGCTCCGCTCCACGCTGGTCGCAGTCGTCAGCACCGTCGTCGTCTTCGGGATCCTGGTCTGGATCACCGTCAACGCACCCGGCTGGGCCGAGGTCCAGGTCTCGTTCTTCAACGCGACCGTGTTCACGAATGCCTTCCCGGACATCGTCGCGGCCTTCTGGCTCAACATCCAGCTGTTCGCGATCGCCGAGGTGCTGATCCTGGTCCTCGCACTGGTGCTGGCCGTCTTCCGCAGCCTTCCCGGACCGGTCTTCTTCCCGCTCCGCTTCCTGGCCACGATCTACGCCGACATCTTCCGGGCGGTTCCGGGCGTCCTGGTGATCTACATCCTCGGGTTCGGGATCCCCGGCCTCGGGCTGCCGGGCATCCCCACCGACCCCTTCCCGTACGCGGTGATCGCCCTGACCCTGATCTACTCGGCGTACGTCTCGGAGGTCTACCGGGCGGGGATCGAGTCGGTCCATCCGAGCCAGGAGGCAGCGGCGCGGTCGCTCGGGCTCACCCGGCTGCAGGCGCTCCGGTACGTGATCCTCCCGCAGGCGGTTCGGCGCGTGATCCCGCCGCTCCTCAACGACTTCATCGGCCTTCAGAAGGACACGGTCCTGGTGTCGTACATCGGGGTCGTCGAGATCTTCCGCCAGTCCCAGATCACGCAGCAGGCGAGGTTCAACTACACGCCCTACATGGCGACCGCCCTCGTCTTCATCGCCGTCACCATCCCGCTGGCGCGCCTGACCGACATCCTCGTGTCGCGTGACCGGCGACGGGCCGCGGCGAGCGCCCGATGACGGGCGGGGCAGGGAGCCCGGGTATGGCGCCGACAGCCACGGCGCCGGCCCTGGCCGTCGAGGGCGTCCACAAATCGTTCGGGCAGACCCCGGTCCTGCGCGGGATCGACCTGACCGTCGCCCAGCACGAGGTGGTCTGCCTGATCGGGGCCTCGGGGAGCGGGAAGTCCACCCTCCTGCGCTGCGTCAACTTGCTCGAGCCGATCGACGCGGGGAGGATCGTCGTGGCGGGGGAGGACATCTGCGCGCCCGGCGTCGACGTGAACCGGGTCCGGCGCCGGATCGGGATCGTCTTCCAGGCATTCAACCTGTTCCCCCACATGAGCGTGCTCGACAACGTCACCCTGGCCCCGCGCAAGGTTCTCCACCTCGCGCCGGCCGAGGCCGCGGCCCGGGCGCTGGCGCTCCTGGAGCGGTTCGGGCTCGCCGACAGGCAGCGCGAGTTCCCCGACCGGCTATCGGGCGGCCAGCAGCAGCGCGTCGCCATCGTCCGGGCGCTCGCGATGGATCCGCAGCTCCTGCTCCTCGACGAGGTCACAAGCGCGCTCGACCCCGAGCTCGTGGCCGAGGTCCTGGCGGTGATCCGGGAGCTGGCGCGGGGCGGGATGACGATGCTGATCGCGACCCACGAGATGGGCTTTGCGCGCGACATCGCAAACCGGGTCTGCTTCCTCGACGCGGGCCGGATCCTGGAGGATGGGCCGCCCGAGCAGATGTTCCGCGCGCCGCGCGCCGAGCGGACGCAGCGCTTCCTCCAGCGGGTCATGGAGGCGGGCCGGCTGTAGGCCGCTGCCGGCTGCACGCCGCCCCCGGTTGGTGGCGGTCACCGGGTCACGGCGCGACCGTGCCCAGGAGCTCGCCGAGCGGGACGGCCCGCAGGCCGTTCGCGGCCAGCCCGTCGAGGATCTCGGGAAGCGCCTCGAGCGTGTGCGCGCCGCCCAGGGTCAGGCGGACGATCGACCCACCGGCGGCGCGCGAGATCACGCGGGCCGCGATGTCGGCCGCGATCGGGCCGCCGTCCGCCGGCGCGATCCCGTCACCCGGATCCACGTCCGCCCCGATCAGCCATCTCCACCCCGCCGCGCCGATCGTGCCGAGCGCTGCCGTGTCGAGAGAGCCGGACACGCGCAGCCAGGGCGCGGTCGAGCGGCCGAGTGGCGGCGCCAGGCGCGCATCGCCGGCGCGGAGCGCCGTGCCCCACGGCGCTCCGGGAGCGGGGCGCGTCGGGAGGAGCCCCGGCACCACGCGGGGGAACGCCGAGGCAAGACGCGCCAGGACCGCCCCGCCTGCCGAGTCGGCCGGGTCCGCCGCCACCGGTGCCACGAACACGGTCGCCGCCACGCCCTTCGTCTCGAGCCACTGGAGCACGGCCTCTGCGCCCGCCGCTGTCGGCGCTCCCGCTCCGGGTCCGCCGGCATAGTCGAACGTGAGCGCGACGGCGTCGCTCCCACGGGGTCCGTGTGTCACCAGGAGCGCGCTTCCGTCGCCCGGCAGGACCGGTAACGGCTCGAGGCTGGAGCGCGGGCCCGCCGATGGCGCCGCGGGCGGCGGGTTCTCCGCGTCGACCAGCCCTCCGGGCAGGTAGTCGAGTGTCCAGCCGATCTCGATCCGGTCGGGCGCGTAGGCGCGGGACTCCGGGTCGAGGGTCGGGTAGCGCGCCCGGTTCCAGTAGGCGAGGCTCTCCACGGTCGTGCCGAACCGGGTGGCCAGGGTGCCGAGGCTGTCGCCTCCGCGAACGACGTAGGCCGCGAAGGTAGGCGCCGGTGCTGGAGTGGGGCGAAACGGCCGGTCGGCCGTGGATGTCGGGGACGCCGCCGGCGCGGCGACACTGGGCGTGGGAAGGGACCGCGCCGCGGAGTCCGTGGGTGATGCGACGGGGGCAGCGCAGGCGGCAGCCAGGACGGCGACGAGGATCAGCGCCGCCCCACGCGGAGGGGCAACGGGCAGTCGGCGACCCAGCACGCGTCGATCGTACGCCGACTCCGGCTCCCGTCAGCGCCGGACGGGCGGGACCGGATCCATCGGCGTCGGCTCGGACAGGGTGAAGTCCGCCGCCAGGGCGAGGCCATCCGCGGCCGTGGCAATCTGGTTGCGCCCGCTGCGCTTGGCAGCGAAGCAGGCCCGGTCCGCCGCCAGCAGGATCTCGGCGCGCGTCGCTCCGTCGGCCGGATACGTCGCGACCCCGATCGAGGCGCTCACCGGCCGGGCGTCATCGCCCGGTCAGCGCGCGCGGAAGCTCCTCGAGCGCCGCGCGGATCCGGCGCGCGAAGGCCATCGCACCCGCGGGTCCCGGCGTGGGCACGATGACGGCGAACTCGTCCCCCCCGTACCGGAAGACGCGGTCCGACTCCCGGCCGGCGTCCGCGATCACCCCGGCGATGCGCCGCAGGAGCTCCGTGCCCGCCTCGTGGCCCATCCGCTCGTTGACCTCCCTGAAGTTGTCGAGGTCGAGCATGAGAAAGCCGTACGCCTCGGCGGGTCCAGCCGGCTCCTCGAGCCAGCTCCGGAAGGTGCCCGCATTGAGCAGGCCGGTGACCTGGTCGGTCTGCGCCTCGATCTCCTTGACGCGGAACGCGGCCGCGTTGCGGAGCGCGATGGAGACCTGGCCGGCGAAGAGCCGGACCAGGTCGAAGTCGTCGTCGTCGAACCGATCTTCCGACCCGAGCCGCTCCAGCGAGACCACCCCGATCGAGCCGTCCGGGCCCCGGAGGGGGACGCAGATGATGCTCCCTTCGAGGGGACCGGTCGTCGGGAACGGGTGCACGCGGGGGTCCTGGAGCTCGTCCCGGACCAGCTGCGGTCGCCCGTGCGCGACGACCCACGTCGCCAGCCCCTCCTCACCCGGCTCCCAGGGCTCGAGGTACTCCGCCGCATGCACCCCGCGCGCCAGGACCGGGCGGAGGGCCCCGGACTCCCGGTCCAGCAGCTCGATCGAGATGGTGTCGAGCGGGACGACCTCGCTCAGCCGGTCGACGACCTGCTCCAGGATCTGGCGCGTGTCGAGTGTGCCCAGGATCGATTCGGTGGTGGCAAGGAGCGCTCGCTGGCTCATCAGGCGCCGCTCCAGCCGCCCGGACTGGGCGCGAAGGCGCTCGCTCGTGTCGGCGTTCGCCATCGCCTGGGCCACGAGGCTCGCGTAGATGACGAGAAGGCGGAGGTCATCGTCCGAGAACTGGTGCAGACCGAGCTTCGAGAGGACGATCACGCCAAGGACGTCGTCGCCGTAGACCAGGGGTGCGAGCAGCATCGATTCGGGCAGGTTGTCTTCCGTGCCCGGGATCGTCACGCTCCGCGGGTCGTTCGCGGCGTCCCCCAGGTTCTGGGGCAGCCTGTGCTGGACCACCCAGCCGGCGATCCCCTCGCCGATCCGAACCCGGAGCAGGTCGGGGGTCTCGTCCTTGAACTCGCCGACCAGCCCGCGCATGGCCACTGGGTCGACCCAGCCGTCGTCGCGCAACCGGTAGACGCGGACGTTGTGGAACTCGATCAGGGTCTCGAGCTCGGTGGAGATGGCGTCGCCGATCTCTCGCTCGGTCGTGAGGCGCGAGAGCCGGGCGCCGAGCTGCTGGATGGACTGGAGCTGGGCCGTCCACGTTGCCATCCATGCGAATCGCTGGGCGTTGCTGACCGCCGTCGCCGCGTGCGCCGCGAACCGGACGAGGGCATCCAGCTCCTCCGGGCTCCAGCGGTGGGGTCGATCGTGACAGATCGTCACGAGCCCGAGCAGCGTCTCGCCGTCGAGGAGCGGCGCGGCACACAGCGATTCGAAGCCTTCCTGCACGATCGCCGCTCGTGCGGGCTTGGCGCGTGCGTCTTCTCGGTAGCGCTCCGAGAAGAGTGCTTGCCGCTCGGCCGCGGCCTGGGCCGGGAGAGCGGGAAGCGGAAGGTCGCGCACCGCGGCGAGATAGCCGGCCGAGAGGCCGCGATGCGCCTCGGCCGAGGTGCGGCCGTCTGGGCCAACGAGCGCGGCGGCCGCTCGCTCGGCGCCGAACAGGATGCATGCGTGCTCCACGACGCCGGTGAGGATCTCGCCGACGTCGAGCGTGCCGCCGATGTCGATGGCGATGCGGCGAAGCGCTTCGGCACGATGAAGGGTCATCGCCCAGTCGTCGCGCAGCCGGTCGGTGTGGATCGCCAGGCCGAGCAGGCGGGCGACCGCCCACACGAACTGCGCCCGCTCGCGAGGGGGCTCGCCGCCCTCGTCCGCCACGAGCAGGACGCCCCAGGCGCCATCCTCGCCGGCGCGGATCGGAGCAGCGACGCGGCTCTCGAGGAGGCTTCCGGATCCACCCAGCCAGTCGGGGCCGTCCTCCAGGGTCTCCGTGACCGGGCCATCGGAGCGCAGGGCGCGGGCCGCGAGGCCGTGGGAGTCCGGGATGGCACCGAGCCGATTCACGCCGGCACCACGCGCGGCACGTGCCACGATCCTCCCGTCGCGATGCTCGAGGATGGCGACCAGCGCATGCCCGGCCTGGTCGTGCAGGTCGTCGACCGCGGTCCGCATCACCACGTCCCCGTCCGCGTCGGCGACGATGAGGTCGGCCAGGCGCGCAAGGATCGCGAGGTCGGTGGGCGTCCGCGGCGGAAGCACGGAGACGAGGCGCGTCGCGGGTTGCCGGACGGCGGACGCCGGGTCCGCGGATGAGTGCTCCGAGGGGCGGGTGCGCTGCTCGACCACGTCGGCCCCGATGGAAGGGGCCACCGGTCGGGGAAGGGTCGGGGCGAGGCCGCGACGGACGTTCGCGGGCTCCGCGCGCGTCTCGGCATCGGCAAGGAACCGCTGCAGGTCGCCGAGCCGGTACCGGCGGTCCCCGCGGTCGTTGATCCGGTAGAAGGCGATGCGTCCCCGGTCGCTCCAGGCGCGGAGCGTGTTGGGATGCACACCCAGGAGGCGGGCCGCCTTCGTGACCGAGAGGGTGGCGTCCGTGGGTCGCCTGGCGAGGGTCATGGTGTTGGCCGCGGCTCCCGTCTGCATGGAGGATACGTGAAGCTGTCGGGAGTCTCGACCTCTTTACAATTCCTGCCAATAGGAGAAACGTCCCGGGTGGGCACCACGGATGCTCACCGGCGCCGGCGAGGCCGGTTCAGGGCCGAGCGGTCAGCCTGACGTAAAGGAGGGTCGCGCCGAGCGCCACGAGCCCGACCACGATGACCCCGATGAGCGCAAACAGGGGGTCGCCAACGAGGCCCGGGGCCGTCGCGCTGGTCCGAACGTCACCGCTCGCGGCGCTCGCGCTCGGGTCGACGGCGAGCGCCGGAGCCACGGCGAGAACGAGCGACGCCAGCAGGCCGGCCCAGCCGCCCAGGATGAAGCGAAGCCGCCGGCCGGGCCGGCTCATCCCGCCCTGCCTGCGATGAGCGCCCAGCCGATCCCGGCGACGAGGAGGCCGAGGCCGCCGGCCAGGCCGATGGCGGCGGCGACGGGACGCGCCCGGCCCCCGTCCGCGAGGACGCGCATCGCCTCCGCGCGCTCCAGCACGCAGACCACGAGCGGCCGCCCCATCCCGCGGCTCATGATCGCGGCGCCATCTTCCCGGAGTGCCGGCACGCCGAGGACCACCGCGTGCTCGACCGACGAGAGCTGCTCGATCCGCAGCCGGACGGGCGTCTCCGGTGCCAGCCTCGCGGTGAGCTCGCCCGCGACTTCGGCGGCGGTGCCGAGTGACTCCCGCACCAGCGTGACGATCCCGTGGTCGATCGCATCGCCGTCCACGCCGATCTCGTCGGCTCCCTCGCGGACACGGAACGGGACCAGCTCCCGTTGCTCCTCGAGCACTCGCCAGCCGCCCTGGAGCCGTGCCTCCACCCGCCGGCGCCAGAACACGAGGGGGCGGTCGTGCTCGTCGGGGAACTCCTCGTCGGCGTCGAGCCGGCCTTCGACCCGCACGTACCGCCTGGCCCCGCTCGACGCAAGCTCACGGGCAGCCGCGATCGACACGGCCGGTGTCACCGCGAGAAGGCGGCCCACGCGCACCCGCGGCCCGTACGACCGGAGCAGCAGGGAGCCGATCGCGATCGCGACGATCCCGGCGGCGATCACGAAGAAGGGGGTCACGGGCGGGGATGGTAGCAGCGCCGAGCGCAGGTCGCCGTCGTGCCCAGGGCATGAAATGACCCGGAGGAACCTCCGCGTCGCGTGGGCCTCGGCCGTGAAGCCTCCGCCGTTAGCGAGCTCATGACCCCTCCAGGTCGCCCTTCACGGTAGTCGCTTCGATGGACCAGGACAACGGTTCCGTCCACCAGTATCCCGAGCCGAGCGCGGGTTATCCACATCGCGTCCACAGTCGAGCGGGGCCGAACGCGAGCGGGGCCGGGCACACCCCTCCCGCAGAGCGCGGTCAGGCGAGCGCGCGCCCGGTGGCCGGATCGAGCGCCGAGAGCAGGCCCGCGTAGCTCGTGAGGACGAGACGTCCGCCGACCAGCTCGACCCCGGCGACCACGTCGGAGTGGCCGACCCGCCAGCGCACCTCACCGTCCGCCTCCACCGCGAACGTTTCGATCTCGGCCTGGACCAGGACGTGCGAGAGGCGTGACGACCCGAGGACGGCCAGGACCGGCGATCCGGATCGGTGCGACCAGCGCAGCTCGCCCGTCCTTGCGGCCATCCCGTACGTGATGAAGCCGTACTTGACCACCAGCAGGCCGGCCGAATCCCAGGCCACGCCGGTCGGGGCGTCGAAGATCGGGGAGGCGAGGCGCGCAGCCCACGCTCCTGCCGGACCCTCGGCCCGGAGCTCCGCGCGGCAGAGGCGGGCGAAGGCGGCGCCGGCCCGGTCCCCGTAGTCGAAGAGCTCGCCGCCGGCTTCGGTCAGGGCGAAGACGGCGTCACCCCCGCCCGTGCCCGCCCATCGATAGCGGACCCGAAGGCCCCCCGGGTACCCGACGCTCGCCTGCTGCGGCTCGGCGATCACGACCCCGGCGCCGCGATCACGACCCGAGGGCAGCAAGGCCGCCCGCCGGCCCGTCCATTGCCGCGATCTCGGCGATCTCGGCGATCTCCGCGACCGTCGCGTTGGTCAGCGCCCGCAGCGCGGCCGGCGTGACGGGGAAGACCGAGCGATCGTGCCCTGCCGCGGCCCAGACCTCGGCGTAGCGACCGAGGTCCGGGTCCATCACGACGCGGACCGGTCGCGGGTGGCCGAGGGGCGGGATTCCGCCGATCGAGAAGCCGGTCAGCTCGCGTGCCTCGCGTGCCGTGGCACGTCGCACGCCCGCCTCGCCGGTCACGGCCGCCAGCAGCCCCAGGTTGACCCGGTTCGTCCCGGCGACCAGGCAGATGATCGGCTCCAGCTCGCCGCCGTCGCCCGGCGCCACGAACACCAGCGACTTCACGATCTGGGCCTGCCCGACGCCGAGTGCGCGCGCGGCGTCCGCGGCCGTGTGCGTCGTATCGTCCAGCTGGCGGATCTCGAGGCGGACGCCGCGCTGGGAGGCAGCGTCGATGACGCGACGAACGGCCGGATCGCTGGCGGCAGGGTCGGACGGCGCGGGCGGATCGACCGGGTCGGGCACGCGTGCGAGTCTAGCATCGGGCTCTGCCGGTCTCGATGGCGGCACGGTCTCGATGACGGCGGGGGCATCGCCGGGTGCCGCCGACGGCCCGTGCGCCGCCGACGTGGCCGGGCGCCGCCGACTGCCCCGGCCGCCGCCGACTGCCCCGGCCGCCGCCGACTGCCGTGTACGGCCCCGGGTGTCGCCGACGGCTAGGATTCGGGGCGTGCGCGCAGTCCTCTTCGACTGGGATGGAACCCTCGTCGACACCCTCCCGTTCATGTACGCCGCGACCGAGCTGGTCATGGCGGAATGCGGCGTGCCGATCACGTGGGACGACTACCGGCGCCATTTCACGCCCGACTGGCGGCTTCTCTACCGCCGGTTCCACCTGCCGGATGACGCGATCGAGGCGGTCGGCGACCGCTGGTGGTCGCTCTACCGCGGTCGCGACGAGGCGGCGCTGCTCCCCGGTGTGGCGGATGCGCTCCGTCGGCTCGCCGGCGCCGGGTTTGCGCTCGGGATCGTCACGGCCGGTCGTCGCGATAGCGTGGAGCCCCAGCTCGAGCGCCACGGCCTCGGCGGACTCTTTCCTGCGTGCGTCTACGGTGACGACCCGTTCGAGCCCAAGCCGGGTCCGGCCGGTCTCCACCACGCCCTCGGGATGCTGGGCCTTGCCGGACGTGCGGCGGAGGCTGCCTACGTTGGCGATGCCCTCGACGACATGCGGATGGCGGTCGCGGCCGGGGCGCGCGGCGTCGGCATCCGGACGGACCTCGCGACGGAGGTCGAGCTGCGCGACGCCGGCGCCGGCGAAGTGGCGGGCTCGGTCGCCGCCTGGGTCGCCGGCCTCCTCGGCTGAGCAAGCCGGCTGGGGCGCACGTGGCCGGCCGGGTGTAGATTGGCTCCGCCGGTCGGAGCCCGGCGCAAATGAAGATTGGGACAGGGGAGCGCCTCGCGGCGCTGAGAGTGCGGGTATCCGCAGACCCTCGGGACCTGATCCGGGTCATGCCGGCGTAGGGAGTCCAGTGGAGCGCCTCCGTCCCCTTACCGATGGAGGCGTTCCGATTCCTCTCCCCGACCCCGGCAGCGTCCGGCACGCGATCCTCATCGGCGATGGCGACGTGCCCACGCGCGCGGCGCTCGATGCGGGCTGGCCCGGCTGGGCCGCGGACGCGGACCTGGTCATCGCGGCCGATGGTGGCGCCCGCAAGGCGGACCGGGCCGGCTTCACCCCGGACCTCGTCGTGGGCGACGGCGACTCGCTCGGGGCATCGGGTCTGGCGGAGATCCGCGCGGCCGGGATCCCGCTGGAGCTGGCCGCCGCCGCCAAGGACGAATCGGACCTGGAGCTGGCGGTCGTCGCGGCCACGTCACGCGGCGCAGCCCGCCTGACCATCCTGGGCGCCCTGGGAGGCCCCCGCTTCGACCATGCCCTCGCGAATGCCTGGCTGCTGGCGCATACGGCGCTCGAGGGGCGAATGGCGGTGCTCCTGGACGCGCGCACACGCATCCGGCTGCTCTCCGTGCCGGCGGCGGGCGGCGAGGCGTCCGCGGAACGGGCGGAGGCGATCCTCACCGGCGTTCCGGGTGACCTGGTCTCGCTCTTCCCGTTCGGGGCGGACGCCGCCGGCGTCACGACCGACGGGCTCGCCTATCCCCTTCGGGACGAGCCGCTCCGCGCGGGGCCGG
Organism: Candidatus Limnocylindrales bacterium; assembly: GCA_038214375.1. Lineage (GTDB taxonomy): Bacteria > Chloroflexota > Limnocylindria > Limnocylindrales > CSP1-4 > CTSoil-043. The sequence goes on from JBBQRX010000028.1 coordinate 25,529, forward strand.
CCCGGGGGCTTTCCAACGTCCGCACGGGCACGGAGGCCCGCGTCGCCCTCCGGTCCGGCCGCCTGCTCATCGTCGAGACGCATGACACGGAAGGGAATCCCTGATGGACATCTCCGCGCACGCCCCCGTTGTCGCGCTGCCGGATCCCCGCTGGCGGACGCGCGACATTCTCGTCACCGCCGTTCTGGGCGTGGCCTTCGGCGTCGTCTTCTGGTTCTGGAACAACGTCGCGTGGAGCCTCGCGGCGCCGCTCGGCCCCTTCCAGAACCTCTTCTACGCCGTCTGGCTCATGCCCGCAGTACTCGCCCCGCTGATCGTCCGGAAGCCGGGCGCGGCGCTCTTCGCCGAGCTGCTCGCGGCCGGCGTCTCGGTGATCGCCGGCTCCCCGTGGAGCCTCGACGTGCTGCTGTCCGGCTTCGTGCAGGGCGCGGCGGCCGAGCTGGTCTTCGCGTTCACGCTCTACCGGGCGTGGGGGCTGCCCGTCCTTGCCATCGCGGCGCTCGCCTCCGCGGCGGCCGCCTGGATCCACGACTGGGTCATCTACTACCCGACCGTGGCGGTCGAGACACAGCTGCTGGTCGGCGCCGCGATGGGCATCTCGTCGGTGATCATCGTCGGGTTCGGCTCGCTCATGCTCGCGCGGGCGCTCCGCCGGGCCGGGGTCCTGGAGGGGTTCCCACGCTGAGCGGACGGCTCGACGTGCGAGGAGGCGCGACCGGCCCGGGCGCGATCCGAGCCCGCGACGTCGGGGTCACCTACGACGGCACGAAGGCTCCCGCGGTCGCCGACGTCTCGTTCGACCTTCCCGCCGGCGGCTGTCTCCTGATCGTCGGCCCATCCGGCTCGGGAAAGAGCACCCTGGCCCGGGCGATCGCGGGACTGGTGCCGGGTGCGATCCCCGGGCGCCTCGACGGCGAGCTTCTCGTTGGCGGGTGTGTCGCCGGGCACGACCGCCAGGCGCTGGTCGCCCGGCAGGTTGGGATCGTCTTCCAGGATCCGGAGAGCCAGCTTGTCATGGAGCGCGTGGACGACGAGGTCGCGTTCGGCCTCGAGAGCCTCGGATGGCCGCGTCCGGAGATGCGGGCGCGCGTCCCGGAGGCGCTGGCCGGCCTTGGCCTCGCGGGATTTGCCAGGCGGCGGAGCGCGCGACTCTCGGGCGGCGAGCAGCAGCGTCTCGCGATCGCCGGGGCCCTCGCGCCGCGTCCCGGGATCCTGGTCCTCGACGAGCCGACGGCGAACCTGGATCCCGACGGCACCCGCGAGCTGGCGGCCCGGCTTGCGGCGATGCGCGCGGCCCGCTCGACCACGATCGTCCTGGTCGAGCACCACGCCGACCTGGTGTGGCCGCTTGCCGACCTCGTGCTCGCCCTCGGCGCGGACGGCCGGCCGATCGCCCTCGGCCCACCCGACGCGTTGCTCGAGCGCGATGCTGGCCGCCTGGCCGCAGCCGGCATCTGGCTGCCCGATGCCTTCGGGCCGGGAACCCTGGCGGCCGCGCGACCCGGCCCCGGACCCGCCGGCGGTCGGCCGCTCGTCCGGGCGCACGGAGTCGCCTTCGCCTGGGACCGCGCCCGGCCGATCCTCCGCGGGATCGATCTCGAGCTCGCCGGGGGCGATCGGGTGGCCATGCTCGGTCCCAACGGCGTCGGCAAGTCCACCCTGGCGCGGATCGTGAGCGGGCTCCTGCGCCCGACCGCGGGGGAGGTGCAGGTGGCAGGTTTCGACCCCGCCCGGCTGCCGTCCCGGGAGCTGGCCCGGCTGGTCGGGTACGTGTTCCAGGACCCGGAGCGGCAGTTCGTCGCCGCGACCGTCCGGGAAGAGATGGAGGCAGGGCTCGATGCATCCGGCCGGGCGGGCGTCGTCGAGGTCGCAGCCACGCTCGGCCTGCCGCTCGAGGCCTTCGGCGAGCGGAGCCCCTACACCCTCTCGGGCGGCGAGCAGCGACGCCTGTCACTGGCGCCGGTGCTGGCCCGCAGGGCCAGCCTCCTCGTGCTCGACGAGCCGACGTACGGGCAGGACCGCCACGGCTACGACCGGCTCGTCGACTTCTTCCGGGCGCGCCTCGTCAGCGGGACGGCGATCCTCGTCGCGACGCACGACCTGCGCCTCGTGGCCGATCTCGGCGCCCGACCCTTCGTGCTCGGTCCGACGGCGAGCGGCTCGGTCGCGGCGTGATCGCGGTCCGGGTGCCCGAGGATCGCGCGCTCGCGAGCACGCTCGGACGGGCGAGCCCGGTTGCCAAGCTCATCCTCGTCGGAACCTGGATGGTCGGGCTTGCGCTGACGACGGATCCGCGCCCGCCGCTCGCTCTCGGCGCGATCAGCCTCGCCGCCGCCGCCGTGCTCGGGCGCGTCCGCCTCGCCGCCCTGGCGACCGCGCTCGCGCCACTGGGGTTCGCGGCGCTGACGGTCGGCTTCTTCAACGCCGTGCTCAACCCCGCCAACGGCAATCCCGGCCTGGCGGTGGTCGCGAGCCTGGGCCCGATCCGGCTGACCGCGCCCGCGGTGGCGGCCGGCGTTGCGATCGCCGTTCGGGTCGGGGCAGTCGCCGCGCTGGGGATCGCGTTCGCGCTGACGACGGAAACGACCCGCCTCGTCGATGCGCTGGTGCAGCAGGCGAGGGTCCCCGAGCGGTTCGCCTACGGCGCGCTGGCGGCGTTCCAGGCGATCCCGCGGCTGGCCGAGGATCTCGTCGCCCTGCGCGAAGCGCGCCGCATCCGCGGGCTGCGGGCCAGCTGGCATCCCCGGATCCTCGTCGGGCTCCTGGTCCTCGCCATTCGCCGGGCCGATCGGATGGCCGTGGCGATGGACGCCCGCGGCTTCGGCTCCGGTCCCCGGTCGCGCTACCGGGTCGAGCGTGGGTCGCGGGCAGACGCGGCGCTCCTGGGCGCGGGCTGGCTGATCCTCGCCGCCGCCATGGCGCTCGGTCGCTGACGTGGGCCCGGGCGCCGATTCCCTGGGCCGGCATACGGCACGCCCGCGGAGTCCGGGCTATCCTCCGGCCATGTCTCAGATGCCCGTCGCCGGCGATCCGGCTCCGCCTGTCTCCCTCCCCGACGACTCGGGGATCCTCCATCGTCTTGCGGACCGTGCTGGCCAGTGGACGGTCGTCTATTTCTACCCCGAGGACGACACCGCCGGCTGCACGACCGAAGCTTGCGAGTTCCGCGACAGCTTCGCGAGTCTGCGCGCCGACGGCGCCGAGGTGTGGGGCATCAGCCCGGACGATGCCGGCAGCCACGCGAAGTTCCGGGCCAAATTCGAGCTCCCGTTCACGCTCCTCGCGGACGAGGGCGCCTCGGTTGCCAGTGCCTACGGCGCCTGGGTGGAGCGGATCCGGGACGGGCAGGCCACGATGCGCACCCAGCGCTCGACCTTCCTCGTGGGCCCCGACGGCCGGATCGCGCACGCCTGGCCCACCGTGAAGCCGGAAGGCCATGCTGCCGACGTGCGCGCGGTCCTGGCGGCGGCGAAGGCCCAGGCAGCAGCGAAGGCGGGACGCTGATTCCGCGTGAACGGAGGTCGAGGATGCCGGACTCGGGCGTGCCGGGGGCGCCCGCGCCCGCTGGCGGCGACCAGCCGATGCCGCGCCGGGTCCGCGGCCGCCTGCGCCGCGCGATGACGCCCGAGCCGCCCGCGGACCGGGCCGTCGTCGCACCTCACGACTGGCGGGCCGACCGGTTCATGGTCATCGTGGCGCACCCCGACGACGCCGACTTCGGCCCGGCGGCGACGGCCTCGCGGTGGATCGACGCCGGCTCCATCGGGCGGCTTGTCTGCTGCACGAGCGGCGACCAGGGCGGCGAGGATCCCGATCTCGACCCGCTCGAGCTCGCTGCCACGCGCGAGGCCGAGCAGCGCCGGGCCGCTGCCGTGGTCGGCTATGACGACGTCCGGTTCCTCCACCAGCCGGACGGCGCCCTCGCCAACGAGCTGCCGCTTCGCGAGCTGCTCGTGCGTGAGATCCGCGAGTTCCGGCCGGACGCCGTGTTCACCCACGACCCGGAGGTCCTCTTCTACCGCGGGAGCGGCGTCAATCACGCGGACCACCGCGCCGCTGGGATCGCGGCGGTCGATGCGGTCTACCCGGCCGCCCGCAACCCGATGGCCTTCCCGAACCTCGCCAGGGGCGGGCTCGCGCCGCACAAGGTCCGCCGCCTCTACCTGTTCTGGCCGGGCACCCCAACCGCCTGGGTCGACGTGGGTGCGGCGGTCGATCGCAAGATCGAGGCGCTGCGTTGCCATCCCAGCCAGTTCGAAGTCGACGCGGGCTTCGAGCAGCGGATGCGCGACTGGGCCGCCGACGAGGGCGGCGCGATCGGCGTCGCGGCCGCCGAGGCCTTCCGACTGGTCGTCATCGACGACGACGAGGAACCCGCCGAGGTGGCGCCGACGGAATGAGCGTCGGGTCTCGGGCGCCGGGGCTCAGGGCACGTCGAGACCGGCAGAAGGTGTTGTTCGGTTCCGGCATGAGCGCCTGCGGACATGCGGGCAGCCGGGCCAGGGCCCGAACGGCGCAGGCTCGCGCCTGGCAGGGATCGTGCCCTCTGGCCCGTCACAGCGGGACCGGTGGCATCCAGGCTGCTCTTGACGGTGCCCGGCCAACGGCCACCATGGACCTGCGACCCGCTGCCCGTCAGGCTGCGGTCGTGCAGAGCCGAGCAGGAGCCGACGAGGCCTGATGACCGAGCACATCCACGCGCCGAGCGAGCACAGCGAGGCCCACGACCACGGGCACGACCATCCGCACGAGCACCCGCAAGGGACGCTTCGACGGATCCTCGGGGTCTTCGTGGGCCACAGCCATGATCCGGCCGATTCCCTCGACGATGCCCTGACGAGCGACGCGCGCGGCATCCGGGCGTTGAAGATCTCGCTCCTGGGTCTCGGGATCACGGCGGTGGCCCAGCTTGCCGTCGTGCTCGTGACCGGCTCGGTCGCGCTCCTCGCCGACACGATCCACAACTTCAGCGACGCCCTGACCGCGATCCCGCTCTGGATCGCGTTCGTGCTCGGGACGCGGGCGGCCACCCGCCGCTACACGTTCGGCTACCGGCGCGCCGAGGACCTCGCGGGCCTGTTCGTCCTGCTGATGATCGCGGCTTCGGCCGCCCTGGCGGCCTACGAATCGATCAGCCGGCTCGTCAACCCCCAACCCATCTCCAACATCCCGATCCTCATCGCCGCCGGGTTCATCGGGTTCCTCGGCAACGAGACCGTGGCGCTCTACCGCATCCGGGTCGGTCGCTCGATCGGATCGGCCGCCCTCGTCGCCGACGGCTATCACGCCCGGACCGACGGGCTCACCTCGCTCGCGGTCGTCTTCGGGGCGCTCGGTGTGGCCGCCGGCTACCCGCTCGCCGACCCGCTCGTCGGCCTCCTGATCACGGTCGTCATCCTCTTCGTCCTCAAGCAGGCCGCAGGCCAGATGTTCGGACGGCTCATGGATGCCGTCGAGCCCGAGCTCGTCGAGGAGGTCGAGACGATCGCCACGTCGGTGCCCGAGGTCCAGTCCGTGACGCGCCTGCGGGTGCGCTGGCTCGGCCATGCGCTGGAAGCGTCGATGGCGATCACCGTCGATTGCGACATGACGGTCTCCGAGGGCCACCGGGTGTCGGAGGAGGTCCGCCACCGGCTCCTCCACGAGGTCCGTCGACTCGACACAGCCGTGATCCACGTGAACCCATGCGGGCACAATGGCGAGGATCCACACGCGGTTACCCGGCATCACGACGACGCGGCCGTCCGGGTCGGCCCGGCCAGCGGTTGAGCAGCACCCCGCCTCGCGATGCCGCCGCCAGAGCCGGGCCCCCCTGCCTGTAGGATTCGCGCCGGAGGGTAGCGCGCTCGTGGACCAGCCTTCGAACTACGTCGGGCTTTTCATCGCGTTCGTCCTCGTCCTCGTCAACGGCTTCTTCGTCGCCGCCGAGTTCGCCATCGTCAAGGTTCGCCAGACTCGCCTTGCCGAGCTTGCGGCGCGGGGCAACCGGCTCGCTCCGCGCGCCCAGCGGATCGCCCATCGGCTCGACGCATATCTGGCGGCGACGCAGCTTGGAATTACTATCGCCAGCCTCGGTCTGGGCTGGATCGGAGAGCCCGCGGTCGCGTTGCTGATCGAGGAGCCGCTCCGGGGGCTCGGAGTGGGCGAGGCGGCGATCGAGGTGATGGCGTTCGGCCTCGGGTTTGGCTTCATCACGATCCTCCACATCACCCTCGGCGAACTCGCCCCGAAGTCGGTGGCCATCATGCGCCCCGAACGCACGGCCCTCGTCGTCGCCTGGCCGCTCGATGTCTTCTACTTCGTGATGCGACCGGCAATCATCCTCCTCAACGGCACCGCCAACCTGCTCCTTCGGCTCGTTGGGCTCCACCCGGCATCGGAGACCGAGGCCGCTCATTCGGACATTGAGCTGCGGCTGCTCCTCGCGTCCAGCGGCGAACAGGGAGTCATCGACTCGGTCGAGCAGGAGCTGGCCAGCCGCTCGCTGACGTTGGGAGATCTCTCGGTCCGGGACGTGCACGTTCCGCGAACCGCCCTCGATGCGGTCTCGATCCACCTGTCGGCCGAGGAGGCACGCACGCAAGCGATCGCCCTTCGTCGGTCACGCCTGCCCGTGTACGGCGACTCGATCGACGACATCCGAGGGGTGATCGAGTGGCCCGACCTCTTCGCCGAACCTGCGGGCGCGTGGGTAAGCCGCGTCAAGCCGCTCATCGTCCTGCCCGAGACGATCACCGCGTCATCGGCGCTCGCCCGCCTCATCGACGCGGGAACGGACGCGGCGCTCGTGCTCGACGAATACGGCGGCACTGCGGGTTTCCTGACCTACCGCGATCTCGTCGGCGAGCTTGCCGGGCGCAATGTGATCTCGGCAGGCCATCTGCCGGGCGATACGTCCGTCCACCTGATCGAGGAGTCATTGGGCATCCGCATGGGTGAGAGCGAGGCGACGACGATCGGCGGGCTCCTGGTCGAGCGGCTCGGTCGTATGGCGCTACCCGGCGATGAGGTGCAGGTCGGTGAGTGGCTGTTCCGGGTCACCGAGGCGGATGGCCACCACGTTCTCCAGGTCACCGCGGCGCGACGGAGCTGACCGGACCGACGGCAGGTGCGCGCGGGCTGCCATCATGGGGACGGCGGTCGTCGCTCGGCCGTCACGCCGCGGACGGGACATGCCCTGGATCGACTGGATCACGCTGGCTGTCTTCGTCGCCTTGGTCGGCGGGTGCCTGATCGCCCTCGATCGCGGCATGGCAAGCGCGCTCCGGAATCCGCGTCGGCCGAGCCGTGCAGGGTACGCTGGGTCCGGGTCCGATGGAGGAGCCGCACCGGAACACCGGCGCGGTGACTCAGGGCACGTCCAGGAGGAGCGGCCGCACGCGGCCCCAGGCGTTCCAGAGCTCGGCGAGCGGCTCCGCCCGGCGTCCCAGCAGGTCCACCATCTCGCCCATCGTGAGCCCGCCGGCAGTGTCGGCAAGGTGGCGCCCCGCGTCAACTCGGACGTCGCGGAAGAGCGCGGGCATCTCCGCCTCCGCCGGCCAGCGCCGGATCCGCATCGGGTCCAGGCCTGCATAGCCGACGGCGAGCGACAGGTCGCGCTGGCTCGGCACGCGCCCATCCGCGAAACCGCCCAGGCCGTCGAAGCGATAGCCGAGCGCCGCCATCGCCGCGGCGATCTCGCGGCACTGGGCCTGCGTGTACGGTCCCCAGAAGACATGGTCCGGGGGGAACGAGAGCGCCGAGGCATCGATCGCCCGTGCGACGACGGCGTCGATGAGGTCGGAGACGAGGAGCTGCCAGCGACGCTGCTCGTCCGGGTCGCTGCCCCCGAGGCGCTCGACGATCGTGCGCATCGTGGCCCGGTCTCCCCGCAGGAGCCGCAGGATGGCGACATCGCCACTGGCCGTCGCCGGCAGGTCGGCCGCACCGCCAGCCCCCGGCTCCTCGTGCGCGACGGTCGTGCCGGCCGGTTCCGGCGGAGCCGACCCGAGGCGCTCGGCCTCCTCGCAGCCGGCGAGCGATGTCAGCGCGTCGCGACTCGCCTCGGCCGCATGCTCGCTGCCGATCCGGGCGACGTCTGCGTCGAGGCTCGCCCTGTCGACGGCGCGGAGCAGCTCGACCTCGACCCCGGCCTCGCGGAGCAGCACCAGCCCGGACTCGCGCGTACGCCCGTTGATCCGGTTGATCTCGCGCAGCCAGGCAGCGGCGGCCGTCTCGACCGCAGCCCGGTCCTGCGCCGCGCTCCGGCTCCGGCGGAAGTGCGCCTGGGCCTCGTCCTTGGCGGCTCGTACGGCGCGCGGATCGGCGGATTCGGCCGCCCGGTCGCGGCGCCCGGCATGCTCGTCGTACGCGCGTCGCGCGTCGCGCAGCCGCTCGACCGCCGCAGCCGACACGGTCGCCATGCGCGCCGCATGCGCGTTCGCCTCGTCCGCGGCCGTGCGTTGCGCCGCGCAGGGGTCCGTGGGTTCGCCCTGTGCGGTGCCGGGCCCGTATCCGAAGGCCGGGAGACGGGTCGGGGCGGGATCCGCATCCGGCTGTGCCGACGCCCCCGTCTCCACCGGAGGCTCGCCGGTCGGATGCCCGAACGGCCGTTCGATCTGCCGCGCGGTGGGTCCCGGGACGTCGGCGAGCCCGCCGGCCATCTCGAAGGCATGCAGCGGAACGCCCAGCGTCGCTGCGCGAAGCCCGGACGGGCCGGCGGAGATCGTGACGCGGACCTCGCGCCGCGCGGCCGGGCGTGCGCGGATGACCTCGATGAGGGCACCCCCGGCGAGCGTGCCGAGCGCGAGGCCACCGGCAAGGAAGACGAGCTCGCTGGAACTCACGGGACGTTCCTCGGGACTGATCCATGTGGTCGGCGTGACGATCGACGAGGACGCGGCTGCGGATCGAGCGTAGCTGCGCGGTCGCGGCGCGTCAACCCGAGCCACCGCAGTTTGTGGGAGGAGCTGGAGCGCCCGAGTGTGCCGGCTGCACCGCCACGTGGGCTCGTGCGTGCGCTCGCGACCATCGTCGTGTAGATTCCGGCCCGTCGATCCCCCCGGGCGTCGGCCGGCGCGCGCGCCGCGCCGCTTCCGCGCTCCCGAGTCCCCGGCAGTTGCAGGCACGAACGAGGCGACCGCATCGTGGCCATCGACCCCAACCAGGAGTTCCTCGTCCAGCCGGTGGACGCGTCCTGGCTCCAGTGCAACATCGAGTGCCAGGAAGCCTGCCCGGTCGGGACGAACTGCCGCGGCTACCTCAACCTGGCCGCGGAGGGCAGGTTCGAGGAGGGCTACCTCCTCTCGCGCGAACCGAACCCGGTCGCGGCCATGTGCGCCTACGTTTGCTCCGCGCCGTGTGAGCGCGCCTGCCGGAGGGGTGACATCGACCGGCCCCTCGCGATCCGGGCGATGAAGCGGTTCCTGGTCGAGTGGCACGAGGCGTCGGGCATCCCGGACGTGATGCCCCAGATCACGCCGCGCGACGAGCGCGTCGCGGTGGTCGGCGCCGGACCGGCCGGGATCGCCGTCGCCCGCGAGCTCGCCGTCAAGGGGTACCGGGTCACGGTCTTCGACAGCCTCCCGTTCGCCGGCGGGACCATGCTGATCGGCGTGCCGGCGTTCCGGTTGCCGCGCGAGGCCATCGAGATGGACGTGCGACTCGTGGAGCGGCTGGGGGTCACGTTCCGCTACAACACGAAGATCGGGCCCGACATCACCTTCGAGACGCTCCTGGGCGACTTCGACGGGATCGCGATCTGCGCCGGCGCGATGGACGCGGTCGGGCTGGACATTCCCGGCGCCGAGCTGGCGGGCGTGCAGTACGGCGTCGATTTCATGAAGAAGGCGAACCTCGGCGAGCCGCTCGAGGTGGGCCGCAACGTCGTGGTGGTCGGTGGCGGCTACACCGCCATGGACTGTTCGCGGACCAGCCTGCGCCACGGCGCCGAGAACGTCACGATCGCCTATCGCCGGACGCGCTCGGAGCTCGTGGTGGACGAGGAGGAGCTCGGCGAGACGGAGCGCGAGGGTGTCCGGATGGAGTTCCTGGTCAGCCCCATCGAGCTGCTCGGCGAGGACGGGAAGCTGACCGGCGTGCGCTTCATTCGCAACAAGCTCGGCGAGCCCGACGCGTCCGGCCGCCGCTCGCCGGTCCCCATCCCCGGCTCCGAGTTCGTCGTGCCCGCGGACACGGTCATCCCGGCCGTCTCCCAGGCGGCGGATCTCACCTTCCTGCCCGTGGAGGCGACCTTCGAGGTTGCCCGCGGCCGGCTCAAGGTGGACCCCGCGACCTACGCCACGAACGTGCGCGGCGTGTTCGCGGCCGGCGACTTCGTGACCGGGCCGGCGACGCTCATCGAGGCCGCGGGCCACGGCAAGAAGTGCGCCTACGCGATCGACCGCTACCTCGGCGGGCGCACCGACGTGACCGTCGCCGCCAACGTGAAGATCACCTCGTCCTGGCGCCACGACATGCCGGAGTACTACGACGTGCTCCCGCGCCAGCACATCCCGATGCTGCCGGTCGAGGCGCGGATGGCGTCCCGTGAGCCGGAGGTCAACTTCACGACCGGCGTGGAGCTCGGCTACACCGCGACCCAGGCGGTGGCCGAGTCCACCCGCTGCCTCATGTGCAACTACAACATCTGGTTCGATCCCTTCCGGTGCGTCCTGTGCGGCGCGTGCGCGGACGTCTGCCCGGAGGGGGTCATCCACATGATCGACGTCAACCAGATGAAGTCGGAGGGGCTCCTTCCCGAGCTCGAGGAGGCGTACGGCTGGGAGCAGGGCGCGGCCATGATCCTCGACGAGGAGCGTTGCATCCGGTGCGCCCTCTGCGTCAAGCGCTGTCCGTTCGACGCCATTACGATGGAACGGTTCGAGCTCCAGGAGATATCGACCGACGGACGGCTCTACAAGGAGTCGTACCGGGACGCGCAGCTTGCCGGCACGCCCGGCGTCGCAGGAGGGGCCAGGTGAGCTTCCTGGAGCGGGTGGATCAGTCGATCCGGCGAAGCCCTGTCTTCCGGTCGATCTTCCGCAACCCGTACCCCAACGACGAGCGGTCGCGGGCGTACGCGGTGATGAACAACGTCTTCCTGCATTTGCACCCGGTGCGCGTTCGCCAGCACGCGATCAAGTTCGCCTATACGTTCTGCCTGGGCGGGCTCTCGTTCTTCCTCTTCCTCGTGCTGACCGTGACCGGCGTCTACCTGATGTTCTTCTACGCGCCGTCGTCGACCCAGGCGTATTCGGACATCCTGCGGATCCAGTCCGAGGTGCCCTTCGGCCTGCTCACGAGAAACGTCCACCGGTGGGCCGCCCACCTGATGGTCTTCTTCGTCTTCCTCCACATGATGCGGGTCTTCTACCACGGGGCCTACAAGCCGCCCCGCGAGTTCAACTGGGTCGTCGGGGTGGTGCTGCTGTTCCTGACGATCATGCTCAGCTTCACGGGCTACCTCCTGCCGTGGGACCAGATCGCCTACTGGGCCATCACGATCGGCGGGAACATGGCCGGGTACGCCCCGCTCTTCAACACGCCGGGCAAGGTCCTGCTCCTCGCCGGGCTGGAGGTCAGCGGCAACACGCTCCTGCGCTTCTACGTGCTCCACATCATGGTCTTCCCGCTCGTCGCGGCGGTGTTCCTGGCGGTGCACTTCTGGCGCATCCGCAAGGACGGCGGGATAAGCGGACCGCTATGAACGTCCCATCCCGGCGTTGTCGCCTGTGCTCGTTCGCTCACGCACCTTCAGGTGCGCTCGCTCCGGTGCTCGGCTCCGCCTTGGCCTGGGCCGTCCTGGCGGCCCGCGGGAGCGTGGTATCCCCGGGGGCCGGGTCGTGACCGATCAGAAGGCGCCGCCCGAGCGGCGCGTCGTGCTGCCGGTGGATCCGACACGTCGGACGGAGATCGACAAGCAGCGGGTGCCGATGTCGGCGCGACCGTACCGGCTGCTCGCGCTCGTCAAGCAGGACGCCGTCGTGCGGGTCCAGAAGGAACCTGACGACACGGTCATGACGTGGCCGCACCTGCTCGCGATCGAGTTCCTCGCGGCCGTCTTCATCAGCATCTTCATCCTCTTCATGGGGCTCTTCGTGAATGCCCCGCTGGAAGAGCTGGCGAATCCGAACGTCACGCCGGAGGTCGCCAAGGCGCCGTGGTACTTCCTCGGGCTCCAGGAGCTGCTGGCCTACTTCCACCCGAGCGTCGCCGGCGCACTCTCGCCGATCTTCGTGCTCATCGGCGCGGCTGCCATCCCGTTCGTCGATCGCGAGAACATCCGGGCGAACCGGCCCTCGGATCGCAAGACGGCGGTGGTCCTGTTCACGCTGTTCTGCGCATTCGGGCTCGTGCTGACGTTCCTGGGCATCTTCTTCCGGGGTCCCGGGTATTCGTTCACGCTGCCCTGGATCAACGGCTTCCACTTCAGCCTGTGAGCATCCCATGAGCAACTACCACGTCGAGCCCGCCAGCAAGCCCCAGGCCCTCACCAGCGAGGCGCTCAAGTCGATGCGCACGGAGGCGCCGAAGGGCCTCTCGCGCCGGCAGCTCCTCCGGACGTCGCTCGGCGCGGGCGTCGGCCTCTGGCTCCTGGAGGTCAGCGCGGGCTCCCTCGGGTTCCTGTGGCCGAACCTGTCCGGCGGCTTCGGCGGCAAGGTGGACATCGGCAAGCTCCAGGACATCAAGAACACCAACTCGTCCCTGCCGATCGGGGAGGGCTTCCCGGCCTACTACCAGGAAGCCCGGTCGTTCATCATGCTGGTGGACCCCACGCGCCAGGAGTTCATCCCCGGCGAGGACCGGTCCGGCGACGGGACCGCGCTCAACGTGCGCGCCCTCTACCAGCGCTGCCCGCACCTTGGCTGCAAGCCGAACCCGTGCCTGAAGAGCTTCTGGCTCGAGTGCCCGTGCCACGGCTCGCGCTACGATCGCCTTGGGACCAAGGTCAAGGAGCTCGGGCCCGCGCCCCGCTCGATGGACCGATTCGCCGTGATTGTCGAGGCCGACGGCAAGCTGGTCCTCGACACGAGCAAGATCACGCTCGGGCCGCTTCCCGTGGCGCTGGGCCAGCCCGGCCTCATCGCGTCGAAGAGCTCGACCGGCTGCATCTGACACCGATGACGATGCCCCGAGGCGACCGATGACCGACCAGCCCGGCTCGCGACCGGAGGAGCGGCTCCCCGTCCCGCGCGAGCCGTCCGAAGTCGTCCCGGCGACCGAGCGGTTCACGGCGCCGCTGACCGCTCACCGCGTCGAGCTGTCACCGGAGCGCGCCGCGAAGATCGTCACCCAGAGCGCGAGCGCCCGCTGGGTCGCCTTCCTCGCCGTCTCGATCGTGGCCCTGTTCGTGATCGTCTACTACTTCTACGACCTCGGCGTGCCCGGCGTTGCCAACACCAGCCGCCTCGAGAAGGAGGTCGCAGTCCAGCAGGTCACCGATGTGTCGACCGGCTACAAGCTCTTCCAGGCGAACTGTGCCCGCTGCCATGGCGCCCAGGGGCAGGGCGGCATCGGGCCGGTCCTCAACGACCAGGCCAAGCTCCTGACGCACCTGACGCCGAAGTACCTGACGACGGTCCTCACGGTCGGTGGCCGCTACGTCTGCGGCGACCCCGCCTCGCTGATGCCGGCCTGGCTCGAGCCGAACGGGCCCCTCAACTACCGCGACGTGGAGGAGCTCGTTGCGTTCGTCCGCGCGGCATCGACGATCGAGTTTCAGGGGATCGACCCGGCGACGGGGCTGACGACGACGCTTCACGGCTGGCGTGACCCGACCTTCGCGCCCGCCCCGGGCTCCACGCCCGTCCCGAACTGCTGGAAGGACGCCTTCGCATCGCCATCCGCCGGGCCGGGGGCCAGCGGCGCTCCTGCGGCGAGCGCGGGCGCAAGCGGCGGTCCCGCGGCCAGCGGCGCTCCTGGGGCCAGCGCCGCACCGGCCGGCAGCCCGGGGGCATCGCCCGCCGCGTCGGGCGCCGCGAGCGGGGCAGTCCTCGAGATCACGGCATCGGGGGTCGCGTTCGACAAGACCGAACTGGCCGCCCCGGCCGGCGTGGCGTTCCAGATCAAGTTCACCAACAACGACGCGGGCATTCCCCACAACGTCGCGATCCACAAGGACTCGCCGACCGGCGCGATCGTCTGG
>JBBQRX010000029.1:0-37540 GCA_038214375.1 Candidatus Limnocylindrales bacterium
CCGCGTCCCCGATGATGGGCTTACCAAGGAGGTGGATGGAGCGAAGAGCCTGCTGCTGGCGTCCTGACCGACGCCGCCGACACCGTCGCTGCGGATCACGACGGATCACTCAAAGTCCACCACTCCACGGGACACGGCCGCGATGAGCGCGCCATGCTCGGGGCGGGGCGGTTGCCCATGAGACGCCCATCGTCACGGGAGCGAACGGTCGCGTAATCGATGCGCTGCCAACTCGGGCCGCTTCGCGCGCGGCGGCGGCTTTCGAGGTCTGAATCTGCTTCTCTGCTATCGGCCAGGCGGCGGTCCGTTCGTTCGACGAGCCCGACGATGGCGGTGCGGCTCAAGCTTCCCGAACGGGCATCTTCCGACTCGGGTCCCCATGCCGCGCGTCGGCCCACGAACGGCCGGCGCCTGACATACGAACGGCGAACGGCCGGCGCCCGCGCCTGACATACGAACGGCGGGCGCCCGCGCCTGACATACGAACGGCCGGCGCCCACGCGGGGGCACCGGCAGTTCGCGGCTCGGTGTCGATGCGATGCGGATGTCTACCGCATCGTGAGGGCCATGACCGCCTTCTGAGCGTGGAGCCGGTTCTCTGCCTCGTCGTAGACCACCGAGTGCGGCCCGTCGATCACCGCGTCGGCCACCTCGACGCCGCGGTCGGCGGGAAGCGGATGCATGTAGATCGCGTCCTCGGCCGCGAGGCCGATCCGCCGCTCGTCGGTGATCCAGTCGGTGTACTTCTTCGCGATCTCGGCGCCGTCGGTCTCGTCCTTCGCCGTGAGCAGGGCGCCCCAGCTCTTCGCATAGACGACGTCCGCGCCCGCCATGCCGGCGTCGAAGTCGTCCATCAGCTCGAAGCTGCCGCCCGAACGACGGGCATTTTCCGCCGCCTGCGCGACGATGTCTGCCGGGAGCTTGAACTCCGGCGGGTGGACCAGCCGCACGTGCATCCCGTAGCGGGTCGTGAGGAGTGACAGGTCCACGGGAACGCTGATCGGCTTCTGGTAGCTGGCCGCGTACGCCCAGCTGATCGCGATCGTGCGGCCGCGCGGGTTGCCCTTCTTCTCGTGGATCGTCAGCAGGTCCGCGAGCGACTGGTGTGGGTGGAACAGGTCGCACTGCATGTTGAGGACGGGCACGCGGCTTGCCGCCGCCACGTCCCGGATGTACTGGTTGCCGAGGCCCCAGTCGACGTTCCGGATGGCGATCCCGTCGTTGTAGCGGCCCAGGATCTCGCCGATCTCCTTGGGCGTGTCGCCGTGCGAGATCTGGGTGGTGCGGCTCTCGATGAACTGGGCGTGCCCGCCCAGCTGGGCCATGCCCGCCTCGAACGAGGCACGCGTCCGGGTGGAGGAGAAGAAGAAGAGCATCGCGAGGACGCGGTCCCGCAGGAGCGGGTGCGGGATCCCGAGGGCGCGCTCGCGCTTGAGCTGGAGGGCGACCTCGAGGACGGTGTCGATCTCCTCCTTCGTCCACTCCTGGAGGCTGATGAGGTCGCGGCCGCGAAGGTCCGTCTGCATGGCGGGCTACTCCGCCGCGCCGAGGATGAGGCTGAGGAGCGACATCTTGAGCGCGACGCCGTTGAAGGCCTCTGCCCAGTAGCGCTGGTGGCGCGTCGCGTCCACGTCCGGCAACAGCTCGTCCATGCGGGGGAGCGAATGGAGGATGATCGAGCTGCGCTTGCCCTTGTCGCGCAGCAGCTCGCGGGTGATGCAGTACTCGGGCGGCGTCAGGCCGACCTTGTCGCCGCGCTCCACGCGCGATGCCGTGTAGTCGGCCTGGACGACCGGCTCCATGTAGATCACGTCCGCCTCGTTGACGACGTCGCGGACGTCGCCGGCCTCGACGTAGTCGACGTTCAGCGCATCGATCTCCGCCTTGAACTCCGGCAGCAGGCTCATGTCCGGCGGGCCGACCACGATCGCCTTCGCGTCGAACTGGCTGAGCGCGTAGAGGATCGAGTGCATCGTCCGCATCCGCATGTCGCCGACCAGCAGGTAGGTCAGCCCGTCGAGCGTGCCCTTCTCGCGGAGGACCGTGTAGAGGTCGGTGAGGACCTGGGTGGGGTGCTCGCCCCAGCCGTCGCCGCAGTTGATGATCGGGACGGACGACCACTTGGCCGCCTCCGCAGGGGCGCCCTGCTGGAAGTGCCGGATCGCGATCACGTCGGCGTAGTACTCGAGCATGTGGAAGGTGTCCTTGATCGACTCCTGGTAGAAGTCGCCGGCCCGGGTCATCTTCGAGTCGGAGAAGCCCAGCACGTGCCCGCCGAGGCGGTGCATTGCGGCCTCGTGGGAGAGCCGCGTCCGGGTGCTCGGCTGGTAGAACGCGGTCAGGAGCGTCTTGTGCTGGAGCAGGTCCGTGTTCCGGCGATCGCGCGCGAACGGGCGCAGGTCGTCGGCGACCTGGAAGACACGGAAGTACTCGTCCCTGCTGAAGTCCTTGAGGGAGAGGATGTCGCGACCGGCAAAGCTACGCACGCGGTGCCCCTTTCTGTGGGTTCAATGGAGTCGCCGAAAGAACCAAGCTTCCGGCCCTTTTCTGGCTTCGAACGCCTGCCCCGGCTCGCCTCACACGCGTGCCTCGACCGGGGCCGCCGCCACTGCCTCGACCGGTCGCTCACGCGGCCCCGAATCCTCGGGAACCTGGGGGGCGAGCTGGTTGACACGGCGGATGACGTGAAAACGGAAGTGACCGGGACTGAAGTAGCTGACCGAGTAGTCAACCACCCGGCCGGTTGCGGCGAAGAGCCGCGCGGTGAACGTGAGCAGCGGATCTCCGACCCGCAGGCGCAGCCGCTTCGCCAGGTCGGTATCCGCCGCCTCGGCGACGAGCTCCGTGAAGGAGTGCTTGAGCGAGAGATCCCCGCGTCGCAGCAGGAGGTCCAGCACCGAACCATCGAAGGAGTCCCCCAGCTCCCCGGCGCCGAGGATGTCGGTCGGGACCACGTCGATAAGGAAGGCGATGGGACGATCGCCCGACAACATCACCCGTTCGACGGCGAGGACCGGCGCTCCCGCGGCGATCTTCAGGGCCTCGGCCTCGCCCGCGTCGGCGGCTCGCTCACGGATCTCGCATTCGCCCATGTGGATCTCCACCCCGGTCCGCTGGGCGAGGGTCTCGATGCTCTGGAGCTCCTCGAGCCCGGCCACGACGAGGGGATGACGGGGGCCGACGAAGGTGCCGATCCCGTGGCGACGGACGATGAGGCCGCCCTGCTCGAGCTGCGAGAGTGCTTCCCGAAGGGTCGCCCGGCTCACCCCGATGCGCTGGCTCAGCGCGGTTTCCGACGGCAGAAGGCCGTCGTCGCCTGCCAACACCCCGGACCGGATCCCCTCCATGACCTCCTGGGCAGCCTGCCGGGCCAGGGTCAGGTTACGGCGAACCATTCAGCCGCCTCGTCTCTGTGTTCCCGTCCTGCAAGGCGCGCCAGGCGCTGAACCGAGCCACCCAGGATGGCCGAGTCCGGCGCACGAATCGCCTGCTGGCGAGAGCCGTCCCATCACGATCTGCAACACCGGCGTCAGACGCTAGTCATCTGACATCTTCCCTGTCGCGCATTGTGCCATAGCCCGCCGACCCCGCTCCCGTGCCATTCGGCCTGTTGCACGAGGTGGGGCGATGGCCCGGCCGCGCTGGTCCACCGCCTGCGTCGGGGCGCGAGCACAACGGGCCGAATGGCACTGGGGAGCCGCTTGCCGCCCCGTGCCACAATGCGGCTCGGAGAGGATGTCAGATGACTAGCGTCTGGCCCCTGGGGTGACAAGTTCCGGTGATGCGACGCCTCTTGCCAGCGCCAATCTCGTGTCCCAGATCTGGCCGCGCGAGTCGGCCCGACCCATCTCCCCGCTCGCACCCCGGGCGGACATGAGCGAGCGCGATCTCGACGGGCTCATGGCCGTGACCGACGCCGGCCGGCGTTCGGGTTGGGGCAGGTTCCTGCTCACCTGGTTCGCAATCCCGACGGCGCTCCTGGGCGCCCTGCTCCTCGGCGCCGTGATGATGCTGGTCCTCGGGGCAAACCCGGTCACCGGCTACGTCGCGCTCCTCAAAGGGGCGTTTGGCGGCAGCTACGCGCTGAGCAGCACCGCGATCCAGGCGGTGCCCCTGCTGCTCGTCGGCGTCGGGATCTGCATCGCGTTTCGTGCCAACGTCTTCAACATCGGCGGCGAGGGCCAGATCGCGATGGGCGGGTTGGCCGGTGCGGCGACCGCGCTCGCGCTCCCAGACCTGCCGAGCATCGTCCTGATCCCGCTCGTGCTCACCGCCGGGGCGACGGGCGGCGCGACCTGGGGCGCGATCCCGGGCATCTTCAAGGCGAAGTACAACGTCAACGAGATCCTGAGCACGATCATGCTCAACCTCGTCGCCGTCCAGGTCATGAACTTCCTGCTGGCCGGACCGATGGTGGACCAGTCGCCGGATTCGGTCGGCGGTCTCATCCCGGAGACGAAGATCCTGTCGCCGAGCTCGCAGCTGCCGATCCTGGTCCCCGGCACGCAGCTTCACCTCGGCGTGCCGATCGCGGTCATCGTGGCCGTCTGCGTCTACGTCCTCCTGTGGCGCACGAGCTTCGGGTTCCAGCTTCGGAGCGTCGGGCTCTCGCGGAGCGCGTCGGCCTATGCGGGCATGCCCGTGAAGCGGACGATCACGCTCGCGATGACGCTGAGCGGCGCGATGTGCGGGATTGCCGGCGCGATCCTCGTCTTCGGGAGCATCTCGCACCGCATGGTGACGGACGGCAGCCTGACCGGGTTCACGGGCTCCGCCGGCTTCAACGGCATCGTCGTCGCGCTCTTCGGCGGCCTCAACCCGCTGTGGACCATCTTCTCGGCGTTCTTCTTCGGTGGCCTCATCGTGGGGGGCTCGGCGCTGCAGGTCGCGACCGGCGTGCCATCCGACCTCGTCACTGCGCTCAGCGGGATCGTCGTCGTCCTGGTCGTCTCGCTCGAATACCTGCGCCGGCGTGCGCGCGCCCGCACGATCACGCTTGCGGGCCCGAGAGCCGCACCGGCGCGCCCTCCCTCCGGCGACCCATTTCCGGCCGTCGAAGGACCGGGTGACGAATGAACCAGTTCTTCACGCTCGACGTCCTCACCGTCACCGTCGCATCCGGCATCGCGCTCGCGACACCGTTCCTGCTTGCGGCGCTCGGCGAGACGATCGGCCAGCGAAGCGGGGTCATCAACCTCGGCGTCGACGGGATCATGCTGCTCGCCGCGTTTGCCACGTACTACACGGCGCTGCGGACCGAGAACCTGCTCCTCGCCATCCTTGCAGGCGCGGCCACGGGCACGCTCATGGGCGTGGTCACGGCCCTCGTGAGCGTGACCCTCAAGGCCGAGCAGGGCATCAGCGGGATCGGGGTCTACCTCTTCGGCCTCGGCTTCAGCGCGCTGCTCTTCCAGAAGCTCGTCGGCACGCCGCTGCCGATCGCCACGCTGCCACCGGTCGGGATCCCGTTTCTCGAGGGGATCCCGGTGATCGGCGGGATGTTCTTCCGGCAGAGCCTGCTCGTGTACCTCGCCTTCCTGCTGGTCCCGGTCGTCACGTTCGTGCTCAACCGCACGACCTACGGGCTGAAGATCAGGGCGGTGGGGGAGAACCCGGCCGCTGCCGACAGCCTTGGCGTGAGCGTCGAGCGCATCCGATGGTCCACCCTGATCATCGGCTCCACCTTCTCGGGACTCGCCGGCGCAAGCCTCCTGATGTACGGCGGCATCTTCCAGGTGAATCTGACCCAGGCCGAGGGGTTCATCGCCGTCGCGCTCGTGTATTTCGGGGCGTGGCGACCGGTTGGCGTCATGGCGGGGGCGCTGCTGTACGGGCTCGTCGGGGTGGTCATCCTCACCTGGAAATCGCTCGGGATCATCCCCCTCAACGCATCCGACCTGGCCGCGACGGCGCCGGCGGTCATCACGGTGCTCGCCCTGCTCTTCCTCGCCCGTCGGTTCCGTCAGCCCGCCGCCCTTGGCAGACCGTACGAGAGGGAGGGCTGACGCGATCCGAGTGCCCGTCCCCCACCGCGCCAGCGCTCGGAAGCGCCCGACCAACCCAGGACCCTTTCACAGGAGACCACGATGCACAGGCACCTAGACCGCAAGCTCTCGCTCATCCTGCCCGCAGTGCTGGTCGCGCTGGTGGCTGCCTCCTGCGGTGGCAGCAGCACGCCCGCGCCCGCCTCGTCGGCGCCGAGCCCGAGCGCAGCCGCGGCCCCATCGACCGCGCCGAGCCCGAGCGCGGCAGCACCCGCGTCCTCCGAGCCCAGCCCCAGCGCGGCCGCGACCACGCTCAAGGTGGCCATCGTTGCGCCGAGCGCCGTCAATGACCTTGCCTTCACCCAGTCGATGGTCGAGGCGGTCAACAAGCTCAAGGGGAAGTTCAATCTCGAGATCGCCGTCTCGGATAACCAGTTCGTGGTCGCCACTGCCGCGAACGTGATCCAGACCTACGCCACGCAGGGCTTCAACCTGATCATCGCGCACGGGTCCCAGTACGGATCCACGATCCAGCAGCTGGCGCCCAAGTTCCCCAACGTCTCCTTCGCCTGGGGCACCGCGGGATCCACCTTCGACCTCCCGAACGTCTTTGCCTACCAGGTCAACTCGAACGAGGGCGGCTACGTCCAGGGCGCGATGGCGGCGATGCTCAGCAAGTCCAAGGTGCTCGGGGTCATCGGCCCGATCGCCGTCGGTGATGCGAAGCTCTACGTGGATGGCTTCTGTGCGGGCGCCAAGTCGGTGGCGTCCTCGATCAGCTGCATCCCCGTCTACACCGGGTCCTTCAGCGACGTCAGCCTGATGGCGGCCGCTGCCACCACCTTCGTGGCCAACAAGGCCGACGTGCTGAGCGGCACCGCGCAGGCTGTCGTGGGCGCAATCGGCATCGCCAAGACGAACAACCTTCCCTGGTTCGGCACGCAGTGGACCCAGGTGTCCCTTGCCCCGTCCAACGTCGTCTCCAGCCAGGTGTACGACTGGTCCCCGATCGTCGACGAGATCCTCACCGACATCAAGGGTGGCAAGCTCGGCGGTACCACGTTCACGGCGACCCTCGGCAACGATGGTGCGGTGATCCAGTTCAACGCCGGGTTCAACCTGCCCGCCGAGGTGAAGGCAAAGGCCGACTCGCTGATCAAGGGGATCACCGACGGGTCGGTCAGCGTTCCCAAGTGATCGACGGGTAGCTCGGAAAGCATGACCGTGGCGGTGACCACCCCGGGGGACGCGACCGGCGTTGCCGGGGTCCCGATCCTGGAGATGCGCGGCATCACCAAGCGATTTCCCGGGGTGGTTGCCAACGCCGCGGTCGACTTCGACGTTCGAGCCGGCGAGGTTCACACGCTCTTCGGTGAGAACGGCGCCGGCAAGAGCACGCTCATGCGCGTGCTCTACGGGCTCTACCGGCCGGACGAGGGCGAGATCCGGATCAACGGCCAGCGGGTCGCGATCGGCTCGCCCTCGAGCGCAATCCGGCATGGAATCGGCATGATCCACCAGCACTTCATGCTGGTGGATACCCTCACGGTCGCCGAGAACGTCGCGCTGGGCAGCAGGTCCACGCGCGGGCCGCTGACCGGCCTCGAGGCGGTCTCGGCGCGCATCAACGAGCTCTCGGAGACGTACGGGCTCCGGGTCGACCCGCAGGCGCTCGTGTGGCAGCTCTCCGTGGGTGAGCGGCAACGCGTGGAGATCATCAAGGCGCTCTATCGCGACGTCGAGCTGCTGGTGCTCGATGAGCCGACCGCCGTCCTGACGCCGCGGGAGGTGGAGGATCTCTTCGCCGTCCTCCGCCAGATGACCAGAAGTGGTCGCGGCCTCGTCTTCATCTCGCACAAGGTCCACGAGGTGCTCGACCTGTCGGACCGGATCACCGTGCTTCGGAATGGCCATGTCGTCGGCACGCTGCCGGCCGCCGAGGCGACCCGCGAGCGGCTCGTGGAGATGATGGTGGGGCACCACGTCGCCGCCGAGGAGGCACCCTCGAAGGGCGTCGCCGGCGCGAGCCGGCTCGTGGTGCAGGATCTCCGCGTCGCGAGCGATCGGGGAACCGAGGCGGTGCGCGGCGTCAGCTTCGAGGTCCGCTCGGGCGAGCTCGTGGGGATCGCCGGCGTGGCGGGCAACGGCCAGCGGGAGTTCGCCGAGGCGATCGCCGGGCTCCGGCCCCCTTCCAGCGGCTCGATCACGCTGAACGGGACCGAGCTGGCCGGACACGGCCCGGCCGCGATCCGGTCGGCGGGACTCGGGTATGTGCCGGAGGAGCGCATGCGGGACGGCGTCGTGGCCGACTTCAGTGTCGGCGAGAACCTCCTGCTGGTGGACTACGCCAGCCGCGCATTCTGCCGGTTCGGGTTCCTGCGAACGCGGGCAATCCGCCGGCACTGCGATGCGCTGGTCGCCGCCTTCAACGTGAAGACGCCGAACCTGGAGACGCCCGTTCGGAGCCTGTCCGGCGGCAACATCCAGAAGCTGATCATGGCCCGCGAGCTCTCCGGCCAGCCCGACGTGCTGCTGGTCGCCCAGCCGACGCGGGGAATCGACGTGTCCGCGTCGTTGTACATCCACGAGCGCCTGGTCGCGCAACGCGACAGTGGCACGGCCACCGTGATCATCTCCGAGGACCTCGACGAGGTCATGACGATCGCGGATCGCGTCCTGGTGATGTACGAGGGGATGATCATCGGCTCGGCGGACCCGCGGACGGCCACCCGCGAGGAGATCGGCATGATGATGGCCGGGGTCCGTCCGGACGTCCCGGTCCCCGCGGGCGCGTAGCGGGCCGGCGAGCGGCGGCGAGGGCGGCGAGGGGCTGGCAGGGGCGGACGCCGCGCGGCACGATCAGCGTGGGACGCCGCCCGCCTTGGTCAGCGGCGGACGCCGCTGAAGAGGACTCCGACCCGTTCGTGGTCGCCGACGTCTCCGCGGTCGCGCAGGGCCAGCAATCCGGCAAGCCCCGATGAGCCGGTCGGGTCGACGTCGATGCCCGTCGCGCTGACCGCGAGCTCGTTGGCGTGGACGAGCACGTCCTCGCCAACCACGACGGGACTCCCGCCGGTTCGGAGCATCCCCTCGACCACAGCGAGCCAGTCGTAGGTCTCGTCGTCGAGGATCCCGTGCGCGACGCTCCGGGGCTCCTCCTCCCATGGCCACATGAACGCGGACCGGTGCGTCGCGCCGTACCGGAGCGTCTCTCGCACGTCGCCAGGGGCCGCGTCGACCGGCAGGCGCGCGGCGAGCCGGTCGAACGCCCGACGCAGCGGCCAGGCACCCTCCGTCTGCACCGCGTGGAAGCGAGGCGCCCGCGGAAGCGCCCCCAGGGCAACGGCGTCGTCGATCGACTCGATGCACGCGCTCGCGAGCGCGCCACCGCCCACCTGGACCACGAGCCTGTCGAGGCCCGGCCCGCCCGCGAGGGCCGTCGTCATCTCGTACCCGAGCGTGAAGCCGCCTTCGACCGCGAGCCCGTTCTCGTTTCCCTGGCAGGTGAAGGGCAGGGCACCATCCGCGAGCGCCCCGAGGAGCCGGTGATAGGTCGGGTCGCCGGTGACACCGGGTTCGCGCGGGCAGGCGGTGACCCGGGCGCCGAGCTCCTGCAGCCGGGACACCACGAGGGGATCGGCATCGACCGGCACGAAGACGTCCAGCACGCGACGGCCCGCCGCCGCGACGACTGCCGCCGCCATCGCGGCGTTCCCGCAGCTCGCGATCGCGAGGTGGGGTCGGTCGGCCGGGTCGGTTCGGCCAAGCAGTTCCATCACTTCGAGGTAGACGAGCAACCCGAAGAGGTGGCGGGCCTTGTGCGAGCCGGACACGTTCCCGGTCTCGTCCTTGACCCAGACCCCGCCGTCCTGCGCGAACCCGAGCTGGTCGCTGAGCGCATCCGCGCGGAAGAACGGCGTGGGGACGAACCCGCGGCCATCCACCCTGGCGACCTCGCCGTCGAGGCGGGCGACCAGCGCACAGTACGCATCGTCGTCGATCCCGCCCGCCCGGGCCACGTGCCACGAGTGGAACAGGCGCCGGTAGTAGATGTAGGGATTCGTCGTGGCGTCCCCGTTCCCGGCGCGCGGGAACGTGGCGGCGCCGAGGTCCAGCACGCGGCGCAGGACGTGGTCCGTGTCGTCGCCGGCGCCGGCGTTCGGGCAGCGGAACGGATAGGGGTCGCCGGGCGCCGCCGAAGCGCCGCACCCGGCGCACACGAGCGCGCTGCCGAGGGCGCCGGCTGGGGCGCTGGTGAGGCGCTCGGCAGCGCTGCCGGCTGGGGCGCTGTCGAGCGCGCCCGGTCGCGTGGTCATCCGGCCTCCAGGGCTCCCGTCCGGGCGTTGAACTCGTCGATCATCCGGTCCCAGTCGGTCACGATTTTGGGCAGGTCGCTCCAGAACCCGGGGTCCCGGCGGATCCGGAACTCCTCGATCGACATCCCCTGCTGCTCGACCCACGTGAAGTAGCCGAGGTTGAAGATCCGCACGCGGTCCTCCCGCGAGAGCTCCAGCAGGTGGTCGGTCGTGGCGCCGAGCAGGTGCTCGCCGAAGACCTCCCCCGCAGCCACCTCGTCGAACCCGCTCGTGAAGTACTTCTTCAGCGCCAGGTCCCGCTCGCTCCCGTACATGGCCGCACCGTCGGTCGCCACCGTGACGATCACGTCGTCGGGGCCCATGTCGTAGTACTTCGCGGTCTTGATGGCGCCGAGCACGTTGGCGATGCTCGAGAGGCCCATGGACGGGAGCGCGTCCGTGCCTTCGCGCGGTACGCTCCGCCGCCCGCCGAGGTAGGCGCGGCCGACGTCCGTGTTGAAGAGGACGCCCAGGCGATCCGTCGCGCGGTCGGAGACCGCGACCACCACGTCGGTCGCCATGACGTTGTGGATGAACGGGATGTGCTTGTCGCCGATCCCCTGGATATTGTGCTCGCCGAAGCCATTGCGGAGCATCGTCGCGCATTCCAGCGCCTCGACCGCCACGGTGAGGGAGCCGGCATGCTCCTTCAGATAGTCCCCCGCGGCGATGGTGCCGGCCGAGCCGGTCGCCGAGACGAAGGCCCGCAACTGCAGACCCGGCTCCGTCTCGCGCATCGAGTCGAAGACGTTCAGGAGCGCGGAGCCCGTCGCGAGGTAGTGGGCGATGTAGTTCCCGAACTCGGAGAACTGGTTGAAGATCACGTTCTCCGGGTCGGCCGCAAGCTCCTTGCAGCGGTCGTAGATCTCCTTGACGTTGCTCTCGGTGCCCGGCGTCCGGATGATGTCCGACGGATCGACGACCCAGTCCTCCAGCCAGGCGAACCGCTCCCGGCTCATGCCCTCCGGCAGCACGGCGACGCCCCGGCAGTCCATGATCCGCGAGATGGCGACCCCGCCCCGGCAATAGTTGCCGGTTGACGGCCAGATCGCGCGGTGGCGCGTCGGGTCGAACTGCCCGGTGATGACCCGCGGCACCAGGCAGCCGTAGGCCGCGAGCACCTTGTGCGCCCCGATCATCGGGAACCGGTCGCCGAAGGCGACGACGATGCGCGCGTCCACGCCGGTGAGCTCCTTCGGGAGCACGACGTGGGATGGCACCGCCGCGATGCCGCGCCGCGTGTCGTCATTGAACCAGTTGACGCGGAAGAGGTTCAGGGGGTGCGCGTCGTCGGGCCCCACCCCGGCCAGCGCGGCGCGGATCTTCGCCGGGATCCGGGACGGGTCGGCGAGCTGCGCGAACGTCGGGAGCCCGATGCGAGCCTCGCGAAACCGCGCGACCGTGTTGTCATAGACGTTCGCGTCCGTGACGTTCCGTTCGAGTTCGAGTGGCTGCATGGGGGTGCTCCTCCGCACGATGTGGCTGTCGGGGACGGGTGGTGGCGATGGGCGGGTCTGCGGTCAACCCGCCCCGCGTGACTCCGCGGCTTCGAGCGCCTCGCGCACCCGCCGCAGGCGCGACTCGCGCTCACGCACGAACCGCTCGATGCCTGCCAGCAGGTACGGCTCGGTGAGGTGCGCTTCGTCCATGACCTCGTCGAGCGTGCCGCCGGTCCGCCACCGATCGTCCCAGTCCGAGCCCATCGAGTACTCGAGGGCCAGCGGGCCGTCGGCCCAGTCGTGCATCAGGCGGGCGGCCCGGTTGGTGATCGACATCCCGTCGATCCGGTCGGCCGGGGTCACCGTCCGGGCCTGGTAGTCGGCCGGCTGCAGCCGGAACAGCTGCGGGCTGATGGCGGCCACGATCTTGACGTTGAGGCGCTCCCGGTCCAGGTCGGGCAGGAGCTTCACGAGGTTGGCGGTGCTCGTGGTGCCCTGCACGAAGACGGTGCCCATGGCCGGCTGCCCCGGCCGGAAGTCGCGCAGCACGTACGCGCCGCGTGCCGCCTCGAAATGGGACGGGATGCCCAGCGCATCGCGGTCGGGCAGCTCGATCGGCGGGCGCGTCAGGTGGAGCGCCACGATCGGCGCCGCCTGGGCCAGCGCGGCGCCCAGTACGACCGGGACCTCGTTGTAATCCCAGGGGTGCAGGTCGATCACGTGGCCTTCGGGGAAGAGCTGCGTCACGCCGGTCTCGAAGACCCCGAAATGGGTGCGCGAATCCTCGGCGGTCTCCGGGCCAGAGTGGCCCGCGACCCAGAGCACCTTGCCGACCTTGAGCTGGGTGTCCTGGGCCAGCTGGCTGAACAGCCGCATGGGTCCGTACTTGAGATAGCTGAACGAGCCGTAGGTCGAGCAGGCGCCCCAGAAGCCGTTGAATGCGGCGAACGGGTCGTCGGCCAGGTTGACGGTGGCCAGGCCGACCATCAAGCCGGCGTTGGTGAACTCGGTGATCTCGGTGGGCAGGAGCGCACCCCGCGGGTTGGTGTCGCGCTCGTACCAGCCCCAGCCCTCGAGGTCCCCGAAGCCCTTGCCGAACCCGGCGAGGTTCGTCGACTCGGCAAGGTCGGCGGACGCGGCGATGAAGAGGGGACGCCCGTACTCGGCCTTCGCGAACGAGTTGACCCACGCGCCCCAGGCACCGAGGGCAGCCCGGTTGGGAGCCTTCTCGCCGGGCTGCTTCCAGATCTGCGGCGGGTACGCGCGGTAGTCGTAGAGGCGCTGGTCCTCGAAGAGACTCTTCCCGACGCCGCCCAGGTTGAACGAGGGCACACGCTCGGGCACCCGGCCCGCCAGCTCGAGCAGGCGATCCGAGACGGATTCGACGACGTCGCGCCGGTCGCGCAGGACGGCCGCCACGATGCCCAGGTTGGTCTCGGCCTGGCGGGCGAGCTCGCCCGCGTCCAACGGCGCCGGCTGGTCCACGCCCGCGTATTCCACGCCGTACTTCGCCATGAACGCGTGGCGCACGGCCCAGAACTCCGGGGCGTTCATCGTGTGGGGCGTGCCGTGGCTCTTCGCGTCGTACTTGCCGTAGCCGCGGCCCTTCCGGGTCTTGAACCAGGCCACCGATGGGCGCCTGTCGGGATTCTCGCCGCGCGCCGCCTCGAGCACCGCGCGCGTCACGGGCGCCAGAGCCATGCCGTCGGGCGTGCCGTTGACCCGCCAGTCGTACGCGGCGAACCAGGTCTCCGGCGTGCCCGGCACAACCGACGAGGCGGGGAACTCGTCGATCCCGAAATCGTTCCAGTCGACGAGGAACACGAGGTTGGAGAGCCCGAGGCCCCACGCCGCGTTGCGCGTCTCGTGGCTGGCGCCCGGCGTCAGGCCACCTTCGCCCTCGATGGCGAAGACGCGCACGTCCTCGCAGCCGGCGAGCTTGAGAGCGAGCGCCTCGCCCGCGGCCGGCGGCATGCCGTGGCCGGACGGGCCGGTGTTGAACTTGAGGAAGAGGGTCTTGCCCTCCATCTCGGGATGCCCGGGCAGGCCGCCGCGGTGTCGAAGTCGGGGCAGATCCTCCCAGGTGAGCGCCCAGCGACCGTCGTCGGGGAAATCGAACCGGGTGTCCCCGGTCCACTCCCGGCGTGCCCGGAGGGTCTCGTTGAGGATCGCCAGGGTGGCGTAGACGAGCGGCACGGTGTGCCCGGCCGAAAGGATGAACCGGTCCGCGAACGGGAGCCAGGGACGGCGGATGTCCCAGCGCATGGCGCCCGACAGGAGCAGCGCGAGGAAGATGTGCACCTTGGAACGGCTGCCGCCGGGATGCCCCGACTGGCGGTAGTTCAGGGTCAGGTCGATCATCTCGTCGACCAGGTCCGTCACGACCTCCCAGTCCGCGAATTGGCGCTCGGCCTCCGCGTAGAGGTCGTCGACGCGGGTCAGCCCGTTGATGTCGGTCACGGATGCCATCCCTCTGCCGCCTTCGTTGCTTCCGGTCCCTACGCCGACGTCGCCAGCGTGCCGACGAACTGCCCGATCCGGTCGAGCGCCGTGCGGATGTTCGCCTGCGAGTTCGCGTAGCTGAGCCGGATGTGGTCGGTGGCAACCCCGCCGAACGCGGTCCCCGCCAGTGTCGAGACCCCGGCCTCGTACAGCAGCCGGTTGGACAGCTCGCCTCCGGTGAGCCCCGTGCCGGACACTTCGGGAAGGACGTAGAAGGCGCCCGAGGGTCGCAGGCACGTGATGCCCGGGATCGCGTTGAGCCCGTCCACGACCAGGTCGCGCCGGGCATGGAACTCGGCGACCATCCTGTCAACCTCGTCCTGCGGGCCGCGGAGCGCCTCGACGGCGCCGTGCTGGGCGAACGAGCAGACGTTGCTGACCGAGTTGATGATCAGCCGCCCGAACGCGAATGAGAGCCATTCCGGCACGATCGCGTAGCCCAGCCGCCAGCCGGTCATCGCGTAGGTCTTCGAGAAGCCGTCGAGGACCACCGTCCGTTCGGCCATGCCCGGCAGGCTCGCGATCGAGACGTGCTCGCCCTCGTAGAGGATGCGGCCGTAGATCTCATCGGCCAGGATGACCAGGTCGTTGGCCAGCGCGAGCTCGGCGATCGATTCGAGATCCGCCCGCGTCAGCACGCCGCCGGAGGGGTTCGCCGGGGAGTTCAGCACGATCATCCGGGTGCGCGGCGTGACCAGCGAGGCCAGCTCCTCGGGGTCGAGTCGGAAGCCGTTCGCCTGGCGGATCGGGATCGGGATCGCCGAGCCGCCGATCCAGCTGACCAGCGATTCGTAGATTGGATAGCCCGGATCGGGCACGATGACCTCGTCGCCGTCGTCGACCAGGGCCTCGATTGCGTAGAGCATCACGCCCTTGCCGCCCACGGTCACGAAGACCTGGTCCGGTGAGACGGGGAATCCCTTGCGCGCGGTCGCGTCGTCCGCGATCGCGGAGCGCAGCTCGGGGATTCCGGCAAATGGCGCGTAGTGGGTCTTGCCCTCGTCGAGCGCCTTCTTGGCCGCCGCCCGGATGTTCGCGGGCGTGTCGAAATCGGGTTCACCAACCTCGAGGTGCACGACGTCGACGCCGGTCGCCTCGAGCGCGCGGGCACGGGCCGCCGCCTCGAACGCGGTCTCTGTCCCGATCCGGTCCATCCGACTCGCGAGTCGCATCGCTGACGCCTCCAGGGGTTCAGGATTGCCAGGACCGCGTGCACGGCACGGCTCGGGCCGCTCCCGGCTCAGACGCTAGTCGTCTGACATCCATGCGTTCGAACTGTGCCACAGGCCGGCGCCGGGTCCGAAGTGCCATTCGGCCTGTTGTGGTCTGGGCGGCGCCGGTCCTGGCCGTCATTGCCCGTTCGTCACCGCGCCCCGTCCGCCCGTGTGGAGATCCGCCCGGCCAGGCGGTGGGCTTCCGCGGCGAGGGCCGCCTCGTCGGCGGTCGCGAGCGTCCACTCCCGGACGACGAACCTGCCTTCCACCAGGAGGTGGCGGACGGGCTGCGGCCAGGCAAGGACGATCCCCGCAACGAGGTCCGTCTCGATCCCTGCCGTTGCCAGCCCGGTCACGCCGAAGAGTGCCACGTCGGCCCGCTTCCCGGGTTCGAGCGAGCCCACGTCATCGCGACCCAGGCACGCGGCGCCGCCGCGGGTACCGAGCCGCAGGGCCTCGCGCGCGCCCATCGCGCCGGGCCCGCCCCGACCGCGCGCAACGAGAAGCGCCTGCCGCACCTCCCCGAGCAGGTTGCCGCCGTCGTTGGACGCGGAGCCGTCCACGCCGAGCCCCACCCGCACCCCGGCATCGAGGAGCTCCCGGACCGGGGCGATGCCGGAGCCCAGCCGCATGTTCGAGGTGGGGCAATGCGCGATGCCCGTGCCGGTCGCACGCAGCCTGGCGATGTCCTCGCTCGAGAGGTGCACCCCGTGAGCGAGCCAGACGTCCTCCCCGAGGAAGCCGAGGCGGTCGAGGAGCTCGATCGGGCGGCATCCGAAGCGCTCCTCGCAGAAGGCCGCTTCGTCCGCCGTCTCAGCGACGTGGGTGTGGAGCCGGACCCCGAGCCGGCGGGCCAGCAGCGCCGACTCCTTCATCAGCCGCTCGCTTGCCGAGAACGGCGAACACGGCGCGATCGCCACGCGAAGCATGGATCCCGGTGCCGGGTCATGGAACCGGCCGACCGCCCGCTCGGTCTCCGCGAGCGCCGAATCGGTGTCTTCCACCACGGCGTCCGGCGGAAGGCCGCCATTCGAGGCTCCCATGTCCATCGAACCGCGACAGGGATGGAAGCGCAGGCCGATGATCCGCGCGGCCTCGATCTCGGCCGCGAGGAGGTCGCCCGCTCCCGCCGGGAAGATGTAGGGATGGTCGGTCGAGGTCGAGCAGCCGGAACGGGCCAGCTCGGCGAGCCCGGCCGCCGCGGCGACGCGGGCCCATTCTGCATCGAGGCCGGCCCACACCGGGTAGAGCTCGGTGAGCCAGCCGAACAGGCCCGCCCCCTGGGCGCGAGCCCGAGTCAGGGTCTGGTAGAGGTGATGGTGGGCGTTGACGAGGCCGGGGATCGCCACGCACCCCCGGCCGTCGAGAAGGTCGGCGCCGGCCGCAAGGTCTTCCGGCGGGTTGCCCGTCCCGACCCAGCGGATGACGCCGTCCTCGACCAGGATCGACCCCCCGGACAGCTCGGTCCCTGCGTCGTCCATCGTGACGACGGCCTCGCAGCCGGAGACGAGGAGCCGGCTCATGCGGTCCTTTCGGGCCCAGCCCGCTTCGTGGCGCGTGCCTACTGCACGAACCTGGTGCCGGTCTCGCCCCGCAGCCCGCGCTCGATGTTCTCCGGGCTCGTGATGAGGGCTTCCTTGCCGCCCCCTTCGAGGTACCAGATGATCGCCTGGATCTTGGGCCCCATCGAGCCCGCCAGGAAGTGGCCCTGCGCGTGGTATTCCTTTGCCTCCGCGAGCGTCAGCGTGTCCAGCAGCTGCTGGTCGGGCTTGCCGAAGTTCAGGGCCACCTTGTCCACCTGCGTCGTGATCACGAAGAGGTCCGCCTTCAGGTCACGGGCGAGGGTCGAGGCGGCATAGTCCTTGTCGATCACGGCTTCGATGCCGACGAGATCGCCCGCCTGCTCGATGACGGGGATCCCACCGCCACCGGATGCGACCACCGTGAACCCGGCGTGGATGAGGGCCACGATCGCGTCGAACTCGACGATCTTCACCGGGAGGGGCGACGGCACGACGCGCCGCCAGCCACGTCCCGCGTCCTCGACGACGCTCCATCCGTCCTCTTCCTGGTGCGCCCGGGCCGTGGGCTGGTCCATGAAGGAGCCGATCGGCTTGCTTGGATGGCTGAACGCGGGGTCGTCCTTGTCCACCAGGGTCTGGGTGATGACCGTGGCGGCGTGCTTGTCCATGCCGCGCAGCCGGAACTCATTGCCCAGCGCGCGCTGGAACATGTAGCCGATGGCGCCCTGCGTGTCGGCGCCGCAGTAGTCGAGCGGCACCGGATGCAGCTCCGCTCGCGACAGCTCGGAGCGACGCAGGATGAACCCGACCTGCGGGCCGTTCCCGTGGGTCAGGAGGACGTCCCAGCCCTGCTCGATCATGCCCACCACGTGCCTGCTCGACTCGACGGCGGCGGCGTACTGGTCCGTGATCTCCTGGTGGTGCGCGTCCTTGATCAGTGAGTTGCCGCCCACGGCAACGACCGCGATCTTGCTCAATTGACGTTCCTCGATTCAGTGATGTCGGCTGGAGGAGGGAGCGCGTATCCCAACCCGATCGGGACCCGGAACGGCGCAGGAACGTGCCGAAGGGCACGGGCAGGTTCCTCGCGGCGCTCGATAGATTCGGGACCGGGAGCAGCCAAAGGGCTGATGGTCTCTCGAGACGGTAACCGGGATCCGCTCGCATGACGAGGATAGATGTCGCGATGACGTCGCTGCCGTTCGCCCCGCCGTTCCGGCTGCGGGCGCGGATCCTGACCCCGCTTGCGGCCGGCGCAACACGATACCTCGCCGACGGCGCCGTCGACGTCGATGCGCGCGGACGGATCTCCCGCGTCGAAGCGTGGGCCGGAGGAGGGGAGGCCTCGACCGGCGCCGGCGTGCAGGGAGCCGGCGTGCAGGGAGCCGGCGTGCAGGGCTCCAGCGTGCAGGGCGCCGACGCTTCGGCGGACATCCCGGTCCACGACGTTCGGCCGTGGCTGGTCATGCCGGGGCTGGTCGACCTCCACACGCATATCCCCCAGCTGCCGAACGCGGGGCTCGGGGCCGGGCTGGACCTTCTGACCTGGCTCGAGCGGTATACCTTCCCGCTCGAACGGCGCTTCGACGCAGCCGCGGCGGAACGTCTCGGCCCACTCGCGATGCGTGCGTTCGCCGCCGCGGGCACGACGACCGTCGTCGCCTATGCGTCCGACAACGCGGCAGCCACGGAGATGCTGCTTCGATCGGCCGAGACGCACGGCATCCGGGCCGTGATCGGGCTCGTCCTGATGGACCGGGCGGTGGGTGTCGAGCGCGGCTCCGCGCCGAGCGGAGCCGACGACGCCGGCGTCCGGGCGTCTGCCGCGCTCTCGGCGCGCTGGGATGGCCGGGACGGTGGACGGCTGCACCACGCGTTCACGCCACGCTTCGCGCCGAGCTGCACGGCCGGGATGCTTCTGGCATCCGCGCGCCTCGCCGCCGAATCCGGGTCGCTCTGGCAGACGCATCTCTCGGAGGATCCGGGCGAGATGGAGGCTGTCCGGGCGGCATTCCCGGACGCGCGCGACTACCTCGATGTCTACGATCGGGCCGGCGCCCTTGGCCCCGGCGGGCCCCGCGCGCTCTTCGCACACGCAATCCATCTGTCCGAGCGCGAGATTCGGCGGCTCGCGGAGAGCGGCGCCGGCGTAGCCCACTGCCCGGCCTCCAATCTCTTCCTGCCGAGCGGGATCATGCCCCTCGCCCGCTACCTCGAGGAGGGGATCCCGGTCGGGCTCGGCTCCGACGTCTCCGGGGGGCCCGACCCGTCGATCTTCGAGGTGATGCGCGTCGGGGCGTATGCTCAACACGCCCTCCAGGCCGTCGCCGGCGATCGACGGCCGGCCCTCGATCCGTTCGGGTGGCTTCGGGTGGGCACGCTTGGCGGCGCCGCTGCGCTCGGCTTCGCGAATACGATCGGCTCGCTCGAGCCGGGCAAGGATGCGGACATGATCGCGATCGATACGTCGCTCACGGAGCCAATTCCCGGGGCAGGTTCGACCGACGAGCCCGCCGAGATCGTGAGCCGCCTCATCTTCCGAACCCACCCGCAGATGGTCCGCGGCGCCTGGGTGCGCGGCCGGCTGCTGCCGGCATAGGAGAACCTTCGATGGAGCTCATTCTGAACGGCACGCAGGTCTCGGTCGACGCCGCGCCCGACGAGAGCCTCCTCGACGTGCTCCGCGAGCGGCTGGGGCTTCGCTCGATGAAGGACGGCTGCGCGCCCGAGGGATCCTGCGGCGCGTGCACCGTGATCGTCGACGGCCGTCCGGTCGTGTCGTGCGCGCAGCCGGCGTCCCGCATCGCGGGCAAGCACGTGACAACGCTCGAGGGGCTCTCGCCCGAGGCGCGGGCGATCTGGGCGGATTCGTTTGCGGCGACCGGCGCGGCCCAGTGCGGCTTCTGCTCGCCCGGGATCGTCATGAAGGCCCACGTGCTGCTCGAACGCGACGACGCTCCGTCCCGCGAGGAGATCGCGCGTGCGCTGGCCGGCAACCTCTGCCGGTGCACCGGCTACGTCAAGGTCATCGACGCGATCGAGCGTGCCGCGGCCGTGCGCCGGGGCGATCCGACGCCCGCGGCCGACGCCGATGGCGGAGTCGGTTCGCGCACGCCGCGCCACGGAGCGCGGGAGCTGGCGCTCGGCGACCAGCCGTTCGTGAACGATCTCGACGCGCCCGGAATGATCCACGCGGCATTGCGATTCTCCGACCACCCGCGGGCCGTCGTCCTTCGAATCGACACGTCGCGGGCCGCCGCGGCGCCCGGGGTCGTGGCGGTCGTCACCGCCGTGGACGTCCCTGGTGAGCGGATCGTCGGGCTGATCGCGCACGACTGGCCGGTCTTCGTGGCCGAAGGCGAGACGACGCGGTACGTCGGCGACGTCCTGGCCGCGGTCGCAGCCCGGACCCGGCGTGAAGCGCGGGCGGCGGCTGCGATGATCGACGTGGAGTACGAGGTGCTCACCCCGGTGAGCGACCCGTTCGCGGCGCTCGAGCCCGACGCTCCGGCGATCCACGCACGCGGCAATCTCCTCGAGACCGCGGTGGTCCGCCGCGGCGACGCCGGGGCAGCCCTGGCCGCCGCGACCCACGTCGTGCGCGACCGGTTCACCACCAGCGCGGTCGAGCACGCGTTCCTCGAGCCCGAATCCTGTCTCGCCGTACCCGGCACCTCCGCAGACGCGCCGACGCTGCGCCTCTTCTCCCAGGGGCAGGGCGTCTGGGACGACAGGCGCCAGGTCGCGGCGCTGCTCGCCCTTCCCGAGACGGCCGTCCGCGTGACGCAGGTGGCGGCCGGCGGCGGCTTCGGCGGCAAGGAGGATCTCTCGGTGCAGGGGCAGGCGGCGCTCCTCGCCCACCTCACCGGGCAGCCGGTCCGCCTGACGATCTCGCGGGCGGAGAGCCTCCGCCTCCATCCGAAGCGCCACGCGCTGGTCATGGACTATGAGGTCGGGTGCGACGCGGAGGGCCGCCTCGTGGCCGTGCGGGCCAGGATCGTGGGCGACACCGGCGCGTATGCCAGTGTCGGCGCGAAGGTGCTGGAACGCGCGGCGGGCCACGCCTGCGGCGCATACCGGGTCCCCAACGTGGACGTCGAGGCCCGCACGGTCTACACGAACAATCCGCCCGCGGGCGCGTTCCGCGGTTTCGGCGTCCCCCAGGTGACGTTTGCGATCGACGGGCTCCTCGACCGGCTGGCCGAGCTTGTCGGCGTCGACGGCTGGGAGATCCGCTGGCGAAACGCAGTCCGCGTCGGCGACCGGTTCGGCAGCGGTCAGCTCCTGGGGCCGGGGGTCGGGCTCGAGAAGACCCTGCTCGCCGTCCGCGACGTGTACCGCAGCGCGCGATTCGCCGGGATCGCGTGCGGGGCCAAGAATGTCGGGGTCGGCAACGGGATGGCCGAGGGCGGCAAGGCGATCCTGCGGCCCGAGGCCGACGGGACGCTGACGCTCTGGCATTCCTGGACCGAGATGGGCCAGGGCGTCCACACCGTCTTCGCGCAGATCGTGGCCCAGGAAGTGGGCGTCCAGGCGGCAAGCGTCCACGTCCTCGTCGACACGGAGCGCGAGCTGGACACCGGCGAGACGACGGCGTCGCGGGCGACCACGCTCGGCGGGCAGGCGGTCGCGATCGCGTCGCGCAAGCTGCGCGCGGCGCTTGATGCACTCTCGCCGGGCGCGCAGCCACGCGACCTCGCCGGCCAGGAGTTCCGCGGGGACTTCGTGGTCGACTGGACCACGCCGATCGGGGAGGGGATCGCTGATCCGGTGACCCACCTGGCCTACGGCTGGGCGACGCAGGTCGTGATCCTCGACGACGAGGGGCGCCTCGAGCGTGTCGTGGCCGCGCAGGATGTCGGCCGGGCCATGAACCCGACCCTCCTCGAGGGCCAGGTCGAGGGCGGCGTCCACATGGGCCTCGGGCTCGCCCTGACCGAGGCGTTCGTCACCGAGGGCTCGGTTCCCCTCACCACCACCCTCAAGTCGCTGGGAATCCTGCCGGCGTCGGCGATGCCCCCGGTCGACGTGATCATCGTGGAGGAGGCCCAGCCCGAGGGTCCGTACGGAGCCAAGGGCGCCGGCGAGGCAGTCCTGGTGCCGACGCCAGCCGCCGTGGCGGGTGCCCTGTACGCCTTCGACGGGATCCGGCGGACGGCCCTTCCGATGCGCGATTCCGCGGCCGCACGGGCCGCGCTGCCCCGGGTCGACCGCCTGCCGCGCCCGGCCAACGCCGCCACGAATGCGGGAGCGTCACCCGGCACGAACGGAGCTGAGCCGGTCGTGGGCACGAGCGCGTCACCCGGCACGAACGGAGCCGCGCCCATTGCCGAACCGGCCGGGACCGCGTGATGTCCACGGTCACGCCGGGCCTCGTATGTGCCCATCACCACCTCTACTCGGCGCTCGCGCGGGGGATGCCCGCGCCCCCGAAGGTCGCGACGACCTTCGGGGAGATCCTCGAGCAGGTCTGGTGGCGCCTCGATGCCGCCCTCGACCTGGAGATGATCCGCTGGTCGGCGATGCTCGGCGCCCTCGAGGCGCTCGAGTCGGGCACGACCGCCATCGTCGACCACCATGAGTCGCCGAACGCGATCGAAGGCTCTCTCTCGGTCATCGCCGACGCGTGCGCAGAGGTCGGCGTCCGTGTCGTGTGTGCGTACGGAGTGACGGATCGCCACGGGACCGAAGGGGCGATGCGCGGCGTCGAGGAGAATCGCCGCTTCCTCGCCGCTGGGGGACGCGGGCTGGTTGGGATCCACGCGGCCTTCACATGCTCGGACGCGACCCTCGAGGCGGCGGCGGGCCTCGCCCGCGACCACGGCGTCGGGGTGCACGTCCACGTCTGCGAGGGCCCGGAGGACGCTGCGGCGCCGGCCCGGCTCGCCGGCCTCACCCGCGACGACTGGCTCCTCGCGCACTGCGTCCACCTCCCCACGGGCCACGCCCTCGAGGGGACGATCCTCCACAACCCGTTCTCCAACCTCAACAACGCGGTCGGCTACGCGAACCCCGCCCGGTTCACGAACCCGGTCGCGCTCGGCACCGACGGGATCGGCGCCGACATGATCGAGACGTTCCGGATCGCCTATGCGCTCCAGCGGTCGGTCGATGTCACCTGCGGGCCGGGCACGGCCTGGTCCTGGCTCGAGACCGGCTGGAGCCTCGTGCCGGAGGCGAAGGGCGACCGGGTCACCTGGTCGTACGACCCGATGGACCCGTGGCAGGTCGCATTCACTCCCGGGATCCGGCCACTCCGCGTTGAGATCGGCGGAGAGGTCGTGTTCGCCGATGGCCGGCCGACCCGCGTCGACGCCGACGAGATCCGCGCGAAGGCGCGAGAACAGGCGGCGCGCCTGCACGCACGCCTGTGACGGGCGCCGTGACGACGCCCGACGTGGCGACGGGTGACGTGACGGTCGGCGACGGTGCGACGCGCGCGGTGGCGGCGCGCGACCTGGCGGCCGGCGACGCTGCGACGGGCGCCGTGGCCCGGCTTTCCGATCAAATGCGCGCCCTGCGTACCGTACGGCGGATCCGCCGGCTTCAGCGAGTCCCGCAAGGGCCTGCGCAGCCCGTCGGTGCGGCAATTCGTGCTCGGGGTCGGTCGTCAGTCGGCGCGTGCGACGCTGCCGGCCGGCCCGGACTCGCCATACGGTTCGCCAGCGACGCAATTGATCGAGTACGGCCGCAGACGCCGACGCAGACGCAGACCCGGCCAGGGCCACGGACGCAGCCGCAGACGCAGACCCAGCCGGAGCCGCGGACGCAGCTACAGCCGCAGCCGCGGACGCAACTAGAGCCGCAGCCGCGGATACAGCCACGGCCACGACGTGAGCCCGGAGCCCGGCTCCCGCTGCGACCCGCCGGTCCGTCCGCTTCCATCCACGCCAGCCAGTAGACGCGACGGGGGATCACCCATGTCCGATCGTTTCCATCCCATCTCGATGGAGCAGCTGACCGACTGGACGTTCACCGAGCTCGAGCGGAAGGGATCCCTGTTCAACGTTCCGCGCTCGGCCTTCTTCGTACCCCGCGCCGACCACCGCTTCCGCACCCGCGAGTACGGCGTGGAGCTGGAGACACCATTCGGGGTCGCAGCCGGGCCGCAGACCCAGATGGCCCAGAACATCATCGCCTCGTGGCTCGTGGGCGCGCGGCTGATCGAGCTCAAGACGGTCCAGACCCTCGACGAGCTCGACGTCCACAAGCCCTGCATCGACGTCACGGACGAGGGCTACAACGTCGAATGGTCGCAGGAGCTCAAGGTCCACGAATCCTTCGATGAATACCTGCGTGCCTGGGTCCTGATCCATGCACTCCACCGCGTCCTGGGCTGGCCCGGCGAGCGCCCCGGCATGATCTTCAACATGAGCGTCGGGTACAACCTCGAGGGCATCCGCCGGCCGAACGTGCAGTGGTATCTCGACGCCATGGCCGACGCGTCCGCGTACCTGCCGGCCTACATCGACATCGTTGCTCGCCGCTATCCGGCGGTCCGCGAGATCGACATCCCGGTTCGCCTCTCGGACACGGTCACCCTCTCGACGATGCACGGGTGCCCGCCCGACGAGATCGAGAAGATCTCGCTCTACCTCATCGAGGAGCGCGGCCTGCACACGTCGGTCAAATGCAACCCGACGCTGCTGGGCGCCGAGCGGGTGCGCGACATCGTCAACGACACGCTCGGCTTCGTGGACGTGCCGATCCCCGACGAGGCGTTCGGGCACGACCTCAAGTACGTCGACGCCGTCCCGATGTTCCACACGCTCCGTCGGGCCGCTGCCGCACGGAACCTGACGTTCGGCCTCAAGCTGAGCAACACGCTCGAGGTGGAGAACTGGCGCGGAGTCTTCGCAGATGACCCGACGATGTACCTGTCGGGCCGGGCGCTCCACGCGGTCACCACGAACCTTGCCGCCACCCTCAACGAAGAGTTCCGCGGCACCCTGCCGCTCTCGTTCGCCGGTGGCGCCGACTGCTTCAACGTGGCCGACCTGCTGGGTGCCGGGATGCGGACCGTGACGGTCTGCTCGGACCTTCTCAAGTCGGGCGGCTACCTGCGGATGCTGCAGTACCCGGAGAAGGTCGACGCCGCCTACGACGCGGTCGGCGCGCTCGGCACGGCCGACTTCATCCGGCGCCGGGCGAGCGGGGACAACTTCGATGGCGACTGCAGCGACGTCGTCGCCTGCGCCCGGTTCAATCTGCGTCGCTATGCCGCCGAGGTGCGGAGCGACTGGCGGTACCAGAAGGCCTCGTTCCGGACGGATCATTCGAAGACGAACCGCGCGCTCGGCGCCTTCGACTGCATCGCGGCGCCCTGCCTCGATGAGTGTCCGATCGACCAGCAGGTGCCCCGCTACATGGCCGCCGTGCGCGCCGGGGACTACCGCGAGGCCCTCCGCATCACCCGAATGGACAACCCGCTGCCGGCCGTGCTCGGCCGCGTGTGCGACCACCTGTGCGAGAGCACCTGCATCCGGACCCACCTCGACCAGCCGCTCGCGATCCGGCAGATCAAGCGCTTCATCATGGACCAGGAGCTGTCGGCGACGACGTTCGCGGATCCCCAGCCCGCGAGCTTCGGGAGCTCGCAGCCGGTGACGGCTGCGGCCGGGCGTGCGGCCGATCCCGCGCCGCGCCCCCGGGTGGCGGTCATCGGAGCCGGGCCAGCCGGCCTGGCGGCGGCAGAGTGGCTCGCCGACGCGGGGATCGGCGTCACGATCTTCGAGGCGCACCCGTACGCCGGCGGGATGGTCGGTGGCGCGATCCCGACGTATCGCCTC
Source organism: Candidatus Limnocylindrales bacterium (assembly GCA_038214375.1). Lineage (GTDB taxonomy): Bacteria > Chloroflexota > Limnocylindria > Limnocylindrales > CSP1-4 > CTSoil-043. The sequence goes on from JBBQRX010000029.1 coordinate 25,807, forward strand.
CCGCAGGCGCAGATCGAGCAGGATCTCCGCGTCCTCGAGCGCCTCGGCGTGGAGATTCGCTACAGCCAGCGGGCGGGCGTGGACTTCACGCTCGACGACCTGCGCCGAGACGGCTTCGCGGCGACCTTCGTCGCGGTCGGTGCCCAGCGGGCGAAGACGCTGGGCCTCCCCGGCGAGGACGCGCGCGGCGTGATCGACGGCGTGACATTCCTGCGGAGCGTCAAGGAGGGCCGGCCCGTCGCGATCGGGGAGCGGGTCGCCGTCGTCGGCGCCGGCGACACGGCGATGGACTGCGTGCGGTCCGCGCGCCGGGTCGGCGCGTCGTCGGTGTCGCTGGTCTACCGGCGGACCGTGGACCAGATGCCGGCCGACCAGGAGGAGATCCACGCCATTCGCGAAGAGGGCGTCGGGATCGTGGAGCTGGCGCGGCCCGTGGGACTCCACGTGGAGGACGGAGCCCTCGCGGGGCTGACGTGCCTCCGGACCGAGTACCGCGGGACCCGTGACGCCGCCGGCCGCAAGGTCCCGCACGACGTCCCCGGGTCGGAGTTCGAGATCGGCCTGGACACGCTGATCCTCGCGATCAGCCAGCACCCGACCCTCGACTTCTTCGGCGACCGGGCACCCGACCTGACCCCGGCCGGCTACATCGCGGTCGATCCCGCCACGTTCGAGACGTCGATCGCGGGCGTATACGCCGGCGGGGACGTTGCCGACCGCGGCCCGTCCTCCATCGTGAAGGCCGCCGCCGACGGCAAGCGCGTCGCCGCGGCCATCGCGGCCCGGCTTGGCCGCTCGGTGCGGACCGTGCCCGCGGAGGTGCCGCTGCCGGACGTCCAGGCGCTCGTCGTGCGCCGGGCCCGGCGCGAGTATCGCGTGCCGATCCAGGTCAGCGGCCTCGATCGCCGCGATGGGTTCGAGGAGACGGTGCTCGGCTACTCGGCCGAGGAGGCCGTGCGCGAGGCGAGTCGCTGCCTCGATTGCGACCAGATCTGCAGCCTGTGCGTCGGCGTCTGTCCCAACATGGCGCTCATGACGTACCAGGTTGCGCCGGTGCGCGCCGACCTGCCCGTGCTGGCCGTGTCGGATGGCGCTGTGGTCGCCACCGGGTCCACGCCCTTCGTCGTCAGCCAGCCGCTCCAGATCGCGGTCCTGACCGACTTCTGCAACGAGTGCGGCACGTGCGTCACCGCCTGCCCCACGTCGGGCCGGCCGTTCGTGGACAAGCCGCGGCTCTACCTCGACCGCGCGGACTTCGAGGCGCAGTCCGCGAACGCATTCATGCTCCTCGGCGACGGCGCGATGGAGGCACGGTTCGATGGCCGGACGCACCGGATCTCGGTGAACGGTCGCATCGAGTACACGGCGCCTGGCTTCCGGGCCGTCCTCGAACGCGACACGTTCGCACTGGTCGAGGCGACCCCCACCGGGGCTGCCGCGGGCGAGGCGCTCTCGCTGGAGCCGGCCGCGGTCATGGCGACCCTGCTGGCCGGAGTGACCGGCTCCATGCCGCACATCCCGACGGCCGCGGCGGGAGGCTCGCGGGTGGCGCACCCGGGCTACGCCGAGTAGGCGCCGTTCGCGCGGCCGTTCGACGGGGATCGGCAGGACACGGGTACGCGTCCGGGTCCCAGATGGACTCCTCGTCGGTGACCGCGCGCCTCGCCCGTGCCGAATCGCACGTGAAGTCAACACCCCGGCGCGATCTGCGCCCCTCGTCAGCGTTCCGGGCTCTGCGACGGCGACCCGACCCAGGCTCGGCGTCTGCTGCACGCACGAGTCACGTTCGACCGGCGGCGACGAAGCGCGCCGCGGGGCGCTGGCCGACCGGCGGCACCGCGAAACATGTGCTCGAGCGGACGGCGGTGTTGAGATGACGTGCGATTCCGCAGACCTGGACGAGGCTGGACGTCCCCAGGCAGCCCACTCCTCACCTCGGACGGCTCGGCGCGTCTCCTCGCGCTCGGCCCGAGCGCCCGGCCGGGGACCCCGAGCCGGCTCCCGCCGCGCCTACACCATGGCGTCGAGGACCATCCGCCGCAGAACCCGTGACGTCGCCGACCGGCGATAGGCCGCCGTCGAACGGAGGCCATCCCGCGGGTGGATGTCCAGGAGGACGGCCGCCGCGGCCCGGTCGGCCACGTCTGCGCCTGCCACTGCGCCCTCGAGGACGGCCTCGGCGCTCGGCGCCCGGATCGGGACGTCGGTGACCGTGCCGACCGCGACGCGGACATCGTGCCAGGCGGCCGAGCCATCCTCCTGCCGCCACGTGACCGCCAGTGCGACCTTGGCGAGCGCCAGCGCCCGCCGCGTGCCGATCTTGCGGTAGCGCAGCTGTCGCCGCGCATCGAGCGGGAACTCGATCCGCAGGAGCAGCTCGCCGGGCTCGAGCGCCGTCGTCCGGTAGCCGGTGAAGAACGCCGCCGCGGGGATCGCCCGCTCGCCACTCGGCCCGCCGGCCACCATGACGGCCTCCGTCGCGAGGATCAGCGGCAGGCTGTCGCCCGCCGGTGAGGCGTTCACGACGTTGCCACCCAGAGTCGCCATGTTCTGGAGCTGCGTTGCCCCGAACGCGCCCGACATCTCCGCCAGCGCGGGGAGATGGGCGGCCACGAGGGACGACCGGCGCAGGTCGGTATAGGTCGCCGTTGCGCCGATCACGAGTCGATCGCCATCGACCCGGATCTCTCGCAGCTCCTCGAGCGCGGTCAGGTCCAGGAGCGACGTATCGGTCGCCGCGGCGTCTCCGGCGAGCTCGACCATGATGTCCGTCCCGCCCGCGATCGGTCGCCAGGAGCCCTCGGCCAGGAGGGCGTATGCCTCGGCGAGCGTGGTCGGACGCACGAAGCCGGGCCCGACGCGAACATCCGACCCCGGCTCGACGTTCGGCCGGATCGCCGGCCCGGGGAGCTCGCGCGGCACCTGCGGCAGGCCGCCCCGCACGTCCCGCGGCGCCGTCGTGGCGGCGTTCGCGATCGCGTCGATGATCTTCATGTACCCGGTGCACCGGCAGAGGTTGCCGGCGATCACCTCGCGGATGGCAGCGTCGGTCGGCTCGGTGCCCGAGTCGAGGAACGCCCGGGCCGACATCAGGATGCCGGGCGTGCAGATGCCGCACTGCACGCCGCCCGAGTCCACGAAGGCGGCCTGGATCGGGTCGAGTCGCCCGTCCTCGGCGAGTCCCTCGACGGTGCGGACGTCGCGACCTTCCACCTGGCCAACCGGGACCAGGCAGCTGACCACGGGCGTCCCGTCGACCAGGACCGTGCAGGCGCCGCACTCGCCTTCCCCGCAGCCTTCCTTGGTCCCGGTGAGGCCGAGATCGATGCGCAGGGCATCGAGCAACCGTAGTCCGCCGGGTCCGGCGATCTCCACAGGATCCCCGTTGACCATGAAGTGCGTTGCCCTCGTGGGCGCGGTGGTCGTCACGACCGGGCCTCCTGTGCGTCGCGGCCGGCCGCGTCGAGCGCCGCGAGGATCCGCTCCGGGGTGGCTGGCAGCTCGTGGATCCAGACGCCGGTCGCGTCGTGGATGGCGGCGACGACCGCCGGTGCGACCACGTCCATCGGCAGCTCGCCGAGTCCCTTGGCGCCGTGGGGCGCGCTCGAGAACGGGTTCTCGACCAGGACGGCCGTGATCTTCGGCGCGTCCAGCGAGGTGGGGATCAGGTACTTGGAGAGTCGGTCATTCAGGTGTCGGCCGTCCTTCAGCTTCATCTCCTCGATGGTGGCGTAGCCGACCGCCTGGAGCGATCCGCCCTCTACCTGGCCGGCCGCCATCAGTGGGTTGATGACCGTGCCACAGTCGTCCGCGGAGACGACATGCCGGACGGCCACCTCGCCCGTGTCGAGGTCCACTTCGACCTCGACCGTGGCGGCAGCCCAGGAAAACGCCGGGTAGGCGTCGCCGACGTAGGTCGCATCATCCCATGTGATGTTCGGGTAGCCGGTGAACTGCTCGTCGAAGCGGATGGCGCCGTGGGTCCGGGCGACGTCGGCGTAGGTCGCGGCGAACGGGCCGGGGGAACGTTCCTCGACCGCCGCACGGAGCCGATCGGCTGCGAGGGCCAGGAGGCCGCCGACGACCATCGTGGTGCGCGAGGCGACCGTCGGGCCGCTGTTGGGGACGACCGAGGTGTCCTGGCGCACGACATCCACGTCCTCGAACGGGATCCCGAGCCGGTCCGACACGATCTGGGCGAACACCGTCCGCATCCCCTGGCCCATCTCCGTCTGGTCGGAGAGGGCACACACGCGACCGTCCGCCGTCAGCTCGACCGCGGCGATGCTGGCGAGGTAGGTCTCGCCGCCGCCCGTGAAGCCGGCTCCGTGCCAACCCAGGGCGACGCCGATCCCGGGCGCGGTGCGCGCCCCGCCGACGGCCCGGTCAACGGTACGGGCGGCGGCAAACGCGATCCGGCGCCCCTCGAAATCGCTGGCTTTGAGCGCCGCCGCGAGGGTTTCCCGGGCGGAGACGCTTTCGTGCAGCACCTGCTGCGTCGGCGTCTGGTCGCCAACCTGGTAGGCCCAGCGCGCCCGCAGCTCCGCCGGCGAGACGCCGAGCGTTTCCGCGATCCGGTTCACCTGCATCTCGGCGGCGAACTCCGTCTGGGGTGCACCGAAGCCGCGGAAGGCGCCGGTGGGCGGCGTGTGGGTCTGCACCGCGCGCGAGCGGATGCGCACGTTCGGGCAGGCGTAGGGGCCGCCCGCATGCAGAGTCCCGCGGGAGAGGACGACCGACGAAAGCGTCGCGTAGGCGCCCGCGTCGAAGGTGACGTCGATGTCCTGGGCGATCAACCGGCCATCGCGCGTGACGCCGGTGCGATGGGTGACCACCGCCGGATGCCGCTTGGTGGAAACCGAGATGTCCTCATGGCGGTCGTAGATCAGTCGGACCGGGCGTCCCACTGCGAGGGCCAGCATCGCGGCGTGGATGGCGAGCCCCGATGGGTACTCCTCCTTCCCGCCGAAGGCGCCGCCCGTCTCCTCCTGGACGACCACGCAGTGCTCGGCGTCGAGGCCGAGCGCCCGCTTCATGGCGGCCTGCGCGTAGTACGGGCACTGCATCGAGCCATGCACCGTCACGCCGCCGTCGGACCGCGGCACGGCGATCATGCCCTGGGTCTCGATGTAGATGTGCTCCTGGTGGCCGACCCGGTAGGTCCCCTCGATGACCAGGTCCGCCTCGGCGAAACCCGCCTCGAGGTCGCCCCGGGCGATGGTGTAGCCGACGAAGACGTGGTCGGCCGCGAGTATGTCCGTGACCGCGGGGAGCGGTTCGGTGCGGAGCCGGATGTGGTCGCGCGCCGCGTGCGCCAGCGCAAGGGTGGGGGCCGCGACCAGGGCGACCGGCTCGCCGATGTGGCAGATCTCGTCCGCGGCGAGAACCGGCTGGTCGTCCTTCATCAGGTGGATGACGTTCTCGCCGGGCACGTCGGCGGCGGTGAGCACGACCACCCTGCTCCAGTCGAAGTCGGGGTCGCGCTCGATTCCGAGCAGCCGGGCGTGCGGTTCCGTCGCCCGAACCGTGCTGCCGTGCCATGCCCCGGGGACCACGAAGTCGTCCGTGTACCGGGTGACGCCGAGCAGCTTGGAAACGGCATCCACCCGGGGCACGGACCGCGGGTCGGAGGCAGGGTCGTGGATCCGCCGCGCCGGCGACGTCGCCGGTGGGGTCGCAACCGAGGGCGCGGGTGTGGCGGGTGTCACGTGTGGGGCACGGACCGGCGCTTGCGTCGTCATAACGGTTGTTCGTCCTTCACGATGTGGCACCGGCCCGCCGAGGACCGCCTTGCGTGGAACGTCGGTGCGGTCAACTCCAGAACACGGCACTAAGGTACCCCACGGCGCGATGTGGGTCGGCGCCCGCGTCGGCCGAGGTCGCGGACGCGAGCGGGACGCCCACGGTCGCGCCCATCGTGCGAAGTGCGGCGAGGCCCAGGACCGTCGGCTCGATGCCGCACATGCCGCAGACCATCCCGGCTCCGGCGCCCGGGCCGCGCATGGCGGCCTCGCTGCGTGCCAGCTCCCCGGGGAGCAGCATCGTGATGGCCGGCAGGAGCTCCAGGGTGACGCTGGCGCACGCGTCGGCGGGCGGGTAGTGCGCCATGTCGCTGCTGATCGCGAGCACGATCGTGCTCCCCGCGGCACGCCGGCGTGCGAGCAGCGCGCCGAGGCGTTTGCCGGCCGCCACGGCCGCGTCGCCGGTCCCTGACCCCACCGCGAGCGGCACGATCCGGGCGGCCGGCGCGGCGGTCCGGAGGAGCGGCAGCTGGACCTCGATCGAGTGCTCGGCCAGGTGCGCATCGCGGTCGGGGCCGAACGGCGGACCAAGCGCCAGGATTTCGGCGGCCAGCTCCGCGTCCACCGCGACGTCGCCGAGCGGCGTCCGCCACGGTCCTGCCTCCCAGACGCCCACGCCGTCGAGCCACGCCGCGGTGTGGTTCGTGCCCAGGATCACGACCGTGGCGCCGTCCGGCACGAGACGCCAGCTCGCGGCGGCGACGAGGCCGCTGTAGGCGAGGCCGGCATGCGGCACGAGGATGCCCAGCGGGGAGCCGGGCGGGCCGGCCGTCGCGGCCGGTGCCGATTCCGCCACCGAGACCCCCGACGCCGCCGTGGCGAGCGCGGACGACGCCATCCTCGCGAGACGTGCCGGGTCCGCCGGGTAGAAGGTCCCGGCGACCGCCGCCGGGCGCGCCGCAGCGTCCAGACCGTGCTCGAGCATCGTCACGGCGTCATCCGCACGGGATCCCGCGGGGTGCGCCGGGATGGCCGCGTCCGCGGTCGAACGCGCGACCCGCCAGCACGCGCCCGCAGGACGGGCACGAGCCGTCGTCCGCGAGGTGCGAGACGACCCGGTAGGCGCGGCGCTCGATCAGCCTCGCATTGCAGCCGACGCAATGCGTGTCCTCGAGGCCGAGCTCAGGGGCATTGCCCAGGTAGACGTGGAGCAGGCCCGCCTCTCGTCCGATCTCGACCGCCCGCCGCAACGTGCCGATCGGCGTCGGCGGCACGTCCAGCATCCGGAACGCGGGGAAGAATCGGCTGACGTGCCACGGCGTCTCCGGGCCGAGGTGCTCCACCATCCAGGCGGTCAGCTCGCGCAGCTCTCCCGGGTCGTCGTTCTCGCCGGGGATCACGAGCGTCGTCACCTCGAGCCAGATTCCGGCGCGACGGTAGGTCTCCAGCGCCTCGAGGACCGGCGCGAGCCGGGCTCCGCATCTCCGCCGGTAGAACGCGTCCGAGAACGACTTCAGGTCCACGTTCGCCGCGTCGAGCACGGGCGCCAGCATGGAGATCGCCTCCGGCGTGGCATAGCCGTCCGTGACGAAGACGTTCAGGAGCCCCGCCGCGCGCGCCAGTCGCGCCGTGTCGAGCGCGTATTCCAGGAAGACCGTCGGCTCCACGTACGTGAAGGCGATGGCGCTCGCACCATGCTCGCGGGCGGCGTCCACGACGCGCGCCGGCGCGACGTGCCGGGTCGGAACCGTCGTCCCCATGCGTGGGGCCTGCGCGATCTCCCAGTTCTGGCAGAACGCGCAATGGAACGGGCAACCGGGCGTGGCGATCGAGTAGGCGAGCGTCCCCGGCGCGACGTGGAATAGCGGCTTCTTCTCGATCGGGTCCACGCCGATCGCGGCAACCGCTCCGTAGACCGTCAACACCAGCACGCCGTCGCGGTTCTCTCGCACGCCGCAGATCCCGACGCGACCGGGCCGCACCAGGCAGCGGTGCGCGCAGACGCCGCAGCGCACGCTCCCATCCGGCTCCGACGAGGCCAGCCGCGTCGGGATCGCGGCGGGCGCGACCGAACGGACCGGCGGCGGAGGGATCGACAACGCGTGTCTCCTGGGTACGACCGAGTCTCCGGGCGGCGAGGAGCCGCGGCGAGTGCCGCCCGGCACGGTTCCGGGGAGACCTTGGGCTCTGGCCGGTGGGGCCGCGCCGGGCCTACGGTCGCGCGGCGAGAGGGGTGCCACCATGTCCATGCTCGGAGATCGCGTCGCGGACGGGCCGATCGGGCCCGGATTCGACCTGCCGGTCGGCCAGCCCGCGCCGGTGCTGCTCGATCCGGAGACGACCGCGGCGCTGCTTCGAATTGCACGCGACGCCGTCACGGTGGCTGCCCGTCACACGGCCCCGCCACGCGGCGCAGCGGCTCGAAGCGCGACGCCGTGCGCGGAGACCGGCGCCCTCGAGGCGCCCGGCGCCGCGTTCGTCACGCTCACGGAGCATGGTTCGCTCCGGGGCTGCATGGGATCCCTCGCCGCCGAGCAGCCGCTGCGCGTTGCCGTCGCCGATGCCGGCATGTCGGCAGCGGTCCGCGATCCCCGGTTCCAACCGGTCACCGAGTGCGAGCTGGCCGCGATTCACATCGACGTCTCGGTCCTCGGGCCGGCGATTCCGCTCAGGGAGCCGTCAGCGTTCCGTCCCGGGATCGACGGAATCATCGTCGCCCGCGACGGCCGGCGCGCCCTGTTCCTCCCGGAGGTCGCGACCGGCCAGGGCTGGGGCACGCGCGAGATGCTGGACGCGGTCTGCGAGAAGGCCGGTCTCGAGGGCCACGCCTGGCACGACCCGCGAACGCGCCTCTTCGTGTTCCGGACGGTTCGCGTCTCCGAATCCGGGGCGCCCGACGAGCCGGCCCCCACCGAGGTGGCGGCACCCGACGAGGTGGCGGCACCAGACGCGTCGAAGGTGCCGGCCGGCGCCTGACGGCCGAACCCCGCGATGCCGCACGATGTGCGGCGATGGTCGACGCGATCGCGCCCGCGCCCATGCTGCCAGCGGCGGCTCTTCGCCCGCGCCTGACACTCTGGTTGCTCTCGGCGCAGCACGGCTTGATCCATGCCCAGACGGCAGTGCTGCCGCTCGTGTTCATCGTCGTGATCGACCGCTTCGGGATCGGCGTCAATGATGTCGGCCTCCTGCTCGCGGCCGGGAACATCCTTGCGGGCGCGGTGCAGCTCGTCTACGCGCCGCTCTCGAGGGTCGTGACGCGGCGGACGATCCTCGGTGTCGGTGGGCTCGTCTACGGAGTCGGGATGACGGCCCTCGCGACGGCGACGAGCTGGCTCCCGTTCTCGTTCTTCGCAACCGTTGCGCGGATCGGTGGCTCGCCGCAGCACCCGGTGGGCAATGCGCTGATCGCGGAGCAGCGACCGGCTCGCGAGCATGCCGGCGCGATCGCCGTCCACATCGCCGGCGGGAATCTCGGCACCGTCGCGGTGCCGCTCGTGGGCGCTTGGCTCATCGCCTCGTATGGCTGGGGGACCGCCGTCGCCGTCATCGGGATCCCGTCACTCGTTGTCGCTGTGGCCATCCTCGTGCTGGTCCGCGAGTCCGGGCACGACCGCGCGGCGGCCCGCGCACACGGCAGCACGATCGAAGGTTTCCGGGCCCTTCGCGGCGAGCACGACCTCCGCTGGCTCTTCGCGGCCAGCTCGATCGCTGCGGCCGGCCGCGGGATCGGCGTCGTCTCGACGTTCGTGCCGCTCTATCTCGCCCGGGTGCTGCACCTCGACACGGGAACCATTGCCCTCATGTACACGCTGCTGCTCGCCGGCAGCGTCCCGGGGCCGATCCTCGCCGGCCGCCTTGCAGACCGCTACGGGCATCGCCCCGTGCTCTTCGGCACCTACCTGCTGGGGGCGGCCGCGATCGCGATGCTGGTCGTCGCCGGCGGCTCGATCCCCCTTGTCTGGCTCGCCATCGGGTTCATCGGCGCCTTTGTGTACGAGGAGAGCAGCCTGCTCCAGGCACTCCTCGCGGAGGTTGCCCCGACCGAGCTGCGGGACGTCGCGTTCTCGGCCTATTTCACGTTCATGTTCGTGGTCGGCGCGATCTGGTCGGCAGCCCTCGGCGCGCTCGTCGGCACCCTGGGCGATGCGCGCGGCTTCCCCGTGGCCTTCGGCGTCATGGCGATGAGCTACCTCGCGGCGATCCTGGCAGTGCGCTCGATCCGGGCGGGAAGACGGCACGATACCTGACGCTCGCTCGTGGGCGTCGCGGTTCGGGGTCGACCACCGGGATCGACCACCCATCGGGGTCCAACCGCCTGCGGTATACTCCGTCGGCCCTGAGCAACGGGCACCCTCGGTCGGGGCGTGGCGCAGCTTGGTAGCGCGCATCGTTCGGGACGATGAGGTCGGAGGTTCAAATCCTCTCGCCCCGACCAAACTCAGCAATCGTGCCGCTGAGTACGAACACGGCTGGTAGGGCGGCATCCAGGCCGAGTTCAATGGCGTCGGGTGTCAGTTCGTAGACCATCTGCTCGAACCCCGTGACTTCTGTGCGCGCGAACAATGCGGTCGCGAGCGCCTGGCGGCCATCGGGCCCGGCTTCAGCCCAAAGGGCCGGCAGCGAGTGCAGGTATTCCACGACCTCGCCCGACGAGAGGCGCCCGGCCTCGACTGGTTCGCGCGCGGCCTGCTCCTCCTCGGCATCAAGCTTGGCCATCTCCTGCTGCCAGGCCTTCACATCCCGGGTCTTGGCGAGTCGGCGACCGGCCTCCTCGCGCTCTCGGCCGATCCGCGCCAACGTGACCTCATCGCGCGGGGCCGGGCGATCGTGGTATCGACGCACGACCTCCGTGATCGCGTGGTCGTCGACGCCGCCCACCTCTTCGAGGAGCCTGCCGATCGCGTGCTCATACCACTCCTGGGCGTTCGGCGACCGGTTCCCGGCGTTCTCGTCCTAGGCCACGCCCTTGACGAGCGACTCCGTGTGCGCCTTCTGCGACTCGGCGTCGAGGCGGTTCTCCTGCCACCAGCGCCAGGCGTCGGCGTCGCCCTCGGGCGCGTCGCCGATCCGGATGCCCTGGACGTGGAGCCGCTCGCGGTGGGCGTCGACCAACTTCATGGCCCTCGTGGCTGCCATGCCCGCGTTCTGTACAGGGCGTTGTGCCTGCTGCGGTTGGACTGGCGAGCGTGCTCCGTGCAGCGACTACCCGCGCGGCTGGTGACGACGCCGCAGACCGTGCAGAGTTTCACCCCTGAATCGTCGAGGGAGTGGGCGACGCGGTCTATTCGCCTGCGGTGCTACACCTGCGGGGCCAGGCCTTTCATGGGTCGGGTGGCGCGCTTGACGCTGGTGACGCCCGATTGCACGGCCTTTCAACATCTCGATGAGCGTGAGCGAGGTCGCCGCGTTGGTCCTACTCACCACCGGTTCTGCGCCTGTCGGACGAGTCACAGGCGAGTAGCGCGATATCCGCCCGCTCACCTGGCGCCTCGATGCGAAGTGGGCTACTCGAACCGCGTGGCCTGGGTCCCGGTGAGGCTATCCACCAGCGGCATGGCCAGCGCCACGACCCCGAGCGCCCCAGCGACCGCGATGGCCAGCAGCCCGACGATCGAGAGGTCGGGCGTAACGAAGCCGGCGGAGAAGGATCGGAACAGGAGCTGGGCGACCCCGACCCCGAGCAGTGCCGAGAGTGCGGCGACCGCGATGAGCGGGCCGGCCGCCTCCAGTAGCAGGACTGCCTTGAGGCGTCGCAGGGGCATCCCCGCGAGCCGCAGCAGCGCGAACGGCCGGCGCCGCTCCACGAGCCCGGTGATGACGGCGATCGCGAGCGTGGCGCCGGCGAGCATCATCGCGCCGAACACCCCGATGGTGACCACCCGTCCCAGCTCGACGAACCACTTGGCAGCGTCGCTCGCGACCTGCGAGGCCGTCCACACGACGGATCCCGGCAGGTCGACCTGCACGACGGTTCGCGCAGCCTCGATGGC
>JBBQRX010000030.1:0-33293 GCA_038214375.1 Candidatus Limnocylindrales bacterium
GCGGCGTCCGCCCGATCGGGCTCTGGTCGATCTCGAATATCTTGTCCACCTGGTCAGCGCCCACGAGCGAGTCGTGGGCGCCGACCGGTTCACGCGAGCCATTCAGCTCCCGCGCCAGGGCGCGGTAGAGGACGACCGTCACGAGCGTGCTCTTGCCGCTGCCCGACACGCCCGTCACGGCCACGAAGGTCCCCAGCGGAACTTGCAGGTCCACGTTCCGGAGGTTGTGCTCCCGCGCACCCTTGACCGCCAGGGTCTTGCCGTTGCCACGCCGCCTGGTCGTCGGCACCGGCACCGCCCGCTCGCCCCGCAGGAATGCCCCGGTGATCGAGCGTGGTTCGGCCAGCACCATCTCGAGTGGCCCGTTGGCGATGATTTCCCCGCCGTGCTCGCCGGCCCCGGGACCTATATCCACGACCCAATCGGCCGTCCGGATCGTTTCCTCGTCATGCTCGACGACCAGGACCGTGTTGCCGAGGTCGCGGAGCCGGGTGAGCGTCGCGATGAGCTTGGCGTTGTCGCGCTGGTGGAGCCCGATCGACGGCTCGTCGAGGATGTACAGGACACCCATGAGGGTCGTCCCGATCTGGGTCGCCAGGCGAATTCGCTGGGCCTCGCCGCCGGACAGCGTCACGCTGGTCCGGTCGAGGGTCAGGTAGTCCAGGCCGACGTCGACGAGGAAGCCGAGCCGGGCGACGATCTCCTTCAGCAGTTGCCGGGCGATCGTTCGCTCGCGCTCGGTGAGGGTTCGATCCAGGTCGGTCGCCCAGCGCAGCGCGTCGGTGATCGAAAGCGTCGAGACGTCCCAGACGTTCCGGTCCCCGATCGTCACGCCGAGGATCTCCGGCCGGAGCCGCTTCCCCTTGCAGACCGGGCAGGGCCGCGTGACCATGTACTTCTCGAGCTCGGTCTTGATGTAGTCCGAGTCGGTCTCCCGATAGCGCCGCTCGAGGTTCGTCACGACCCCCTCGAATGTGGCGTTGTAGGAGTTCTCCCCTCGCTCGTGGCGGTACCGGACGACGACCTTCTCCTGCTTGGCCGCGTACAGGACGTACTCGATCGCCTCGGGCGGGAGGTCCCGGATCGGGGCCTTGTAATCCCAGCCGTGGCCGGCCGTGATCGCCTCGAGGATCTTCAGCCGCCAGGAGGCGTCGGTTGGAATCTTCGCCCACGGAACGAGGGCGCCCGCAGCCAGGCTCTTCGACCGATCCGGGATGACCAGGTTCGGATCGATCTCGAGCTTGGTTCCGAGGCCGGTGCAGGCTGGGCACGCACCATGCGGCGAGTTGAAGGAGAAGCTCCGAGGCTCGAGCTCATCGACGGTGAAGTCGTCGTACGGGCAGCTGTACTTCTCGCTGTAGCGACGCTCGTCGAAAGTCGGCCCCTCGTCATCGCGCGGCGCCGGCGCGATCAGCACCACGCCTTCTCCCAGTCGCAACGCGGTCTCGACCGAATCGGCCAGGCGACTGGCGTCGGGGTCCTGGACGACGGATCCGGTCTCCGGATCGATCGCGCGGCCGTCCGGCGCGCGCTCGGCCCCCTCGGGCGCTTCGGCATGGCGCACGACGTAGCGATCGACGACGACCTCGATCGAGTGGCGCTTGTACTTGTCGAGGCTCGGCGCGTCGGTGATGTCGACCATCTCGCCATCCACCCGGACGCGGACGAAGCCCTGGCGCCGCGCGCCCTCGAACACCCGGTCACCCTCCGTCTTCCGATCCTTGATCAGCGGCGCCAGCACCAGCAGGCGCGTTCCCTCGGGCAGCTCGAGGACCTGGTCCACGATCTGCTGGACCGACTGGCGTTCGATCGCGTGGCCATTCGGGCAGTGGGGCACGCCGATCCGGGCGAACAACAGGCGAAGGTGGTCGTAGATCTCGGTGACCGTGCCGACCGTCGAACGCGGGTTGCGCGACGCGCCTTTCTGGTCGATCGAGATCGCCGGGGAGAGCCCGTCGATCTGGTCGACGTCCGGCTTCTCCATCTGGCCCAGGAACTGGCGCGCGTACGCCGAGAGGCTCTCGACGTACCGGCGCTGGCCTTCGGCATAGATCGTGTCGAAGGCGAGGCTGCTCTTGCCGGATCCGGACAGGCCGGTGACGACCACCAGCCGGTCCCGCGGGATGCTGACGGTGATGTTCTTCAGGTTGTGCTCGCGGGCACCGCGAACGACGAGCTGATCGGACGGCATGGCACGTCAAGTGTACCCGGTTCGGCGGTTACCGCACAGGTGTTCTATTACGCTGTCCCGAGTCGGTCGGGACGAAGCCTTCGGCGCTTCACGTGCTTGGTACGATCCACGCGGGGAATCGGGGTCGCAGGCGGTGGAACGGCGTGGGTGGCCGCCGGGAGGGACCGTGCTTGAGCCGATCATCGGACGCGAGTCCGAGCTCGGGCGCCTTCGAGCCGCGCTCGAGGACGTGACACCGTCCGCGTCAGCCATCGTGCTCCGGGCCCCGGCAGGCGCAGGGAAGACGACGCTCTGGGCAGCTGCCGTCTCGTTCGCCGTCGAGCGGCGCCGGTGCGTTCTCGAGGCCAGGCCCTCGGCCGCGGAGGCGCGCCTCTCGTACTCCGCGTTGGCCGATCTCTTCGCCTCGACTCCCGTGGCCGCATGGGTCGAGCTTCCGACCCCCCAGCGTCGGGCGCTGGAGATCGCACTCCTGCGTGTCGAGCCGCGGGGTGAGGACGCCGAGCCGGCTGCGATCGCGCTCGGCGTCGCAGGCCTGCTCCGCGCGATGGCCGCGGCTGACGGCCCGCTCGTGATCGCGATCGACGATGCCCAGTGGCTCGACCGGCCATCGTCCGCAGCGCTTGCCCACGCACTGCGCCGCCTCGGCGACGCACCAATCCGTCTCATCGCCAGTGCCCGGGCCGACCCGGGCGCGGAGCTTCCGGACGTGCTGGACGCCGTGACCGACTGGCGCCGCGACGAGATCGAGATCGGGCCCCTGAGCGTCGGGGGGATCTACGAGCTGCTCCGCCAACGGACGGGCATCCGGCTGCCACGGCCGACCCTCCTTCGGGTTCACGAGGTCTCGGGCGGCAACCCGTTCTTCGCCCTCGAGATCGGCCGTTCGATCGCCGACGGCGGGCTCGAGCCGGGGAGCCCGTTGCCGATCCCACATTCGCTCGACGAGGCTGCTCGGAGCCGGCTCCGGCACCTGTCACCGGCGGCCCGGCAGGTGCTCCTGACGTCCGCGGCCATCGCCGATCCCCTGGTCCGGGTCGTGCTGGCCGCTGCCGATGACGAGAGCCAGGCGATGGACGGCCTCGACGAAGCGGCGCTCGCTGGGATCGTCAGCCTCGTCGCCGACAGGGTTCACTTCGCTCACCCGCTCCTCGCGTCCGCCGCGTATGGGCTGGCGTCGCCGTTCGCGAGGCGGCGGGTTCACGTGCGTCTCTCGGAGCTGGCGCGCGACCCGGAGGAGCGGGCACACCACGTCGCCCTGGCGAGCAGCGCTCCGTCCGAGCGGGTCGCGGCGATCCTGGACCGTGGCGCCGCTCGTGCTCGGTCGCGGGGAGCGCCGGGGGCGGCGGCGGAGCTCTCGGAGCGCGCGCTTGCGCTGACACCGCCCGATCGGGACCGAGCGCGCCACGTCCGAAGGCTGCGGGCCGCCCGCGACCACTTCGAGGCCGGCGACCCGGCGCGTGCGACCCGGCTGCTCACGGCAGCCCTGCCGACCGACGCCCCGCTCCCCTCCGGCGAAACCGCCTCACGACGCGAGCAGCGGGCCGAGATCCTCGTCGGGCTCGCCGAGATCCGGGCCCAGGCCGCGGGGATCGCCGGAGCACTGGAGCTCTACGAGCAAGCCCTCAGCCTGAGCGTCGACGAGCAGCTCCGTCCTCGCATGCATGCCGACCTTGCCTCCGCGTTCGCGGATGCGTTCTCGCTCGCGAAGGCTCGCGAGCACGCGACGCAGGCCGTCGAATCGGCCGAGCGGAGTGGCGGCCGCGATCTGCTCGGGCGCGCCGTCGCGGTCGCTGCGTACGTCGCGGTGATCACGGCGGCCGACGACGCCACGGACCTGCTGGCGCGGGCGATCGCACTCGAGGCTCCCGCTGACGCACCGCGCCACCGGCGTCCGGCCCGGTTCGTGGCCGCCATCCGCGCCCTGTACGAGGACCGGATCGATGACGCTCGCCGCGGGCTGAACCTGCTCGTCGCGGGTGCCGAGGCGGCCGGCGCGCCGACCACCCAATCGTTCCTGAGCTACCTCAGCCTCGTCGAGTGCCGCGCCGGGCGGTTCGAGCTTGCCCGCGAGCTCGCCGACGCCGCCAACGAGATCGCACTCCAGACCGGTCGCGAATCGACGCGGCCACTGGCGCTCCACCTCCGAGCGCAGGCACTCGCCCACCTTGGCGACGCGGCCGGCGTCCGGGCCGCAGCGCAAGAGGTCGAGGCGCTCGCTTCGAGAACCGGCCAGGAGTATCGGCTCGGGCTCGTGGACCGTGGGACCCTCGGCTTCCTGGAGCTCTCCCTTGGCAACCCCGAGGCCGCGGCCGGCCACCTCGACGAATCGGCGGATCTCCTCGAGGCCATCGGTTCCGGCGAGCCCAATCTCTTCACGTTCGTGCCGGATGCCATCGAAGCGGCGGTCGAGCTGGGCCGGCTCGATCGGGCCGAGCACCTGCTCGCACGCCTGGAGGAGCCGGCCGCGCGGCTCGGCCGGGGCTGGGCTCTCCTCTCCGCGGCGCGGTGCCACGGGTTGATCGAAACCGCCCGCGGCGACTACGTCCGCGCCGAGCTCGCCTTCCGGCGGTCGATCGCGTTCCACGACCGCCTCCCGTCCCCCCGCCCGTTCGAGCTCGGCCGGACGCTGCTCGGGCTTGGCGTCCTCCAGCGCCGCCGCCACGAGAAGCGGCTCGCCCGGGAAACCCTCGGTGCGGCGCGGCTGCTCTTCGTCGAGGTCGGGGCCCGCCTCTGGCTGGGCAAAGCCGACGCGGAGATCGCGCGCATCGGCGGTCGCCCGGCAACGTCGACAGGGCTCTCGGCAACCGAGCGCCGGATCGCGGACCTCGTCGTCGCGGGGCAGTCGAACAAGGAGATCGCGACCTCGCTCGCGATCAGCCCGAAGACGGTCGCCTGGAACCTCTCGAAGGTCTACCTGAAGCTCGGAGTCCGGTCGCGCACGGAGCTCGCGAGCCATCTCCGGCAAATGGACCCGACGCGCGGGCGTTGACCTGCCAGGCCTGGGTGGATGGCTGCGGTGGCCGCGCGACGGGCCCAGGCAGGGCAATCCCCGACATTCATCCGGTTGTTCGGGTTGTCCCGCGCGCGTAGCGTCGGGCCGATGGGGGCGAACCGAAGGAGGTACGCATGAGGAGGATGTTGCGAACGGCCCTGCTGGCGACCGTCCTGATGGCGCTGGCCGCGCCGACGGTGATGGCGGACTCGTCCACGTGGGAGACCAGAGACTTGACCTGCGGTCCTGTCGGGTCACAGACCATGCTGAACGTGGTGCTCCCGCCGTCCGAGTTCACGACCCCCGCGATCGTGCCATTTCACGTCAGGGACTCGGGCGCCGTGCTGGTCCCGTTCTGGCTCCAGGTGACATCGACGAAGTCTGGGGAGGAATGGGTTTGGGAGGCGCGCTCGAAGCCGTTGGCCGCCAGGCGCGCGGATCGGCTCGTCAGCTGTACGTACACGGACAAAGCAGGTCTCTTCATCGAGATCGTGGGCCTTCTGACGCCCGCGTCGTAGGGTCGCGATGCCCACGTTCATCGTCGAGCGGTACCTGCCCGGTGCGCCATTCGAGGAGCTCCGCGCGGCTGTTGCGCGATGCCGCCTCGCCGCCGCGGAGATGCGGTCTGAGGGCCAGAACGTCCGGCACGTCGACTCGGTCTTCGTCGCCGTGGACGAGCTGTGCCTGTGCAGGTTCACCTCGCCCGCGCCCGAGCTGGTGGCCGAGGTGAATCGACGAGCGGACTTCACTTACGCGCGGATCTCGCGGGCCGAAACCATCGATCCGACTCCGGCGCATCCGGCGCATCGGCGCACGGATCTCCGCCCACGCGAAGGGAGGACATGACAGATGACCACGACAATCGAGATGAGCACGGACGAGACGCGCGCCGTCATGGAGCAGTACATCGCCGCGGAGCATGGCGACGTGCAGTGGATGGCGGACGACGTGGTCTTTCGCGTGATGGCCACCGGCCAGGAGCACCGAACCCCGGCCGGCGTCCTCCAGATGCTCGGGTACTTCTACCACGTGGCGTTCGAGGCGACTGCGGAAACCCACAAGCTCGTCGTCGCGCCCGGCTCGGCCGTGCTCGAGGCCGACTTCGTCGGCCGCCACATCGGGGAGTTCGCCGGCGTGCCGGCCACGGGCCGCGAGGTGCGCGTGCCGCTCTGCGTCTGCTACGACCTCCGCGACGGCAAGATCGTCGAGGGCCGCGTCTACTTCGAGATCCCCGCGTTCCTCGCCCAGGTCGGGGCGCCCGCCTGACACCACGGGCTCCCCTGCCCAGCGTCTGCGGCGGGTTCGCCAGCGTGCCCGCTGCGTATCCGCCGCAGACATTGTCGGCCGAGACTCGGCGCAGCTCCTCCCGTTGTTGCGCCCCGCGTCAGGGCCGGCGTGGCGGGCCGGCCTGGACGCGACCGAGCAACTGCTCGAACGAGCCACGGAGCGGCGACAGGCTCTCCAGCCACCACGTGGCGCCGGCGTCCTCGTAGCTCGCGACCAGGTCCACATCCGCGGGCCCCGAGAACGCGAAGAGGGCGACCTCCATTGACGCATTCGCGCGACCGAGCGCGGCGCGCTCCCGGCGCAGCCGATCCACCAACTCGCCGAACGCGTCCGGCTGCAGCTCCATGCTCGATCCGTCCTCCGAGACCGCGATCGCGATCCAGCCGTCCCACCGCGCCGCACGTCGCAGCGCGCCGGCCTTCATCCCGCCGACCCAGATCGGCGGCCGCGGCCGCTGGACGGGGCGCGGTCCGACCGATGCGCCGGTCATGGTGAAAGCCGCCCCCTCGTGTGAGACCGTTTCGCCCCGGAGCAGCTGGTCGATGATCTCCGCGGCCTCGTCGAGCCGGCCGATCCGGGCCTGGTCGAACGGCTCGCCGAACGCAACGAAGTCGCCCGGATCGGCTCCGGCGCCGATGCCCAGCACGAGGCGCCCGCCGCTGAGGCGATCCAGCGTCCCCGCGGCCTGCGCCACCAGCTGCGGCCGGCGGCGAGGCAGGACGATGACCGACGTGATGATCCGGAGCCGCTCCGTGGCCGCGGCGACCGCGGCCAGCACGACGAAGGGGTCCGCGGCCTCCACGTTCATCGCGGTGCCGAGGATGTCCCACGTGCTCAGGCCGTCCCAGCCGGCCGCCTCGGCCGCGACCGCCAGCCGGACGATCGCTCGCGGATCTGCCAGCTCGCCGAGCGGCGCAACATCGATCGCGTAGCGCATGCGTCGTCAGCGCCGCGGCGACCGGCGGCCGGTTCGCTTTCGGACGTTCGGCGTGACCGTGTGATCCCAGGTCGGACGATCGAGCCAGCGGGCCTGCCATCCGCCGTTGTCGGCGTCGTCGTGCTCGTCGCGGAGGCCGGGCAGCCAGTCCGACGCGGTCCCCTCTTCCGTGCCGGGTTCCTCGCCGGCCTCGACCACCCGAACCGCGGTCACCTCGAGACCTCGTTCGTCGTCCGCGGTCTCCGAGCGTCCAGAGCCACGGCGCGATCCCGGGCGGCCGGACCGGCCCGCTCGGCTCCCCTTCCCTCCGGGCGCCGCATCCGTCATGGCTGAGGTGCCGGACGATGCCGCCGGCCCCGTGCCCGCGCGCTCGGCGGCCCGCCCGACGCTGATCGAGGCGTCCTCGGCGAGGACGCGCAGCCGGATCTCCTGGACCTGGTCGCGGATCGTCGCCGCCCGCTCGAACTCGAGATTCCTGGCCGCGTTCCGCATGTCGGCTTCGAGCTTCCCGACGAGCTCCTCGACCTGGCGTCGAGTCCGGCCCTCCAGCTCGTGCCCGCGGCCGCCCGCCTCGTACTCGCCGCTCGACTCGGCCGCGACGCGAAGCCGGTCGTTGAGGTCATGGAT
The DNA here is from genome assembly GCA_038214375.1 of Candidatus Limnocylindrales bacterium. Taxonomy (GTDB): domain Bacteria; phylum Chloroflexota; class Limnocylindria; order Limnocylindrales; family CSP1-4; genus CTSoil-043. Next base: position 8,035 of record JBBQRX010000030.1, read on the forward strand.
CTCGCGGACGATCGTGATCGGCGTGATCCCGTGCTCGAGGTTGTAGCGCGTCTGCACCGCGCGACGACGGTCGGTCTCCTCGATCGCGGCCCGCATCGATTCCGTGACTCGGTCCGCGTACATCACGACCTCGCCGCCGGTGTTGCGGGCGGCCCGCCCGATCATCTGGATCAGCGACCACGCGCTGCGCAGGAAGCCCTCCTTGTCCGCGTCGAGGATGGCCACGAGGGTGACCTCGGGCAGGTCGATCCCTTCGCGGAGCAGGTTGATCCCGACGATCACGTCGTGGACGCCCAGCCGCAGGTCGCGCAGGATCTGGATCCGATCGAGCGTGTCCACCTCGCTGTGGAGGTACTGGACCTTGACGCCGAGCTCCCGCAGGTAGTCGGTCAGGTCCTCGGCGAGGCGCTTGGTGAGCGTGGTCACGATCGCCCGCTCGCCGCGCTCGACCCGATCCCGGATCCGCTCCAGGAGGTCGTCGATCTGGCCCTCGCTGGGGCGGACCGTGATCCCCGGGTCGACGATGCCGGTGGGCCGGATGAGCTGCTCCACGACCTTCTGGCTCTTCTCGAGCTCGTACGGGCCCGGCGTCGCCGAGACGTAGATCGCCTGGCGGACCGTCGCCTCCAGCTCCTCGAACGTGAGCGGCCGGTTGTCGAGCGCCGACGGCAGACGGAAGCCGAAGTCGACGAGGATCTCCTTGCGCGTCCGGTCGTTCTTGTACATGCCCACCGACTGCGGGATCGACATGTGCGACTCGTCCACGACCAGGAGCCAGTCCGGGGGGAAGTAGTCGAGCAGCGTCCAGGGCCGGCTTCCCGGCTCGCGCGCCGAGAGATGGCGCGAGTAGTTCTCGATCCCGGTGCAGTAGCCCAGCTCGCGCATCATCTCGAGGTCGAACGTCGTCCGCTGGCGGAGCCGTGCGGCCTCGAGCGCGCGGCCCTCCGACTCCAGCCCGGCGAGTCGCTCCTCCAGCTCGGCGGCGATCGTGCCCATCGCGACCTGGAGCTTGTCGGCCGGCGTCACGTAATGGGTCGCCGGGTAGACGTTGAGCTCGGTCCGCTCGGCGATCAGCTCGCCGGTCAGCGGGTCGAGCTCCGTGATCCGCTCGATCTCGTCCCCGAAGAACTCGAGCCGCATGAGGCGGTCCTCGGAGGACGGTACGAGCTCCAGGGTGTCTCCCCGGACGCGGAAGCGCGAGCGCTGCAGCGCCTGGTCGTTGCGCTGGTACTGCAGGTCCACGAGGTGCCGGAGGACGGCGTCACGGCGATACTTCCCGCCAACCTTCAGCCGGAGCACCGTTGCGCCGTAGTCGATCGGCGCCCCCAGGCCGTAGATGCAGCTCACGGACGCGACGATGATCACGTCGCGTCGCTCGAAGAGCGCCTTCGTCGCGGCGTGGCGGAGCTTGTCGATCTCCTCGTTCCGGCTGGAGTCCTTCTCGATGTACGTGTCCGAACGCGGCAGGTACGCCTCCGGCTGGTAGTAGTCGAAGTAGCTGACGAAGTACTCGACCGCGTTGTTCGGGAAGAAGTCCCGGAACTCGCTGTAGAGCTGCGCCGCCAGCGTCTTGTTGTGGGCGAGCACGAGCGTCGGCCGCTTGTGGCGGGCGATCACGCTGGCGATCGTGAACGTGTTATGGACGACAAGCCCGCCGAACCCGGCCAGGAACGTCTCGGACCCATCGACCGACAGGTCGTACACGTGTGTGGTCGTCGTCGGACCGGCTTCGACGGATGCAACGCGTGCCCACCTGCACGCTAGGAGTCGCCCGAGCTCACTGATCGCGTGCTCGGCGGCCTCGGACGGCTGCTCGGCGAGCTTCGCTCCCAGGATGCGCAGGAACGCGCGCGCGTGGTCGCGCCTCAGGCGACGCCGGCCCGTCTCGATCAGTGCGACAGAGGCCCGCGTGCAGCCCACGTGGACGAGGTCGCGCTGGAGAAGGCCGAGCGCGACGCGGGCCCGGCGAAGCGCGCCGCTCGCCAGTTCGGGGATGCAGTCCGCATTGCCACCGACCGCCGCAGCGACCGTGGCCCGCAGCTCCGTCCGCTTGCGCTCGCCGACAAACCCGACGGCACGCTCGAACGTCCGGAGATCGTCGGCGCCACGCACGTCGATTCGCCAGTAGGTGTCACCGCGATGCGGGGTTCCCACGGCCCGTTTCCAGGTCGTGAACAGCCGCGCCTGGATCCCGAGGCGCAATAGCGCGTAGGAGATCTCGGACGCGAGCTGTTCGCTCTTGGTCACGGCCGAGACGGCTCCGCCGCCCCTCTCATTCCACCCATCGCCTTCGAAGTACCCCGCAAGCAGTGCTCCGAGGGCCGGGTCGTCGAGCGCCGCCCAGAAGGCGGGGAGGTGCTTGGTGGCCGCCTTGTTTCCGCACAGAGCCCGCAGCGTCTCGGCGGTCGCCTTGACGCCGAACACCAACTCCCCGGTCGGCCGCTCGAAGTACCGGAGACCACAGGCAGCCGCGAGCGCTCGGGCCAGCGGGAGGGATTCGGGCCCGGGCGTGAGCATAGCGTATGTGTCGGCAACGTGACCTTCCGCCACGAACAGGCCCAGGAAATGGAGCCAGTCAGCGTCCATCGGACGGCTCGCCGGAATCGAACCGTCCCGATTTCGACTGATGATCCGCGTCGGCCCAAAGCGCTCCATGACAGCTACGCCGTCCTGCCCGAGGGAATCCAGCGGCACACGCAGTCCAGAGCGGAGCGCCCGACGCAGCCCGCGCGCGAGGCTGGGATTGACTGACGGCCCCGTGACGTAGAGCCCGCGCCCAACGAGAGCCGGCGCCGCCGAATAGCTCCTCACGGGCGTGGTCGGCGCAGGGATCCTCGCCGGGAGGGGCAGCCAGTCCCCTACCCGCAATCCTGATGTCTCGACGGCCTCCAGCCGCGCACCGGTCCCAAGGCGCACGAAGTTGTGGTCGCCCGTCACTCGGACGCGCCGGCCATCCTCGGTCCGGACGGTCCACAGCTCCGGCGGGCTCATGTGGCGTGAAACGGCAGTAACCGGGCAAATGACGGCGCCATGGGTTGTCGGATCCACGGTGGCGACGAGCAACCCTTCTCGATCGGGCGACCGGAACGCCACCTCGGTCCCATGGTCATCGACGAACGTCGGCGCCGTCGCGAGCACACGATCCACGAGCGGACCGATGGGCTCCAGAATCCAGCGGATCTCGCCGAAATCATCCTCATGGCCAACGAGAACCGGCTCGTCGGGATGAAGGCTCTTGCCTGATCCGGTCGCCCCGAGGAGCGTCTGGTGGCGCAGGCCGCGCGCGAGCCCGTCGGCGAGCTTCTCGATCGCCTGCGGCTGGTCCCCGGTCGGCTGGAACGGCGCGACGAGCTCGAAGTCCGGCATCCCGAAACGATACACGAATGCGGCGTTTTAGCACGCCCGTTCGACGTCGGCGCCCGCTTGGCGGGACCGCGGGATGACGCTCGGCCAGGGGCGGCAGGACGAACGGATGATGGCCGGTGGGGCGAGCCGGGGCGCATGCTCGCGATCGGGCCGTCCACGTTTGGCGGCCGTTGTCGAGAGCGTCCCGGAGCAGCCGTTTGTCACCCATCGTTCACGCGCGCCGCATCCCCTTGGTTCATGGCCGAGAGGACGCGGGCGGCCAGAGCCTGGTGGAGTTCGCGCTCGTCGTCCCCGTCTTCCTTTTGATCCTCCTTGCGATCGTCCAGTTCGGCTTCATCTTCAACGCGCAGGTCACGATCACGAACGCAGCCCGCGAGGGTGCCCGTGCCGCCACGATCTACGTATACAACGCGAAGCTGGCCAACAAGGCGACAAACGACGCTGCACGGAGCACAGCCGCCCTCGTGGCAGCCAGGCAGTCACTCGGCATCCTGGACGCCAGCCAGTTCCCGACGACCGGCAACAACTTCGTGGTCGCCTATACGCTCCCGACCGATGTCCAGGAGAGCGATGCGCGGACCGGCGAGCAGGTCACAGTGACCATCACCTACCGCCAGGACTTGATCATCCCGCTCGTCGCGAACTTGCTGCCGGGAGTCACGAACAACAAGCTGGCCCAGTCCTCCACCGTGACGATGGTTATCAACTGATGGCCCGCCCATTGGCTCCAGGGAACGACCGACGGGATCCGGGCCAGATCCTCGTCCTCTTCGCGCTCTCCATCGTCGTGGTTCTCGCGATGGCCGGCGTGGCAATCGACGCAGGTCGCTTCCTTACCCAGCAGCGCTTCCTCCAGAACGCCGCCGATGCGGCAGCCCTCGCCGCCGCGAACGCGGTCGTCCAGCAGCCCTCCGCGACCGTTGCCTCGGTCGACCAGGCGGCGCGAGACAACCTCGCGATCAACCTCGCCGGCTCGACCGTCGGAGCGCCCGTCGTGGTCGTGCCGACGACACCCGTATTCGATCCAGTGTCCCCGGCAAGCGGCCCGAATCTGGTCAGCGGCATCGTATTGACAGGCGGCGCGGACGCCCTCCTCCAGATGAATGACAGCGCGGACAAGATCACCGACATTCGCGTCGCCCTTCGGGGCCCTGTCGACTACATGTTCGGTGGCGTCGTGGGGCTTGGACAGTCGATCGTCAGCGTTCATGCGCATGTGGGCTTCCAGGGCAACCTGATGCCGGTCGCAGTGAGGCGCTACATCAATGTGGGCGGGCCCTATACGGGCACGGTCGGTTCATGTCGGAACCCACCCGACGAGAACAAGTTCGCAGACCTTGCCGCGACGCAGGCGACGAGTTGCAGCGGAACCGCTGACCAAAATCCGCTCGGCTATGGCCAGAGGACACCAGCCTCGCGAGAGCAACCCGGTCCGACCACAGTCCTCATTGGTCAAGGTGCGCAGTCCTCGAATGCGTCGGACTTCCGAGGCTTCATCAACCTCGATATCCGCAACTTCAACGATCTCAACTCGCGTGTCTACTGCAACAACGTCCCCTCCGGTGCGAACACCAACACGCTCAAGGATTTTGAAGCCGGCTGGATTCCGCATGGTTATCCGGGGCCGGACTTCCCTCCAGTCATCAACCCGCCTGCTCCGGACGATCAGGTCGCCATCATGGATGGCAATTCAAGTGGTCTCGTCGTCAACGATCTCGATACGCGTTGGAATGTCGGCGACAAGATCCTGTGCGCGCTCTACGACGGGACAGTCATGTCGATCCCCGACTTTTCGATGACGGCACCGAGCGGCATCACCCTGCCCGCTGGAACCCCCGTCTCGAGTGCTGCGAGGATCTCCGTCAAGCCCAACAACAACTTCACCGGAACGGTGACCGTGAGCGCGCCAGAGGCGAAGGCGATCCCCAAGCGTCCGTCGTGGCTGACGCCAACGTTCGCACCCTCCGGTCAGTTCGCCCCGGACCATCCGCAGGGCACTGACGTCACCCTATCCGCCACGGTCGACAGTGGGACGCAACCGCAGGTCGACATGCTGTGGGTCCAAGGGCACTCGGAGATCCTTCACTCGCCGCTGAAGGACCATTACGCGCCAATCGCCGTAACCGTCGGGGACCTCACGCGCGATTTCACCCTGGTTGTCTCGCCCAACCAGGCTCCGACGGATCCGGGGACTGGCGCGACAGCGTGGGGCAACCCGGTCACCTTCACGGCGACCGTGACCGTTCGAAACCCGCTCGACTTCCCGGATGGCATCGCAGTCTCGTTGGAGCCTGTCGGCGCGATCGACGCCTCGTGGTCGGTTCCGTTCCCCGATATCGCGGCCGGAAGCTTCGGGTTCAGTAACGCGACAATCACGACATGGTCCGGGCAGGGCAACACGTTCACGGGTACAGCAACGTTCACGATCAACACGACCCAGCTCGGCGTCCAGGGGACCTATGACTACGTGCTCACCGCCCAGGGCTGGAATCAAGATCACCTGTCGGTCCGCCGCCAGGCTGCCGGGCAGGTGCTGTCGCAGGCAACATCGAACAACTCGAACTACATCGACATCACCGGCTTCGCGGTCTACCGCATCACCGCCATCGACTCGAACAGCATGACCGGCGAGGCAATCAGCCCGGTCTTCGCGACGGCGTCCGACTCGGGTCTCCGCGCCGCACTCACGCCCCGGCTTCGCCCGTGGTGAAGCGACTGCCGGCTGCGGGCGAGACCATCGAGATGAACGACCCCGCCCTGCGCCGCGGTCAGGTCGCGCGGCTCGTGCCCTGGTGACGAGCCGGCGGGCACGGCAGACCAGATATTCGTGCGGCGGCTTGGCCGATCCGCGCACCCGGGAGGCACACGGTGGATGAGCTCGAGTTCAAGGATCACGGCCGACGAGGCAAATGGATCGTCGTCATCGGCGTGATCCTCGCGCTCGTCGCCGGCGGCGGGGCGTTCTTCCTGCTGAACCAGGCGCAGCAGCAGGCCGCCACGACCGGCGTTGCCACGATCAAGGTCGTGGTGGCTGCCCGGGAGATCCCGGCCCGGAAGCCGATCGAGGCAGGCGACCTCGCGCTCCGCGAAGTGCCACAGGACGTGACGAACGCGTCGGCCTACACGGCGACCGCGGACGTCGTCGGGCGGATCAGCGCCGTCACGGTCTCGACCGGGCAGCTCGTGACGAGGAACCTGCTTGCCTCCGCGACAGCGGGTGGCGCCTTCTCCATCCTCGGCCCCGACGCGAGCGTGGCACCGGACAGCCCCTTCCTCCGTGCGATCTCGGTCAGCGTTCCGGATGACAGGGCGGTGGGTGGCGTCGTCACTGCTGGGCAGAACGTCGACGTCTTCGTCACCGTGACCGTCAACGTGCCCCAGGCTGGCGGGAGCCAGGGCGCGTCCAACCCGAATGGCTACTACACGGACAAGTCGACCAAGCTCACCTACCAGGACGTGCCCATCCTCGCGAAGAGCGGCACCTTCTACATCATCCGTGTCGATGAGAAGACCGCCGAGGAGATCAGCCACCTCCAGGCGTCCGGCACCGCCACGTTCAGCATGGCGCTGCGGCCCCCCGAGGACACCCGGACCGTGGACGCCACCAAGCTGGGCGCCACGACCAACAAGATCATCCAGCTCTACGGGCTGCCGATCCCGGTCACGTACCCGAAGTAGGCGTCGGGTCGCCCGCCGTGACGCCGGGTCACCCGCCGCGTGCCACCGCGCCGGCCATCCCGCGCCGCTGACCCGGCGCGCCTCCCGCGCCGCCCGGTTCGCGCTGGTCGCGGACCGGGCGGCCGGTCATCCGGACGGCGGTTCGGAGGCGCCGAGGGCCTCGGCCCAGGCGCGCGCCACCCGGGTCTCCGTCTCGCCCGGCGAGCCGCTCGTGTCGATGACCCGCGTCGCGACCGGCGCAAGGCGCGCACCCATCTCGCCCTGCGCGGCGATCCGGCGCTCCACGTCGTCCGGCGCGACACCGCGGCCGGCGAGGCGCGCCCGCTGCTCGTTCGGCGTGCAGGTCACGAGCCACGTCTCGTCGCAGAGCGCCGCGAGGCCGCCCTCGACAAGCTTGATCGCCTCGATCACGATCGCCGGTGCCCCGGCCGCGTCAGCCGCCGCGATGGCGGCCAGGATCCGCGGCCGGACCGCGGGGTGAATGATCGCCTCCAGGTCCCGCAGGGCCGCGGGATCGGCGAAGACGATCCGGCCGAGCGCCGCCCGATCAAGGCTCCCGTCGGGCGCCCGGACCGCGTCCCCGAAGCGTTCCAGCACGAGCGCGAGGGCCGGCTCGCCCGGCGCGACCACGGCGCGCGCCACCACGTCGGCGTCGACGAAGACCGCGCCGCGCGCTGCCAGCCACCCCGCGACGGTCGACTTGCCGCAGCCGATCGGGCCGGTGATCCCGATCCGGACGGCGCGTCGAGGCGCCGCGGGCTTCACCGCCCCGGCCGCCCTGGCCGCGGGCTCCGCCGCGTCGGCCGCATCGGCCGCGTCGGGGGTCACGGCGCCCGCTCCTCGAGGAGCAGCCACGCCTCCTCGGCGGCGGCGAGCGCCTGGTCGACGTCCGCGAGCTCGGAGGTCACCCGCCGCAGCTCCACGAAGTTCGCGGCTGTCGTGGGGTTCATGAGCGCGAGCTCGAGATGACTCTTGCGCAGGCCGAGCCGCCCGAGGTCGTCCTCGATCACGGACTTCTGGCGGCGGAAGGCGTCCTTCGAGAGCTTTGCCTGGCGCGGCGGCCGGACGGGCGGCCTCGGGGTCGAAACCAATGGTGGCGAAGACGGCGATTCGGCGACCGGGCCCTTCCCCGACCGCGTTGACGCAGCCCGGGCGCCCGTGCGCGCGGCGCCGGCAACCCCGCCTGCGGCTCGCCCGTAGAACCGCTCCTCCTCGCGCAGATATGCCTCGCCGGCCCGCCAGCCGTCCGCGGCGGCCGCGCGCCACGACCGGTAGCCCGCCTCGAACGGGACGATCCGCGCGTCATCGACCACCCAGAGCCGGTCGCACACCGTCTCGAGCAGCCGGCGATCGTGACTGACGAGCAGGATCGTCGCCGTGGTCTCGCGAAGGAACGCCTCCAGCGCCTCGCGGGCCGGGATGTCGAGGTGGTTCGTGGGCTCGTCGAGCAGCAGGAGGTTCGCCGGCATGATCCCGAGGAGCGCCAGCTCGAGGCGTGACCGCTCGCCGCCGGAGAGGCTGCGGACCTCCTTGAACGCGTCGTCGCCGCGGAACAGGAACCGGGCGAGGTAGCCGCGCGCCTCCCCGGCCGTCATCGGAACCTCTGCGAGCAGGGCATCGAGCACGGTCTCACCCGGGATCGGGTTCTCGCGGACCTGGGCCAGGTAGCCGAAGCCGACGTTCGAGCCGAATGAGAGCGAGCCGTCGCGGAGCGGCAGGTCGCCCGCGATCGTCCGGAGGAGCGTCGTCTTCCCCGCGCCGTTCGGGCCGACGATCCCGATCCGCTCGCCGCGCGACGCCTCCAACCGGACGCCCCGCGCCACCTCCGGGCCGCCCGGGTGGCCGACCACCAGGTCCTCGGCGCGAAGGACGACGTCCGCCGAGCGCGGCGCCGGCGTCCCGAGAGCGCGATCGAGGCGAAGCGACGGGCCCGTCTTCGCGATGTCGATCCGGTCCAGCCGGGCGAGGCGCGCCTCGTGCTCGTGCATCTTCCCGTGCTTGCGCTGGCTGCGGTAGGTCTGCACCAGCGCCTGCTCGCGGGAGATCTCCGCATCCCGCGCCTCTGCGTCCTTGCGCATCCGCGCGTCGCGCGCCTCGCGCTGCCGGGCGTACGAGGCGTAGTCGCCGCGGAACGCAGTCAGGTGACGATCGCGCAGCTCCCAGACGCGGGTCACCGTGGCGTCGAGGAAGGCCCGGTCATGGGACGCCACGAGGAGCGCGCCCTGGCGGCGCCGAAGCGCTTCTTCGAGCCACTCGATCGCGCCGAGGTCGAGGTGGTTCGTGGGCTCGTCGAGAAGCAGGAGGTCCGGATCCGCCACGAGCAGCCGCGCCAGTGCTGCGCGCGTCTGCTGACCGCCCGATAGCTCCTCCGGCGACCGTGCGCACTCGGCCTCGCTGAAGCCGAGTCCCGAGAGCGCCTCCTCGACGCGCTGGTCGAGCGTCCAGCCGTCGAGCGCGGAGAACTGCGTCGTGAGCTCCTCGTACCGGGCCGTGGCCGCGCCGCTCGCCTCCTCGAGCGCCCGCATCTCGGCCTCGATCGCCTCCACCCCGATGGCGCCGCGGCGAACCGCCGTCCGAAGGTCGGGCGCCGAGGCGAAGGCCTCGTCGAAGTGCGCCTCCTGGGCGAGCAGCCCCATGCGGACGTTGCGCCGCCGCTGGACCTCGCCGGCGTCGGGCTCGTCGATCCCCGCGATGATCCGCAGGAGCGTCGTCTTGCCCGCGCCGTTCGGTCCCACGATGCCGACCCGTTCCCCGACGGCGATCGCCGCGTCGATCCGGTCGAGGATCACGAAGGTCCCGACCTCGCGGACCACGCCGGAGAGCCGAACGAGCGACATGGTCAGCCCGCCCCGCCGCCGGCGCGTGCCCGGGCGCGGCGCGTCACGGCGGCCCGGCGCGTCCGCTCAACACGGGCCAGGGCAGCGGCACGCTCGGCCTCGTCCCGGGTCAGTCCCAGCGAGCCTTCCGCCGCGATGTCAACCCAGCGGCGCCCAAGGCGGCGGGGCGGGCCTCCAGTTGCCAGGATCGTCGCCGTCCCCGGTCGATCCCCGGCAGGAAGTCGCTGGCACCAGGAGCAGAAGTGCGTCGCACGCTGCCCCACGACGATGCGCCGGACCGGCCGGCCGCAACGGAGGCACGGTGCTCCGGCCCGCTGATAGACCCGCAGGTGCTCCTGCATCGCGCCGTCGCCATCCGGCGCGGTGTAGTCGTCCACGGACGAGCCGCGCCGCTCGATCGCCTCCGTGAGCACCGCCCGGATCTCGCGGTAGAGGCGCGCCTCGTCGGGCGGGTGGAGGGAGGCAGCGCGGCGCAGCGGGTGGAGGCGGGCGCGCCAGAGCGACTCGTCGGCGTAGATGTTCCCGATTCCGGCGATGAACGCCTGGTCCAGGAGCAGCGGCTTGAGCCGCCCGCGGCGAGCGCGCAACCGGGCACGGAAGGCGCGCAGCGTGAACGTGTCGTCGAGCGGCTCGGGTCCGTGGCCGGCGAACAGCTCGCCGCCGTCCTCCGCGTCGAGGACAACACCGGTCAAGGGATCGCGCGGCCAGAGCCCCACGCGGCCGAACTTGCGGATGTCGCGAAACCGGAGCTCGCGGCCGTCGTCGAGCGCAAGGGCAAGGTGCACGTGTCGGTCCGACGCTGCCCCTGCCGGCACGACGAAGAGCTGCCCGGTCATCTTGAGGTGGATCGTGAGGGCGGCATTACCCGACAGCTCCACGACGACCAGCTTCGCGCGCCGGCCCACGGCCTCGATCCGACGGCCGGCGATCGCATCGGCGAACGCGTCGACGGATGCGTGCGAGCGGATCAGGCGCGGCCAGTCGCCCGACGCCCCGACGATCGTCGCGCCGACGACGAGCCCACGCAGGTCGCGGGCGACGGTTTCGACCTCGGGCAGCTCCGGCATCGACGGGTCAGGCTCGCGGATCGCGCGGGACGACCGTCATCGATTCCCAGTCGTCGCCGGTCTTGACGTCCACCGTGAGCGGCACGTCGAGCGCAAGCGCGCCCTCCATCGTCTCGCGGAGGACCGGGACGAGTCCGGCGACCTCGTCGCGCGGGACCTCGATGAGCAGCTCGTCGTGGACCTGCAGGAGGAGCCGCGCCCGGAAGCCCTCGGCCCGGAGCCTGCGGTCCACCCGGATCATCGCGATCTTCATGATGTCGGCCGCCGTGCCCTGGATGGGCATGTTGATGGCCATCCGCTCGCCCGCCCCCCGCAACGACGGGTTCGTCGCGCGCAGCTCCGGGATCTCCCGCCTCCGGCCCAGGAGCGTCGTGACATAGCCCTGCTGGCGCGCGGTCTCCTTGATGTGGAGCATGTAGTAGCTGATCCCCGAGTAGGTCGCGAAGTAGCGGTCGATGAACGCCTTCGCCTCGGCGCGCGGGATGTTCGCCCGGCTCGACAGACCGAAGTCGCTCATCCCGTAGGCGATCCCGAAGTTGACCATCTTCGCCATCGAGCGCTCGTCGGGGGTGATGTCGCCCGGCTCCTTGTGGAGCACGAGCGCCGCGGTGTCGCGGTGGATGTCCGCCCCGGCCAGGAACGCCTCGCGGAGGTGCGCGTCACCCGACACGTGGGCCAGGATCCGCAGCTCGATCTGGCTGTAGTCGGCCGCCACGAGCGTCACGTCCGGGGCGCCCGCCACGATGGCCCGCCGGATCCGACGGCCGAGGGGCGTCCGGATCGGGATGTTCTGGAGGTTCGGGTCCGAGGAGGAGAGCCGGCCCGTCGCCGCCACCGCCTGGTGGAAGGTCGTGTGGAGCCGTCCGTCGGCCGCGAGCAGCTCCGGAAGGGCCGCGATGTAGGTGCTCCGCAGCTTCGAGTAGAGGCGCCAGTCCAGCAGCTTCCCGACCGCCGGGTGGGCCGCCCGCAGCTCCTCGAGCACGGACGCGTCCGTGGAGAAGCCGGTCTTGGTGCGCTTGCCCTTCGGCAGGTTGAGCTCGTAGAACAGGACCTGCTCGAGCTGCTTCGGGCTGCCGAGCGTGAACTCGTGGCCCACGTCGACGAAGACCTCCGCCTCCAGGCGGGCCAGCTCCCCGGCGAATTCGACGTCGAGCAGGCCGAGCGCAGGGAGGTCGATCGCGACGCCCGTCGCCTCCATCCGGGCGAGGATCGGGATGAGCGGCAGCTCGAGCTCGGCGAAGAGTCGGTCGAGCGACCCTTCCGCCAGAGCGGCCGCGAGCGGCTCCCGGACCGCGAGCGCGGCGAGGGCCTCCAGGCCGGCCCGAGCGGGAGGAGAAAGACCGGCCGCGGCTGGTGGCAGGACAAGGTCGAGGCGCTCCGCGACGACGTCGGCGATCGCCTGGCTTCGCAGCGATGCGTTGAGGAGGTACGCGGCGATCTGCGTGTCGAACGCGACCGGCGTCGGCACGGCCCCGGGATCCTCCGCGAGCCGGGCCACCAGGAGCGGCTTTGACTCGTGAGCGACGAGCGGCACGCCGGCGGCCTCGAGGGCGTGCCGGAGCGCATCGGATGCCTCCGGGCCGTCGGTGACGAGAACCCGTCCGTCCTCGCCCGCGACCGCGAGCGCCAGCGCATGCCCCTGCCGTGGCCGCGGGTCGTCGAGGATCACCGCGACGCCGACGGCAGAGCGGTTGGCCAGCCATCCGGCGAGGCCGGGGATCCCGTCGACCGTCACGGCCTCGACGCGATCCGGTTCGGCGATGAGCACCGCGAGGGCTGCCCGGAGGTCGCCGGCGGGCAGCGGCCCGGACTCCTGGCGGGCCGCCACCGCGGTCGTGCCGATCTGGCCCAGCGAGTCGAAGTCGAGGGCAAGCTGCAGGCCGTCGCCCCCGCCTGGGCGGGACGACGCTGATCCTCGCGCGACCCCACGGCTGCCAAACTCGGGCCGGGGCGTGGGAACGGGGCCCTGCGAGCCTTCCCCGGGAGCCTGTTCGCCCACTGCTCGATCGCCGGAGGCCTCCCGGGCGGCCGTCTCGGCTGCCGCCGCCCGTGCTGCCGCCTCGCCCCGGAGGGGGGGCAGCCGGTCGATCAGCGTCCGGAACTCGTACTCCCGGAAGAGCCGGACGACCTCCTCGCGGTCGTAGTCGCCGAAGCGCGCGGCATCGAGGTCCAGGCGGACCGGCAGGTCCCGGTGAATCGTGACGAGGCCCCGGCTGGCGAGGACGCGGTCGTGATGCTCGCGCAGCTTCTCGCGGAGCTTCTCCGGCGTGACCTCGTCGAGACGGGAGAAGAGCGCGTCGAGGTCCCCGAAACGGCTGATGAGCTTCGCGGCGGTCTTGTCCCCCACCCCGGGGACACCGGGAATGTTGTCGGTGGAGTCGCCCTTGAGCGCCTTGAAGTCGATCATCTGGCCGGCCGCGAGGCCGTACCGCTCCTGGATCCTCGCCGGGTCATACATGACCGTCGCGTCGACGCCCATCCGGGTGGTCATGAGACGGGTCCGCTCGGTCACGAGCTGGAGCATGTCCAGGTCGCCGGTGACGATCGTCGTCTCGAGATCGCGACCCTCGGCCTCGAGGGTGAGCGTCCCGATGACGTCGTCCGCCTCGAAGCCCGCCAGCTCGTAGACCGGCAGCCGAAGCGCCGCCACGACCTCGCGGACCTTCGGGAACTGCGCGCGCAGGTCGTCCGGCATCGGCCGCCGGGTCGCCTTGTACTCGGCGTACTGGTCGTGCCGGAACGTCGGCCCGGGCAGATCGAACGCGATCGCGACGTAGTCCGGTCGCACGTCCTGGAAGCCGCGCAAGACGATGTTCGAGAAGCCGAAGACTGCGTTCACCAGCTCGCCCTTCGACGTCGAGAGCGGGACGTTGATGAGCGCGAAGTAGCCGCGATAGATGAGCCCGTTGCCGTCGAGCAGCATCAGGCGTTCCATGACGTGGGCAACCTCCCGGCGGCGCGACCCGCGGGATGCGCCCGCGGCGACGCGGGGCGCCGGGGGCGAGTGTACCGGTCCGGGCCGGGACGGACCCGATCGAGGATGTCGACCCGCTCGAGAGACGGACCGGTTCCTCCGGGCGAGGGCACTATGCCGAGCGACCGGCCACGGGTCCACACCAAGCGCATGCCACGCGCACATCCGGCACATATCTCCGGCGCATCGTGATGCCCGTCGACCGGTCGCAGGAGTGGCCGGTACAGTCGAGTTGGAGAACCGCATCATGCGCACCCGTTTCGGGCTCCTCGGTGGAGTCCTCGTCCTCGCCCTCGGCGCGGGCATCGCCGCGCTGGCCTACCAGGCCGGCATCAGCCAGGGAGCGGCCACGGCCGCGTCCGCCGGCTCGGTCGTCATCGTGGGCGGCGGACCGTGGGGCTTCGGGATCTTCGGGATCCTGTTCGGCCTCTTCTTCCTGTTCGTGCTGGCGCGGCTCGTCATCGGTGTCACGTTCGGCGCGTTCGGGCGCGGCCACGGCTCATGGGCCGGCGGTCACCCTGGTCGCGGCGCCTGGATGAGCGGGCCGGCTGGCGCGCCGGGCGCGGGGGGCTCTCACGGCCCGTGGGGTGACCGCGAGACATTCGTGGCGGAGATGCACCGGCGCCTCCACGAGCGGGACGCCGCCGGCGGCACGGCGCCGTCAGCGACCGGCGGCTCGGCGCCGTCAACGGACACGCCGGCCGCACCGGGCTCTCCAACCTGGGCCTGATCGACGCGCGACGGCCGGGGCGGGGCGTATGCTCCGTCCCGGCCGGCCGTTTCCCGGCCGGCCGCTTCCTTCGGCCGTGGCCCTCGCCGTGCCGCCGCGTCACCCGGAGCCCCGATGAAGACCGTCCTCATCGTCGACGACGAACCGAAGATCGCGGCGCTCGCGCGCGACTACCTCGAGCACGCGGGCTTCGCGGTCCTCGTCGCCGGGGAGGGTCATGCGGCCCTCGCCCTCGCCCGATCGCGGCGTCCGGACCTCGTCGTCCTCGATCTCGGCCTTCCCGGCCTCGACGGCCTCGACGTGGCGCGCGCGCTGCGCCGCGACTCGGACGTGCCGATCCTCATGCTCACGGCGCGCACGGACGAGGCGGACCGGATCGCCGGACTCGAGCTCGGCGCGGACGACTACGTTACGAAGCCGTTCAGCCCACGAGAGCTCGTCGCACGCGTCCGGGCAATCCTCCGAAGGACGGAGATCGCGACGACACTCGCCGACGCGCCGATCCGGATCCTCGATGTCGAGCTGGACCCGGCCCGCCTCCGGGTCTCGGTCGCCGGGCGGCCGGTCGACCTCACCCCGACCGAGTTTGCGCTCCTCGCGACGCTCGCGCGCCAGCCGGGCCGCATCTTCACCCGATCGCAGCTGCTCGACGTGATCCACGGGGTCGCCTTCGAAGCCTACGAACGCGCGATCGACGGCCACGTCAGAAACCTGCGGCGCAAGCTCGAGCCGGACCCAGCGCACCCGCGGTACATCCAAACGGTCCATGGGGTCGGCTACCGGTTCGCGGATGCCTGATCCCGCGGCGCCGGGTGACGCTCCGCGACGGCAACACGGGTTCCGCGGACGCCCGCCTTGGTGGCCGGAGGGCGAGGCCTGGCCGCCACGTCATCGCAGCCGGGCATTCCACGCCGGATCCGGAGCCTGGGACGGCCCGGACATGGTCGGTGGTCCTTGGCGGCGCCGCCACCGCGGACGATTCGGGTGCCTCGTGGGTGCCGTCGTCGGCTTCGTCGTGGGCACGGCCACCGTCGCGACCTGGATCCTGGCTGGCCTCCTCGGTCTCGCCGGCATACCCGTGGGGTCCTTTGCAGCGCCGGGGCAGGTTCTCCTCGCGGTGGTCGTCGGCGCGTTCCTGCTGCTCGTCCTCGGGCGCGGCGCGCGGCGGGTCTCGGCGCCCGCGGACGACCTGCTGGCCGCGGCAGACCGGCTCGCACAGGGCGACTACGAGGTCCGGGTCCCCGAGCGTGGCCCACGCGAGCTGCGCGCCGCAGCGCGTTCGCTCAACACGCTCGCGGAGCGCCTGGCGGCCACCGACGAGCGGCGGCGGGCGTTGCTCGCCGACGTCAGCCATGAGCTGCGAACTCCCCTGACCGTCGTCCGCGGCGGCCTCGAGGGTATGCTCGACGGGCTCCGCCCGCGGGACGACGCGCACATCGCGGCCCTCCGGGACGAGACGCTGCTGATCGAGCGTCTGATCGACGACCTGCGAACGGTGGCGCTCGCCGAGGCCGGCGCCCTGCCTCTGCATCTCGCGGAGGTCGAGCCCGGTGCGCTGGTCGATGACGCGGTGGCCGCCATGGCCGGCTCCGCGGACGCGACCGGAATTCGGCTGCGCGGACTTCACGTCGAGGGGCTGCCGGTCCTCGTCGCGGACGCCGACCGCATCGGGGAGGTGCTGCGGAACCTGATCTCGAATGCCATTCGCTATACGCCGGCCGGCGGCACCGTCGACGTCGAGGCCAGCGTGCCCGACGCAGCGAACGTCGCCTTCGCGGTCACGGACTCCGGTTCGGGTCTGGAGCCGGGCGAGGCGCAGCGCATCTTCGAGCGCTTCCATCGCGCAGCTGAGTCGACCGGCAGCGGCCTGGGTCTCTCGATCGCGCGGGAGCTGGTCACCGCCCACGGTGGCTCGATCGCGGCATCGAGCGCCGGCCCAGGGAGGGGAACGTCGGTCCGGTTCACGGTCCCGATCACGCGCTGACGGTCGGCGCGAGCGGCGGCGGCAGCGATCGGGCGTCGGTCGGGCGTCGGCGGCGCCCCATTCGGCGCATCGAATGCCCCAGTCCCCGGGAACCCTCCCGACCCTTCGAGCGTCGGATGGCCCGTGCTAGACTCGCGCCGCCTCGCCGCCCCCGCAATTCCGGGCGTCCGCGCCGGAAGGAGCCGCGCTCACTTGGACGATCCCCGCCCGCGCTCGTCGGTGGACGCCACCCCGGCCGCCGGCCCGGACGACGCGACGGCCAGGCGTGACCACGTCCTCGTCGAGCGTGCGCTCGAGGGCGACCTCGGCGCGTTCAACCAGCTCGTGGAGGCCTACCAGGACCTCTGCCACGCGCTGGTGGCGCGGATGGTCCCGGATCCGGACCAGGCGAGCGATGCCGTCCAGGAGGCGTTCTTCTCGGCCTACCGGAACCTTCGCTCGTACCACGGCCCATCGTTCCGTGGCTGGCTGACGCGGATCGCGATCAACGCGGCGATGGACCTGCAGCGCGCAAGGAAGCGCCGCCCCGTATCGCCGTATCCCGAGTTCGACGACGAGAGCTGGCAGCCCCCGGCGGGCATCGAGAGCGACCCCGAAGTGATTGCGACTACCGGCGAGCGGCAGCGGGCCCTCGTCGCGGCCATGGGGTCGATCGGCGCCGACCAGCGCGCGGCGATCGTCCTCTACGACGTCGAGGGCTACGACTACGCCGAGATCGCCGCGATGACCGGCGTCAGCCTCGGCACCGTGAAGTCCCGGATCCACCGCGGCCGCCTGGCGCTCCGGGAGCTGCTTGCCGACCGGATGGAACTCTTCCGCAGCTGAGGGCGTCACCGAGCCATGCATCCCGTCCCCGACCACTCCCCCGCCGCCGCGGCTGCCGAGCACGCCGCGCTCGTCGTCGCGCTGGATGCCGGCGACCTGGCGGGCCGGGACCTGGATCAAGCCGCGGCCCTCGTGGGCACATGCGCCGGCTGCGCGTCGCTCCTGGCAGACCTCGCGCTGGTCCGGGCGGCCACGGCCGCCCTGCCGGCGCCTCGGCGAACGCGCGACTACCGCCTGACCGACGCGGACGCCGCACGTCTGCGACCATCGACGTGGGGACGGCTCCTCGAGTGGCTCGCCGCGCCGCGCTCGTCGGTGCGCCCCCTCGCCGGTGGACTCGCCGCCCTCGGCATCGCCGGGCTCCTCCTGGCGACCACACCGGGCTTCCTCGGGTCGTCCGCCTCGATCTCGACAACGGGCGCGCCGATCGTCGCGCCGGGTCAGGCGGGAGGAGCGAGCCGGGATGCGGCCGGCAATGCCCAGCCGAGCGCCCCGTCCAGCCCGGCGTCATTTGGGGCTGCTGGTGGGCCGCTGACCGTGGCGCCGAGCGCCGCGTCGAGCGCGATGCCGACCGCCGCGGGCAGCACCGAGATCCGGCCGAATGGCGCGGCGCCCGTCGCGTCGGCAGGAAGCTCCCCGCCCGCTGTCAACGGCCCGACTCCGGGCGCAGCCGCGGTCCCCGCTCCAAGCCTCGCCGCGGTTGCGGTCCCTGTACCGACGCTCGCTCCCGACGCCGGCGCGATTACGAGCCCTGCGCCCGCGGGCGCGAAGGCCGTGCCCCCTGAGGCGGCCGAGGGCACACAGAACGGCGCAACGTTCGCCGCGTCCGAGCCCGCATCACCGGACCGAACCGTGCAGGTGGTGCTCTCGATGGTCCTGCTCACCGCCGGTATCGCGCTCCTTCTCACCAACCGGGTGCTGCGCGGCCGCGCCCGCTCCTGACGATCCAGGCGCCGGCCTCCGGTCGGCCTGCCCGTCGCGCGCTACGATGGCGCCCGCGCCGGAGTGGCGGAATCGGCAGACGCGACGGTCTCAAACACCGTTGAGGGCAACCTCATCCGGGTTCAAGTCCCGGCTCCGGCACCAGAAGGCCAGTGGCCATCGGCCAACAGCTCGTCCGGGTGGAGTCATCCGCCGGCGGCCGACCGGCCGGGCGTTCGATGCCGCGAGGCGCTACCCGAGGAAGAAGAGTGCGTTGCGGACGCCCGAGCCGTCGGTGAGCACGTGGGAGACGCCGACCCAGCGGAGCGAACCGGTTCGATAGGCGACCCAGCCCCACGATAGACCCAGCGCTGTCGCGGACACGACGTACACCCCGGCACCCATCGCCGAGGGATGGATCACCTGGGGAGCCAGGTGCCAGAGACCGAACCCGACGGCCGGCCATGCCCACCCGAGCCACGGGTTTCGCGGCCAGAGCGCGATGAAGACGCCGCGCCAGAGAAGCTCCTCGAGGGCCGCGTTTGCCACCGCGACGCCGGCGATCGTTGCCAGCATGGCCGGGGTCGCGCTGCCGAGCTCGGGGATGAACCGGGTCGCGATCGCGCCGACGGGTGGCCATGCGAGGAGCGCCGCGCCGACCAGCGCCGGCCGACCGAGCCGGGGCCGCTTGTCGCGGAAGAGCTCGCGAATTCGCCGGCGGCCGAGCAGCGCGAGCGACAGCCCGGCGCACGTGCCCCAGTAGAGGCCGAAGCCTGCCACGTATCCGACGTGGTCGCCAAGCCGGTCGCGTCCGGCGGCGAACGCGACGCACATCGCGGCCGGGACGACGACCGGGAGCGTGAGCGCGACGACCTTTCGACGGTCGATTGCCGTGAGGGTCCGCCCGAGCGTGACGTCCATGGATCCGCCACCTTTCGTGCGTCGCATCGTCCGGTTTCCGTCTCCGCGCGGTCAGGGCCAGGCAGCCCGATGGCATCCCTGCCGAATGTCGCGGTGTCCCGCCGGGTGCGCTCGCGGCGGGTGCCGCAGCACGGCACGATCGGTCGCCGGCCTTGCCATCGGCCGGCGGGCACGCTACCGTCGCGCGTCCGGAAGCCGGTCGAATGCCGGAGTCCACGCAGTCTGAAGGGGGTCGTTTCGCGATGCGTCGCACCATGTCCCTGGTCGCCACGTGCATCCTCGTCGTGGGGTGCTCGTCCGGTGGTTCTGCGCCCAGTGCCGCCGGGGCTGGCGCCGATACGCCCGGCGCCTCGACCGCCAGCGCCGGAACGGGTGTCCCCGACGCCAGCGCCGGGCTGCCCGAGGGCCACCGGCCCAGCGGCGCGAAGGTCAGGATCGTCAACGCATACGCGCCCATGAACGGCGACCCCGGCCCGCTCGACATCTACGCGGCCCCGTGGGCGGCCGAGGGCGACAGGCCGCTGCTGTCGGTCCCCTACGGGACGGTGAGCGCGTACTTCGACCCCACCGTCTCCGACGATGCCGGCAACATGTTCCTGTCGGCCTACTGGGCGGGCACGCAAGGGAACGGCAGCGAGCTGACCTCACAGACCGAGACCCTCAAGGGCGGCGAGGTCATCACGTTCATCATCACGACCTCGAGCAACTCCCAGGATTCAGGGCGCCGGTTCGGCGGGATTCAGGCGTTCTTCCAGAAGGCGAGTGGCGGCACCTTCGGCCAGGCCACGCCTACTCCCGGGAAGGCGTTGCTCATCGTGGATACCAGCGGCACCGAGAACGTCATCGCCAAGCCGGACAGCGCAACGTGGTTCTTCAGCGCCGGGAAGGGCTGCACGAAGGGAATCAACGACGACGCCAACTCGCTGACGGGCGCTGGGCCTGGCAGCGGGGAAACGTACCAGCTGGACCCGGGCGCGTATACGGGATCGCTCCACGCGTACGCGAAGGACGACGCCACCTTCCCCACCTGCGACAACGCAGCGCTCCTCGGGAACCTCGCGATCACGGCGGTCGCAGACCAGACGGCGATCCTGCTGGTCTACGCGCCAAAGGACGGGGACCTTCGAACGCTCTTCATCCCGCTCGACGGGTAGCGCGGGGCCGCGTGCCGGCACACACCACCGGCCGCATCGGCCCGACTCGCGGGGACGGTGCTCGGGGTGACGACGCCGGCAGGGAGCCTGCCAATCGGCCCCCCACGGGGGGACAATCGGCTCTCTTACGCGGCCGGCAAAACCGGCGATCCTTGCGCCAGCGCCTCTGCTGCCCTTCCCCCCAGGGCTGTGGAGGCGTATTCATTTCCCCCCGAGGGTCGCACGGCTTCGAGGGGATGTACGCTTCCGCCCGCGATCGGCGGGTTGCCGGCCATTCCTGGAGGAGATCCCGATGAGCATCTTCCGCCGCCTGTTCGGGGGCGTCGCGGAGCAGGAGCCAGGAGCCGGCCGCGAGCCAGACCATGTGACGGAGGCGGACGGCGACTCCGCGCCGGTCGGGACTGGCGCACCGTCGGCTCGTGGCGCCTCGGCGCCCGACACGGCCACGGTCCGCAGGATCGTCTCCCAGCTCGAGGCGCTCCCGCCGGAACGGGCGCGCTACCTGGCCGCCGCTTCGTACGTGCTCGCCCGCGTGGCGAATGCGGACATGGTTATGGGCGCGGACGAGACGGCGTTCATGGAGCGCACGCTCGTCGAGGAGAGCGGGATCGGCGAGGCCGAAGCGGTCCTCGTCGTCGAGGCAGCGAAGCAGCAGGCGCGCCTCTTCGGCTCCACGGAGGATTACCTGGTCACACGCGAGTTCAAGCGGATCTCGGACCCGGAGCAGCGCCTCCGGCTGCTCCGTGCGTGCTTCCTCGCCGCGGCCGCCGACAGCTCCATCTCGTCAGCAGAGAGCGCGACCCTGAACCAGATCGCGAGCGAGCTCGACATCGAGGCGCCCGCCCTCGGCACGTTGCGCAGCGAATTTGCCGACCGCCTGTCCGTGGTCCAGGCGATGCGGGCGGCCCGACCAGGGGGGGTCGCGGAGGGCGGAGGGACCGGCGCCTGACACCGCGCCCGTCCCGCCGCACCTTGCGCGACGTGCCCGTCAGGCCGAGGCGCGGATCGGGTCACCCTCGAGGATGAGCTCGAGCGTGCAGATGTCCGGGCGCAGCCGACGCCCGACATCCGCAACGAGCTCGGCGTCGTATGCGACGCCGGCGCGCAGGTCCATCGGCAGCGCCGCTCGTCCCTGGCCCTGCGGGAGGTGGACCGTGACCCGCGTTCCGCCGGGGCGCGAGCGCAGGAGGTCGCGGACGGTCGCCATCGCCGCCTGCAGGACCTCGGGCGCGATTCCCGCGCCGAACTGGACGTGGAGACGGCCGGCCGGGCCGGCCTCGACCGGCACGGTCGGCTCGGCCGCGGATGCGATCGCCTGGGGACGAGCCTCCTCGGGGAGCGGCGGCACCTCGTAATCGGGCGCGGCGGCCGCGAGATCCACCGGCTCGGACGATCCCGGCAAGGGCTCCGGCGGCATGCCCGCGCCCACGATGGCTGTCCTCCCTGCGACCTGCGGGCCGGCCCCGGGGATCCCCTCGGGAGCGTGCCCGTTGCCGGTGGCCGGGCCACGGCCGTTCCCCGCGCCGTTGGCGTTCTCCCCGCTGGTCCGGGCCTGGCCGCCTCGGCCGCGGCCGCGCGACCCGCGATCGCCCGCCGCGACCTCCGCCGCGAACGACGCCTCGCCGCGCGCGGCAGCTGCGTCCCAGTCCCAGGCCGCGTCGGCGAGGAGCGAGACCTCCTCGCCCCGGTGGTCGATCCGGCCGGCGACCAGGAGGATCACGCCTTCCTGCCAGGTCCCGGCCGTCTGCTCGTGCAGCCGCGGGAAGACCACGACCTCGATGGTGCCCTGCAGATCCTCGAGCGTCACGACCGCCATCGTCGCCTTCGCCTTCGTGATCACCGTCCGGCTGCCCGTCACGACGCCGCCCACGACGACGCGCTGCCCGTCGAGGGTCTCGTCCTTCAGGTCGCCCGAGTAGGCCGTGACGAAATGGCCGATCCGCTCCGCGACTTCGCCGAGCGGGTGGTCGGACAGGTAGAGCCCGAGCAGCTCCTTCTCCCACCGAAGGCGCTCGCGCGTGGGGACCTCCGGCGATGCGGGAAGGGGCGCCTCGAGGGCGGCGGGCTCCGCCACGAGGTCGAAGAAGCTGATCTGGCCCGACGCCCGCTCGCGCTGATCAGACTGCGCCGTCGCGAGCGTGTCGTCGAGCGCGTCGAGGAGCAACCCTGGGTGGCCGAACGCGCTGAGCGCGCCGACCTTGGCGAGGGATTCGAGGACCCGCTTGTTCGTCAGCCGCAGGTCGATCCGGTCGCAGAAGTCGGCGAAGGACCGGAACGGGCCGCCCGCCTCCCGCGCGGCGATGATCGACTCGATCGCACCCTGGCCCACGTTCTTGACGGCAAGCAGCCCGAACCGGATCGACGGGCCCTCGACGGTGAACTCGAGATGGCTGGCGTGGACATCCGGAGCCAGGACCGAGATCCCCATCCGTCGGCACTCGGCGACGGCGGCCGCGACCTTCTCGCCGTTGTCGCGGAATGCGGTCAGGACGCTTGTCATGTACTCGACGGTGTAGTTCGCCTTCAGGTAGGCCGTCTGGTACGCGACCAGGCCGTAACAGGTGGCGTGGGCCTTGTTGAAGCCGTACCGCTCGAACGGCTCGAACGCCTTGAAGACCGCGTCGATGGTGTCGGGCCGCACCCCGCGCTCGGCGGCCTGGGTGACGAACTTGTCCTTGAGCGAGTGGAGGACGGCCGACTTCTTCTTCCGGATCGCGTAGCCGAGCGTGTCCGCCTCGGGCCCCGTGAAGCCGGCCAGTCCCACCGCGGCGGACATGATGTCCTCCTGGTAGACGAAGATCCCGAACGTCCGATTCAGGTATGGCTCCAGGAGCGGGTGAAGGTACGTCACCGGCTCGCGGCCGTGCTTGCGGGCGATGTAGTGCGGGATGTTGTCCATCGGGCCCGGTCGGTAGAGCGCGACCATCGCCGCGAGGTCGAACACTGACGTCGGCTGGAGCTCACGGACGTACCGCCGCATCCCTGCGGACTCGAGCTGGAAGACTCCCGTCGTCTCGCCCGAGGCCAGCAGGGCGAAGGTGGTGGCGTCGTCGAGCGGGATGTGGTCCAGGTCGATCTCCACGCCGCGATGCTCCCGGACGAGGTCCACCGCCTGGCGCAGGATCGTCAGGTTGGAGAGGCCCAGGAAGTCGAACTTGAGGAGTCCCAGCGCCTCCACTCCGTGCATCTCGCACTGGGTCATCGTGGCGTCCGAGTTCGTGGCCTTCTGGAGCGGCATGAGCTCGGTCAGCGGCTCACGGCTGATCACCACGCCGGCCGCGTGGGTCGACGCGTTCCGGGCCACGCCCTCGAGCTGCTTCGCGAAGTCGATGATCCTGCGGACCGGCGGCTCGGACGCGTACATCTCGTGGAGCTGCGGGCTCAGGGTCAGCGCCTCGTCCAGCCGGATGCCGAGCTGGTTCGGGACCGCCTTCGCGATCCGGTCCACGTCCCCGTAGCCGTGCCCCAGCACCCGCCCCACGTCGCGGATCGCCGCCCGTGCGAGCATCGTCCCGAACGTGATGATCTGGGCCACGTGATCGGGGCCGTACTTCTGGCTGACGTAGTTGATCACCTCTTCCCGGCGTCCGTCCTCGAAATCGACGTCGATGTCCGGCATCGTCACCCGGTCGGGGTTCAGGAACCGCTCGAACGGCAGCCCGTAGTGGATCGGGTCGACCGGCGTGATTCCCAGCGTGTACGTCACGATCGAGCCCGGCGCGCTCCCCCGGCAGGTGGTCTGGATGCGCTGCTCGCGGGCGAACCGGACGAAGTCGGAGACGATCAGGAAGTAGCCCGCGTAGCCCATCGAGACGATGATCCCGAGCTCGTAGTCCAGGCGCGCCTGCAGCTCCGGCGTGACGATCCCGTAGCGGCGCGCCAGGCCCGCCTCGCACTCCTTCCGGAGCCAGCTCTCGGGCGTCTCGCCGTGCGGCACCGGGAAATGCGGGATCCGGAGGTGGCCCAGGGGCAGCTCGAGGTCCACCATCTCCGCGATGCGGCGGGTCGCCCGGATGGCGTCGAGCTGGTCCGGGAAGAGGGCTGCCATCTCCGCCGCCGACTTGAGGTAGAAGGCGTCGGTCTCGAAGCGCATCCGTCCCGGCGTATCGATATTGCTGCCCGTCCCCACGCACAGGAGGACGTCGTGGGCTTCGGACTGGGCGCGCCGAACGTAGTGGAGGTCGTTGGTGACTGCGAGCGGCAACCCGACCTCGGGCGCGAGGCGCAGGAGCTGCTCGTTGAGCCGGCGCTGGAGCGGGATGCCGTGATCCTGGAGCTCCAGGAAGAAGTTGCCGGGCCCGAGGATCTCGCCATACTCGCCGGCCAGCCGGCGGGCGGATTCCCAGTCGTCGCTCTCGAGCGCCTTCGGGATCTCCCCGCCGAGACACGCGGACAGCCCGATCAGTCCCTCGCTGTAGCGGGCCAGGTGCTCACGGTCGATACGCGGCTTGTAGTAGTACCCGTCGAGGTGGGCGTCGGTGACGAGCCGGCACAGGTTCCGGTAGCCGACAAGGTTCTTCGCCAGGAGGACCAGGTGGAAGGGCTGCGCGTCGGCCTTCCCCTCCTTGTCCCGCATGGAGCGGCGCGCGACGTACGTCTCCACGCCGATAATCGGCTTGATACCCTTCGCTCGGGCGGCCTGGTAGAAGGCGACCGAGCCATAGAGCGCGCCGTGATCGGTCAGCGCCAGGGAGTCGAACCCCAGCCGCTCGGCCTCGTCCACGAGGTCGCCGATCCGGCCGAGCCCGTCGAGGAGCGAGAACTCCGAGTGGACGTGGAGATGCGTGAAATCGTTCGGGGCG
>JBBQRX010000031.1:0-32370 GCA_038214375.1 Candidatus Limnocylindrales bacterium
GACGAGGTACCGAAGGCACGCCTCGTCGTCGGGGAAACGCTGATGAAACTGGGCAAGGGTTCGAGGGTAGTCGCCGGCCCTTCGAGCACCCATCCCTGGACTCTACATCTTGTGTCCAGCGGAGTCAGCCCGATAAGCAAGTCGTCGATAGACCCAGAGCCGGCTGCCCGCGCCCGCTCCCGCGCGATCGGTGGTGGTTCGCACGCCCCGAATCTGCGCGTTGAGAAGCAGGAGGCGTCGCGCCGTCCCGACGATGCGCACCAGCGTCGCGTCATCCAGGGTCTGCACCGGGGCAAACGGATCCACCCGCTCGATGAAGAGGACCTTTCTCCTGTAGACGTTGCCGACACCGGCCACGAGGCTCTGGTCGAGGAGTGCCTCGCCGATCGTCGTTCGGGTGCCGCTCGATTCGCGCAGCCGCGCCACCGTTGCCATGGGATCGAAGCTCTCGCCGAGGAGGTCGGGACCCAGGCGCGACAGGATCGGATGCAGGGCCCGCGAGCGCGTCTCGAAGAGCTCCACGATCGGTGCGTCGAAGCAGACGGCGACGCTGTCCGCGACCTCCAGGACAAGAGCTGCCCGCGATGGCGAGCGGAGCCACCGCTCCCCTGGCCGGTAGCGATGCCACGTGCCGGTCATTCGCAGGTGCGTCCGCACGGAGAGGCCGTTCGACAGGTGGATCAGCAGGTTCTTGCCGTGGGTCTCGATCGCCTCGATCGTGGCCCCGACGATGCGCTCGACCTGGACGCCCCCGGCTGCACGGGCGCCCAGCACGACACGCCCGACGAGATGAGGGCGCAGCCCGAAGGCGACCCGGAATACCGTGTCCCCTTCGGGCATCGTCGATCAGGAGCGATGATCGATCAGGAGCGCTGATCCTGGAGGTGGGCCTCGAGGAAGTAGAGGTATTTGTCCGCGCAGCGGCTGATCTCCGTGAAGAGATCCGCCGTGTCGGCATCCCCCAGCTTGTCGGTCTCGTCGATCGCCGCACGGGCGGAGTTCGTGAAGGCGGCCACTCGTGTCACGACGGCCCTGACGTAGTCCATGCTGTCCGTGATGTCGGTCGGGAACTCCGGCAACCTGCTGGAGGCCGCCGCCATGCGCACGGTTCCCGTGGCATACCCGCCGAGGGCAGTGACGCGCTCGGCGAGCTCGTCCACCCACTCCGCGGCGCGCTCGGCCGTTTCGTCGAACAGCTTGTGAAGCTGCCAGAAGTCAGGGCCCTTGACGTTCCAGTGGGCCTGTTTGACCTGGCTCAGGAGGTCGAAGGAATCGGCCAGGTGCTGGTTGAGCACCGCGTTGACCTTCGTCCGCCGTTCGGCGGGAATGCTCACGCTGGTCGGGAATGACCGGATCGACGCCCGGCGATCTGCCATCACTCTCTCCTCTACCGCGCGCTTCGGGCTCACGCCGGCTCTCGCCGGAAGATGCCCACGACCCAGAGCACGATGAGCTCGAGGATCGTCCAGCCGACCAGCGCCACGACGGCAGCGACGTCCAGGGTCGCACCGCCGGACGAGAGGGCATTCGAGTTGAGGATTCCCTCGAACGGCGCGACAAAGATCTTGCTCACGTCCAGGATCCCGGAGACGAGCGCATTGCCGGTCCGTGCATCGAGGAGGAGCAGGACGATCCGCAGGCCGATGACGATCTGGATGAGCCCGAACAGCAGGACGACGATCCGTCGAGCCATCTCGGAGCCAGCGGGACCGGTCCTCGTCATGTGACGGCTGTCCGTCGTCTGGACTGTCTCCCGGAACGGGGCCGCTGGCACTGTTGCCACCCCCGGCGTCACCCCCTGATCCCGGGTGACGACCGTCTCGTCGACTCGTTCGGTGGTCATGATGTTCTCCTCGTGTCGCCGCCCGTGTGATGCACGGCGGGATTGGCGGTGTTTCCCAGCCGGGCGGTGAGGTAGACCCCCCATGATCTCCTTGACCTGGGCCTCGCTCAGGTCGTGGTCGAGTCGGAGGGCGTGCTCCACCCGTCCCGGGGGCGATGGCGTCTCGTCACGAGCTGGCCTTCGAGCCAGCGGGTGAACGACGTGTCGGTGGATCCCGGCGAACTCGCCGGGATCCCCACAACGCCGGGTGGCGCGTGTTGTTCGATCATTGCGGCACCTCCCGGCGTCGTTCCGGTCCCGGGCTCAGACGGTCGCGCGGCGGCCCGTCAGCATGCGGTAGACCGCGACGACGATGACGGCGCCGATCACGGCGACGATGATGCTCTCGATGTTGATGCCGGTGACGTCCGCAACCTTCAGCACGGTCCCCGCCAGGTAACCCCCGACGAGAGCGCCGACGATTCCGAGGACGATCGTCGCGATGACGCCTTCCTTGCCACCCATGATCAGGTTCGTGATGAACCCGGCGATCGCCCCGAGGACGATCCACGCAATGATGCCCATGATCTTCTCCAATTCGACGATGGTGATTGGTTTCGCGCGTGTCCGCGCATCAGTTCCCCGCCAGCGCCGCACGGCGCGGCAGCAAGCCGGAGTCGGGGCCTGCCCGGGGCCCCGGGGTGGACCTACAGGGGCCGCTCTTCGTGCTTGACGACCACGTCCTCGCCGTCCTTGTGCTCCTCGTCGACCAAGCCGGCCGTGGCGCCGCCTGCAGCGCCGATCGCGCCGCCGATCACTGCGCCGACCGGGCCCCCGACGACCGCGCCAACAGCAGCGCCCGCGACGCCGCCAGCGACCGCGCCGCCCGCCTTCTCGTCACCGTGGCGCTCGGCGCCCGGCGCGTATTCCTTTTCGACCACCTCGTGGTCGCCGTGCCCGTCGTCCAGGACGGTGTCGCGCTCGACGATCCGGTTCTCATTCATCCCGATTCTCCTTTGGTGTGCGCGGCTTTCGCGCTCTCAGCGATCATGGAAGGGTCCACGTTGCCGATGGCCGCCAGAGCCGCGCGTGCGCATTGCATCGACGCGGCAGCGGCGGCCGTCATCCGTTCGCGTGAGGGCGAGGGATCTTCACGGGCCGATCGGCCGGAGATCTCTGCACTCCCGCCCGGCCCGGCTGAGCCCGGTCCTGGCGGTCAGGCCGGCGGCTCGGAATCGGCGAATGTGCCGGGGTGGCTGCGTGCCTCCGCGTCCTCGTCCGGCAGCGTCTCCTCGCCGACCGCGAACCCACCGCGCTCGTGGACGCGCCGCTCGGCGTTCTCCTCGGGCATCTCCTCGCCGCCCGACGCAAAGCTGCCGCGATGAAGCACCCGCTCGCGGGCATCATCCTCGGGAAGCGCCTCCTCGCCCTCGGCGAAGTTCCCAGCCGCCGCCGGGAAGGTGCCCCTCTGGACGGTGTCCCTCTCGAGGACGTCCCTCTGGACGGTGTCCGTCTCGACGGTGCCCCTCTCGACGACGTCCCCCTCGACGGCGTACGCCCCGCGGCGCAGCGGGTCGGGCTGGCCCGCGGGCGTCCACGGCGCGGTGCCCTGGGTCTCGGTGGTCTGGGGGATCTCGGGATCTGTCTCGTTCATGCGGTGCCCCTTTCCGGGTCTCGCGTGGATGACGGAAGTCGCGGGACCGGTGCCGGTCGTGGCGATGACGCCATCGTCGAGAGAGAGGCCTTGCACCCGCATCATCGTGGTGCCCGAGGACGTTGCCGCTTCCAACAGGTTCACGCCAGGTTCGCGTCTCGACCTCGCTCCGCAAGCGGTCTGCAACGTGATCTCCGCCGCGAGCGATGCGCCGGTCCTGCGGTCAGGGCCGCGGCTCGATCACCGTCAGGGCGGCGGGCCGGATCGACACGCTGATTGGCGTAGTCCCGATGACGCTGCCGTCGGTCTCCACCAGCCGGCGGCGTTTCGTCTCGACGCGGATCTCTTTGGCCTGCGACCGGAAGACGTGTCCCGCCGCGCTGGCGCCCAGGTTGCGCTGCCGGAGCGCCTCCCATCCGGCAAGCAGGCCGAGCACCGGCCCGGGAGCCCGAAGAACGATCACGTCGAGCCGCCCGTCGTCCGGCTGGATCTCCCGGCGCGTCTCGATGAGCGCCCCCATCTGGCCGAAGTTGGCGATCAGGATCTGTGCGGCCTGTCGCGCGCTGCGGGCGCCGTCCAGCGTGATCTCGTGCCGGACGTCACGGACGTGCTGTGCCTCGCGGATGGCCGCCAGGACGTAGGCGAGCTTGCCCAGCCGCCGCTTCTCGGTGGTATCGGTCTCGTCCATGACGCGGGCGTCGAAGCCGACGCCACAGGCCACCGCGAAGAAATGGTCCTCGCCCCCGATCCGGACGCGCCCGAGATCGATCCGCCGATGGTGACCCTCGGTGAGGACCTTCACCGCCTCGTCGATGGGATGGGGGATCCCGAGGTTGCCCGCGAGGAGGTTGCCGGTTCCCTTCGGGATGATTCCCAGGGCCACCTTCGTTTCGGCGATCGCGTTGACGACCTGCAGCACCGCGCCGTCGCCGCCGACCGCGACGACCACGTCGATCCCGGCCTTCGCTGCGTCGGCAGCGTGGCCCCGAAGGGCGCTCTTGCGCCGGACCACGCGGCCGTCGACATCCCAGCCGGCGCTTTCGAGCCGCTCCTGCGTCTCGCGCACCGCATCGGCGATCTTGCGGCCGGGACGGCGCCGGCCAATGACGAGCGCGTGCGTCACGGTGTCAGTCACGTTTCCTCCACATGCGTCGACCTTGGAACGTTGGGATTGGAAGCGCCATCGACCGGGTCATGGCGCCCGAGCCGTGAGAGGGGACCTGCGCGGAATGCGCCCGCCACGATCAGGAGCCATGCCGTGCCGGCCAGCAGGCCGCCGGCCACATCGGTCAGGTAGTGATAGCCGAGGTAGATCCGGCTCACGCCGATGAACCCGGTGAGAACGATCGCGACCGCCAGGGAAACAAGGCCGGTCCGGCGGCCGCGCACGGACCACAGGACGACGGCGAGCGCCACGAAGAAGACCAGCGAGTTCATCGTGTGGCCGCTCGGGAAGCTGTAGTCGGGCAGGACCTGCGCCCAGGCAAGCTGCGGCCGCGGGCGCGCGAAGAAGACCTTCATCAGCTCGTTGAGCACCAGGCTCCCGCCGCTCCCGACGGCCAGGAACAGGGCCTCACGCAGCCGATGCACCAGGAGCAGCCAGAGGACCGCGACGGCGAACAAGGGCGGGATCACCAGGTTGGAGCCCATGAACGTGGCGGCCTGCATGAGGGCGTCAAGGATCGGCGATGCGAGGCCGTGGAGAAACGGCGTCGCAAGGGTGTCGAGAACGTTCACTTCCTTCTCGCGGATGGTTTCCGCCAGCAGGCCCAGCACCAGGAGCGTCGCAAGAAGCGCGACGAACCCGTCGACGACCGTGATCGAGGCAGCTCGAACGGGCGTTCCGACGGCCGATTTGAGCGGGCCCCGGCTTGCCGCGCCTGCTGGGAGCCGCGCCTCCGGTGCCGCGTCGTCGTTCGCGTTCATGCGTGCCCCCGGCCTGCGCAGGGGCTCTCGAGAATGGTACAAAGGGACCCATGCCAACCCTTCGCCTGGGGCCGCTCCTGCGCTACGTGAGCGAGCACGAGGCGTCGGTCTGGGTGGAGACCGGCGCGCCCTGCACGGTCGAGGTCCGGGCGGGTGCGGCGAGCGGCAGCGGGCACACGTTCACGGTGGCGGGCCATCACTACGCCGTCGTCGTCCTGGCCGGCCTCCCCGCGGGGTCGTCGACTCCATACGACGTGCTGATCGACGGAGATGTGGTCTGGCCCCTGCCGGGATCGACTCACCCGCCCAGCAGGATCCGCACGTTTTCGCCGGGCCGGCCGGTCCGGCTGCTCTTCGGCTCCTGCCGCGAGCCGTCCCCGGGCGGGCTGCGCGAACGGTCGGGCCTGGATCCCGACGTCCTGGATGCGTACGCGGTTCGCATGGCCAGCCTGGCCCACGAGGAGTGGCCGGACGCCCTCCTGATGGTGGGCGACCAGATCTACGCGGACGACACCTCCCAGGAGGTCCAGGCCTTCATCCGGACGCGTCGCGACAT
The DNA here is from genome assembly GCA_038214375.1 of Candidatus Limnocylindrales bacterium. Lineage (GTDB taxonomy): Bacteria > Chloroflexota > Limnocylindria > Limnocylindrales > CSP1-4 > CTSoil-043. The sequence continues at coordinate 5,959 of JBBQRX010000031.1, forward strand.
CCGTCGAGCGCCGCGCACCGAGGTGGCCGACTTCGAGGAATACACGCGCCTGTACGACGAATCGTGGGGCGAGCCGAACATCCGGTGGCTCCTGTCCACGCTGCCGAGCTGCATGATCTTCGACGATCACGACGTTCGGGATGACTGGAACACGTCGCACGCATGGCGCCTGGAGATGCAGGCGACCCCATGGTGGGAGGAGCGGATCACCGGCGCCCTGATGTCGTACTGGATCTACCAGCACCTCGGCAACCTGTCGCCAGCCGGTCTCGCCGCGAACGAGGTGTACGCCGCGGTGCACGCGGTCCCGGATGGAGAGGCAGCCCTGCGGGCGTTTGCCCAGGCGGCCGACCGTGAGGCCGACGGAGCCAAGGGCGCCATGTGGTCGTACCGGCGCGACCTCGGGGCCGTGCGCCTGCTGGTGATCGACTCCCGGTGTGGCAGGATCCTGGCCGACGGCCGGCGATCCATGGTGGGGGAGGCGGAGTTCGCCTGGATCGAGGCCCAGGTGGAGGACGGCCCGTACGACCACCTGGTCGTCGGGACCTCGCTCCCGTGGCTCCTTCCACGGGCCCTCCACGACGTGGAGTCGTGGGACGAGGCCCTCGCTGCCGGATCCCGCGGCCGCCGGCTCGCCAGGTTCGGGGAGTGGCTGCGGCGGGCGGTGGACCTGGAGCACTGGGCGGCCTTCCGGCAGTCGTTCGACCGGCTCGCGCGGCTCTTTGCACGCGTCGGCCGAGGCGAGCACGGCTGGGCTGCGCCAGCCACGATCTGCGTCGTGTCCGGCGACGTGCACCACACGTACGTGTCGGAGGCGGACTATCCGCAGCCGCTCGCGTCGCGCGTGTACCAGATCACCTGTTCGCCGATCCACAACACGATCCCGCGCTTCATGCGCGTCGTCTTCCGCGTGGGATGGAGCAACACGGCCGAGCGGCTCACACACGCGCTCGGCCGCTTCGCCGGCGTTCCGCCCCTTCCGATCTACTGGCACCATCCGACCGGCCCGCATTTCGGCAACGAGCTTGCGATGCTCGTCTTCGACGGCCGATCCGCCCGGGTCGTGCTCGAACGGTCAGTCCGCCCGGCGAAGCCCGTGCCGGGAGAGGCCGGCGATGGTTCGCAGCCGGGCCTCGCGATCGTGGTCGACCGGGCGCTGACCGACGAGGCGACCACCTAGGCCGCTCGGTCGCGCTGTTGCCGTTCCCGACCCGGGCGGGTGAGCCAGCCGTACACGCCCAGGACTCCCATCGCGAACAGCAGCCCGGCCAGGACATCGGATGGGTAATGGACGTTGATCGCCATGCGCGCCATCCCGACCAGCATGACCCACACGATCACGACCGCCCAGACCGCCAGCCGGGCGGCCACGGGCCAGGAGCTCCGCCATGACCGGATGGCGATGATCCCGAGAATCGTCAGCGCTTCCAGGACGTGCCCCGACGGGTAGCTGTAGACGACGCCCGGGATGGTCGGGTCGGTTCCTGACGGCCGAGGGCGCGCAACGAGCTGCTTGAATCCCTCGCTGGCCGCCGTGATCGCGATGAGCATGACGGCCACGATGAGCGCCTCCCGGCGCCGCTTGGTGAAGAACAGCCATCCGGCCAGCCCGACGCCGATCACGACCAGCGGGATGTTCGCGGACGAGGAGAAGCCCTGCCACACGTCGGGGAGCCCATCCAGGGTTCTCGCGAATGCCAGGATCGGCTGATCGAACGGGATCACGACCTTGCTTGCCACGATCACGGTCAGGATGAGGAAGCCGGCCAGGCCAACCACCGCGAGGAGGATCCAGGCCACGCCGCTGCCGGCCCGGGCCATGTCGGTAGCAGCGGCGTCGGTGGCAGGCGCCTTCGCATGGTCCGGCGCGCGAGCCGGGAGGCCCAGCTCCTGGCCAGAAGACCGGTGGTCGGTGGTCTGGGTCGTCATGGTCTGTTGACAATGGAGAGCCGGTCGCCTCGCCGATTCACACGACGTCGGCACCGGCCTTGCAGCCGCGCTGCAAACGCCCGGCCGGGTCGAAACGGGACTGCAATCCCGCGACCGGACGGGAGATCTCCTCCGCAACGCCCTCGCGCCGATGCTCTGGGTCGGCGGCCGTCGGTCCGCGGCACGATCGAGGGGGACAAGGATGCTCGACAGCCTGCCCGAGACACGGGGAGATCCGCGAATCGTCCTCTTGCCGCTGGCGATCCTGACCGTGATGGTCGTGCTCGCCCTGCTGATTGGCGCGCCGGCTGCGTAGGTCCTCGCCGGCGGATGTCTGCCCCGGCTCCTGCTACGCGCCGGATCTCCGACCAGTGGCTCGAAGGAGCCAGACCCCGGCAACAAGGCTCGCCAGCGCGGGCATTGCAAGCCACAGGAGGAGAAGCGCCGCCGCGGTCAGCCACGTGCCGGCCGTCGCCACCTCCCCGAGCTCGGACGAGACGAGGGCAGCGCGGAACGAATCCACCTGCCCGCGGAGCGAGGCCGCGTCGGACCCGATCCTGGCGAAGTCGGTCGTGTCGCGATCGAGCAGGCCCGCGAGTGACGTCATGCTCACGCCAAGGTCGCCGGCCCGTCCTGCCACGCGGTCGAAGCCGCCGGTGAGGCCCGAGAGGGGCCGCGTTCCAAGGATCGACAGGCTGCTCGCGTCCCGCAGCGAAGCCATGGACGCGGAGAGATCCTGCGAGAGGGAGGCGGCATTCCTGGCGGCCGCCGCAGCCGATGCGAGGCTCGCGCCGGCATTGGCGGACCCGCGCTCCGCGTCCTCGAGGCCCTGGGCGGTGAGCTCCAGCCAGTGGATCGCCTCGCCGCGCTGGCCGGCGATGCTCCCGATCGACGCGAGCGGCCGGATGAGGAGGGAGACGCTCCCTGCGAGGACCAGCACACCCACGACGCCGTAGGCGATGAGGCCGATGGCGAGCCGGCGCCGGATCGGGCTCGTCTCCCCGCTCACGCGCGCGCCGACAGGCCACGCCGGAGGAGCAGCCAGGTCGTCGCGAGCGTCACGAGCGCGATTGCAAGGAGGACGCCGAGACGCCAGGACTCGGTGGTGGCCCCCCGAAGCATGAGGTCCTGGAGCAGGCGGATGCCGTGGGTCACCGGCAGCAGGTCGCCAACGACCTGGACGGCCGGCAGGAACTGCGTTGCGTCGATCACGAAGCCGCTGAAGAAGACGGACGCGAGCAGGATGAGCAGGGCCAGCTGGACCGCCTGGCGCTCCGAGTCCGAGACGACCGAGATGAGAAGCCCGAGCCCGAGTGAGGCTGCGAGCACGAGGCCGATCGTGGTCCAGACCAGCCCGACGTCGCCGAGGAACGGAACGTGGAAGGCAGAGACCAGGAGGCCGAGGATCACCGCGGCGACCGCCCCGCCGAGGACGGCGAATGCCACGACCTTGCCGAGGACGATCTCGATGGCGCTGACGGGCGAGACGCGGAGCACGTCGAAGACGCCCGTATGCCGCTCGCGGACCAGCGAGAGCGCGGTGAGGGTGACCGCGAGGTGCTGGAGGATCAGGGCGAGGACCGCCGGCCCGAAGAATGAGATCAGGCTCGGGTCGATCGGCGCGAGGTTGTGCGGGTCGGCGATCGTGGGCGCCGCGATCACGGCGGGCGGGATCGCGCTGGTCACCCCGAGGCTGCCCGCCTCCGAGACTCCCTTCGCCGCGGCCCGCTCGATGATCTGCTGGTTCACGCCGTATCCGAGCTGTTGCGCGAGGATCAGGGCGTAGTTGGCCTTCACCGGGCTCACGATGTCGTACTCGACGCGGATGGTCGACTGCCGCCCCGCCGTGAAGTTCGCCTCGAGGTCGGTCGGGGCAATGATCACGACGTCGACCGTCTGTTCGCGAAGCGCCAGTCGAGCTGTCTCCACGTCCGTCTGCACCCCGACCAGGGTGATCCCCGGCGCGACGAACGACTGGTAGTCGGCGGCCTGCGTGGAGAGGCCCGAACCCGGGGGCACCACGATCACCGTCCGGAATGACAGGCCTGAATTGTTATAGCCGAGCCCGAACAGGGCCATGATGAGGAAGGGTCCCAGCACGAGGCTGAACAGCGCGCCCGGCCGACGCGCCACCTCGATGAGCTCCTTCCCGACGATCGCGAGGAGGCGCGTGGCGACCTTCAACACGATCATGCGGCACCCCCGTCCGCGGTCGTCGTGGAAGAGACCGGGTACCGTCCGTCCTCGCTTCCGCCGAGCTCGGCCCGGTGGCGAGCGACGAGGATCGCGAAGATGTCGTCGAACGAAGGGCGGAACTCGCGGCTGGAGGTGACCTCGCCACCCGATGCTTCGATGGCGGCGATGACGGCTGGCAGGGCGGTGCCTGCATCGTCCACGGTCACGAAGAGGTGGCGCACGGATCGCTGGTCCACCGAGCGAACCATCGGGAGCGACGTGAGCGTCTCCCCGTCGACCAGGCTCGCGGTCTCGATCTCGAGCACGTCGCCTCCCGTCGCGCTGCGCCTGAGGTCCTCGGGGGGCGCGAGCGCGACAAGGCGCCCGGCCGAGATGAGCGCGACGGCGTCGCACTCCTCCGCTTCGCCGACGTACTGGGTGGTCAGGACGATCGTGCGCCCGCTGTCGCGAAGGCGGTGCAGCTCCGTCCAGATCGTCCGGCGGAGGATCGGATCGAGTCCCGCGGTCGGCTCATCGAGGAACAGGACGGCCGGATCATGGACGAGGGCGCAGGCGAGCTCGAGCCGGCGCTGCATCCCGCCCGAGAGATCCGAGGCGCGTCGGCCGCGCTCGGGCCACAGCTCGACCAGCTCCAGGACGGCTCGCACCCGCTGACGCCGGCGCGCGAAGAGCATCCCGAACATGCTCGCCACGAAATCCACGTTCTCGCCGGCGGTCAGGTCCGGATACAGGCTGAAGAGCTGCGGCATGTAGCCGATCCGTTCCTGCGTCCGCCGACCGAAACGTTGGGGATCGTCGCCCAGGACTCTCGCCATCCCGGAGGTCGCCTGCAGGCCGCCTGTCAGGATCCGCACCGCGGTGGTCTTTCCGGCGCCGCTGGGCCCGATGATGCCCAGGAGCGACCCGGGCGGGACGGTCAGGCTGACGTCGTGGAGCGCGACGACGTCAGCGTACTGCCGGCCGACCTGTTGCAGGACGATCACGGGCTGCGGTGCCTGGACAGGAGTGGCCTCGGTCACGACGGGTCCCCTTGGCGGAAGGGGTGATTCTGCGCGCACGGCGATTTCAGGAAGGCGCGCGCCGCGCGCTTCCGCACTTCGTCTCCATATCGTCGGCCCTGGGTTGGGGTTGAGGCGCCCGGCGGCGTCATCTCCCGGGGCTGCCGCGTCCGTGTTGTCGCGAGCCTGTAACGCCGTCCCCGGGGCGGCGTGTCTCGCGCCGTGGGGTCCGGCCGTACTGTCCCGGCCATGACAATGCTCATCTCGTTCTTCGGGTTCGCGGGCAGGATCGCGGGAGATCTCGTGACGAGCGCCCTCGGGTGGGCCAGCAGCCTGCTGTTCGGCCGGGTGCCCCGGTCCCACCAGGTCTTCGTCGTCCTCATGATGGCCGGGTCCTTCGCCTGGCTCCTGTGCGTCCTGGGCGTGGTGCTCCCGAGCATCGCCGCGTTGCTCCTGTCGGCGACGCCCCATCCGCCCTTCGTGGACCAGGCGTGGCTCGGCGTCGCGCTCCTGTTCGGGGTGATCGTCCTGCCGCTCGGGGTTGGGTTCGCGGGCTCGCGTGCGCCCGCGTCGGGCGAGCGCCCGGCCGGACTCGCCCTCGTCCGCGAGCTCGCCCGTGGCTACCTCCTCGCTCCGCTCGTCAGCGGCCTGCTCATCTTCCTCGCGGGGGTGGGGATCGTGCGCAAGGTCCGCAGCCGGCGCCATGGCTGGTCCGATGTCCATGTCCCGATCGTCGTCAAGCCCGGCGGGTATGACCAGATGGTGCTCGACCTGCAGGAGGCGCTGGCGGGCGCGGACGTCGCGACGACCGCGCAGGCCGCCCCGTGGGTCCTGACCCTGCCCGCGCGACTCCTCGGCGCGGTCGCCGGGGCGAACGTGCGGAAGCTGCAGCCGGACCGGCTCGTCGAGCTGACGGGCCCGGACCTGCGGGTCGGGGTCTATCCCTCCGACATCGCGATCTCCGGCGCGACCCGGGATCGAACCCGGGCGCGGGCCGCAATCCTGAGCCGGCTCGCGACCACCTCGGCGCACCTGACCACGAGCGCCGAGGCCCAGGAGCTCGAAGACCGGCTCGAGGGCGTCGCGATGCCTGCCGGCGCGACCGGACCCCTGCCGATCGCCAATGCGCGGGTCGTGTTCGAGGCCATCGACGCGCGCCTGCTCGACCTCGCCGTCCCGACCGCGGAATGGGACATCCTGTATCGCCTCCGCCTCCAGATCGAGCGCGACCTGCTTGCCGGAGCCGAGCCCGGCAGGGCATTCCCCGGCGGGGAGCGCGAGTCGCGGGGTGTCGTGGCGGCCGCCGCCTTGTGAGGCGAGTGCAACCGCTGCCTTGTGTCGTGGCAGCCGCGCCTTGTGAGGCGAGTGCAACGCCGCGACCATCGCTGACGGGTCGTTCGGGCTCGACTGTCACGCACCTTGTGCATCAGTTGGGTCGACGCCTGTCCGCCCGGAGAAGTCCATGAGGAGATTCAATGTCACGGGTCGAGAAGCAGATCGTGGTCGATGTCCCGGTCGAGGCCGCATATGACCAGTGGACCCAGTTCGAATCGTTCCCGTCCTTCATGGATGGAGTGGAGCGAGTGGTCCAGCACGACGACAAGACGCTGTCATGGTCGGTGAAGGTCGCCGGCAAGCGCGAGGAGTGGACGGCCGAGATCGTCGACCAGACGCCCAACACGCGGATCGCCTGGAAGAGCACCCAGGGCACCGAGAACGCCGGGGCGGTGCTGTTCGCGCCGCTCGGCGCCGGCCGGACCCAGGTGACGCTCGCGATCGAGGCGCAGCCAGAGGGAATCATCGAGCACATCGGGGACGCGGCCGGGTTCCTGGATCGCCAGGTCCAGGGCGACCTCGAACGGTTCAAGGAGTTCATTGAGACGCGCCGCACCCCAACCGGTGCGTGGCAGGGCGAGATCCACGGCGAGGAGGTCGTCCGCCGCTGACGGACGCGCGTCGTCCGCGTCACGCGCGGAGGTGCCGGGCCCTTGCGTTGAGGGCCCGGTCGCTTCACCGAGCGTCCGGCAGCAGGTCAGCCGAACCGGTCGATGGCGGCCCCGGCGACCGGAGGTCAGGAAGTCGGTGCGCCCGGGTCCCGCTGGCGCCGCGCCGCGATGGCCGCGACGGCAGTCATGATGCCTCCGGCCACCGGTAGGAAGAATGCCGCTCGCGATCGGGAGGTCTCCGAGCGTCGATCCGCAACGATGCGGGCGGCCCCTGCCGTGAGCGCGGCAGCGGCAGTCAGGCCGGCGCCGATCACCGTCGCCAGTCCCAACCGCGTTCGGCGCGCGCGACGATCGACTGCCGCGATGGTTGACCGCGTTCGGCGTGCCGGACGATCGGCCGCGGCGTCACGCCGCACGGCGCGTCGCTTTGCCTTTGCCATCGGATGCCTCCTTCAGGATCGCGAGACAGGTTGTTCCTTCCCGGATACGAAACCGCGGCCCCCATGCACCCCCCAGTGATGCGGGACCGCGGTTGCGTCCGGGAGGGAGACCCGGCGGAGAGAGGGAGAGAGCACCTGGCCCGTCCGGCGAGGCGCGACGATTGTCCGGCGGGCGCGGTTGCGTGGGCTCCATCCGAGTCGCCCGCCACCTTGCGACGCCCTTGCAGGTCGACGGCCCAACGTTCCGCTCACGCCGGACCCTGTGCCACGGTCACGCGCCGCGCGGGTCGCTCTCGTAGGCCTGCGTGGGCGGCACCGGATCGGGTCAGGGATCTGGTGTCACCACCGTGATGCCGACGGCCGTCGCGAGCCGCCGGAGGATGTCGAGCCCCGGTCCGACCCCCAGCGGGAGCGGTGGGTTCGCGCCGGGCGTGAGCATGGCGCGCCGCCCGGGATCCCCATAGAGCACCAGGCTCATGGATGTGTCTCGGGCTCGTGATACCCAGATGAAACCATCGGCATCGGGAGCGGCGGATCGCAGCTGCACCGCCTGCTCGATGGTCCAGGCGTAGCGGCGAGACGTCGACTCGATGAGCCTCGTCCGAGAGCGGCCGATCGTATGCAGCCCGTCAGTGGTGAGATCAACCAGTCGGAGCGCACGGACCGTGATCACCTCAGCGAGGACCCGGTCGACGTACTGGTTCGGCAGCACGCGCCCAGGGTGTTGCGCGGGTCGGATGTCATGGAAGACCGATTCGAAGACGGCTCCAGCCGCGCTCGTGGCTCCGTACCAGACTGGAACAACGGCGCCGTCGGGCGCGAGGATCGGGGAGAAGCGCGCTCGACGACCGGCGAAGGTCGAGAACGCCATGCCTGCCGCGTCCTTCGACACGCGCCAGAGCACGCGATTCGCCGGGAAGTCGATGAGCCTGGGCGTGCGAATGGATCCCGCCCGAGAAGGCCTCGGCAAGGTTCTCAATCCTCGGAGAGGGACGCCTGGTAGCGAGCCGCCTCGACGACCTCGTCCGGGCACGCATCGAGCAGATCGATCGGCCTGTCACCCTCGAGATACCCGCTCGACGCCGTGAACCACAACAGCAATTCCCAGCCACGCAGCTGTCCCGCCATTGCCGCGAGGACCCGCCCGATGACCGGGCGAGGCCGACCATCCAGGAACTGGAAGGAGGGGAACAGGCGGCCGGCGGCGGTATCTATGGCGAAGACGCGTCCGGACGACAGCCACCGGCTGGGGGTCGCGTGCGGATTCGTGGTCTCCGAGCTTCGCGATGTGGCCAGCTGGGCGCTGGTCAGCGCACCGAACTCGGTCAATGCCTGCTCTCGGGCGAGGGCATTCCAGCGGAGCTGTGTCGTCGCGACCTCCGATAGTGTTGACGGTGCGGGCATCAGTGCCGCCAGCACCTGGTTCTCGCGTTGCGTATTCCGAGTGGCGGAGATCAACCCACGGGCGATCGAGCGCGCCAGCTCCTGGGCGCGCGGACCATCCCCGATTGCTCGCGCCAGGTCGGCGATCGCCTCCAGCGTCGACTGGTCCGCGCGAATGCGGAGCTCGTCCCGGTCCTCGGGACTCAGCCCGGCATCACCCACCTGAAGGGTCGTCGTCGTCATCGCTCGTCCATACAAGTACTGTAAGCAAGACACTGTGCACTTATGACACTAACTCTATGGACGGCCGGTCAGGTGTCAAGCGAGGTCCTGTCCAGGGCGGGTGCCGACGACGCGGCCGACGATAGCCGACGGCGCTTCACTGGCGATCACCCCGGCAATCGGCAGATCCCGTTCCAGCCCGCCCTGCGCGATGAACGCTCGCGCCCGTACCCTTTCGCGATGCAGGAACGTGTCGTCGGACGACCCGGCCGATCGATGTGGGGCAGGCTGGGAATCACCGCGAGCGTTGCCCTCCCCGCGATCCTGATCCGGCTGAGCGGGACCATCCTGTCGCCCGAGCTGACCGTCCTGATCTTCGGGGCGGGCGTCGTGGCGTCGGCCGTCCTCCTGTCGTGGGCGGCGGAGGCGGCCCAGGTGGACATCTCGGGCAGCCTCGCCATCGCGATCCTCGCCCTGATCGCGGTCCTGCCGGAATACGCCGTCGACCTGTACTTCTCGTACACCGGCGGCGGCGACCCGACGTATACGCAGTACGCGGCCGCGAACATGACCGGCTCGAACAGGCTCCTCATCGGGATCGGCTGGCCGCTCGTGGCCTTCGTCGCGTTCTGGGCGATGCGGCGCCGTCGGCGAGGCGGGAGCGAGGGCGCAGCGGTGGCCCCGAGTCGCGAGCCGGCCGTCGTGGCCCGGCGTCGCGAGCCCGCGGTCGTGCTGCCGACCCACAATCGCGTCGAGCTCGCGTTCCTCGCGATCGCCAGCGCCTACGCGTTCGTGATCCCGCTCACCCGCTCGATCGCCTGGTACGACGCGCTCGTGCTCCTCGCGCTCTTCGGCGCGTACCTCTGGCGCGTCACCCGCGAGGGACGTGGCGAGCCCGAGCTGATCGGCGTGGCAGCGGACATCGCACTCCTGCCGCGCCGTTCGCGGCGGGTCCTCGTCACGAGCCTGTTCCTCGCGGCCGCGGCGATCGTGGTGATGGCCGCCAAGCCGTTCGCGGACGGCCTCGTGGCGACCGGGGAGGCGCTCCGAATCGACCAGTTCCTGCTCGTCCAGTGGCTGGCGCCGCTCTCATCGGAGGCGCCCGAGCTGATCGTCGCGACGATCTTCGCCTGGCGGCTCCACGCCGCCGACGGCCTCGGGATGCTGCTGTCGGCCAAGGTCAACCAGTGGACGCTCCTGGTCGGGAGCCTGTGGGTCGCCTACTCGCTCGGGGGCGGAGGCGGGGCGCCGTTGCCGCTCGACGAGCGACAGACCGAGGAGTTCCTCCTCACGAGCGCCCAGGCGCTCCTCGCGTTCGCGGTCCTCGCCGATCGCCGATTCGGGCTGTGGGAAGCGGCCGCGATCTTCGGGCTGTTCATCGTCCAGTTCCCGTTCCCGACGACCGATGTGCGCCTCGTCTTCTCGGCCGTGTACGTGGCTGTGGCGCTCGGCCTTCTGGTCCACCGACGGCGGTACCTGCCCGGGATCATCGCGAGCATCGGCCGCTGGGAGCGACCGGCGGATGCCGATGCCGACGCCGTCGCCGGGGAGGTCCTCGGTCCTTGACCGCTGCCACGGGCGGCGGGTTGTCGGCCTGGCGCGCGGATGGGGCGGGCGCCCGCGGCTGTCTGATCCAGTCGGAATCCGAGCCTGCCGGCGAGCCCAGTTCGGCCCCAGGCGGCGTCGGCTACACGGCGACGATCGCGACCCGATCGGCTGCCTGTGCAGCATCCACAAGTGCCTTGATGTCGTCGGGATCCGACGTGACGATCACCGCTGGCAGGGAAGCAACCGCCTCCGCCACGACGATGGCGTCCACGACGCTGAGGACGCCGGACCTGGCCCGAAGCACACCTGCCTGCTTCGCCCGCTCGGGCGTCGTGTCGATCTGCATGTCGACAGCGTTGATGACGCGATCGATCCGGGCATGGTCGTGCCGTCCCGTGTAGATCTCGGTCAGCACCGGCGCTGGGATTACGACCAGGCGACCTTCACGGCGAGCACGGACAAGGACCGCGCGTGCTCGAGGGTTGCCTTCCGCGAGCGCCGTGACTCCACCCGAATCGAGAATGACCCGTCCCGCTTGCGCGGAGGTCAACGCGGCCACTCCATCTCGTCAACCTCGTCCTGGCCCGCACGCGGAATCGGCCCGAACTCACCTGCGAGCTGCTGTTCGAGATCAGCCAACCGGTCGACCTGGAGTTGTCGAGCGAGTGCCTCATCGAGGTAGCGGGAGAAGCCACGCTCACCCACGCGTGCTTTTGCCTCCGCGACTCGCTCTTCCGTCAGCGTCGTTGAGACCTTCGTCGTGCTCATGCCGTTATCCTACACGAAGTAGGATAGCAGGCAAGCCTCGCAGACGGTCCCCTCGTTCCTTGACCGCTGCGCCATAGTGACCGCCATGAGTGACCCCGAACGCGGCGGCGGGATGCGACGCGACTCGCCGCATGGGCCCCGCGGCCCGCGTCGACCGAGTGGGCTCGGCGTCGCAGCGGCGCTCGTGGTGATCGCAAGCCTTTTCGTCGCTGCCGTCGCCATCGGACCTGCCCGGGGCGCACCTGCCGCGCTGCCCGCGCTCCCGAGCGGCACGCCCTCCACGGCCGTGGCCGGGCTCGTCTCCCCGTTCCCGAGTGGCGTTCCGGCGCCCAGCGGGTCGCCTGCGGAGCGTGCAGGTCCGAGCCCGAGCCCAAGCCCGAGCCCGACCCCAAGCCCCAGCCCAAGCCCGAGCCCGAGCCCGTCAATCGTGCCCGGCGCCGCCTCCGTCCCGCTTGCCGTCGTGAGCGCATTCGACAACTACGCGGTGATGTCGGTCACCCGCACGACGGTCGCGGCGCGCCTCGCGGCCGCAACGCTCATCGTCCCGTGCGGGGCCGAGGCCGCGATCGCAGCGGCGCTGAAGTCGGTCGCACGGCCAGGCGCAACCTGCGTGCCGGCGGACGCGATCACCGCCGCCCTCGGGCCGGGGAAGTCGCAGCTGGCCCTGGTCCCGCCCGCGCTCGTCACCCCGCGCGTGAAGGCCGTCGCGCTCGACGGCGCGGACCTCTTCGGCGAGAAGCCCGCCCGAAGCACTGCGTATCCGCTCGTCATCGCGACGCCCGCAGCGTGGCCGGCGGCATGGAGCCGCTGGAAGGGCACCGACGTCCGGGTCGTCGTGACCACCGGCGTCAACTGCCCGGACCGCGGCGTCAGCCACCAGACCAACGTCCTCGGTCGCGGCTGGGACTGGCTCGCGGCGGGCGGAACCGCGCGGTACACGGGCACGCACTGGGACGCGCGGTTCGGCTGGACCGTGGTCGACGCGGTCCGAACGGGCCATGCCGGCGCGGTCCGCAACCTGATCCGGAATGCCGACGTGGCGGTCAGCGACTTCGAGTGCGCCATGACCCGGTCCTTCGTCCAGCACGACAGCGGAACGCTGTTCTCGATCGACCCGCGAGCGGCCACGGCGATGGCGAAGGCGGGCTTCGACGTCGCGACCATCGCGGCCGACCACACCACGAACGCCGGCCTCGGACCGGTCGGTGAGACGGTCGACCTCTTCCGGGCCGCGGGCATCCAGCCGACCGGTGCCGGGCGCACGCTCGTTCAGGCGCTTCGTCCGGCCGTCGTCGATGCCGGCGGCATCACCTTCGGATTCGTCGGATTCGACGCGATCGGCGGATCGGCGTCCGCAACCTCGTCATCGGCCGGCGTGGCCGCGCTGACGCCCGCGAACGTGGCGAAGGCCGTGGCGAGCGCGCGCGCCCAGGGGGCGCAGGTCGTGATCGCGCTGCCGCAATGGAGCTCCGTGGAGTACCGGGCGGCGTTCACCCCGTTCCAGCGCGGCGTCGTCCAGACGCTGGTCACGGCGGGTGTGGACCACGTGGTCGGCGCCGACTTCCACTGGGCCGGGGCGCTCTCGATCACGAAGACCGCGTCGGCGTATCGCTATGTCGGTTCCAGCCAGGGCAACTTCTGGTTCGACCAGGACTGGAGCCGCCAGACGCAGGAGGGCATCATCACCTCCCTGACCTTCGTCGGGACGCGACTGGCGCAGGTCCGGCTCACGCCGACCGTGGTCCTCGATCACGGCCAGCCGAACCTGCTCGACCCGGCGACCGACGGCCAGTTCGTCCTCCGCCAGGTCCTCGCCGGCTCGACCCTGCCGTCGCGGTAGCGGCCGACCGCGGTAGCGGCCGGCCGGGGTGGCGACCGGTCGGAGTAGCTGCCGGCCGGGAGTGGCCGGAGGGCGCCCGGTCAGATCCCGAGCAGTCGCCGCAGGAGATCGAAGCCGGCAGGATCCCCCGCCCACTTCGCGCGTAGATCGTCGAGCCCCACGCGCCGTCCCGCCCAGCGCAGGACGACCGCGGCGATGATGAGGTCGTCGGCCGCGCCGATCACGGGCACGAAGTCCGGGATGAGGTCGACGGGGCTGAGCAGGTAGACGAGCAGGCCGGCAAGCGCGAGACGGACACTGCTCGGCGTCCCGCGATCGGCGAGGAGCTGCCGCACCAGGCGGACCAGGTCCGGGACGAGGCGAAGCGCCGGGCCGGCGAGGGCGCGCGACGGCCGATGGAGCCACAGGAACCCGGCGAGCAGGAGCCAGCCGAGCGCGAGCACGACGAGCGCGGCGACAAGGGCGCTGATCGGGTCCATCGCGAGCGAATCTGCGACTGTGCCCCGGCTCACGCCGCGACGGTCGCCGAGCCTCCGAGCCATGCCGCGATCCGCCGCGCCGCGGCGCGGCCCTGGTCCACGCAGTCGGGAACCCCGACGCCCCGCAGCGCGGCGCCCGTCAAGGCCACTTCCGGGAGTGCCCGCATCGCCTGGTCGAGGGCTGCCACTCGCCCGAGGTGGCCGATGGTGTAGCGCGGCATCGCATCCGGCCAGCGGGCGACGCGGGAGAACGACGGGCTTCCGGCGATGCCCGCGATCCGTGCGAGGTCGGCATGGACCGCTGCCGCAACCTCGCCGTCCGCGCCGGCCAGCAGCCCCGGCGAGCGCTCCCCGAGGAATGCGCGGGCAAGGACCCAGCCGTCGGGGGCGCGACCCGCCCACTTCGCCGAGCTCCACGTGCACGCGCTGAAGACAAGGGGCTCGTCGCGGGCGACGAGGAACCCGTGGCCGGTCGGCCCGGCAAGCTGATCGGCGCGATAGGCGAGGCTCACGACGGCCGTGGACCCGTGCGGGATGCCCCCGAGGACGGGCACCACCGCCGGCGCCAGCTCAGCGAGCGCCCCGGCCGAGGCCGAGGCGGGACCGGCGAGGATAACGGCGTCGGCCCGGACCGTCGATCCATCGGACATCCGGGCCGACAGGCCGGCGCCGCCGCGGACGAGTTGGGCGACACCGACCCCGAGCCGGATCCGGACGTTCGGGTCTGCCTCCAGCCGGTCGGCCAGCGCATCGACCAGGGAGCCCATCCCGCCCCGCAGGCTCAGGAACGGCGATCCCTTCGGCGCGGGGTTGCCGGCCGCCGCAGCGCGCCTCCGCGCACGACCCTGGGCCAGGCTCGCGAGCAGGAGGCTGCGGTGCTCGCGTTCCGCCGCGCGAAGCTGGGGGACGACCGCGTCGAGGCTCAGCTCATCGACGGCGGCCCCGTAGATCCCGCCGATCAGCGGGTCGCCGAGGCGCGCAACGAGCGCCGATCCCAGCCGGCGCCGCAGGAACCACCCGATCGAGACGTCCCGGTCCTTCGGCGCGCGGGGCAGCACGAGGTCGCGGGCCATCGCGAGCTTCTCGAGCGGTGAGAAGAGCCGCGTCGCGAGGAACGGCGCGATGCGCGTGGGCAGCACGAGGCCGATCCCGTCGGGGAGCGGCACGAACCGGCCGCCGGTCCGGATGTGGACGGTCCGCGGATCGGTCGTGTTGATGATCTCGTCGCCCAGGCCGAGCTCCCGGGCGAGGCCCGTCGCCGCCGGCCGGTACGAGATGAACGAGTCGGGGCCATCTTCGATGACGAAGCCGTCGACGTGCTCGGTGCGGATCTTGCCGCCAAGGCGATCCGATGCCTCGTACAGCTCCACGGCGATCCCGGCCCGTGCCAGCTCCCAGGCTGCCGCGAGCCCGGTGATGCCCCCGCCCGCGATGACGACCGCCACTGGCGCGACTCAGGCCCGGCCGGGGACGTACGGGCAGAGTGGATCCGCCTCCAGCACGTCGCCGGTCCAGGCAAAGGCGCGCGCCCGCGAGCCACCGCAGCGGTCGACGTACTGGCAGGCGCCGCAGCGACCCTTGAACTGGCTGGTGTCGCGCAGCGACGTGAAGACGGAGTGCTCCCGGTAGAGCGCCACGATGTCGTCGGTGCGGACGTTTCCGACAGCGAGCGGCAGGAAGCCGGACGGATACACGTTGCCGTCGTGGGCGATGAAGATGATCCCGTTGCCGTCGCGGACCCCGAAGCCGCGCCCGACCGAGGTTCGGATGATCTCGTCGTCGCTCATCCCGTCCTGCTCCATCCGGCGTGTCGCCACGCGCCGGTAGTGGGTCGCCTCGGTGGTCTTGACCTGGAACGGCGCGACCTTCGAGAGGTCGTAGAGCCAGCCGAACAGCTTCTCGCTCTGCGCCGGCGTGATCTCCTGGAGGACTGAGCCGCGGCCGACCGAGATGAGGAAGAAGAGGCTCCAGCGAAGGATCCCCATCCGCCCCACGACGTCGTAGATCGCCGGCAGGTCGTCGAGGGTCGTGTCGGTGACCAGCGTATTGACCTGGATCGGCAGGCCCACCTCGTGCGCCCAGGTCGCCGCCTCCATCGTCATCGCGAACGTGCCGGGCACCCCCCGCAGGCCGTCATGGAGCTCCGGCGAAGAGCCATCCAGGCTCAGGGAGATCGTCTGGATTCCGGCCGCCTTGAGCGACGCGAGGCGCTCCTTCGTGAAGTCCGGCGTGACGGCGGGCGCGAGCGACGCACCGATCCCCCGCTCCGTCGCCCCCCGGACCAGCTCCTCCAGGTCCGGCCGTCGGAGCGGATCGCCCCCGGTGAAGACCACGTGCGGCAACGGGTCGCCAAAGCCGAGGACACGATCCAGGAGCCCGAGGCCTTCCGACGTGGTGAGCTCCAGCGGGCTGCGGTCCGGCACCGCGGTCGCCCGGCAATGTCGGCAGGCAAGGCCGCAGGCGAGCGTCGTCTCCCAGTAGACGAGCATCGGCGCGCGGTCGTAGACGAGGCCCCGCGGCTTCACGGCGCCGACGCCCGGGAGCATGCCCGGGAGCACGCCCGGACGTCCGCCCGGATGACCGCTGGGATGCCTGCCGGGATGGACGATGTCGATTGTCACGCGGTCCTCCCGGGACGGTGCTCGTGGACGACGTCGACCAGGCGGGCCAGGTCGTCCGGGTCGGTGCCCGGGATCACGCCATGCCCCAGGTTGAAGATGTGGCCCGGCCGGCCGGCGGCCTGGTCGAGGATCGCCCGCGCATCGGCGGCGACCGCGTCGAACGGGCCGAGGAGGAGGCTCGGGTCGAGGTTGCCCTGGACGCCGCGGTCGTGGCCGATGACATCCCAGCCCGTATCAAGGTCGATCCGCCAGTCGAGGCCGATGACGTCGCCGCCTGCGGCGGCCTGGAGGGCGAGGATGCCCGCCGAGACGACCCCGAAGTGGATCGTCGGGACGCCCAGCGGTCGGAGCCCATCGAAGATCCGGGTCATCCAGGGCGCCACGGAGCGCGCGTAGTCGCGTGGGGCGAGCGCGCCGACCCACGAATCGAAGACCTGGACGGCCTGGGCGCCGGCGGCCACCTGCGCCGCGAGGTACGCGACGGTCGTGGCGGACAGGCGATCCATCAGCGCGCCCCAGGCGGCGGGCTCTGCGCGCATGAACGCCTTGGCCCTGACGAAGTCCTTCGACGGCCCACCCTCGACCAGGTAGCAGGCGAGCGTGAACGGGGCGCCGGCGAACCCGATCAGCGGCACGGGGCTTGCCGCCCGGACCAGCCGGATCGCCTCGAGGAGCGGACCGATGGACGCCTCCGGCTCGAAGGCGCGCAACGCGGCGACGTCCTGCGGCGAGCGGATCGGCCGGGCGATCACCGGCCCGCGCCCCTCGACGATCTCGAAGTCCACGCCGAGGCCCGTGAACGGCGTCGTGATGTCCGCGAACAGGATCGCCGCGTCCACACCCAGCCGCCGGACGGGCTGGAGCGTGACCTCCGCGCAGAGCGCGGCGTCCCGGGTGATCTCGACGAGCGTTGCCCGCTCGCGGATTGCGCGGTACTCGGGTAGCGCCCGCCCCGCCTGGCGCATGAACCAGGCCGGCGTCACGTCCACCGGTTCGCGGCGACAGGCTCGCAGGAACCGGTCGGCGCGCGGATCTGCCGAGAGGGGTGCCGGGCGGGATCCCGGCGCGTCGGCGGCCGGCGAAGGTTCGGCCGCCGCAGCCCCGGCGGCTTCGAGCGCCGTCACTGGCCGGCCGCCGCCGCGAACGCCGGGCGTGCGGCCGCGAGCGTCAGATCCAGCTCGGCGGGCCCGTGGGCCGCCGACAGGAACCAGGCCTCGAATTGCGAGGGCGCCAGCAGGATGCCCGCGTCGAACATCGCGCCGAAGAAGCGGGCGTAGGCGGCCCGGTCCGACCCGAACGCCTCGGCCGCATTCGTGGGTGCGCCGTCGCGGAAGAAGACCGTGAGGAGCGACCCGACCCGGGTGATTCCGACGGTCGCGCCGGCGCCCATGGCGGCCTCCGCAAGCCCGGCTTCGAGCGCCGCGCCAACCTCCTCGAGCCCGGCGTAGACCTCGGGTGTCAGGAGCCGAAGCGTCGCCGCGCCGGCCGCCATCGAGAGCGGATGGCCGGACAGCGTGCCGGCCTGGTACACGGGGCCGATCGGAGCCACCAGCTCCATCAGGTCGCGCCGCCCGCCGTATGCCCCGACCGGCATCCCGCCGCCCACGATCTTGCCGAGGACGGTCAGGTCGGGCGTCACGCCGTAGCGGGCCTGGGCACCGCCGTGTGCGACCCGAAAGCCGGTGATGACCTCGTCGAAGATGAGCAACGCGCCGTTCGCGGCGGTCAGCTCGCGAAGCCGCGCGAGGTAGCCGTCGGCCGGTGGGATGACCCCGGCGTTGGCGGCGACCGGCTCCACGATGATGGCCGCGATGTGGGCGGGGTGGGCCGCGAAGGCGGCCTCGACCGCGCCCGCATCGTTGTACTCCACCACGATGGTGGCGTTCGCCGTCGCGGCCGGGACGCCGGCGCTGCCCGGGATCGCGAGCGTGGCGACGCCGGACCCGGCTTCGACAAGCAGGCCGTCGCTGTGGCCGTGGTATCCCCCGGCGAGCTTGATCACGAGGTCGCGGCCGGTCGCTCCGCGGGCCAGCCGGACCGCGCTCATCGCCGCCTCGGTGCCGCTCGAGGTGAATCGGAGGCGCTCCATCGACGGCATCGCGTCACGGATCAGCTCGCCGAGCTCGACTTCGCGGGGGGATGTCGCGCCGAGCGCGAACCCGTCGAGCGCCGCCGACCTGACCGCCTCGACGACCTCGGGCCGGGCATGCCCAAGCAGCGCCGGTCCCCACGAGCCGATCCAGTCCAGGTACCAGCGCCCGTCGGCGTCGCGCACCCGCGCCCCCGACCCCGCGTCGAGCACGAGCGGCGGACGGCCCACCGACCGGAAGGCCCGCACGGGGCTGTTCACGCCGCCGGGGAAGAGCCCCTCGGCGCGCTCCCGGAGGTCCGCCTGTCGGCCGACCGCGGCCGTCATCGATCGTCCTCCCGGAGCCAGCCTGCGACGTCCGCTGCCGCATACGTGATCACGAAGTCGGCGCCCGCCCGGACGATCGAGACCAGGCTCTCGAGCACGGCGCGGCGCTCGTCCAGCCAGCCGCGCTCCGCGGCGGCCTTGACCATCGCGTACTCGCCGCTCACCTGGTACGCCCCGATCGGCAGGTCGTGGTCGGCGCGCGCCCGCGCCAGGATGTCGAGCGACGGGAGCGCCGGCTTGACCAGGAGCATGTCGGCACCCTCGGCGATGTCGGCCGCGATCTCGCGACGGGCCTCGCGCGCGTTCGCCGGGTCCACCTGGTAGCCGCGACGGTCGCCGAACGCCGGCGCGGAGTCGGCCGCCTCGCGGAACGGGCCGTAGAACGCGGAGGCGGTCTTCGCCGCGTAGGCGAGGATCGCGGTCCCGGCATGGCCGGCTGCGTCGAGCCCGGCCCGGATCGCGGCGACCTGCCCGTCCATCATCGCGCTCGGCGCGACGACGTCGGCGCCTGCCTCGGCCTGGGAGACGGCGGTCCGGACAAGAAGCCGCACGGCCGCATCGTTGTCGACGGCTCCGTCGGGCTCGAGCGGGCCGCAGTGGCCGTGATCCGTGTACTCGCAGAGGCACGTGTCGGCGATGAGCACGAGCGGGAGGTTCGCCGCCCGAAGCCCGCGGAGCGCCTCCTGGACGATCCCGTCCGCCACCCATGCGCCGGTCCCCACGGGATCCTTGTCTGCCGGCAGCCCGAAGACGATGACCCCGCCGACGCCGAGCGCCGCAAGCCGGCGGGCCTCGACGACTGCCTGGTCCGGCGACAGGCGGACGACCCCGGGCATCGAGCCGATCGGCTCGCGGATCCCGGCGCCCGGGCGCACGAAGAGCGGGGCGACGAGCATCGACGGGTGCAGGCGTGTCTCGCGGACGAGCGCCCGCAGGGCCGGGGTGCGTCGCAGCCGCCGAAGCCGCATCGAGCCGGTCGGGATCGTGGTCATGCTGTCTCCCGGGTGCTCGTGACCACGAGTGAGGCTGGGGCGAGCCAGGCGCGCACGAGCTCGGCGAGCGTCTCCGGGTCCGGCGACGTCGATTCGTGGACGGCCGAAAAGCCGGTATCTCGCGCGACCGCGGCCGTCGAGGGGCCGATGCAGAACGCCGGCAGGTCGAGGACCGCCGACCGATCGGGCGCTTCGAGCAGGGCAAGGAGGCCGCGGACCGTCGAGCCGCTGGTGAACGCCAGCCCGGCAAGCCCGGCGCCGAGGGCCGCCCGCACCGGGCCGGCCGATGCCGCGGGCGCCTCGATCGTCCGGTACGCGACCACCTCGTCGACGATCGCGCCGCGAGCGCGGAGGCGGCTCCCGAGCCGCTCGTCCGCAAGGTTGCCGCGGACGAAGAGCACGCGGTCGCCGCCAGTGATCGGCAGCTCGTCGGCGAGAGCGGCGGCGGTCGCGACGTCCGGGACGAACCGGGCTCGCCCGCCGGCCCGCTCGACGGCGGCGGTCGTCGCCGCGCCCACGGCCGCGATCCTGGCCTCTCCCAGGTCCACGCCGCGGCGTGCGGCCGCGTCCCCGAGGGCATCCGCGCCGACCGGGCTCGTGACCACCACCCACGCATACGTCGGTATCGCCGGAACCGCGTCGTCCAGGGGGCCGCCCGGGCGGCCCGGCTCGACCGCGATCGTCGGAACGCAGACCGCGTCGAGGCCCCGCGCGCGGAGCGCCTCCACCAGCACACCTGCGCGCTCGGCGTCGCGCGTGACGAGGACGCGTGGCCGGCCCGAGGCACGGTGCCGATCGATCGTGCTGCTGATCTCGGCCGCGAGCGCCGCGGCGATGGCGGCCCCATCGATCGCCGGGCCGCTCCGACGCGCCCACGCCACGCGGACCGGCCCGGCCGAGCCGCCCTGGGCCGTGAAGGTGGCGCCCGGCGCATCAGCCACGGCGATCGGCGGCGCATTCCCGGCGGGAACGTCGGCCGGATCGGCCGCGCCCACCAGCAGCTCCAGGATCCCCCCACGGACCCTCCCCAGGGCGCCGAGCGGTGCCCGGCACCCACCGCCGCTCGCGGCGAGGAACGCGCGCTCGGCCTCGACCGCGGTGCGTGTGTCCGGGTCGTCCAGCTGCTCGACGAGCCGACAGGTGACCGCATCATCGTCCCGGCACTGGACGGCGAGCGCGCCCTGGCCGGGGGCGGGCGGCAGGACGTCGGCCGGGATGGCCTGCGTGATCCGGCCCGCGAGTCCAAGGCGCGCCAGCCCGGCGACGGCCAGCACGAGCGCATCCGTGTCGCCGTCGACGAGGCGGCGCAGGCGCGTATCCACGTTGCCGTGGAGCGGGTGCGGCCGGAGGTCGGGACGCCGCGCAAGGACGAATGCGACGCGGCGCGGGCTGTCGGTGCCGATTCGTGCGCCGCGCGGCAGCGTGTCCAGCGTCATGCCCGCGTCGGCCGAGACGAGCGCGTCCCGCGGATCTTCGCGGACGGGGTATGCGGCGATCCGGAGCCGCGGGTCCACGGCCGTCGGGACGTCCTTTGCGCTGTGCACCGCGACGTCGATCCGCCCGTCGAGCACCGCAGCCTCCAGCGCGGTCACGAAGGCGCCCTCGCCCCAGACCGTGTTCGGGGCACGGCTGTCGCCGGCCGTCCGGAGAGTGACCAGCTCGACTGTCGCGCCCAGGCCACGCAACGCCTCCGCGACCATGCCCGACTGGGCGAGCGCAAGCGCGCTTCCGCGGGTCCCGAGACGGAGCTGCACGACGGCCGGCGCGGGCTCCGCGGCACGCGCCGCGCCCGCGTGGGTGCCGCTCACAGCCCGAACAGGTTGCGGGCGGCGCGCTCCAGCGAGCCCTCCTCGTCGGAGTGAAGGGCGCTGAGCGGCGCGTGCAGGAGTGCCGCCACCAGGCGATGGCTCATCTGCTCGAGGACCGCTCGATCGTCCGGGGGGAGTGCCGGGAGCCGATGGATAGCCCATTCGAGCTCGTCCTGGCGGATCTGCTCCGCCGACGATGCCACGGCCTGGATCACGGGCACGGAATCGCGAGCCCGCAGCCAGGCGCAGAAGTCACGGCCGGCGTCGGCGACGAGCTGTTCGATCCGGCGTCGGAGCCGATCGCCCGGCGCGAACGCCGAGCCGACGACGAGGTCGTCCACGGAGGTGAAACGATCCTCGAGTCGTTGCTGCAGTTCGACCGGGACCGACGGCGGCGATGACACGTCCACCACCGGCGCGCGGGATGCCACGAGCCGGTCCGCGTCGCCGGGGCCCACCCGCCAGGCTCCAGCCAGGGCGACGATCGCGCCGGCCACGTCCGGCAGGACGCCGTCCGCCCCGAACGAGGCCCAGTCGCCACCGACCTCGGCCGCCAGCGCGCGAGCCCGCTCATCCGTGCGGTTCACGACGATCACGTGGGCACCCCGCCGGTGCGCGGCGAATGCCGAGAGCCGGCCCATCCTGCCGGCGCCGGCCACGAGGATCGGGCGGCCGCGCATCGGGCCCGCCGCCCGCTCGATCACGTCGAGCGCGACGTCCGCGAGCGAGCGTGGCGGCCCGTCGAACCAGGCGTGCGACTGGCGACCGGCGCGGAGCGCGACCTGGAAGAGGCGATCGAGGACCGTGTCGATCCGCCCGCGCTCGCGGCGCCGGGCGAGCGTCGCGCGGAGCTGGTGCAGGACCTGGTCCTCGCCGAACACCGCGGAGTCGAGGCCGCAGGCCACTTCGACAAGGTGTCGCACCGCGGCGACATCCTCCAGCCGCTCCGCCCCCGCGGGGAGCTCCGGCATCGGCGCGAGGCCGGCGGATCCGGCGGCCACGTAGACCTCCACTCGATGGCACGTGTGCACGACGATCGCACCGGGTCCGAGGTCCACCGCGCCGAGCGCCGCCGCGTACGCCTCGCGCTCGCGGCTGTGGACGCGTCGTGCGTGAAGGACGTGCGCGACGATGGTTGCCGGCGTGGTGGTCATGGCGATCCCGCGCCCCGGCCCTTCGGCCGGGAGCCCGCGCGGTTGCGCGTCCATCGTCATTGGGTCCAGCCTCGGCGCCCGAGGCGAATCGTCGCAGCGCCCCAGACCCGGCACTCTCCCAGTTCGCTCGTGGTCAGCCCATCGCCCGGTGCGCACGATCGGGCAGCCATCCACCTCGATGGGGAGGCGTGCTCCCCAGGTCGGACCGGATCGGCCGAGCGAGGCGATTCGAGCGTAACGGGCGATTCCACGCTGCAAACGACTCCTGTACGGTTTGCGAACTATAGGGCATAATCGGGAAGGTATCGTCAGGATTGATGAGGTTTGCGTGCGGTCCGACACCCGATCCTCCACGACCTGGGTTGGCCTCGGGGAGGCCAGCATCCTGCTCGGCATTGCGCCCGGCACGCTCCGCCGGTGGGCGGACGACGGGCGCATCCCGGTCTTCACCACCCCGGGCGGTCATCGACGCTTCTCGAGAAGCACGATCACCGCGCTCCTGCCCACCGCCCGGACACACCGGCCCGCGCTCTCCCGCATGGGCGCCTCCCCCGAGCGGATCGCGCGTGTCTACCGGAGCCGGGGCGCGTCCCCCGCGGCCGGCAAACCCTGGATCGCCGGCCTCACCGACGAGGCGCGCGACGCGTTCCGCGCCCGCGGCCGCGACCTCGTGGCGCTGGTCCTGGAGCACCTCGACGCCGCAGACGGGGAGCGCGCCGCCGAGACGCTCCGGGCGGCCTCCGAGCTCGCTGCGGCCTATGGCCGGGAGAGCGCGGCGCAGGGCGCGTCCTTGAGCGAGGCAGTCGAGCGATTCCTGTGGTTCCGAAGCCCATTCGTGGACGAGCTCGGGGCGCTCGCCCGGAAGCGCGGGCTCGACACGCGCGAGGCGACGGCGCTCATCGCGGACGCCGAGGCGGCCACGGACCGCCTCCTGGTCAGCATGATGACCGGCCACACGATCATGACCGGGCTCGAGCGCAGCCCCGGGCCACGGGGCGCTCGGTGAGCGCCCAGTACGTCCGGGCAATGGCCCTCGGGCTTGACCCGGCCTGGCGTCGTCTCGATCCGGCACAGCGGCGGAGCACGGCCGACTCGTTCCTCGACGCGCTCGCGCCTGCGGACGACGTCGTGACCGAGACCTATTCGCTGATCGGACTGAAGCCCGGGATCGACCTGCTGGTCTGGCAGCTCGCCGAATCGGTCGACGCACTGGAGGAGGAGTCCGCACGCCTGCTCCGGTCCGGTCTTGGACGCTGGATGACGGTCCGGGAAAGCTTCACCGGGCTGATCGGCGACTCGAAGTACGTGGTCCGGCCAACCAGCCAGGAGCAGTCGCTCTTCGAGGGCGCGCGCGCTCGCTACCTCATCGTCTACCCATTCACGAAGACCACCGAGTGGTACCTGACCGCTCGCGAGGTCCGCCAGGGCTCGATGAACGAGCACATGCGCGTCGGCCACACGTATCCGCAGGTCCGCCAGCTGCTCGCGTACTCGTTCGGGCTCGACGACCAGGATTTCCTGGTCGCCTACGAAACGGACGACCTGCCGGCGTTCTCGGCGCTCGTGCGCGACCTGCGTGCGACCGAGGGCCGCCGCTCGACGCTGCGGGACACCCCGATCCTGCTCGGGATCCACCGGCCGGCGGGCGAGATCGTGGACCTGCTCGGAGCCTCGGAGTCCACGCCCGGCTGACTCGGGCTCTCCGCGGTCAGCCGAGGGCGGAACGGATCGCCTCCCATGACACGTCATCGGGATCGCCGTGGCCCCGGGCGAGGATGACGCCGTCGCGGCTCACAACGAAGACGTGCACGTCATCGCTGTCGGGGATCGCGAGCGCTCGCTGGAACGCGGACACGTTGGTGTAGACCGTGACGGTTCGGGTCAGGACGTCGGGATCGCCGATGCCAGCCGTCATTCCGCCATCGATGAAGCGGCGCACCGGCCGCCACTGGATGGACAGGACCGGCACCTCGACGACTGCGACCGGGATGGGACCCGTCGCACCCCGGGTCGTCGGGGGCACCCCGGCCGCCACCGCGCGCGCGATCCACCGGTCAACCCGCGCCTGGTGCCAGCGCTGGAACGCCACGACCGCCAGGGTGCGCTCCCCGGGGAAGTCGCCCGGCAGCGCTACGTCGGCACCAAGCAGCGAACGGCCACGGACGGCCGGGAAGCGCGCCGGGGTCCGACCGTCCACCGTCGTCATCGCACGGCAGGGCGGAGCACGTCGGTCCAGCCGACGACGAGCCACCCGACGCAGACGGCATCGCCGCGCCCGATCGACCTCGAGAAGCGCATCGATTCCTCCACGGCCGCGATCGCTGGTCCGGGCCGATGGTAGCGCGGGATCGGGCCCTGGGCGCGATCGGCGGCGATTTTTCGGCGCACCCCAATCCGGCGCGCTGGGTACGCCCGAAAAGGAGTCGTCAGCCAACCGACGCTGGGCACTCGACCAGCGCGATCGACGAAAGGAACACTCCCCATGAACCGTCGCATCGGATCCCTCGCGGCCTTTGCCGTTGCAGGAGCGCTCGTCCTCGGCGCCGTCGGCAGCGTAGCGGCTGCAGACACGGCCAAGGTCCGCGTCCTCCACGGCTCACCCGACGCCCCGGCCGTCGATGTCGTCGTCGACGGCTCGAAGGTCCTCACTGCAGTGCCCTTCGGCGCGATCTCGGAGTACCTGACCGTACCGTCGGGCGCGCACCAGGTCCAGGTCTTTGCGACCGGCACCACCACCGGCGCCGTCATCGACGCAAATCTCACCCTCGACGCCGGCAAGGCGTACACCGTCGCCGCCACCAACGCGGTGGCCAAGATCGAGGCCCAGGTCATCGTCGATGACCCGGCGGCCTCCTGCTCCACGGCCAAGATCCGGGCAGTCCACCTGAGTGCCGATGCACCGGCCGTCGATGTGGCGCCCAACGGCTCGGCCGCCGATGCGGCCCTCGTGAAGGGCCTTGTCTACCCCAAGAACACCGGCTACCTGGCCGTCAAGGCCGGCGCCTATGACCTCGACGTCCGACTTGCCGCGACGACGACCGTGGCGCTCGCCCTCGGTACGCTGAACGTGGCCGACTGCAACAGCTACAGCGTCTTTGTCGTCGGCTCGGCGGCGAGCCCGGCCGTCGGCGGGAACGGCCTCAAGGCGATCGTCGCCGTCGACGCGACCGCGACCGCGACCGCGCCGATGCCCTCGGCGGCCCCGACCATGACGCCTCCGCCGACCGCCACGGATGGCGCGACGACGGGGTCCTCCGGCACCTCGCTTCCGCTGGTGCTCGGCTTCCTCGCCCTCTTCGGGGTTGCGTCACTCGGCGCGCTCCGCCTCGCCGGGGCTCGGTCCCGCACGCGCGACTGACCCTCGTCCTACTCCCCGCTTCGACCGACGCCGGTCCGGCTCCTCCCGGACCGGCGTCTCTATGTCTCTCGCAATCGATCTCGATAGATATGGCCCCGCCGCCGTGAGGTGCCATTCGCCGGCGTAGGCCACCTCCGCGGCGCTGTCGCAGATCGCGAGACCTGTCGCCTAAGCCGAACTTCCAGCGCCCGGAGAGCAGATTCGAGCACGAAGATGGCTCGCTGAGCTGCGGCGTTCTGTCTACACGCTCGCGGGACTGACCCCGATGAGCTCGAACGCCCGGGCCTGGAGCGGCGTGGGCTCGGAGGGGATCT
>JBBQRX010000032.1:0-31949 GCA_038214375.1 Candidatus Limnocylindrales bacterium
CCGCGCCGGCATCCAGATCTTCGGTGCGTACCCACGGCTCTACTGGAACGAGGATTCAGCGCCGGGCACCGAGTGGCTCAAGTTCCCCAAGGAGCCCATTCCAACCGACCGGGCGTGGACGGCGCTCGAGCAGGAGCGCGACGTTTCCGCCGTGTTGGGTCAGCCTGGTGGCAACAACCTGGGGCTCGGGCGCCACTGGCACTTCTTCGCGGCGCTGTTCTGGATCGCTAACGGCCTCGTCTATGTCGGGCTCCTCTTCGCCACCGGCGAGTGGCGGCGCCTGATCCCAACCTCGCTGTCGATCTTGCCGGACGCATGGCAGACGTTCCTGACATACGCCAGCCTCCACCAGCCGCCGCCGAGCTTATTCCAGCCGTTCGATCCCCTCCAGCAGCTCGCGTACGCCGCCGTGATCTTTCTGTTGGCACCCTTCCTCATCCTGACGGGCGCAGCCCAATCGCCTGGGATCGCGGCGCAGTTCCCCCGGTACGCTCGTCTTTTCGGGGGTCGTCAGCGCGCGCGGAGCCTCCATTTCCTGGGGCTGGCCGCGTTCGTCCTGTTCATCGTCGGCCACACGCTCATGGTCGTCTACACCGGATTCACCCGGAACATGGGCGACATCGTGCTCGGTCAACACGAGCATGACCAGACGCTCGCGGTCGCGATCGGGCTCGGACTCATCACGCTCATCGTGGCGATCTACGCGGTCACCTCGTGGGGCTCGCGGCGCTCTCCTCGGCTCTTTCAACACGCATTGGGACGGATCATCCGGCCCGTCATGCGGTCGCTCGCACTCCGAACCCGGTCGAACCAGGCCTATCGCCCGGACCAGATCTCGCCGTACTTCCCGATCAACGGCGTTCCCCCGGAGTCGGACGACTACCGGCGGATCCAGGCGGACGGGTTTGCGGCCTGGCGCCTCGAGGTCACGGGCCTGGTCGAGATCCCGCTGCAGATGTCGCTCGACGAGATCAGGAAGCTGCCCGGACAGCAACAGATCACCACCCACCATTGCATCCAGGGCTGGTCCGCGGTGGCCGAATGGGGAGGATTGCCGCTGGGGATGATCCTTGATGCGTGCCGCCCGTTGCCCGCGGCCCGCTACCTCATCTTCCATTCCTACGGGCTCGACAGCACCGGCGAGCACCGCTTCTACGGCTCGCTGGATCTCCGCCAGGCGCGCCACCCGCAGACCATCCTCGCCTACGAGATGAACTTCAGGCCTCTCCCGGTCGAGTACGGCGCTCCGCTCAGGTTGCGTGTCGAGACGGAGCTCGGCTTCAAGATGGTCAAATGGCTGCAGCGGATCGAGCTCGTCGACGTTTATCGACACCTGGGCGAGGGCCAGGGCGGCTCCCGCGAGGACAACATGTACTACGAGCAGTCCGTCGGAATCTAGGGAGTGGTGGAGATGAGGGGAACTCGAACCCCTGATCGGAACTGTCAAGCCCGATGAGACACGTCCTGATGCGCTGCTCTGTCAGTCCATCTCCTTGGGCCGGTTGATCCGCGCGGGGCCGGGCAGGACCGGCGGCTCGGGCCGCTTGTTGACGGAGCGTTCGGGATGCGCCGCGAAAGCGGCGTCGAGGATGAGGGCACGCCCCGCCCAGACGAGGCCGGCGGTGCTGAAGTGGACCGAGGCCGGGGTGTGGTTTCCGATCCCGGAGGCCTGTTAAAGGTTGTAGAAGTCCAGGAACGGGCCCACGAAGGCGCGGGCATCCTGGATGCTGCCGAAGCGGTCGGGGAGTCCGGAGCGTACTTGAGCGTCTTGCGGTGCTTCTGGCGCGATCCGCTACGATCGCGGAATGGACGGACGCGCTGTCGTGAGGCAGCGGATCCCGATCGCGAGCATGGGAAAGCTCCCCGTGCCCCCGCCGGGGGCCACCGCCCGCATGGCCCGGAGGCTCGCGGGACGGATGGGTGCTGCCGCTCGATGACCGACTCCGGTAGCCCGCCGCCGAGCTCGGGGCGGGTCGAGACGCAGCGTGGGCACCTGAACACCTCGGGTGTTGCGCGGGCCGCGTCCGGCATCGACGGGCGGGACGTCCGGATGCGGGTGGCCGAACGTTCAGCCCGGATGGCGCGACGAGTTGCACCGGTCGCGCCGACTCATGCCGATCGTCGGGGTGACATCGAGGGCCTTCGCGCCGTCGCCGTGATCCTCGTCGTCCTGTTTCACGCCTCGATCGGGGGCGTTCCCGGCGGATTCGTGGGGGTTGACGTCTTCTTCGTGATCTCCGGATTCCTGATCACGGGGCTCCTGCTGCGCGAACGGTCCGGCAGCGGGATGATCTCCCTCTCGAGCTTCTACGCCCGGCGGGCCCGCCGCCTGCTGCCGGCGGCCGCCCTCGTCCTCCTCGTGACGTTGGTCGCGTCGATCGTGGTCCTCCCGCCCCTCCTGGTCCCCGGGGTGGCGACCGACACGGCCGCCGCCGCGCTGTATGTCTCGAACATGGGGTTCGCCATGCAGGCGACGGACTATTTCGCTGCCGGCCAGGCGCCATCTCCGATCCTCCATTTCTGGTCGCTCGGCGTGGAGGAGCAGTTTTACGTCTTCTGGCCGGCGGTCGTCCTGCTCGTGACCCGGGGCGCGATCCGACCGGGACGACGTGTCGGGATCACGGTGGTCGCAATCGCCGCCGGCTCGTTCGCGTTTGCCCTGTGGCTGACCTCGGCAGCCGAGCCGTGGGCGTTCTTCTCGTTGCCGGCGCGGGCCTGGGAGCTGGCGCTGGGCGGCTCCCTCGCCGTGGCAGGTACGCGGCTCAGCCTCATCCCGGGGCGGGCTGCCGTGGCGGCCGGCTGGATCGGCCTGGCGCTGGTCGTGTTCGCCGGGTTCGTCCTGAACGAGACGACACCATTCCCCGGGGTCGCCGCCCTTTTGCCTACCGTCGGTGCCGCCCTCGTGATCGTCAGCGGCGCGCAGCCGACCGCCCTCGGGCCCGCCCGGCTCCTCGGAACGGCCATCCCCCGCTTCTTCGGGCGGATCTCCTACTCCCTATACCTGTGGCACTGGCCGCTGCTCGTGCTGCCCGCTGTCGCGGCCGGGGCCCCACTGCCTCTGCCGGAACGTGTCGCGCTCGTGGTCGCGTCCGTGGTCCTGGCCGCGGCGACGAATCGGCTGGTGGAGGACCCGTTCAGGCGGGGCCGGTTCATCGGGACGCTGCCGCGCCGCAATCTCGCGATGGCCGGCGCCCTCACCGTTGCCGTCGCCATGGCTGCTGTTGGCGTGAACACCTCGGTCGCCGCGAGCATGCGTGGCAGCGGAACCGCGTCCACGCCCGCTGCCAACACGCAGAAGCTCGACTCGATTCTGAACGCCCTTGCGAGCGAAGGGCCGGCCACGCCGTCCGGCGCGTCGCCGCCTGCAGGCGGCGCGTCGCCGCCGGGCGTCATCACACCCGTCGGCTCGCCGTCGCCGGGCCCGTCGCCCACCGCCACCCCGATCCCGTCGCCGAGCCCACCTCCGCCCCGGCCGCCGACCGCGGACGGCCGCATCCCGTCGGACTTGCAGCCCGCGCTCTGGGCGGCCCGCGGCGACTACCCGCAGACGTACCTGGACGGCTGCCATACCCAGACCGAACAGCCGCCGTCGACCGCGTCTTGCGTCTATGGCAACCTCGCCTCCCACACCACGATCGCGCTGTTCGGCGACAGCCACGCCCTCAGCTGGTTCCCGGCGGTCGAACAGATCGCCGAGGATCGCGGTTGGAAGCTCCTCAGCCTGACGATGTCCGCCTGCACGCCGGCGGACATGCCGGTGTGGAACGCCAGCTTCAACCGTGTCTCGGCGGCCTGCGCGAACTGGCGGTCGCTGGCGATCGCCCGGCTCGTCAAGGCGCATCCGGCGATCATCCTCGTCACGGGGACCCGCGGGTTCGCGGTCGTGGACGCGTCCGGGAAGCTGCTGACTGGCGACGCGCGGACGGGCGCCTGGGACGCC
The DNA here is from genome assembly GCA_038214375.1 of Candidatus Limnocylindrales bacterium. Lineage (GTDB taxonomy): Bacteria > Chloroflexota > Limnocylindria > Limnocylindrales > CSP1-4 > CTSoil-043. The sequence continues at coordinate 3,941 of JBBQRX010000032.1, forward strand.
GGGATGCATCGCACGCTCGCCAAGCTGGTCCCGGCGGCAGGCGAGGTGATCATGATTGCCGACACGCCGCTGTCACTTGTCGACCCTCCGGTGTGCCTGTCCCAGCATCCGTCGAGCGTCCTCGCCTGCGCCACCCAGGTGAAGGACGCCATCAACAACGCCTGGTTGGCGGAAGAGCAGCGCGTGGCCAACCTCGAAGGCGTGGGCTTCATCGATCCCACGCGCCTGGTCTGTCCCTCGAGCCCGTGCCCGGCCATCCTTGGCGACTTCCTCGTCTACCGGGACAGCGGCCATCTGACGGCGACCTTCGCCGCGGCCCTGACCGATCGCCTCTATGCGGCGGTGGCCGCGGACCTGAAGCGGCGCCGGCCAGGAGTGGTGTTCTGAGGCTCCCGACCAGGGCTCGCGGGGCGGCTCACGCGCCTCCGAGGAATCGCAGGATGTTGAGCGTCAGGCGAGCGAAGCCCGACGGAACCTCGTGCTGCCGGCCCCACCCAGGCTCGAGCGCCCAGCCCCAGTAGAACGTCCCGGCACTGAAAACGCGCCCGCCGCTTGGGAGCTCGCGCCAGACGGCCTCCGCGGTGTACCGAGTCCCGGGATCCCTGCCGGCCAGCTCTCCGGCAGCCGCGAACCGATGGTCGTAGACGCCGCCCAACGGCCCCCACCACTCGGCAGACGGGTAGACGCCGTCGACCTCGCCGCCCGCGATGAACCCGAGCGAGCCGCCGGCCGCGATCCCGGTGCCCTCGAGGAGACGCGGATCGGCCCCCGACGCAAGGATCGAATACCGCCCGAGAACCGAGGTGATCCCCCGGTAACGGACGCCGAAGAGCGGCTCGCCCGCGAAGCTGCCGACATAGGGTCCGGATGGCCCCAGGGCCTCGTAGACCGGGCCCCCGCGTTCCTCGGTGTCCCCCGGAGGCGGCGTCGCGCCCGGGGCCTGGGACGGCTCCGGCGTTTGGCCCGGAGGCAGCATGTCCGCCGGGATGGGCCCGCTCTTGAGGCACAGGGCGTCGCGCGGGCCGTCCGGCGTCTGGCCGGCGAAGCTCACCGGCCAGTAGGCGCTGTCCGCGGCGAGCATCGCAATCCCCATGTCGCCGGCCGTCACGTGCCGGTCGAGCCAGTCGTACAGCGGCACGCCCCAGTACTCGGCGTGGCCGTTGAACACGACGACCCGGGCCGGCGGCTGCGCGTCCGGCGCGAGCGAGAGGTCGTAGTCGGTCGTATAGGCAAGGTCGAGGCCCTGGCGTTCGAGCCACGTGATGAGCGGCAGCTCCAGGAAGAAGAGCTGCCCGGCGCCATCGTCGTACGCATACGGTCGATCGAACGAGACGCCCAGGGCCCGGCGAATGCCCGGGGCCGGGTCGCCGAGTGTCGTCCCGTACATGCTCGATCCGCCCCAGTCGTTGTAGGCCTGCCAGGTGAGCGCGTTGGAGACGACGAGGATCGAGTGGGCGGACGGGCTGCGGACCACGAACGGGACGTACGCCTGGATGCCGTCGCTGCTCGCGAGCCGGACCAGGTAGACCGCGGACGGCCACGACGCCGGGATCGGGAACGTGTACGTATAGGCCCAGCGCGCGGCGACCATCTTCGTCGTCGGATCGACGGTCCGCGTGGACTGGACGCGCCCTGGGACGTTCGCGGCGGAGGCGATGAGCACGAACGGACCATCGATCGGCGCCTTGCCCGAGGCCTGCCAGATCGTGAGGTCGTAGGTCGGTGCGGTCGTCGAGACCGCGAGGCGGAGGGTCTCGCCCGGCAGGTACGACGGCCGCGAGGCGTAGCCTTCCAGCACGTTTCGGCCCGATGGGCGGACCTGGATCTGCCAGGGCCGAGAGCCCATGAACTCGAATGTCGGGCGCGACAACGGGACGTTGTCCGCGGCGATGACGGGGGTCTGCCCCGGCAGCAGCGTCTGCCCCGGCAGGGCCGACGGTTGGACCACACCGCCGGTCGAGATCGGCAACGGCCCGCCTGCGGGCCCTGTCCCCGGCGGGGTCTCCGAACGAGGAGCTCGCGGCCCGAGGCCGGTTGCGAGGAGGAGGGCGGCGATGGCCACCATCGCCACGAGCGTGAGCGCGACCCCGACGCGCCGCCGTCGGTGTTGACCGTTCGTTGACGGTGTGTCCATGCGGCTCGATGACCAGGTAGGTTCGGGATCAAGGTGTGCGAGAGGTGGTGGAGATGAGGGGACTCGAACCCCTGACCCCCGCGATGCGAACGCGGTGCTCTTCCGGCTGAGCTACATCCCCACGGAGGGCCGATCGCACGCGCCGGGGGGCGATCGCCGGGCGAGAGTGTAGCACCCTCGAGCCGGCGGCCGGGCCGGCGGGTCGGCCGGCAGAGGCTGCTCGGCTCTTCCCAAGACCGAACAGATGTTCTATCGTTGAGCGTCCGATGGAGCGTCACGCCGATCCCGCCCGCGCCCTTGCCAGCCTTCGCGAACGGTGGGGCGCGGCTGCGCCGCGACGCGGGCTGGAGGTGTTCGGGGCGCTCGCCGCCGCGCCACTTCCCGGGGAGCGGGCACGCCCGGAGGTGTGGCCGGGCCTTCAGCCACTTCCCGACCCAGGGGTCGGAGGTGCGGTCGGTGCCGCGCGCCCGCGACCGGTCGTGGCCCCGGGTTCCGCGATCCCGACCGGGTTCGCGGCGCTCGACGCGCTGCTCGTGGGGGGTGGTCTCCCGCGCCCGGGCACGGTCGCGCTCTCGGGGGTGGGTTCGAGTGGCTCCACCACCCTCGCCATGCGGGCGCTCGCGGGAGCGCAGGACGGCGGCGCCCTGGCCGCGTGGATCGACCTGTCACGCAGCCTCGACCCCGTCGAGGCGGTGGCCCGCGGCGTCCGTCTCGAGTGGCTCGCGGTCCTGGTCCCGGACGATCCGGCCCAGGCGCTCGCGATGGCCGGCACGCTGCTCCAGGCGCGCGCGGTGGACATCCTGGTGCTGGACCTCGGGACGATGCGCGCGAGCTGGCCGGCAGCGACCACGCCCACAACCAGCGTGCCGGCCGCCGCCCCGACGCCGACCATGCCGGCGCCCCCCATCCCCACGATCCCGGCTCGGCGCGGCCCGCGCCCGCCCAGCCTTGCCGACCAGCTGGCCCGACTGGTCGCGTTCGCCCGGCGGGCCGGAGCGCTCCTCCTCGTCCTCGAGGCGCCTGGGACTCCCGCGCCGCTCCGGGCGGCGCTCGACGAGGGTGCCGGCCTGCGCCTGGAGCTGCGGCGGAGCGGCTGGGTCCGGCTGGGTCGCGAGGTCGTGGGACAGCGGACGGAGGTCCGCGTGGCGAAGGACCACCACGGAGCGCCGGATCGGAGGACCACGCTCCGGATCCTCTACGCGGAGGGCGGGCCGCGGGACCGCTGCCTGGCCCGCGACGAGCTCCTGGTGGAGGGGCCCGTCGCGGGGGCGCCGCCCGGCATCGTCCGGCCGGGCGCCGTCACCTTCCCCGGGTCCACCCCCGCCGTCCCATCCCGACCGCAGCACGAGCCCCACCCATCGACCGATGCGCCTCCTCCATCTCTCCTGGCCACATCTCGCGCTCCGGCTCGCCCGGGGGCGGCCCCCCGGGAACCTGCCCGACGGGCCGCTGATCCTCGGCGGGCAGCCGTGGGATGACGGCGTCGTCCTCGACGCGAACCAGGCCGCCCGCGATCTCGGCGTCCGGCGGGGGATCCCGCTCGGGCAGGCACACCGGCTCGTCCCCGAAGCCACGTTCGTCCCGCCCGATGCCGAGGCGGACGCGGCGGTCGTCGAGGCGGCGCTCGATGCGCTCGCGGCGTTCAGCCCGGGCATCGCCGGCCCGCTCGACGCGGCCGATCCCGCGTTCGGGACGCTCGAGGTCCAGCTCGACGGCCTGGAGCCACTCTGGGGGCCGGAGCCGGTCCTCCTCGGGAAGGTCCGTGCCGCGCTCGCGCCGCTCCTCCCGGGGACGCCGCGGGCGGGGATTGCCGGGACGCGGTTCGCGGCCGCGCTCGCCGCCGCCACCGGCCCGGGACCGGCCGCCGTCCCGTGCGTCTGCGTGCCCCCCGGCGGGGTCGCCTCGTTCCTCGCCCCGTTCCCGTCCGCGGCCCTTTCGCGTGATCCGGAGGTGCGTGCCAGGCTCGGCCGGTTCGGCCTCGCCACGATCGGGGAGGTCGGCGCGCTGCCGCGCTCGGCGCTCGTGGCGCGCTTCGGGACCGACGTCGGCGCGCGGCTCCACGATCGGGCGAACGGCCACGAGACGGAGCCGTTCCGCCCGCGTCGCAGCCCCGAGCGGCTGGCGCTGGGGCTCTCGACCGACGAGCCGATCGTCGGGCTGGAGGCGGTCCGCTTCGTCCTGCGCCGGGTCGCCGGGGCGCTCGCGGCGCAGCTCGACGCGCGGGGCTCGGCCGCTGGCCGCGCCCGGCTGACGCTCACGCTCGACCCGACGTTCCGGCCGGGCCGGCTCCCGCTCCCTGGCGAGGACCTCCCGCGGCTGATCGTGGAGCAGCGGCTCCCAGAGCCCTCCGCGGACCCGGAGGCGCTCGAGCGGCTCCTCGTTGCACGGCTCGAGAAGGATCCGCCCGCCGCGCCGATCGCGCGCCTGGACCTGGAGCTGCTCGACGTCACGCCCGCCGCCGGCCACCAGCTCGCGCTCTTCGTGCCCCAGGCGAACGCGGCCGCCCGACTGGGCTGGCAGCTCGCCCGGCTGGCCGTCCGCTACGGGGAGGGCCGGGTCGGCCGGCTCGCCATCGCGGATCCCGAGGCGCCGCTGCCCGAGGCGCGCTGGACCTGGCATCCCGTGGCGGCCGACGGGGCGGAGCCGGCCCGGTGACGCGCCTCCTGCGCGAGCACCCCGCCGTGGACGCGGAGCTGGACGAGGCCGGCCGCCTGGTCGCGATTCGCTGGGCCGGCCGTCGCGAGCCGGTGGAGGTCTGCACGCGCTGGCGCGTCGACGAGGCGTGGTGGGGTCGCCCGATCGCGCGCGACTACTTCAAGGTCGTCGGACGCCAGTGGCTTGCCCTTGTCTACCTGGACCGCGTGGACGGCTCGTGGCACCTGGAACGGCTGTACGACTGACGGCCGTCCGGCCGACAGGGCGGGCCGGTTTCCCGTCAGGCGAGGAGCAGGCCGATCGCGGTGGGCTTCGCCCCCGAGGCGCCGGCTGCAACGATCACGACGATCAGGCCCACGAGGACCAGAACCAGGAGACCCGCGCCCAGCCACTCGCGCGCCGTCGGTAGCATCGCTCGCGCTCCTTCGCTCGGTCCGCCCGGGTCAGGGTCGGGGGCAGCCCGCGCCATAGTAGACGGTCACGAAGTGCATGCTGCCGAGCGCTCGGACCGTCACCCGCGATCGACAGTTCGGGCTTGCGCCGACCGCCGAGATGTCGCGGCTGCCGTCCTCGCCGGGAGCCGTTGCCTCGAGCGACCAGCCGGCCGCTTTCAGGGCCGTCTCGATGCCGGTCGCCGCATCGGCCACGCCGAGGCTCGTCGTGAATGCGCCGCTCGACGGCCCCTCGACCGGGTCAGCGGGCTGGGCGGGCTCCGCATCCGACGGGAGCGGGAACTCCGCCGGCACGCGGTCCCAGATCCTGCCCCAGGCGACCGTCACGACCGCCGCGGCACCCGGAGCCGGCGTCGCCGCCGCGAGTGTCGGGACGAGCGTGGACGCGGACGGAGCCGGGCTCGGGCTCGACGGCGCGGAGGTCGTTGCCGGGCGAGCACCCCCGATGCACGCGGCGAGGAGCCCGGCCGCGGCGAGGAGGCCGACCAGGCCGCGAGCGCCGATCGGGAGGGCGTGTCGTGATGGCAACATCGCGGCCATCCTAGTCCGCGCCGCGCGTCCGGGTCCAGAGGACGTTCGGGGCCCGCGGTCGTTTGCCGCAGTCCCGGGCCTTGACGACCATAGAACAGGTGTTCTATCGTTGGATCTGCCCCCGCCGGCCGCGACGGCCGCGCCGCCGTCCCTTCCCGACGCTGTTCTCCGGGTCGTGCCATGCCCGCGTCGCCCTATGCCGAGCTCCACGCGCACACGAACTTCTCCTTTCTCGACGGCGCCTCGCCGCCCGCGGACCTCGTCGCGCGGGCCGTGGAGCTGGGGCTCTCGGGCCTTGCCGTCACGGACCACGGGGGCCTCTACGGGGTCGTCCGCTTCGCGACCGCAGCGGAGGAGGCGGGCCTCCACCCGGTGATCGGCGTGGAGGTGGAGCTCGCGGACCCGCTGGTCCCGGATCCGGACGGGCTCGTCATCCCGGGTCGCCGGCCCCCGCGCCGGTCCTCCCGATCCGCCGGCGACGGCGCCGGTGCCGAGCGGCCGCTCGCGGGCCTGCCTGCCCGGCCGCGCCCCGAGCGCGCGCGCCTGCCCGGCGGCCGGGCAGCAAGGAAGGAGGATCACCGCGGGGTGGGGGCAGCCCAGCGGGGACCCCATCTCGTGCTGCTCGCACGCGACGCGACCGGGTACCGGAGCCTCTGCCGGCTCCTGAGCCACGCGAACCTCGCCGGGACCAAGGGCGCGCCACGGCTCACCCAGGCGCTCCTCGCGGACCACGTGGAGGGGCTCGTGGCGCTCTCGGGCTGCCGGGAGGGCGAGCTGGCGCGGCGCCTCCGGGCGGGGGACCGGGCGGGGGCCCGGGCCGTGGCAGAGAAATATGCGCACCGGTTCGGCGGTCGCGGCGAGACGCTCGACGGCGCGGGCTTCGTGATCGAGCTCGCCCATCACCTTCTTCCCGACGACGACTGGCTGGTGGCCGAGTCCGCGCGCCTCGCCGCCGAGCTGGGCCTCCCGGTCGTGGTCACGAACGACGTCCACTACGCGCGGCCGGCGGACCGCGAGCTGCACGACGTCCTGGTCGCGATCCGGCACGGCCGGAGCCTCGAGACTCTCGGGGACCTGCGCACGCCCAGCGGCGAGCACCACCTCAAGTCCGCGGCGGAGCTCGCGGCGCTCCCTCCCGGCGATCCGGTCAGCTCGGACCCGCGCACCGCGCGCGCCTGGGCGGAGGGGCTCGCGAACGCGGGGACGCTCGCGGCGGCCTGCGCGGTGGACCTGGGCTTCGAGCGGTACCGCTTCCCGGGCTTCACGGTCCCCGGCGGCGAGACGCCGTTCTCGTACCTCGTCGAGCTCTGCCACGCGGGGATCCGGCGTCGCTATCACCCGGTGACGCCGCCGGTCGTCCGCCAGCTCGCCCACGAGCTCGATGTCGTCGAGCGCACCGGACTGGCCGAGTTCTTTCTCATCTGCTGGGACCTGATGCGCTTCGCGAAGGAACGCCGGATCCCCGCCCAGGGGCGGGGGAGCGCCGCGGACTCCATCGTCGCCTACGCGCTGGGGATCACCCGCGTGGATCCCATCCGCCACAACCTCCTCTTCGAGCGCTTCATCAACGAGGGCCGGACCACCTACCCGGACGTGGACATCGACTTCTCATCGGCCCGCCGCGAGGAGGTGATCCAGTACGTCTACGAGCGTTACGGCGCCGAGCACACCGGGATGGTCTGCAACCTCGTGACGTACCGTGCGCGCTCGGCGGTCCGGGAGGTCGGCACCGCGCTCGGCTTCCCGCGGCCGCTCGTGGACCGGGTGGCGAAGGCGCTCGAGACGTACGACTCGGTGATGGTCCGGCGGGACCTGGAGGCGGACGGCGGCTTCGCCGAGTTCTTCCGGCGGCCCGGTGATGTCCCGGACGGCGAAGCCTCGGCCGCCCGGGCGGGTGCGCGCGGGCTCGTCGACGAGATCGGGCAGCTCGAGCGCTCACGGCCCGCGATCCGGCCCGGCGGGACGTCGGACGACAAGGGCGGCCCGGGTGACTCCCCGGCCAGCGTCGCGTGGCTGGCCCGCGGCGCCCCCGGCACGGTGGACGGCCGGGGGATCGACGTCGAGTCGGGGGCGCTGGAGCCTCCGCCGCGCTCGGTCGACTCGCTGGGCCGGCCCCGGCACTGGGATCCGCCGCCGGTCCCCGGCGGGCCATCGAACGCCGGCCGGCCGCCCGGGATGGCACCCGGGATCGTCCCCGCGACGCCATCCTCGCCACGCGGCGGGAGCGTGGCCGGCCTCTCGCCGTGGGAGCGCTGGCTGGAGCTGTGCGGGCGGATCGACGGCTTCCCGCGCCACCTCGGCATCCACAGCGGCGGCATGCTGGTGACCGCCGCCCCGCTCATCGACATCGCGCCCCTGGAACGCGCGACGATGCCGGGCCGGGTGGTCGTCCAGTTCGATAAGCGGGACGTGGAGACACTGAAGCTCATCAAGCTGGACCTGCTGGGCCTCGGGATGCTCGCCGCGATGGACGAGACGCTCGCGCTCGTCGAGCACGACTGCGCGACGTGCGTGGACCTCGACCGGCTCCCGGAGGAGATCCCCGAGGTCTTCGCGATGCTCCAGGCGGCCGACACGGTGGGCGTCTTCCAGGTGGAGAGCCGCGCCCAGATGCAGACGCTCCCGAAGTCGCGCCCCAGCTGCCTGGACGACCTGGTGGTGGAGGTCGCGATCATCCGCCCGGGCCCGATCCAGGGGAACGCCGTCCACCCGTACCTCCGCCGCAGGCAGGGGCTGGAGCCGGTGACCTACCTGCACCCGTCGCTCGAGCCGATCCTCCGCGATTCGATGGGCGTGATCCTCTACCAGGAGCAGGTGATGCGGGTCGCCATCGAGGTCGCCGGGTTCTCCCCCGGGGAGTCCGACGGGTTCCGGCGCGCGATGGGGACGTGGCGCTCCAGCGCGGAGATGGAGAAGCTCCACGCCGGGTTCGTTGAGGGGTGCGTCCGGGTCCAGGGGATGCCGCGGGACGACGCGGAGGAGCTCTACCGCGGGGTCGCCGGGTTCGCGAGCTTCGGGTTCGCCAAGAGCCACGCCGCGGCCTTCGCCCGGACTGCCTACGAATCGGCGTTCCTCAAGCTCTTCTACCCGGCCCAGTTCCTCGTCGGCCTGGTCAACGCCCAGCCGATGGGCTTCTACCCGGTGGAGGTCCTGGTCAACGACGCGAAGCGCCACGGTGTCGCGGTCCTCCCCGTGGACGTCAACGCGTCGTACCACCGAACCACGACCGAGTGGGTGGGCCGGCCCGGCTGGGCGCTCGCGGGCACCGCCGGCGACGATGGGCGCCGCGACGGCGACCCCGGAGAGCTGCTGCCCGACGATGCCGGGATCGTCGCGCGGCCGCGCCCGGTCCGTTCGCCAGCGTGCGTGATCCCGGCCGCTGCGGCGCGGGAGCGATGGGCCGCGGAGGGCGCCCCGGGCTGGGGCGTCCGCCTGGGACTCCACCTGGTGAACGGGATCGGGGAGGAGCACGCCGCCCATCTCGACGCCGAGCGGGCGCGCGCTCCGTACACGTCGCTGCCGGACGTCGTGGAGCGGACCGGCCTCCCCGAGGAGGTGCTCGAGCGGCTGATCCGCGCGGGCGCGCTCGATTCGCTGGGGCGGCCACGCCGCGAGCTCCTCTGGCAGCTGCGGGAGGTGGCACGCCCGGCGAAGGGAGCGCCGCGGGGCGGTGGCCGTGTCGCCGGCCGGCCCCTTGACCTGCGACTGCCGGCCACGCCCGCGCCGGATCTTCCGCCGCTCACCGAGCTGGAGCGGCTCGGTGACAGCTACGCGATCCTCTCACTTGATGCGCGGCGCCAGGTGGTGGGGCTCTTCCGCCCCGCGCTGGAGCACCTGGGGGCGGTCACGAACGCGGCGCTCGCCGAGCGACGCCCGGGTCGCGTGCGGATCGGCGGCCTCGTCGTGACCCGCCAGCACCCGATGACGGCAAAGGGCACCGTCTTCCTCGCGCTCGAGGACGAGACCGGGATGGTCAACGTCACGCTCCGGCCGGACGCGTGGGCGCGCCTCCGCGGGGTGGTTCGGCGCAACGCGCTCCTGGTGGTCGACGGAAGCCTGCAACGGGAGTCGAGCGTCGTCAACGTGGTGGCCCACGCGATTCGCCCGCTCGTCGAGATGACCCGGTCGGCCGGCGGCCCGGAGCGTCCCGACGGCGTGCGCCAGCTCGGGCATGCCGGGATGCGGCGGCTGGGCTGACGATCGACCGATTCGAGCGCCCGTCACCCCATCCCGCGTCGCCGCCGGTCGGTCAGCGGCGCCTCCCCTTCGCCGGGGACTGCCGGGCCGCAGCGGGCCGGGCCGGGGTGGACATCGCGAGGAACCGGCGGTAGAAGCCCGCGAACGCCCCGACGAGGAGGCCGAACGGGACCGACGTCAGGACCGCGTTCAGGATGATCCCGATCTTCTGGTCCGTTGTCATCAGGTAGGTGAAGCCAAGCCCGGTCTGGACCGAGTTCGTGAAGACGCCGAAGAGCAGCCCGTAGGCGATCGCGTTCGCGAGGGCCACGATCCCGCCGACCAGCCAGGCGCCCCGCGGCGCCAGCATGCCTCCGAGGAAGGGCAGGATCATCGGCGGCGGCTGCAGCGCCAGGTTCCCGAGCAGCGCGACGAGCGGGTTCTTCGAGATCCCCGGGATGAAGAAGAGCAGCGTGATGCCGCCGATCACCGCCAGCGGAAGCCAGAGCGCCTTCGAGTGGATCGCGATCGACGGGAGCGCGCGGAGGTCTGCCCGGATGTCGGCCGGGCCCGCCGCGCGGCGGAGCCCCGCGACGAACCCTGCGCGGGGGGCGGGCGTCGATGCTGAGCGCCGGGTCGTCGGCCCGGAATCGACCCGTCGATCGCGGGAGCTCCGGGAAGGCGCGACGGCGGTGGATTCCGGGGCGTCCGCCTCGTCGAGCTCGAGGTCCTGGTTCTCGGGGACTCCGACCTCGGAGCGGTGACGGCGGCGAGCTTCGGCGCGCTGGGTCCTCTTGGCGCGGGCCACGAATCCTCCTGGGTCGACTCTGGGGCGGCGGGCGTGCCGCTCTGGGGGCTGCGGAGCGTGCCGCGCGGAGCATCGTAACCCGGCTGCGAATAAGCGATGGGTGAGCGGCGCGTGGTACACCCGTTGCGTCGCCGCCGCCACGACGCCCGGCCCGCCGGCCATCCCTCCGCCGCAACCTGCCCGCCGGGAGGTCGTCCATGCGCGCCCCGAGGAGCGCCGCGTTCGGCGCGGTCGCGAGCCTGCTCCTGCTCTCCGCGTTGATCGGCGGCCCGCCGCGGACCAGCCCGACGCCGGTCCTGAACCTGCGCGGCGCGGCCGCCGTCACGTGGCCGCGTTCGGCGGGGCTCCTCGTCGCCGAGGTGGTCACGGGCGGCGCGTCCGCCTCGGACGAGTACGTCGAGATCGCGAACGCCGGCGCCGTCCCGGCCGACCTCGCCGGGCTCGAGCTCGCCTACGTCACCTCGTCGGGGTCCACCGTGACCAGGAAGGCGACCTGGGCCGAGGTGACGCTCCTCGCCACGGGACAGCACCTGCTCATCGCGAACGCCCTCGGGTCGTTTGCCGCAACCGCCGATGTCACCTACTCGGGCGGCTTCGCGGCGACGGGCGGCGCGCTCGTCCTGCGCCCCATCGGCGGTGCGCCGATCGACGCCGTCGGCTGGGGCGATGCGTCGAACGCGTTCGTCGAGGGCACGCCGGCACCGGCGCCACCCGCGGGACAGAGCATCGAGCGGCGGCCCGGCGGAAGCGGCGGAAACGTCACCGACACCAATCAGAACGCCGCGGACTGGGTGGTGCTGGCGTCGCCGATCCCGCAGAACCGATCGGCGGTGCCGGTCCCATCCGTGACGCCGTCGCCGTCGCCTTCACCGTGGCCGTCGCCCTCGCCTGTGCCGTCGAGCGAGCCGACACCGTCGCCGAGCCCTGACCCGAGCGCGACGCCAACGCCGAGCGCCACGCCGGCGCCCAGCGCGACGGCCACGCCCACGTCCGAGCCAACTCCGACGCCGACGGCCGAACCCACGCCGACCCCTCCACCCTCACCCGAGCCGACCCCGACTCCAGGTCCCAGCGCGACGCCCGAGCCGACGCCGACGCCGACGCCGACGCCTGAGCCGAGCCCGACGCCGACGCCCGAGCCGAGCCCGACGCCGAGCCCGACGCCGACGCCCGAGCCAACGCCAACGCCGATCGCGCTCATTTCGATCGCGGCCGCGCGCGCCGCACCCGACGGGACCTCCGTCACGCTCCAAGGCGTCCTCTCGACGCCGCTGGGGGCCCTCGAGTCCGGGCGCGGCGGGTTCGTCCAGGACGCAAGTGGCGGGATCGCGATCTACGCCGCCGCCGCCGTGGAGCCCATCGCCGCCGGGTCGATCGTGCGCCTCGCCGGGACCATCGACGACCGGTACGGGCAGCGAACCATCCGGCTGGCGGGTTCGGCGATCCTGCTCGCCGCCGGCGCCGCGCCCGTCCCGGTCGAGTCGACGACCGGCGCCGCGCTCGAACCGCTCGAGGGCCTGCGCATCCGTGTGCGGGGAACCGTCCTCGACGCGGCCACGATCCTGAGCGACGGGCCTGCCGTGACGGTCGACGACGGGTCGGGTCCCCTCCGCGTCATCTTCGCCGGGACCGCGGGCGCCAACGTTCCGGTCCGCGGGAGCATCGTCACCGTCGCGGGGTCGCTGGGGCAGCGCGACTCCTCGGGCAGCGGTACCGGCGGATATCGCCTGTTCGTCGTCGACCCGTTCGACGTGGTCGAGGAAGCCGCGCCTTCGCCTTCGCCTTCGCCGACACCGACCCCGACGCCGACGCCGACGCCAGCCCCGACCCCGACGCCGACGCCGAGCGCCTCGCCGACGCCCACGCCCAGTCCCACGCCCCTGCCCTCACCGTCGCCCGTGCCAACCCCGAGCGCATCGCCGAGCCCGACACCGTCGCCGACGCCCGCACCCACGAACCCGCCTGTGACGATCCGCTCCGCTCGGGGCGCGGCGATCGGGACCACCATCCACGTCCGCGGTGTGGTCACCGCCCAGCCAGGTCGCGTGGGCCTGCCACCGCTCGGTGTCGTCGCCGACGAGACCGGCGCCGTGTTCGTCCGGTTCCCGGACGGCGTCGCGCCAGCCCGTGGGGCGCTTCTCGACGTTGCCGGCAAGCTGGCAGACCCGTACGGGCAGCTGGAGGTGCGCCCAACACCGGACGGAATCCGGCTTGTCGGAACCGCGGCGCTGGCCGACCCGCTGCCGATCGCGGCAGCCTCGCTCGCCGAGCTTGTCGAGGCCCGCGTCGTGACCCTTGACGCGAGCCTCGACGCGGCGATCGTCCGTGAGTCGGGCGGCGACCTGGTGCTGCGCCTGCGCGACGCCTCGGGGACGTCGTTCTCCGCCCGAGCGACCCGCGCGAGCGGCATCGCGCCGGAGGTTGCGCGACGCGGCGACCTGGTCCGCGTCGTCGGCATCGTCGGGCAGCGAGCCTCCGCCCGTGGCACGCTCGACGGCTATCGCATCTGGCTGCGCGACGCGGCAGACGTGACCCGGTCGCCGGGCGCGACGCCGAGCGGGTCGCCGGGTGCGTCGCCGCGTAGCACGCCAGGCGCGTCCCCGGGTCCCGGGGCGACCCCATCCCCTCGGCCCGGCGCCCCGGACCCGCCGATGGCGACGATCGCAGCGGCGCTCCGCCTCGGACCCGGAAGCGTCACGGTCGAGGGTACGGTCACCGTGTCGAGCACGCTCCTCGACGCGTCCGGGCGCCGTTCGGTGGTCCAGGACGCGACCGGAGCCGTGGAGTTCCTCGTTCCGCGCGACACATCCGCGCCGCGTCCCGGGGACCGGGTTCGCGTGGTGGGGACGCTCGGTCGCGCCTACGGGGCGCCGCGGATCACCGCCGCGACGCTCGTGATGATCGGCCACGGGGCGGAGCCGATCCCGCTGGCCCTGGCCGGCACGCCCGCAGCCTCGCTCGAGTGGCGACTCGTCAGCGTCGAGGGAGCCGTGACGGACCAGCGCCGCCTCGGCGACCGGTGGCGCGCGGAGCTCGCCGTCGCCGGTGCGTCGATCCCGGTCGCCGGGCTACCCGGGGCCGCGATCGCGGCGTCGGCCCTCACGGAAGGCAGCCGGGTGCGCATCGTCGGGATCGTGCGCCGTCCGAACCCGGCCGCGACGGACCAGCACTGGGTCATCGTGCCGCGCTCGACCGCCGACATCCGGGTGATCGCCCCCGCGGCCAACTCGTCGGGCGCGAACGGGGCTGCCGGCTCCGGGCGGCAGGATGCGAGCGCCGCCGGCACCGGCTCGCTGCGCGGCACGGGCTCGCTGCTTCCCGGCGACGCGGAACGCGCGGCCGGGCCCGTCTCCGCGGACGCCGCCAATCTCGGTCGACTCGCCGGCCGCTCCGTCCGGGTCGGGGGTCTGGTGGTGGCCGTGGACGCGACGGGGCTCCTGCTCGACGACGGGACGGGCAGTGCCCGGCTTGATCTCACCGGCGATGCACGCTCGCTGCTGCCGCTCCTCGGGCCCGGCGACGCCGTCGGCGCCGTCGGCATCGCCGGGGAGGGAACGCCACCGACCGTCCGGGTGACGGCTGCGGGTGACATGGTTCGCCTCGGCGACCTCGGCGAGGGGCTCCCGCTCGGCGACGAGGTGGTTCCGCCCGATGCGACCGAGGGGGGCTCCCCGGATGGCCAGGCCGCCGCTGCGTCGCCGGCGGACTCCGCGCTGCCGATCGCGGGCATCGGCCCGGGCAGCGGTCCGTCGGTGCCGATGACGGCCGGTGTCGGCTCGATCGGCGCCCTCGCGACCGCCGGTGCGATGCTCGTGCTGGCCCGCCGACGCCGCGAGCGGCGCACCGTCCGGGCGCGGATTGCCCGACGCATCGCCGAGCTCGGTGCGCCGTTCCCAGCCGGGCCGGCGTCGCTCGCGGCCGCTGGCGCCGGAGATCCCGCCCCGCCGAGCACGGCCTCCGGCCAATTCGTGCGGGAACCGGCTTGACGCTCCGATGCGGCGCGGACTACCGTTGCGCGAGTTCGCGCCGCCCGGATCTGCCGGGTCGAGGAAGCCCTTCAGATGGCTGCGCCGAACCCGTATCGCGAGTGAAGGATGAGCGCCGGGCGAGGGGCCCGTCGACGTCCACCGTGACGAAAGGGAGGCTCCCGGAGTGGCCGAAGCGTACTGCGTAAAGTGCAAGGCAAAGCGCGAGATGAAGGACGCGAAGCACATCACGATGAAGAACGGCAAGCCCGCTGCCCAGGGCACCTGCCCGGTCTGCGGCACGAAGATGTTCCGCATCGGCGGCTGACCTCGCACCGCGCACCGATCGACCCCCTGCCGGCGACGGCGGGGGGTCGATCCATGTTCGGCGGGTCGCGCCCGCAGCCGTTCCCGCACGGGCGGGCCGTTCGGACCGCCATGCCGGGACGCACGGCCCGACGGAGACGCCGCTGCCGCTTGGTAGAATGCGACTGGTCCCCATCGCACCCACGAGGTCAGGTGTCTCCACGACCAGCCTTCACCCCCGGCGTCCGCGGCGCGTTGCCCCGGAGCGCCACTGGCCGCGCCGCGCGGCATCCCGGCCGACCCCTCGCGACCCGTCCCTCGCGCCCCCGCGTGACATCCGGGCCCTCGCTTCCTCGTGCATCTCGCCCGCTCCCGCGTTGCGCGGGCGGGTTACCTCGATCCAGCTAACCGCACAGCGGAGGTTCGAATCATGTCCGTACGCGTCGGCATCAATGGGTTCGGTCGCATCGGCCGGCAGTCGCTCAAGGCGCTTCTCGAGCGCGCCCCCGACATCGAGGTCGTGGCGGTCAACGACATCGTCGACGTGCCGACGAATGCCCTCCTCTTCAAGCACGACTCCACGTACGGTTCGTTCGCGGGGACGGTCGAGCACACCGACGACGCGCTCATCGTCGACGGCCACGAGATCAAGGTCCTCCAGGTCTCCGACCCGTCGCAGCTGCCCTGGAAGGCGCTCGGCGTGGACATCGTCATCGAGTCGACCGGCCGTTTCACGGATGCCGACAAGGCCCGCGTGCACCTCGACGCCGGCGCCCGGAAGGTGCTCATCAGCGCCCCGGCCAAGAAGGAGGACGTGACGATTGTCCTCGGCGTCAATGACGCCGCCTACGACCCGGCGAAGCACCACATCATCAGCAACGCGAGCTGCACCACGAACTGTCTCGCGCCCGCGGCGAAGGTCGTCCACGACGGCTGGACCATCCGGCGCGGCCTCATGAACACGATCCACTCGTACACGAACGATCAGAAGATCCTCGACGTCGCCCACAAGGACCCGCGCCGCGCCCGCGCCGCCGCCCTGAACATCATCCCGACCACGACCGGCGCCGCGAAGGCACTCGCCCTGGTCATCCCGGACCTCAAGGGCAAGTTCGACGGCTTCAGCCTCCGCGTCCCGACGCCGACCGTCTCGGTCGTCGACTTCACAGCCGAGCTCGAGCGCGAGACCAGCGTCGAGGAGCTCAACGCGGCCTTCCGGGCCGCCGCGGACGGGCCGATGAAGGGCATCCTCGGCGTCAGCGACGAGCCCCTCGTGAGCACCGACTTCCGCGGCGATACCCGTTCCTCGATCATCGACAGCGCGTGCACGATGGTCCTCGGCGGCAACTTCGTGAAGGTCATCGCCTGGTACGACAACGAGTGGGGCTACAGCTGCCGCGTCGCCGACCTCGTCAAGGTCATCGCCGAGAAGCTGTGATCGCCTCCGAGATCGGCCCGCTCGATACCCCCCGCTAGCAGAGGCAGCCGCCTGCCATGGACAAGCGATCCGTTCGCGACCTCGATGCCTCGGGGAAGCGCGTTTTCGTCCGCGTCGACTTCAACGTGCCGCTCAAGGACGGGCAGGTCACCGATGACACCCGGATCCGGGCGGCGATCCCCACGATCAAGTACCTGATGGACCAGGGCGCGCGGGTGATCCTCGCGAGCCACCTGGGCCGGCCCGACGGCAAGGTCCAGGATGGCCTCCGGCTTCGACCGGCGGCCGAACGCCTGTCGCAGCTCCTGCGCATCAACGTTCCCTGTACCGGCGATGCGCTCGGCCAGGGCACGGAGGACGCGGTCCGCCGGCTCAAGCCGGGCGAGGTCCTCCTGCTCGAGAACCTGCGCTTCCACCCGGAGGAGGAGAAGAACGATCCGGCCTTCGCGAAGGCGCTTGCGTCGTACGCGGACGCCTACGTCAACGACGCCTTCGGGACGGCCCACCGGGCCCACGCCTCGACGCACGGCGTGGCGCAGATTCTCCCGGCCTACGCGGGCTTCCTGATGGAGAAGGAGATCACCTACCTCTCCCGCCTCGTGGAGGATCCGGAGCGGCCCTACGCCGCGATCATCGGCGGCGCCAAGGTCTCCGACAAGATCAAGGTGCTCGTCCACCTCCTCGAGAAGGTGGACATCCTCATCGTCGGCGGTGGGATGGCGAACACGTTCCTGCTGGCGCAGGGCAAGGCCGTCGGCAAGAGCCTCGCCGAGCCCGATCGCGTCGAGGACGCCCAGCGGATCATGGCGGCGGCCGAGGCGGCCGGCGTCAAGCTGATCCTTCCCGTGGACGTGGTGATCGCCAAGGAGGTCACCCAGGGGTCCGAGTACAAGACCCTCTCCACCGAGAAGCTCCCGGCGAGCTGGCACATCGTCGATGTCGGCAAGGGCTCGCTGGCGGTCATGGCAGCCGCCCTCGAAGGGGCGAAGACGATCTTCTGGAACGGCCCGCTCGGCGTCTTCGAGATCCCGGCCTTCGCGACCGGCACGAAGGCGATGGCGAGCCTGCTCGCCGAGATGGCCGACCACGGCGCGACCGTGGTCGTCGGCGGCGGCGACTCCGTCGCGGCCGTGACCCAGCAAGGCCTCGCTTCCCGGATGACCCATATCAGCACGGGTGGCGGCGCGTCGCTCGAGCTGCTCGAAGGGCGGACGCTGCCCGGAATCGCGATCCTGCCGGACCGCGATCTCGCCGGCGCCGCCGGGAGTGCATCGTGAACACCGAGATCGAGCTCATCGAAGCTCGCGAGATTCTCGACTCCCGGGGCAACCCGACGATCGAGGTGGACGTCGTCCTCGCCGACGGTTCCGTCGGCCGGGCCGGCGTGCCGTCGGGCGCCTCCACCGGCGTACACGAGGCGGTGGAGCTGCGCGACGGCGACAAGAAGCGCTTCGGCGGCAAGGGTGTCCTCAAGGCCGTCGCCAACGTCCGCGAGACGATCGCGCCCGCCCTGCTCGGCGCGGACGCTGCCGACCAGCCCACCATCGACGCCGCGCTGATCGACCTCGACGGGACGCCGAACAAGGCGAACCTGGGTGCCAACGCCACGCTCGGGGTGAGCCTTGCCTGCGCGCACGCCGCCGCGGCGGCGCACGACCTTCCGCTCTACCGGTACCTCGGCGGCGCCGGTGCGCGGATCCTGCCGGTCCCGTTCTTCAACATCCTCAACGGCGGCAAGCACGCCGTGAACTCCACGGACTTCCAGGAGTTCATGATCGCGCCGATCGGCCGCCCGACCTTCGCGGAGGCGTTCCGGGCCGGCGCGGAGGTCTTCCACGCCCTTCGGGCGATCCTCCACGACGGCGGCTTCTCCGTCGGCCAGGGCGACGAGGGCGGCTTCGCCCCGTCCTTGCCGTCGAACGAGGCGGCCGTCGAGGTGATCCTCCGGGCGATCGAGAAGGCCGGATACCGGCCGGGGGAGGATGTCGCGATCGCGCTGGACCCGGCCACGAGCTCCATTCTCGTCGAGGGGACCGGCGTCGAGGGCGTGACCGGCCAGTACCTCCTGGAGCGAGAGGGCCGGACCCTCGACTCCGGCGAGATGGTGGACCTGTGGGAGCGCTGGATCGCCAAGTACCCGATCGTCTCGCTCGAGGATGGCCTCGCCGAGGACGACTGGGCCGGCTGGAAGGAGCTGACCGCCCGCCTGGGGAGCACCACGCAGCTCGTCGGGGACGACATCATCGTCACGAACCCGGAGATCATCGCCCGCGCCATCGAGGAGAAGGCGATGAACTCGGCCCTGATCAAGCTCAACCAGATCGGGACCATCACCGAATCGATGGCGGCCATCGAGATGGCCCGCCGCGCGGGCTGGACCGCGATGGTCAGCCACCGGTCCGGCGAGACCGAGGACACCACGATCGCCGACTTCGTCGTGGCCATGGGCACCGGCCAGATCAAGACCGGGGCCCCGTCGCGTTCGGAACGCGTCGCGAAGTACAACCGGCTCCTCCGGATCGAAGAAGAGCTGGGCGACGGCGCGCGGTACCTCGGCAGTCATGCGCTGGCCGGCGCGCCTCCGAGGCGCGCGTGACCCTCGCCTTCCTCGCGGCCCCGACCGGCATGCCGGTCGGGGCCGACTGCTTCCCGGCTGGCGTCCTCCGCGGCGGCATGAGCGGGTCGCTCGCATGAGCCGATTCCTCGACCGGTTCGTGGATCGGGGCGCGATCTACGCCGGCTGGGTCGGGGTCGGCATGGCGATGACGATCGCCGTCAGCTTCCTGCTGGTGATCCCGATCGAGCCCGTCTTCTGGCTGATGGCGCCCCTCGCCGGCGTGTTGATCGGCTTCTACGCGAACGCGCGGGCCGACCGGCGCACCGGGCCGTGGCGCCGGATCCTGCTCAACGGGGCCTTCGCCTCGCTCCTCACTGCCGTCACGCTCGCGGTCCTCTTCGCGGGCACGAAGGCGATCTTCTTCTTCGCCGACAACGGCTACCGCGACGCCGGCCAGGGCGGCCCGATCGCCGGCTGCGTCGCGGGCGCGGATTGCGTGTACGCCCGCTACCTCGCCGAGGAGGGCAAGCCCGCGCAGTTCGAGAAGGCCGGCATCACCGACGTCGCGTCGTTCACGGCCTTCTACTGGCGCGAGCAGCTCGGGACTACCGGAACGGTGACGATCCTTTGCCTCGCGGGCGGAGTGCTCGGTGCCGCAATGTACGGGTTCGCGCGACCGAAGCCGCCGCGGCCCGCCCCCGCGCCCGGGGCGCCGACCGCCTGACCCCCGAGGACCGGCCCCGCGCGCCGGTCATCCACCGGCGTCGAGCAGGATCGCCCCGACCGCGATGCATGCGGCCCCGCCCACGCGCCCCGCGCCACGCGCCGGCACGGGAATCGTTCGACCCCGGGCGATGCGCCCGGGGTCGAACAGTTCGTGCGAAGCGGAGCGCGGCCGATCGGCGGCGCCGGGGGCCTCCCGGCTTACTTCGTCGGCGTTGCCTTGGGCTTGGCCGGTGCCTTTGCCTTTGCCGGTGCCTTGGCCTTCGCAGGTGCCTTGGCCTTTGCCGGTGCCTTGGGCTTGGCCGGTGCCTTGGCCTTGGCGGGTGCCTTGGCCGCGGCAGCGGCGTCGGAGGCCTTCGGCTTCGGGACTGCCTTCGCGGCAGCCGCGGCCTTCGGGGCGGCCTTCGCCGCCGGCTTGTCGGCGGGGGTGGAGGTGGCCTTCGATCCGGCGCGAGCCCGTGCCTTTGGGGCGGCAGCGGCCGGCGTCGGCGTGGCTGCCTTCGTCCCCTCGACGTCGGTCCGGCCGGCCCGCGCGATCGCGGCCTTGGCCTTCCCGGCTGCCGTCTGGGCGCCCTTGGCCTTCGTGGCCTTGCCGGCCGCGATGCGTGCCTTGGCGGCCTTCGCCGCGGCCGCCGTGCCGGTGATCTTGGTGATCTTCGCACCGGTCTGGACGGACGCGCCGCCGATCGCCGCCGCCACCTTCTTCGCGAGGCGCGACTTGCGCCGCGCCGCCGTGTTCGGATGGATGGCGCCGACCTTGGCTGCCTTGTCGAGAGCGCTCATGGCCTCGGCGAGCGTGACGGTCGCGTCACCCTCGGCCTGGCCGGTGGCGATCCTGAGGGTCTTCGTGACGAGGGTCTTGGCCTTCGTGCGTCGCGGGGCGTTGATCGCCTCGCGTCGCTCGGCCTGACGGACCCGCTTCAAGCCGGACGGCGTCCGTGTGCCGGTCCAGCCGCGGGGCGAGTGAGCCACTGGCGTTGTTTCCTCTGGTGGGAAAGGATTGGCCTGGAATCGGGTGCCGCGCAGGTGGAGAGGACACCGCGACGGCGCGACCGCGAATGGTACCAGACGAACGGGCGGGCGGCCAACGGCCCGGGGTCGGTCGGCCACCGAGCCGCGAGTCGGGTGGCCGACGGCGTCGGCTACACTCGCTTCCCGATGACGATCCCCCAGTCACGCATGCGCAACTTTTCGATCATCGCCCATATCGACCACGGAAAGTCCACGCTCGCGGACCGCCTGCTCGAGCAGACCCACACGATCGACCCGCGGCAGATGACCAGCCAGGTCCTCGACTCGATGGACCTGGAGCGCGAGAAGGGGATCACGATCAAGGCGCGCGCGGTCCGGATGGAGTACCTCGCGGCCGACGGCCTGGTCTACGGCCTGAACCTCATCGACACGCCAGGCCACGTCGACTTCTCGTACGAGGTGAGCCACAGCCTCCAGGCCTGCGAAGGCGCCGTCCTCGTCATCGACGCCTCCCAGGGGATCGAAGCCCAGACGCTCGCCAACGTCCACCTTGCCATTCGCGCGAATCTCGTGATCGTGCCGGTCATCAACAAGATCGACCTGCCGTCGGCCCAGCCGGAGCTCGTGATGGACGAGCTGGAGAACGTCCTCGCGATCCCGCGCGAGGAGGTGCTGCTCGCGTCGGCAAAGGACGGGACCGGCATCCTGGAGATCCTGGAGGCGATCGTGGCGCGCGTGCCGCCACCGAAGGGGGACCCGCGCGGTGCGCTCCGGGGGCTCGTTTTCGACTCGCACTACGACCAGTACAAGGGCGTGGTGACCTACGTGCGCTTGGCCGAGGGCCGAATCCGCGAGCATGCCCGGATCCGCATGATGGGCTCGGGCGCGGAAACCGAGATCCTCGAGCTTGGCGTCTTCCGCCCGCAGCTCGTCCCGGTGCACGAGCTGGCGGCCGGAGAGGTCGGCTACATCGCCACGGGCCTGAAGAGCGTCCGCGACGCGCAGGTCGGGGACACGGTCACGGACGCGACGGCGCCCGCGTCCGAGCCGCTGCCCGGTTACCTGCCCGCCAAGAGCCTCGTCTTCGCCGGGATCTACCCGATCTCCGGCGAGGACTACCCGCTCCTGCGCGACGCCATGGAGAAGCTGCACCTCAACGACGCGAGCTTCACCTTCGAGGCGGAGAGCTCCATTGCGCTGGGATTCGGGTTCCGCTGCGGCTTCCTGGGCCTCCTCCACATGGAGATCGTCCAGGAGCGCCTGGAGCGCGAGTTCTCGCTGGAGCTGATCGCCTCGGCGCCGTCCGTGGAGTACCGCGTCACGCCGATGGGTGGCGGGCCCATCCTCGCCGTGGACAACCCGGCCCTGATGCCATCCGCCGGCGAGATCGAGACGATCGAAGAGCCCTGGGTGAAGCTCTCGGTGATCACTCCGTCGACCTACATCGGGCCGCTGATGGAGCTCTCGACGAACCGGCGCGGTACCTTCACGAGCATGGAGTACCTCGATCCGACCCGGGTCCTGCTCGCCTTCGAGATGCCGCTCGCCGAGCTGATCATCGACTACTTCGACCAGCTCAAGAGCCGTAGCCAGGGGTATGCCTCGATGGACTACGAGGAGCTCGGCTACCGGGCGGCGCGACTCGTCAAGCTCGACGTGCTGGTCAACGGCGAACCGGTGGACGCCCTGTCGCTGATCGTCCACCGGGACAAGGCGCAGACGGCCGGCCGCCAGCTCACCGAGAAGCTCAAGGAGCTGATTCCGCGCCAGATGTTCGAGGTGCCCATCCAGGCCGCGATCGGATCCACCGTGGTGGCCCGCGAGACCATTCGGGCGATGCGCAAGAACGTGCTTGCCAAGTGCTACGGTGGCGACATCACGCGCAAGCGCAAGCTCCTCGAGAAGCAGAAGGAAGGCAAGCAGCGCATGAAGCGCGTCGGATCGGTGGAGATCCCCCAGGAGGCCTTCCTCGCGGTCCTCCGCATGGGCGACGCCGGCTAGGGCGGCCGCCGTGGACCTGCTCCGCGAGCTCGTGACGCTGGGCATCGCGTGCCTCCTCTGCCTGCTGCGCCTCGAGGCGGCCTCGTTCAGCGCCGCGGAGTACGACGAGCCGTCCGCGAATGGCCGGGCGAGCACCTTCCGCGTGCGGATGGCCTGGTACGTGCTGGGGCTCGTCCTCGTCGTCGCCGCCCTCGTCGTCCACCCGGGGCCGGGTCGTGACCTCCTGCTCGGGCTCGGCGACCGGACGGGGGCGCTCCTCGGCGGGCTCGCGCTCGGCGCCATCGGGACGGTCCAGGCGGTCCTGTTCGCGCGCTACCGCTACGCCCGGCTGCGCATGCCGCCGCTGTGGTCGTACCCGGGCGCTGTCCTCAATTCGCTCGGGACTGCCCTGATCGACGAGGCGACGTTCCGCGGCCTCGTGCTGGGCTTCCTGCTCCTCGTCGGGATCGACCCGGCCCTCGCGGTTGTCGCCCAGGCCCTGCTCTACGTCCTCGCGACGCGGACCGGCGCATCCGGCCGGAGCCGGTACGCCTTTGCACTTGCCCTGTGGATGGGGCTCGCTGCGGGCTGGCTGGCGATCGTGACGGGCGGCATCGGCGGGGCGTTCGTCGGGCATGCGATCACCCGGATCGCGGTCTTCGTGTGCACCGGCCACGCTGGCCAGCCCGCCGCCCGCGGCCACGAGGCCGAGGATTCGTGGGAGTACAGGCGGCCACCCGACGGCTGGGGGCACGCGGAGCGACCCGGCGAGGAGGCACAGGCGGATCGATGACGTCCGGCGGCCCGCCGGTGCCCGCAGCCCCGGTCGGGCTCTACGTCCATGTCCCGTTCTGCCGCTCGCTCTGCCCCTACTGCGACTTCGTGGTGGTTGCCGGCGCTGCCGCGGTCGGTCCGCGCAGCCGGGTCCCCGCGTACCTGCGAGCGGTCCGGGTGGAGCTGGACCTTCGCGCGGATGCGCTCGACGCGGCTTTCGGGGTGCCGGGAACCCCGGCACGGCCGGCGCTCGAGTCCGTGTACGTCGGCGGCGGCACGCCGTCGCTCCTCCCCGCGGACGCCGTCTCGCAGCTCCTCGACCAGGTCCGCGGCCGGTACGGCCTGGCACCGCGCGCGGAGGTCACGCTCGAGGCGAATCCGGGCGCGGACGACCGCGGCGATCTCGCCGGCCTCGCCCGCGCCGGGATCACCCGGCTCTCGATCGGCGCCCAGAGTCTCCAGCCCGCCGAGCTCCGCGCGCTCGGACGGCGCCACCGACCGGCCGATGTTGCGGCGTCCGTGTCCGCCGCGCGCGAGGCGGGCATCGCGAGCATCAGCCTCGACCTCCTGTACGACGTCCTGGGCCAGACGCTGACGAGCTGGGCCGAAACGCTGGAGGCCGCGGTCGCGCTGGAGCCGGACCACGTCTCTGCCTACGCGCTCACTCTCGACGACCCCGAGGCCGAGGGACTCGCGGGCCCGTCGGGTGACCACCTCCCCACCCCGGCAGGCGCGCGGCGGTGGCGCGAGAACGCACGCGCGGCCCAGGACGAGGATCGGGCCGCCGGTGCCTACGGACTCGCGGACGCGCTGCTGGAAGGGAGCGGTTACGCGTGCTACGAGCTCTCGAACTGGGCGCGCCCGGGTCACGAGAGCCGGCACAACCTTGCCTACTGGGAGCGGCGCCCGTACGCGGCCGTCGGCCCAGGCGCCCACGCGTTCGATGGCGCGACGCGGCGCTGGAACGCGGCCCGGCTCGAGGCCTGGATCGCCGCGCTCGTGCCCGCGTCTGCCGGGGCCGTGCCGATCCTGCCGCCGGGCGGCTCGGAACCGATCGATGCGGCCGCCGCCGCGACCGAGGCGCTGTTCCTCGGCCTCCGGCTGGCGCGTGGCATCCCCCGCGAAGCGGCGCTCGGCCGGCTCGAGGCGTTCGCCTGGGCGGCAGAGAACGGCCTCGTCGAGGACGCCCCCGGCGACCGGGTGCGCCTCACCCTGCGCGGGCGGCTCCTGTCCAACGAGCTCTTCGCGCGCCTCGTGTGACGCGAGGTTCGTGAACTGTAGGCGGCCCGGGACCTGTCCGCGGCGCGTGATGCTTCGCGCGGCCCCGGAACCGACGCGCCGATTCGACGGGAGCCCGGTCGCTGCCGACGCGCTCGCCGCCGATGCGCCCGCCGGGCCGATTGACACTCCCGCACGTCGCCTGCTACGATCCGCCCACGTGGTTGGCACTCTCCGGCTGAGAGTGCTAACAGGATCTGGCACTCGCGGTAGTCGAGTGCCAACAGGAGCAGCACCCGCATGACTCGTGGCATTCGACGCAGCTCCGGCCCGCTGGACCAGCGGGCCCAGGCGGTCCTGCGCGCCGTCATCGACGAGTACATCACCAGCGCCGTCCCGGTCGGCTCCCAGCTTCTCGTGGAACGGTACCGCCTGCAGGTGAGCTCCGCGACCGTGCGCGCGATCCTCGCCGAGCTCGAGGCGGAAGGGCTCCTGTCCCACCCCCACACCTCGGCGGGGCGCGTCCCGACCGACGCCGGCTATCGCTTCTACGTCGAGAGCCTGATGGGCGAGGTCCCGCTCTCGGCGATCGAGCAGCTCACGATCCGGCACCAGTTCGGGCAGGTGGAGTTCGCCACGGACCAGTGGTTCCGCCTGGCGGCGACCACGCTCGCGTCCGCCACCCACTCCGCCGGGATTGCGACGCCGGCCAAGCCGCGCGCCGCCCAGATCCGGCGCTTCGAGCTGATCTCCATCGGCGACCGCATGGCGAGCCTCATCATCGTGCTCAACGAGGGAACCCTGAAGCAGACGCTCTTCGCGCTCGCGCCGGGGACGTCCGACGCCGATCTCGAGGAGGCGGTCCGTCGTCTCAACGCCTCGTGCGCCGGGCGGAGCGCGGCGGACGTCGCCGAGCATCTCCGCTGGTTCGACCACGCCCCGCCGGACGACGCGATCTTCACCCTTGTTCGTCGCGCGGGCGATCGCGCGCTGCGCCTGCTGCGCGAGTTCGACGCTGCGAGCGTGGAGCAGCTGTTCAGCGACGGCCTCCTCAACGTCATGGCGGCGCCCGAGTTCGCCAGCTCCGAGAAGCTCCGACGGGTCTTCGAGGCGCTCGAGAACCGGGCCTACTTCGCCGAGCTCTTCGACACGGTGACGGTCGACGGCGGCCTGCGCGTCTACATCGGCCGCGAGAACCGGCCCGACGAGATGGCCGACGTGAGCCTCGTGCTGGCGCCGTATGGGCGACCGGGCGCTGCCGTGGGTTTCGTCGGCGTGCTGGGCCCGACCCGCCTCCGCTACCCGCAGGCGATCGGGACCGTGCGCTTCGTGTCGGGCCTGATGAACGATCTCGTCGACCACCTCTACACCTGAAGCCCGGGGGTCACGCATGCCGAACGAACCTGACCAGCACGCCCCGCGCCGCCGCACGCGGGCGGACGACCGGATCGCGGAGATCGACGTGAGCGCAACCGCGCTCCTCGTCCAGATCGAGGCCTTGAGCGCCGAGCGTGACGAAGCGCTCGCGAGGGCGGACGAGAACCTCGTGACCGCGCAGCGGGCGGCCGCCGACTACGCGAACCTGAAGCGCCGCTCCGAGGCCGACCGGGAGCGCGACCTCGACCGCGCCCGCGAGAGCCTGCTTTCCCGCGTCGTCGAGCTCGCCGACGACTTCGACCTTGCCCTCGACCACCTCCCACCGGAAGCGCGCGACAACCCCTGGCTCGAGGGAATCGTCGCGATCGAGCGCAAGCTCCGGGCTCTCCTCGAGCGCGAGGGCGTGACGCCGATCGAGGCGCTCGGGCATCCCTTCGACCCCAATGAGCACGAGGCGCTGAGCCACGTGTCCGGGAGCGGCTCCCCGGAGGGCGAAGTCGTGCTGGAGATCCGGCGCGGCTATCTCCTGAGGGACCGCGTGCTGCGGCCGGCCCTCGTCGCGGTGAGCGACGGAAGCCCGCGCCTCAACTGACCATCCACCCCACCCCACCCCCATCTCGACACCAGGAGAACCACAGCACATGGGCAAGATCATCGGCATCGACCTCGGCACCACGAACTCCGTGGTCGCGGTCATGGAGGGCGGGGAGCCGACCGTCATCGCGTCCGCCGAGGGCGGCCGCACCATCCCGTCCGTCGTCGCGTTCACGAAGACCGGCGAGCGCCTGGTCGGCCAGGTCGCGAAGCGCCAATCCATCACCAACGCCGAGAACACGATCTACAGCATCAAGCGATTCATGGGCCGGCGCTTCAGCGATCCGGAGGTGGGCCGTTCGAAAGGGCTCGTCCCGTACAAGATCGCCGAGAACTCCCATGGCGGCGTCGACGTCGTTCTCGCGGACGGCAAGCACCTGTCCGCGCCGGAAGTGTCGGCGATGATCCTCGGCAAGCTCAAGGCGGACGCCGAGGCGTTCCTGGGCGAAAAGGTCACTCAGGCCGTCATCACCGTCCCGGCCTACTTCGATGACAACCAGCGTCATGCGACCAAGGACGCCGGCCAGATCGCGGGCCTCGAGGTCCTGCGGATCATCAACGAGCCGACGTCCGCGGCCCTCGCGTATGGACTCGACAAGAAGAAGGACGAGGTCGTCGCGGTGTATGACCTCGGCGGTGGCACGTTCGACATCTCGATCCTGCAGCTCGGCGAAGGCGTCTTCGAGGTGAAGGCGACGAATGGCGACACGCACCTCGGCGGCGACGACTTCGACCAGCGCGTGATCGAGTGGCTCATCGATGAGTTCAAGAAGGATCAGGGCATCGATCTGCGGAACGACCGGCAGGCGCTCCAGCGCCTCAAGGAGGCCGCCGAGAAGGCGAAGATCGAGCTGAGCTCGACGACCACGACCGAGATCAACCTCCCGTACATCACCGCCGACGCGAGCGGCCCGAAGCACCTCGTCATCTCGCTCTCGCGAGCGAAGCTCGAGGACCTCGTCGCCGACCTGGTGGAAAAGACCAAGGGCCCGGTGCTGGCGGCCATGAAGGACGCCGGCCTCAAGCCGGCCGAGATCGACGAGGTCATCCTCGTCGGCGGCATGACCCGGATGCCGGCCGTGGCCGAAGCGGTCAAGGCGATGTTCGGGGGCAAGGAGCCCCACAAGGGCGTCAACCCGGACGAGGTCGTCGCGATCGGCGCTGCGATCCAGGCCGGTGTCCTGGCTGGCGACGTCAAGGACGTCCTGCTCCTCGACGTGACCCCGCTCTCGCTCGGCATCGAGACGCTCGGCGGCGTAATGACCAAGCTCATCGAGCGCAACACGAAGATCCCGACCTCGAAGTCGCAGGTCTTCTCGTCGGCGAGCGACTCGCAGTCGCAGGTGGAG
>JBBQRX010000033.1:0-30312 GCA_038214375.1 Candidatus Limnocylindrales bacterium
CGCACTGGATGCGGCGCTCGACACCGTGCTGGGCGGACGCGTGCGCCTGGTCGCGTTCGACGTCCACGCGATCGGCGAGACCGCGGCCGCGGACGCGCTCGTCGAGCTGGTGATCGAGCCGCCGGCCGGCGCCTCGGGCGAACGGGCAGCGGGCCGCTACCCTGGCGCGGCGCGTCACGTCAACCTCGTGGCGGCGTGCGCGGACGCGTACCTCGCGGCGCTTCGCGGACTCCTCGCCGACGACGCGTGGGCGGGCGCGATGGCTGCGGCGGGCAACGACCGGCTGGCGCGCGTCCGGGCGCAGGCCGCGCGCTCCGCGGCCCGGGCGGAGCTCGATGCCGACGCGGAGCTCGGGTCCGCGGACTGGTTCAACCGGTGACGGTGCCCGCGCGACCGTCGCCGTCCGCTGCCCCGTTCGCCCCGCCAGCGGCCCGGTTCGCCGCGCCGGCGGCCCTCGCGTCGCCGTCCGCCGCCGCGTTCGCCGCGCCAGCGGCCCTCGCCGCGCCGGCGGCCCTCGCCGCCCTGGAGAGCGCGACGGTGCCGCCCATCGATGCCGTGCTCCTCGTCTCGTTCGGCGGGCCCGAGGGACCCGACGACGTGATGCCCTTCCTGGAGCGCGTGACCCGCGGTCGCGGCGTGCCCCACGAGCGGCTCGAGGAGGTCGCCCACCACTACCTGGCGTTCGACGGCGTCAGCCCGATCAATGAGCAGAACCGCGCACTCCTGCGCGCGCTGCGGGCGGAGATGGCCGCGCGCGGGCTCGACCTGCCGCTGTACTGGGGCAACCGGAACTCCGATCCGTTCATCGAGCCGACGCTCCGCGAGATCCACGCGGCCGGCCACGCGACCGTGCTGGCTCTCACCACGAGCGCCTACTCCTCGTACTCCAGCTGCCGGCAGTACCGCGAGGACCTCGCCGGGGCGCTGGGCTCGGCCGGCCTCGTCGGAGCGATGCGGATCGAGAAGGCCCGCGCGTACTTCGACCATCCGGGCTTCCTCGAGCCGTTCGCGCGCGGGATCGGCAGGGCGCTCGCAGAGACGGACGCGGCGGGCATCGCCCGAGACGGCGTGCGCGTGCTCTTCTCGACGCATTCCATCCCGGTCGCGATGGCCGAGACATCCGGTCCGCCCGACCTGCGCGCGGCGCTGGAAGGCGGCGGTGCCTACGTGGCCCAGCACCTGGCCGTGGCGCGAGCCGTCATGGCACGAGTCGCGAACGCCCTGTCCGGCGACGGCGCGGGCCGCGCGTCCGGCGACGGGTCGGGCGCCAACTCCGGCGACGGGTCCGGATCCCGCGGCGATTCGGGCGCCAACTCCGGCGTGGCGGGCGCCAACTCCGGCGAGGGGTCGCTCCCGGCGTGGTCGCTCGTGTACCAGTCCCGCAGCGGCGACGGTCACGTCCCGTGGCTCGAGCCGGATGTCAACGAGGCCCTGCGCACCGCGGCGGGCGAGGGGATCGCGGCGGCGATCATCGTCCCGATCGGATTCGTCAGCGACCACGTCGAGGTCGTCTGGGACCTGGACCACGAGGCTGCCGAGACAGCCGCACGGCTGGGCCTCCGCATGATCCGGGTCCCGACGCCGGGCATCGACCCCGCCTTCGTGGGTGGGCTCGTGGACCTCGTCGAGGAGCGCGTCCGCGGGGCCGCGGCAGCGTCGGACTCGCCGCTCGGGCCGTGGCCGGCCCTCTGCGCGGCCGGTTGCTGCCCGAACCTCCGCCGAGAGCTCCCGGCGGTCGCAGGGGTCGACTCGGCGTTCTGACCGCGCTGCGTCCGCCGGCCGCGTGCCGCGCCGCGCCCGCCCTCGTGCGTCGCCGCGCCGGCCTCGTGCCGCGCCGGGTCGCTCTTCGGAGCGCCGCGCCCGGTCTGACCTCGCCGCTCCGGCCTCGTGCCGCTCCGAAGCCGACCCGGCCTCGTGCCACGCCGGCCTGGTGCCACGCCGGCCTCGTGCCACGCAGGGTCGCTCGCGGTTGCGGGGTCGCTCGGGGTGTCGAAGCGGGGTCGCCGGCCTTATGCCGCGCGGGGGTCGCTCGCGATCGCCGGGTCGCTCGCGGTCGCGGGTCTTGCAGCCCTTGCTAGGATTTGGTCCTGAGGCGCGACGCGCGGCCCCTGACGCCGCGCCCGCCGAGGGGGGAGACACCACGATGGGCGAGCACGCGAACGCGACCCTGGTCCGCGAGATGATGGACGCCATGGGCCGCGGGGACATGCAAGCGGCATCCGACGCGCTTGCCGACGACGTGGAGTGGCACGAGATCGGCCGGGCCGAGGCGCGGCACGGGAAGGCCGAGCTCCGCGAGGGGATGGCCGGCGCCGCCGACTACACCATCACCGGTGTAATCCACGACGTCGTCGCCAACGACGACCACGTCGTCGGGCTCTTCGACGCGACGGCCACGCGCGGTGGCAGGACGTTCCGCTATCGGACCGCGGAGATCTTCCACGTCCGAAACGGCAAGATCGTCGAGCGCTGGGCCTTCTCGGACGACACGGCTGCGATCGCCGCGTTCTTCGCGTAGCCGGTGGCCGCGGGTTGCGGCTGGCTCGGCGACGGCTCGCGAACCCGCGGATCCTCTCAAATGTTTCCCACGCGAACCGTATGCCGAGCGGTCGCGGTCCGCCCCGGTCGCATGCGGCGCGACGGCCCCTCGGATCCTGCCATGTGAACGTCGTGCGCACCAAATGATCGTGTGCACGCTCCCCGAGCTGCGATCCGAGCTCCGGGGATGCCGCCCGCGCGTCCGCGGCCGCCTCCCTGCTGGCATACGGTTCGCCACGCGAGCAATTGATATGAATGAAGGCTCCGGGCGCGAATCGGACCCGCGCGGCGACTCCGGGCGCGAAGCGAACCGGACCCGCGCGGCGGCTCCGGGCACGAACCGGACCCGCGCGGCGGTACGTGGCGACCCCCGACTCGCCGCGTATGCTCCGGGTCATGAACGATCAGAAGCGCGGCGTGGCACCGCGTGCCGCAGTGCCCGAGCGCCCGCTGCTCACCGAGCAGCCGGTCCCGCTCGCCGCCTTCTCCGGCGAGCCCGGGGCGTTCGCCGAGGATGCGGTCCATGCGTACTTCGGGCCGGCCTCAACGACGCTCGCGGTGGGCGGCTTCCGGGCGGTCTTCGAGGCCGTCGCCGAGGGACGCGCGGCTGCCGGCCTCGTCCCCATCGAGAACCTCGTCAACGGCACCGTGCGCGAGAACTACGACCTGCTCCTGGAGTTCGCGCTCGAGATCCGGGGCGAGGTCGTCGTGCCGGTCCACCTCTGCCTGGCGGCGCTGCCGGGCGAGCGGCTCGAGACGATCGAGCGCGTCTACTCGCACATCCAGGCGCTCGGCCAGGCCGACGCGTTCCTGCGGACCCGGCCGTGGACGCTGCTCACCACGTACAACACGGCCGGCGCCGGCAAATCAATCGTCGAGCGCGGCGAGCGCGGCGCGGCGGCCGTCCTCTCGCCGCGCGCCGCGGCGCGCTTCGGCCTCGAGATCCTCGCCGACGGGATCGAGAGCGTGCCGGACAACCGGACGCGCTTCCTCGTCGTGTCGGCGCCCGGCATGCACCTCCCCGCGCCGGCTCCCAACGCGACGGCCCCCGACGGCGCCATGCGCACGACACTGGTGCTCGGCGTCCGCAACGAACCCGGCACACTCCTGCGCTGCCTGGCCGTCTTCGCCGGACACGGCCTGAACCTGTCGAGCCTCGAATCCCGCCCCGCCCATGACCGCCCCTGGGACTACGTCTTCTGGGTGGACCTCGACGCCGACGCCGCCGAGTCGCCCACTCGCACCGCGCTCGAGGAGCTTCGCGCGGTGACGACGCTTGTCCGCGTGCTCGGCTCGTATCGACAGGGCGCCGGGGGCTAGCGACGCGCCAGCTACCCGCCGGGGGCTAGCCAGCGAGCCGCCGGAGGCCAGCGACCCGCCGGCGAGTGGCGCGCTGTCGGTCGGGGGCTGGCGACGGCTGATCCTCAGATCGCAGACGCGCAGAACTTGCACTTCGAGGCGTCGATCGCGTTGCCTTCCCGGCAGAACGGGCAGGCCTTCGACGGAACAGGGGGTGCGACCGGCGCCTCCCGGATGAGCAGCCGCCCCACCCAGAAGACGACGAGGGCAACCACGATGAACACGATCGTCGCGTTGACGAAGAGGCCGTAGCGGATCGCAACCTCGGTCGTGGGATCGCCCGCCGACGCGGCTCGCAGCACGACTTTGAAGGTCGAGAAGTCCAGCCCGCCGAGGAGGTACCCGATCGGCGGCATGATGATGTCGTTGACGAGCGAGTTCACGACCGAGCCGAGCGCCGTTCCGATGATCACGCCGATCGCGAGCGCCAGCGCGTTCGTCCTGAGCAGGAACGCCTTGAAGTCTCCGACCATCCGACCACCTCCCTCGGTTCGACCTTACCGGCACGCCGGCCGATGCTCGGGCCTCGGCCCGATGCGCGGGCCTCGGCCGTGTCGCGGGATGGTACGCTCGGCCCGCGTTCGCGGCGCGGCGCCCGGTCGAGAAGGACTCTTGGAGGCACCAGGCCATGGCCGATTCGTTTCACGACGCGATGATCGCGGGCTACGCGCTCGCCGAGCCATCACTCGTGATCGGAAGCCCGATGGACGGGACCACGGCGATGCCCGACGTGCGCATCCAGGTCGCGATCTCCATCCTCAACCGGCATGGCCTCGTCGCCGGCGCGACCGGGACCGGCAAGACCAAGACCCTGCAGCTGCTCGCGGGCCAGCTCTCGCTCGCCGGTGTGCCGGTGCTGATCGCCGACATCAAGGGAGACCTGACCGGGCTCGCGGCACCCGGCGACGCGACTAACGCCAGGGTTCTGGCGCGCGCGGCCGACCTCGGCTGGGACTTCAAGCCGAGCGGCCACCCGGTCGAGTTCCTGTCCCTCGCGGGCAAGCTCGGCGCACAGGTCCGGGCTACCGTCCACTCGTTCGGCCCGCTCCTTCTCGGCCGCGTCCTCGACCTCAACGACACCCAGACGAGCATCCTCTCTCTCGTCTTCAAGTACTGCGACGACCACCAGCTCCCGCTGCTCGACCTGGCCGACCTGACCACGACGCTGAAGTACCTGGGCAGCGACGACGGCAAGGCGATCCTCGCCGATTACGGCGGCATCTCGCCGGCGAGCCTGGGGGTGATCCTCCGCTCGATCATCACGCTCGAGCAGCAGGGCGCGGACGTCTTCTTCGGCGAGCCGGAGTTCGACGTCGACGACCTGATGCGGACGGCGACCGACGGGCAGGGAATCATAAGCATCCTCGAGCTGTCGGACGTCATGGACAAGCCCGCGCTGTTCAGCACGTTCATGCTCTGGATGCTCGCCCAGCTCTACCACGCGCTGCCGGAGGCGGGCGACCTCCCGACGCCGAAGCTGTGCTTCTTCTTCGACGAGGCGCACCTCCTGTTCGACGGCGCGTCGGATTCGCTGCTCGCCCAGGTCGAGCAGACGGTCCGCCTGATTCGCTCCAAGGGCGTGGGCGTCTACTTCGTCACGCAGGTGCCGACGGACGTCCCGTCGTCGGTCCTCGCGCAGCTGGGCAACCGGATCCAGCACGCGCTCCGCGTCTTCACGCCCGAGGACGCGGACAGCCTCAAGAAGACGGTCCGCACCTTCCCGATGACCGACTACTTCGAGACGGGCACGACCCTCACGTCGCTCGGGATCGGCGAGGCTCTCGTGACGGTGCTCTCGCCGCGCGGCGTCCCGACGCCGCTCGCCCCGACGCGGCTCCTGCCCCCCGACTCGCTCATGGCGGCGCTTCCACCGGACGAGCTCCAGCGGCGCATCCTGGCGGGCACGCTGTATGCCACGTACGCCGCCGCGGTCGATCGGCAGAGCGCGCACGAGATTATCACTGCCCGCCTGCAGGCTGCCCAGGCGGCCGTGGCCGCCATGCAGCCCGCCGCGGCAGGTGCCGCGGGAGCAGGGTCCGCTGCGCCCGTAGGCCCAACGCCGGCGCAGGAGCGGGCGGAGATCGAGCGGCGCGCCCGCGAGCTCGAGCGGATCCGGCGCGATGCGGAGCGCGAGGCCCGGGCACAGGCCCGGGACGATGCCGCAGCGCAGCGCGCAGCCGAACGGGCGCGGGCCGCCGATGAACGCGCGCGGCTCCAGCGGGAGCGCGAGATCTCCCAGGTCGGTACCACCGTGCTGCGGGGCGTCCTCGGGACGCTCTTCGGCGGAAGCAGGCGCCGCCGCTGACAGGTGGGCGCACGTGGCCGCCGCGGCAGCCGCTGCCGGGCGCCCGCGGCCGCGCTCCCCCTGGGCCGCTGACCCCGCCGCCGCAGCGCGCCCCGCTGCCGCTCGCCCGCTGCCGCTCGCCCCCGCTCTCGCTCCCGTCGCCGCAGGTGCGGGTCAGCCTCGCGGCGCAGCCCCGGGTTCGGTCATTCGATCTTCGTCCCCTCGACGCCGGCTGCGGCCGGAGGGTACTGCGGGTTCAGCGCGTCGAGCCGGTCCGCGAGGATCTCGCCGACGGCCAGGTTGCGCAGCCAGTTCCGATTCGCGGGGACGAGGTACCACGGCGCATACGACGTTGACGTCTCGCCGAGCATCTCGGAGAACGCGGCGCTGTAGTCGTCCCAGCGGCTCCGCTCCGCGAGGTCGCCCGGGCTGAACTTCCAGCGTTTCGTCGGGTCGTCCACGCGGTCCTGGAATCGGGCCCGTTGCTCGTCGCGGTCGATGGCCAGGAAGAACTTGACGATCGTCACGCCCTCCCCGGTGAGCATCTGCTCGAAGTTGCGGATCTCCGCGTAGCGTGCCCGCCAGCGCTCCTCCGGGACCAGGCCATGGACCCGGACGATCAGCACATCCTCGTAGTGGCTTCGATTGAAGATGCCGATCTCGCCCTTGGCGGGGACGCGCTGGTGAACGCGCCACAGGTAGTCGTGGGCAAGCTCGAGCGCGCTCGGCACCTTGAAGGACGTGACCGGCGTTCCCTGCGGGTTGAACGCTCCCGCGACGGCCCTGATCGTGCCGTCCTTGCCGGCCGCGTCGATCCCCTGGATGACGACCAGGACCGCGTGCTTTGCCTCCGCCCAGGTGCGAGCCTGGAGGTCGGTCAAGCGCGCCAGGACCCGGACGAGATCGTCGGTTGCCGCGTCCTTGTCGCGCCCGAACGTGGCGGCGCAATCGAACCGCGTGAGATCCACTTTCGAGCCGGGCTTCACCCGCAGGAGCGCCTCGAACGCCTTCCGGCCATCCCGTTTCGCCACCATGCCGACCTCCCGCTTGTCGCGCCACGCCAGGCCGCTGCGCCGGCGCCCGGGTGGCGCGGCTGGCGCCCATCCTACGGGCGCAACCGACCCCGCGACTAGAATGAACGCTGGATCCAGGCTGCGCGCCCGCGGGCCGCCACCCATCCGGGGAGTCCATCCGATGGCAACCGCCACGAACCTCGTTCCCCACAGGATCTTCCTCGCTGGTCGATGGGTCGACTCGCCGGACATCCTCCGGGTGGAGAACCCGGCGCGCCCGAACGAACCGGCCGGCCTGACCTACCAGGCGACGCCCGAGCAGTACGAGGAGGCGGTTCAGGCCGCCGTGGCGGCCTTCGAGGTGACCCGGACGCTGCCCGCCTACGAGCGCGGTGCGACCCTTCGCAACATCAGCGCCGGGATCCGCGCGCGTCGCGAGGAGCTCGGCCGGCTGATCTCGATGGAGGCCGGCAAGCCGATCCGCGACGCCCTGGTGGAGGTGGACCGCGCGACCCTGACCTTCCGGCTCGGGGCGGAGGAGGCCGAGCGGCTCGGCGGCGAGGTGATCCCGCTCGACCTGATGGCCAGCAGCAAGGGTCGAGTCGGGATCACCCGGCGCTACCCGGCCGGGCCGGTCGCGGCGATCAGCCCGTTCAACTTCCCGCTCAACCTCGCCGCTCACAAGCTGGCGCCGGCGATCGCCGCGGGCTGCTCGATCGTGCTCAAGCCGCCGTCCAAGGATCCCCTGACGATGTTGACCGTCGCCGAGATCGTGGAGGAGTCCGGGGCGCCGGCGGGATCCGTGAGCATCCTGCCGATGAGCCGCGAGGTTGGCGATCGGCTGGTGGCCGATGACCGGTTCGCGGTCCTCTCGTTCACCGGTTCGCCGGCAGTGGGCTGGCCGATGAAGGCCCGCGCGGGCCGCAAGCGGGTGATCCTCGAGCTCGGCGGCAACGCGGCGGTCATCGTGGACCGCACCGCGGACCTCGGATGGGCGGTCAAGCGGATCACGACCGGCGCGTTCGCGTATGCCGGCCAGGTCTGCATCAGCGTCCAGCGGATCTTCGTCCACGACGAGGTCTTCGACGCGTTCGTCGACCGTTTCCGCACGGCCGCATCGGCGCTCCGGCTCGGCGACCCGCTCGACGCCGAGACGGACCTCGGCCCGATGGTCGACGCGAAGGCCGCGGCGCGCACGCAGGCCTGGGTGGACGAGGCGGTGACGGCGGGTGCGCGCGTCCTGCTCGGCGGCCGCGCCGACGGCACGTTCTTCCCGCCCACGATCCTCGCCGACGCGCCGCTCGACGCGAAGGTCTGCTCGGAGGAGGCATTCGCCCCCCTTGTCGTTCTCGCCCGCTTCTCCGACTTCGACACGGCGGTCGCCCAGGCGAACGACTCGCGCTTCGGCCTCCAGGCCGGCGTCTTCACGAACGACCTCGGCAACGCGTTCCGGGCCTTCGACCGCCTCGAGGTCGGCGGCGTCATCCTCAACGACGTCCCCACCTATCGGATCGACAACATGCCCTACGGCGGGGTCAAGGACTCCGGCCTCGGCCGCGAGGGCCTCCGCTACGCGATCGACGACATGACCGAGATCCGGATCCTCGTCGTGGCGCAGCCGGGATAGGGGAGCGCGCGATGGATTTCCAACTCGGCGGCGGCATGCCGATCCTGGTCTTCGTCTGGATCCTGATCGTGATCCTCTTCTGGGGTCTCGTGATCGCCGCGTTCGTGCTCGGGATCCGCTGGCTCATCCGCGCCGACCGCCGCGGGGGTTACGTCCGCCACGAAGGGCCCGTGACACCCGACGCGTTCGAGCTCCTTCGGCAGCGCTACGCGCGCGGCGAGATCGACGAAGCCGAGTACGAGCGCCGGCGGACCGTCCTGAAAGGCTGATGCCGGGGCGCGGCGGGTCGGGGCCGGTCCGGCGCGCGCCGCTCCAGCCGGAAGTTCGCGGGTCCGCGCGTGCCCGGCGGACGCTGCCGGCGCCCTGATCGCGGCGCGGCCCAGCACATTCTGCGGGATATTCGCCCAGCTGCTGTTATGCGCATTGCGGTCCCCCCAAGCGCCTCATCGCGGCCCGACGGTGGTCCCATTCGTGCTCAGGTAGATCCGCGACGAGCGCCCGGCCACCACGAAGGCGCCGTCGCGGTCACATATGAGTCGCCCGGCTGCTATCCAGAAGAAATGGTCGCGACGGCCGGTCAGGCGTGGTGGTGGGCCCGGCTGCAATCCGGAAAACACGGTCGCGCCGGCCGGTCAGGCGCGTGGTGGGCGGCGTCGGCCCGGCCGGCCTCACCCTCACATGGCCGCGATCGAGCGTGTGGCGAACCGCGGGCCCCGGCGCGGCGCGTGGATGCCGGCCACCTCGATGAGCCGCACGACCCTCGCACGCTGACCGGCGAACGGCGCAAGGAGCTCCAGCATCCGCTCGTCCGTCCCGCGCGGCTCGCCCGCCAGCGCGAGGCAGACCGCATGGCAGAGGTGAAAGTCGCCGACGCTCACCGCGTCGGGATCGCCGAACGCCCGGAGGCCGACCTCGGCGGCCGTCCATGCCCCGACCAGCGGGAATACCCGAAGGCGAGCGTACGCGCCGGGCAGCGCCATGTCCGCGCACTCCTCGGCGCGCGCGGCGTGGGTCGCGGCGAAGCGGATCGCATCGGCCCGGCGCCGCTCCAGTCCCAGCGGGTGGTAGGCGTACCCGGGCAGCCCGGCCAGCGTCTCCGGAGCCGGAGGCACCCGAAGCGGCGCCGGGCGGCGGGCCGACCCAGCATCGTCCCAGGGCCCCGGTGCCGGCTCCCCGCGGCGGCGGACGAGCGAGACGAACGCCGAGTGGGCCTCCTCACCGGTCACCTTCTGCTCGATGATCGCGGGTACCAACGCCTCGAGAACCCGGCGCGTCCGCCCGATCCGGAGGCCCGAAAACCGCGCATGGAGCTGGCGCAGGAGCGGGTGCGCAGCCACCATCGCGACGAACTCGGCGGCATCGTCGAGCGCGCCCACAAGCTCCGGCGCCTGTTCGATCACCCAGCCGGCGCCCGGCCCCCACGCCTGCGCCCGAATTGCTCCGCCCTCCCGGACGAGGCGGAGCGTGGCCGGCCCGTCCGGCGTCCGTGTCGCCCGCCACGCGGACCCGTCGCGGGAGAAGCGCAGGGTCGGGTCCGCCCGGCCGCGCCAATGAATGGCCAGCGTCAGGCGAAGGTCGAGCGAATCGGCTGGGACGAAACGGCGGACGAGCGGCTCCATGCGAGCGAGAGCCTACCTCCGCCGGCGAGTGCCCTTGGGATCCCGACGAAGGCCTGCCCCAGCCGCGAACCCGGCCCCAGTCGGGCTTGTACGCAATGGACAATCTGCTTATCATCCAGACCATGCTTAGCGTCAAGATCAGCAGCAAGAACCAGATTGCCGTCCCCAGCGAGGCGCGCAGGAAGCTCGGTCTGAAGGCGGGCGACCGCCTGGATGTCGAGATCGAGGGCGACGTGATTCATCTCCGCCGGCACGTGCCTGCAGGCGACCGCCTGTATGGCATCGGGGCGCACATCTGGGACGGGACGGATCCGGCAGCGCGGATCCGGGCCGTGCGCGACGAGTGGGAGGCTCGCCAGTTGGAGCGTGAGGCCCAGGTCGCGCGTGACATCGCGGCGGCATGGGCCGAGCACGGGCGCCCGGAGGTCGAGGAGCGGCGATGACCGTGGAAGAGCTGGTCGGGCGACATCGGCGGATCTCCCTCGACGCGAACGCCTTCATCTACCTGTTCGAAGCTGGGGGTTCACTCGCACGCGCGACGGCCGCCATCCTCGCCATGGCAGAGACGGGACGCGTGTCGATCGTTGTGGCGAGCATGGTGCTCGCCGAGATCGCCGTCGGTCCAGTTGCGACGGATGACGAGGCGCTTGCCGAGCGCTATGCGCAGGCGGTGCGTGATGTCCGCGGTCTCGACATCGTGCCGCTGACCGCCGACATTGCGCTTGACGTGGCCCTCATCCGCGGCCGACATCGAGTAGAGATCCCCGACGCCGTCCACCTGGCAACTGCCCGGCATGCTGGAGCCACTGCGATCGTCACCAACGACGAGCGAATGCGCCCGATCCCGCGCCTGGAGGTAGTCCGACTGGCAAGCCTGACCGCCTGACGATCGCGCGCCCGGCCTTCAGCCGCGCCGGCGCGCCATCGACCTTCCGAGCCACCCCGCGACGACTCCGCCGCCAAGCCCAAGAACCAGCCCGGTCAGGTTGTCAATCACATCCGCGCTCTCGCAGCCCCGGTCGAGAACCGGCAGAAGCCGCTGGATCGTCTCGATCGCAAACGGGAGCGCGATCGCCGCGATCACGACCAGCGCCTTGCGGCGAGACAGAGGAACCAGGCCGATCATTGCGCCCAGCGGGATGAACATGAGCACGTTGAGGCTCGTGTCGTTGAACCGGAGGAGCTCCCTGAGCGGCGCCAGCCCGACCCTCGAAAGGTCGCAGGAGGACGGGCCGCGGGCACCGTATGCCAGGGCCTCCCATTGCGGTGTCAGGGTGGCCGCAAGGATGATCCCAAAGCTCAGGACCATCACCCACGCGACGGGTCGCGCCACCCGCAAGGTTCGCCCGACGCCGCCGCTCGCAACGATGCTGACGACCAGCGCGATCGCGACGCCGGGCAGAAGCCAGGGCAGCACGGGGGAATAAGGAAGGCTCACGCCGAGCACGCGGTCGGCGCCGGGACCAGGCTCAGATCGAGGCCGCTCGAGGTCCGGTGGCGCCGTCGAGCGGACCGGTCCCGCCGGCTGTGGACACGCGCACAGCCTCGGGATACACGCTCGGGCTCGCGGCCGGGCGCTCGATGCCACCGACGTAGCTGAGGAGCGCAAGGCGGAGAGCGTCCTCATCGGCGCCCGAGGCCATCGCCAGGAGCTGCCGCGCGTGCTCGCGGACGTCCACGGAAGAAGGTGGCGCGATGGCACGGAGGACCTTGGCGCTGGCGGTCGGCTCCACCAGCTCCGCATCGTAGAAGAGCTCCTCGTGGAGCTTCTCGCCGGGACGAAGGCCGACCGTCTCGATCGGCTGGCTCTCGGGATCGCGTCCGGCGAGGCGGATCAGGTCGCGGGCGAGGTCCATGATCCGGACGGGCTCGCCCATGTCGAGGACGAACAGGTCCCCGTTCCGGCCGAGCGCCGCGGCATCGAGGATCAGCCACGAAGCCTCCGGGATGGTCATGAAGAAGCGCGTCATCTCGGGGTGGGTGACCGTGAGCGGCTCGCCGTTCTCCAGCTGCTCCTGGAAGATCGGGACCACGCTGCCGGTCGACCCCAGGACGTTCCCGAACCGGACGGACACGTACGGGCGCCCCGTGCGCCGGGCTGCGTCGGCCACCAGCATCTCTGCGATCCGCTTGCTGGCTCCCATCACGCTCGACGGACGGACCGCCTTGTCGGTGGAGACAAAGACGAAGCGCTCGACCCCGGCAGCGGCCGCCGCGTCGAGCATCACCAGCGTGCCGCCGATGTTGACGTGCGCCGCGTCGGACGGGTGCTCCTCCATCATCGGGACGTGCTTGTAGGCGGCCGCGTGGAAGATCACGTTCGGCGCCTCGGCGGCGACCAGACGCTCCATGGCCGCCCGGCTGGCCACGTTCGCCAGGTGGATGCGCAGCTCGCCGCTCCCCTTCTCGTGGCTCCGCTGCGTTTCGAGGTCGCGCTGAATCAGATAGAGCGGGCTCTCCGCCCGATCCACCAGGATCAGCCGGCGTGGCCCGAGCGCGAACACCTGGCGAGCGAGCTCGGACCCGATCGAGCCGCCACCGCCGGTGATCAGCACCGTCCTGTCGCGGATGATCTCCTCGACGCCCGCCGCATGCTCCGTCACCATGGGTCGGCGGAGGAGGTCCTCGACGCGCACGCGGCGGACGCGGTTGGCGTCGATGGTGCCGTCGAGCAGCTTGGTCATCGACGGGACCGTGCGGACGTCGAGATGGAGGGCGAGGGCGGCTTCGACAACGCGCCGGACCGCGGCGCCCGGCGCGTCGGACATCGTGATGAGGAGGGTCTGCGCCCCGGTCTTGGCGACGGCCTTCGCCATTGACTCCAGGCCACCGAACACGCGGATCCCGGCCACGGTGCCGCCGGCCAACGACGGATCATCGTCGAGGAAGCCAACGGGCACCACACCGGAACGTGGATCGCGCAGGGCGGACCGCGCCAGCGTCACGCCGGTATGGCCGGCACCGTAGAGGAGCGTGGCGCCGCGTCGGTCGGCCATGGCCGCGCGACTCGCGCCTCTCGCCGTTTCCGATGCTGCCCGAATGCCGAACCGGACTCCGCCCAGGATGGCGACGCTGAGGAGCGCTTCTGCCAGCCAGAAGGATCGCGGGAACCCGTCGGACCAGCTCGTGCGGGCGATCCACGATGCTCCGTAGAAGATGGCCACGGCGACGAGGGACCCGAGGGCCACCGCTGCCACGATGCGCTCCAGGTCCGGGACGCTCGCGAAACGCCAGCGGCGGCTGTACAGGCCGAGCTGGACGTTGATGACCGTGCGGACGGCGAGGAGCAAGCCGACGACCACAGGAAAAGCGGGGACCGAGAAGGGGCCGCTGAGGCGGTCGAAGCGAAGCGCCAGCGCGACGTACGCGGCGGCGATGATCCCGATCAGGTCGATCGCAAGGAGGTATCGGCCGCGAATGCCGGCCGCGAACCGGACAACCTGGGTGTCGGATGGCGTGACCCGCGCGCTCGCCACCGCCCCGCCGTGCCCCGGTGCGGGCGACGTGCGGCTCACGAGGAACCTGGGTCGGATCGAGCGGCGGACGGCCAATAGACCCCCTCAGTCGAACTATCAACTGCGCGGCGGCACCTGCGCGCGGCTCTTCGGTGCGTTCGCCGATCGCCGGGGACCGGCGTCAGGTCGCGCGGCATCGTCCTTAGGTAGGCGGCGAGACGCCGACGGCGAGTCCAGTATGAAGAAGAGACGATCGTGCGGGAAACAGGACCTCGTCGAACGCTTTCGACCGGGGCCGCGGCGTGACCGCTGTTCAATTGTTTCTCCGAGGCCCCGATTCTCGGACTTCCTATGGTACCAACGGGTCATCGGGCGTCCAGTACCTGGAGCGATTCCCGGTGCCTGGAGTCGACACGGCCCTGATCCGCGGGAAGATCGCCCCGACCACGAGGACGACGAGTCGCCCGACCACAGCGCGTCCGAGTTCAGGACGAAGAGCGATCTCCAGATGCACCGGAAGAAGCCGAGGACGACCGCCCAGAAGCGCCATCTCCGCCCTCTTCGGAGCCTGGAACGCGTACCGGGCGTCCGGGGCTCTTTCGAATGCGACGGCCCCGCCCGGTCCTCTGGCGCCAGGCGGCGATGCCGAAGCCGCACTCGCGCCCGACTACCGTTTCGCTGCGACCACCTCGGCCGCCGGGTATCGGGCACATTGCTCGTGCGCCGCCGTGAGACAGTGGGACTTCTGGTGTTGCGCGGCGATCGGCTGTGGGCGCCTGGTGCCGGTCATGCCGGTGACAAACCGTCGGGGAGAGGCCAATGACGTGGTGCCTCTCCCCGAGGTCGCGTGGCATAGGTTGGCGGGGTTCGGGAAGTCGTACCGCGTCGAGGGATCGTCTCTGAACCCCAGAAATGGACAAACGGGCACGCTCGGAGGCACCCCGACCAAGGCAGCGGACAAGAGGCGCTCGGGAGCACGAACGAGGATCTCCAGCGCCGGAGGGGCGTTCCTCGGAGTGGCAGGCGCCACGGTCGTTCCGGCACCCTCGACGGAAGATCCGGCGGAGCCCTCGGCCATGACCGGGACTCCGCGGCTGACCGACAGCTCGCCCGGTGTCTGTCGGCCCGGGATGTCCTCGGCCATGACCGGGACTCCGCGGCTGACCGGCAGCCCACCCGGTGTCTGTCGGCCCGGGATGCCCTTCATCGTCCGGCAGTTGTAGCAGAGGTTCACGTCGCGACGGTTCAGCGAAAGGCAGGTCAGGCAGAGCCAGAGCCCATTCGATCCTTCCGTGAACGACTCAGGAGGGTGCAGCCCCCGACGCCCCCGGGGCGTGCGGTAGGCCAGCCAGAGGGCCGTCAGTCCCCAGAAGACCGTGACGATCAGAGCGATTCCCTCAAGGCTCATCGTTCCGATCCTCGATCGCGGTGGTTCGTAGAGGACTCGCCGAGCATTCCCCCGCCGCCTTGACTTCCAACCTAGCCCAAGCTCCGCACGGGCTCCGCTCTCTTCGGACGACGGGGCGCGGGTCGGGCGCTCAGGGCAGTACTATGCCCGACGCGCGACAATTGCAGGGATGACGCGCCGATAGGCCGCATTGGGCGGCGACCGGCGCCCCGTCGCGGGCTAACCTCTGACTACGGGCGCCGCAACAGACAGC
The DNA here is from genome assembly GCA_038214375.1 of Candidatus Limnocylindrales bacterium. GTDB lineage: Bacteria > Chloroflexota > Limnocylindria > Limnocylindrales > CSP1-4 > CTSoil-043. The sequence continues at coordinate 15,557 of JBBQRX010000033.1, forward strand.
CAGGGCGGCCAGTGGGGCACGGCAATCGCGCCGCAGAGCCTCGATTTCTTGACAGCCCCACGACGCTGAGCTCCTCATGGAACTCCTGAGCGCCGGGGGCTGGGAGCTATTCCTGCTTGTGCTCCTCCATCATCGGGACGTGCTTGTAGGCGGCCGCGTGGAAGATCACGTTCGGCGCCTCGGCGGCGACCAGACGCTCCATGGCCGCCCGGCTTGCCACGTTCGCCAGGTGAATGCGCAGCTCGCCGCTGCCCTTCTCGTGGCTCCGCTGCGTCTCGAGGTCGCGCTGAATCAGATAGAGCGGGCTCTCGGCCCGATCCACCAGGATCAGTCGGCGTGGCCCCAGGGCGAACACCTGGCGGGCGAGCTCGGACCCGATCGAGCCGCCACCGCCGGTGATCAGCACCGTCCGGTCCCGGATGATCTCCTCGACGCCCGCGGCGTGCTCTGTCACCATCGGGCGGCGCAGCAGGTCCTCCACGCGTACGCGGCGGACGCGGTTGGCGTCGATGCTGCCGTCCATGAGCTTGGTCATCGACGGGACCGTGCGGACCTCGAGATGGAGGGCGAGGGCGGCTTCGACCACGCGCCGGACCGCTGGGCCCGGCGCGTCGGACATCGTGATGAGGAGGGTCTGCGCCCCGGTCCTGGCGACGGCCTTCGCCATTGACTCCAGGCCGCCGTACACGCGGATCCCGGCCACGGTGCCGCCGGCCAACGACGGATCATCGTCGAGGAAGCCAACGGGCACCACACCGGAACGTGGATCCCGCAGGGCGGACCGCGCCAGCGTCACGCCGGTATGGCCGGCACCGTAGAGGAGCGTGGCGCCGCGTCGGTCGGCCATGGCCGCGCGACTCCCGCCTCTCGCCGTTTCCGATGCCGCCCGAATGCCGAACCGGACTCCGCCCAGGATGGCGACGCTGAGGAGCGCCTCTGCCAGCCAGAAGGATCGCGGGAACCCGTCCGGCCAGGCCGTGTCCGCAATGCCGGACGCGCCGTAGAAGATGGCCACGGAGACGAGGGACCCGAGGGCCACGGCCGATACGATGCGCTCCAGGTCCGGGACGCTCGCGAAACGCCAGCGGCGGCTGTACAGGCCGAGCTGGACGTTGATGACCGTGCGGACGGCCAGGACAAGGCCCACGACCACGGGAAAGGCAGGGAGGGAGAACGGGCCGCTGAGGCGATCAAACCGAAGCGCAAGCGCGAGATACGCGGCGACGATGATCCCGATCAGGTCGATCGCAAGGAGGTATCGGCCGCGAATGTGCCGGCAGCCAGGCGGAGGAGGTGGAGTCGCGTGGAGCGACCGGCCCCGTCCCAACCGCCCCGCCCGACCGCGGCGTGGAAAAGGCGCGGGTGGTCGAAAGCCAGGGGCGGATCGAGCGGCGGGCGGCCAATGAACTCCCTCAGTCGAACTACCCCGGCCGCGGCGGCATCCCCAAGAACTGCCGTCCCCCGCGATCGGTACAACACACCCGAACCCGGTGCGGAACCTGTTAAGCGCAGTGAGACACGTCGTGTCAGCGATTACTGAATGTCATGAAGAAGGGCCTCCGCGGTGAGAACGTAGGGTTCTCATCGGGAACCTGTCACCGGGAGGCCCACGCATGTTGTACGCCGGATTGGACCTGTCGCGCCAGAGGCTTGATGTGCACGTCCTCGACGAGGAGGGTCGAACCGTGGAGGTGACGGCCGCCACGCCCGAGGTCTTCGGGCTTCGCGAACTCGTCGCCCGCCTGTCGCGGCATGGTGATGAGGTCACGGCAGTCATCGAGTCGATGAACGGCGCCCGCTTCGTCCACGACCAGCTCGAGCTGTACGGCTGGGACGTGGAGATCGCCGACGCCGTCAAGGTCAAGGGCCCGGCGCCCCTGGCCGCCAAGACCGACAAGATCGACGCCCGGGTGCTCGCCGAGCTCGCTCGACGGGACCTCGTGCCCGCCATCTGGCTGCCCGACCCGTCCGTCCGCGCCGGGCGCGAGCGGGCCCGCTTCCGGCTCCACCTCGTCCGCCACCGGACCACGCTCAAGAACCGGATCCACGCGACCCTCATGGCGTTCGGCCACCCGGTCCCGGTCTCTGACCTGTTCGGGACGAAGGGTCGCGAGCTCCTCGCGAGCCTCGCCATCCCCGAGCCCTGGGCGACCACCCTCGCCACCAGCTTGCGCCTCGTCGACGAACTCAACCTCGAAATCGACGCCTGCGAGCGCGACCTGCGAACTGCTGGTGCCGACCATCCGTACGTCCCGCACCTCATGACCGTGCCCGGGATCGCCTGGGTACTCGGGTACACGATCGCGGCCGAGCTCGGCGACATCGGGCGGTTCGCGTCCGCCAAGAAGCTCGCCGGGTACACCGGGCTGTGCCCGCTCGTCCGCCAGTCGGGCCGCCGCGACGACCGCGGTCCGCTTGCCAAGAACGGCCCCAAGTACCTGCGCTGGGCGCTCATCCAGGCAGCCGTCCACGCCGCCCACCATCTCGTGTATCGCGAGCACTACGAGCGGACCAAGAAGCGCCTCGGCCGTCAGCGGGGCAGCAAGGTCGCCCGAGTCGAGGTCGCCCGGGAACTCGCGACCGCGATCTGGCACATGCTCGCCAAGGGCGAGCCATTCAACCCCGGCAGGTCCCACCTGCCACCTCTGGTCGCTTGACGACCCTCGACTGAGATGGACCGCCGGAGCATCCGATCCAACCTGGTCCTCCATCAAGGAGGCGATAGAGAGATGAGCAGAACTCACCCCATCATCGAGATGTCCGCGTTCCGATCACCGGGCTTGACAGCCGGCCCTTCTTCATAGAGAGGTGGCAGCTCCTTCTTGGCGGGCGGGTTGATCCAGACGGCGCTCGGCACCTCGGGTGGCGTGGGAGGCCGGCGGACGAAACGCTCGGGATGGGCCGCGTAGGCGGCGTCAAGGGTGACGGCCCGGGCCGCGGTGAGCTCCGCCGCGCGGCCGGCGTGGACATCGGCCGGGGTGAGAAGCCCGATCCCGCTGTGGCGGTGCTGCGTGTTGTACAGGTGAAGAACCGCCCGCAGAAGGCGCGAGCGTCCTCGATCGAGCCGAACCGGTCGGGGAAGTCCCGCCGGTACTTGAGCGTCTTGAACTGGGCTTCGGAATACGGGTTGTCGTCGGAGACGTGGGGCCGGGAATGGCTGCGCTCGATCCCGAGGTCGGCGAGCAGGAGAGCGACGGGCTTGCTGCGCATCGAAGTGCCCCGGTCGGCGTGGATCGTGAGTTGGCCTGGCTCGATGCCCTCCTTCTCGACCGTGTCGGCGATCAGGCGCTCGGCGAGGACGGCGCTCTCGTGCGTGGCGACCATCCAGCCCGGGACGTAGCGGGAGAAGACGTCGAGGATCACGTAGAGGTGGTAGTGGGCCCGCTTCGCGGGACCCCGGAGCTTGGTGATGTCCCAGGAGAAGAGCTCCCGGGGTCCGGTCGCGAGGAGCTCGGGCCGGGCATAGGAGGGATGGCGGAGCTGGTCCCGCCGCTCGCGGACCTCGACATTGGCGGCGAGGATCCGGTACATCGTGCGCTCCGACGCGAGGTACGTGCCCTCGTCGAGGGGGGTGGCGTAGACCGCTGCCGGCGACGTGTCGACGAACCGCTCGGCGTGGAACTCGCCGAGAACTGCGGCGCGCTCGGGATCGGACAGCGTCCGCGGCGGAGCGGGGCGCGTCCGCGGCGGACCATGGCGCCCGCCTCGCAAGCGCCGGTAGTGGGAGGCCCCGGGGTACCCCGAGGGCAGCACAGGCCGCGCGCACCCCGACCGCCGGGGCGAGCTCGGCGACGCCGGTCGCGATCATCGCCCGTCCTTCTGATCGGCGCTCTCGAGGGAGAGCTCCCGCTAGAGCGCCGAGACGTTTCCCTGGACGGCGATCACCTTCTCGGCCCGGACCAGGCGCGCTTCGAGGCGTTCGATCGTGGCCCGCAGGCGCTCGTTCTCGGCAGCCAGCGGATGGGGAGCCGGGCGACCCCGCGGCCGGGCGAGGCTCGAGAGGGCGCCCGCCCGGTACAGCCGCCGCCACTCGACGAGGTGGGAGCTGTACAGGCCCTCGCGGCGGAGCAGGGCGCCGACCGCTCCGGGCTCGGCGGCGGCGTTCGCCTCCTCCACGATCTGGCGCTTGTACTCGGCGCTGAAGCGCCGGCGGACTGGGCGCTCCCTGACCTCTGGGTCCGGCATCGGCACAGCGTGGCCGACCAGGGGGCGCGGTGCCAAGGGTTCGAGCATGTCGTGCGTGCGTTCCTCTCCCCGTCCTCAGCGTGTCACCTATTCCCAGCGGGAGGGTGTCTCACTGAATCTTGGCAGAGAGGGGTGTGTAACGGCGGCGAGGCTTCATGGGCCCCGCAAGCCGGCCCGGACTCCGAACTCTAGAACTGATGGTCCCGCCTGCCTAGTACCAACAGGTTCCGTTCTCGTGCCCTGCAAGTACGGCCTGGTGCCCTGTGGCAACACAAACTAATCCTGGCGGTCATGTGTCTCGGTGGGGACGAGTCTCCGGATCCGTAGCCGATGGCGGGCGGAAGGTCCGGTTGACGGGCTACCATCACGTGGTCGATGATTCCGGCCGAATCATTGCCGAGTTGGTCAGAACGCCCCGCGGTTTCGGGGCAGAGAGTGAGGCCCGTGGATCTTCGGCGCCAGATCGCCCTCGTCAAGGCATGGCTCCCACTCCTCATCGCGAGCGTCGTGCTGTCGGCTGCCGCTGCATTTCTGGTGAGTACGCAGCTCCCAAAGACCTACGAGGCGCGAGCGACGCTCATCGTCGGCCAGTCGCTGTCGGGGGTGAACCCTGACTATACCCAGCTCCTCGCATCACAGCGGCTGTCGACCACGTACGCCAGCATCGCGACGACCCGGCCGAACCTCGACGTCGTGATAAGGCAGCTCGGGCTCGGGATGACATCCGAAGAGCTCTCGAAACGAGTCGGTGCGGCCGCGCCGCTGGAAAGCACACTTCTGACAATCACCGCGCAGGACGCCGACCCATCACGTGCCGCAGCCATCGCAAACGCCCTGGCGGACCAGGTCGTCGCAGCCTCCCCGGCCATCCAGGGGCGCCAGGCGGATCTCCAGAAGTCGATCGATGCTGAACTCAAGGCGACTCAGGTTCAGATCACAGCGATGCAGTCCGAGGTCGACCGCCTGAACGGTCTGGCCAGCCCGAGGCCCGCGGACCTGACAACACTCGACACCATCCAGGGTCGGCTGATCACCCTTCGTTCGACATACGCCTCGATCCTGTCCTTCTCGTCCGGGAGCGCCGCCAACCTGCTCAGCGTCGTCGAACCGGCCGTGGCCCCGATCACGCCGATCTCGCCGAAGCCATTGCTGAACACACTCGTGGCCGCGATCCTGGGCTTGCTGCTCGCCGCGGGTCTCTTGTCGGCCCTCGAGTACCTCGACGACAAGGTCAAGGACCCAGACGCTGTCCAGGCGGTGGCGAACCTCAGCACCCTGGGTACCATCACTCGGATCAAGGGTGACAGTGGCAGGAGCGAGATCTACCGGTTGGTCACGCTTCTCTACCCGCGCTCGGCTGCCGCGGAGGCGTTCCGAACACTCCGGACCAACCTCGAGTTTGCGTCGGTGGACTCGTCGATCCGGACCCTTCTGGTGACGAGCTCGGCACCGGGAGAAGGCAAGACAACCACAGCCTCCAACCTGGCTGTCGTCTTTGCCCAGGCGGGCCGGCGCGTTCTGCTGGTGGACGCTGACCTGCGAAAGCCCGGAGTCCACGCCGTCTTCGACCTGCCGAACTCGCACGGCCTGACGACGCTCCTACGCAGCGACGAGGTGAGCCTCACGGCCATCGTCAATGGGACCGAGCAGGCCAACCTCCGGATTCTGACCACGGGACCCATTCCGCCCAACCCGGCCGAACTCCTTGGGTCACAGCGAATGCAGACGATCCTCGAACGGCTCAAGGCAGATGCGGACATCGTCGTCTTCGACAGTCCGCCGCTTCAGGTGGTTACCGATTCTGCGATCCTTGGCTCACTCGTGGACGGCACGCTCTTCGTGGTCGATGCCGACCGCAGCCGCCGAGCAACTGTCCGTCTGGGGCGGGAGGCGCTCTCGAAGACCGGGGCCACCGTACTCGGGGCCGTTATCAACCGGATACCTGTCCGGAACCACTCCGCCTACGCCAACTACTACGGCGACGATGGCTCGGAGCTAAGGCCGGAGAAGCGCCCGCGGGGCCCGGACACCTCGCATGAGCGCGTCGCCCCATGAATTGAAAGTCTCCACTACAGCAGGGGGTTGTCACTGGTTCCAGGTTTGAGCATCGGGACACCACGCGTCAGAAGGAGGGGTGTCTCCAGTTCGCAGGTGCCGCGACGGAAGAAGAATCCGCCGGCAGCCGGCCCTCGACGACGGCTGCGAACACGTCCCCAAGATGCTCGATGTTGTGCTCGCGGGCGACATAGTCCCGGCCCGCGGCACCCATCACTGATCGCGCGTCGGCGCTTGTGCCGGCAAGCTCCAGGAAGGCACGGGCGAGGCCCTCGGGGTCATCAGGCCGGACCGTGATGCCCGCCCCGGTGGCAGAGACAGGGTCGTAGGCACTTTCGCAGGCGAACACGACCGGTCGTTCTGCTGCCATGTACTCGAAGAGCTTGTTGAAGCTGATGCCGTACCGGTAGACCGGCGTGTAGGTCGTGTGGACCACGGTCGCGTCAAGGGCGCGCAAGAGCGCGGGTACGGAGGTCTTTGGGACCAAGGGCCCGAACCTCACGGCCGCGTTCGCCGCAGCTAGACGTTCCACCTCGGGTCGCTCTGGGCCGTCGCCGATCAGCATAATGCCGATCCGACCCGGGACTCGTCGTTCGGCCACCGCCGCGGCCTCGGCGATGACGTCGACCCGGTTGACCCGCCCGAAGGCTCCGAGGTACCCGACCACGAACCGACCTTCGGCCTTAAGCTGGGCGATCTCTTGCAGGCAGCGTGCCTCGGTCGCGGGCTCGCCAGCGACCAGCGCGGACTCGGCGAAGGCCGTCAGGTCCGCACCGTTCGGGATGTAGACCACATGCTCGGTGGGAAGGCCGCGCTCCATGAGGTAATCCCTGATGCCCGGCACGAGCGTGATGACGGCCGACGCACGGCGGACCAGGAACGCCTCGAGGGCGCGAAGCAGGCGCTCGCCGCGCGAGCCGACGCGCATCGCCCCGAGGTCAACGAGGGTCTGCGGCCACAGGTCGCGGATCTCGAACACGAACCTCGCGCCCCGAAGCTTGGCCGCGAGCCATCCTCCAAACGCGGCGAACGGATGAACCGTCGAGCCGACCACGGTGTCGGGCGCTTTGAGGCGGGTCTGGACTACTAGGAACACCACGAGGAACGACAGCATGTTCAACTGGCGTCGCCACGTGTTACCGCGATAGGGGATCGTCCTCAGCCAGACGAACTGGACTCCGTCGAACCACTCGATCCGATAGAGGGTCCTGGACGAAAGTCGCTTCTCTCGGCCGCTCATGTGGCCGAAACTGGCGGCGACGATCGTGACGGCGTGCCCTCGTGCTACGAGTTGGCGCGCAAATGCATAGTGGCGCGTCCCGGACGGCTGGTGCGGAGGTGAGGCGTACTGGTTGACGATCCAGACGCGCTGGCCTTCTCTCGGCGTCCGGTCAGGCAACGTCGTCCACGTCCATGACTAGCTCGACGGAGGGATTGACGTATCGGCGCCTCAGGACGTCTACCGGCACGACCAAGGCGGCGCTTCTCGGAACAACACGGCCCCCCACCTTGCCCTCGACAACCCACCGTTCAACGTTTCGCAGGGCAATAGGCAGGAAGGGGTGTCCGCGTTCCGGCGTGAAGGGGGGTTCCCGATTCACACCCCCTGCGGTGGAGACACTAGCCATCAGAACTCAGCGCCCCTATCAGCTCGCGATAATGGGCTCCCTGTCGGGTCCCCGCCACGGTGGTGTTGTGAAAGAGCAGGACGGCGTCGCCTCGATGGTGGCGAGACGCGTTGACGATCACGCGTATTCGTCGTGTCGCCTCCTCCAGGCTCAGCGCCAGGTGCTCGAACAGCGTTCCGTCCATGACCAAGAGGGGACGTTCTCGGAGCTCAAGACGGCGATGATCGAGGACGTCGAACAGCGGGTACTCGTGGCAGGTCCCAGCTCGGAAGCCTGGCAGATCGGCGAAGCCAAGCGTCGAGTCGTACGTGAGGCCGGCCGATTCATGGTTTCGCCATGTTTGCGGATTGGCGAAACGGAGATAGTGCTGCCGGACGCCCCAACTGGGTTGTTCGAACCCGGCTGCCGAGCAGGCATGTATGAGAGCGTCAAACTCCAACCGAGTCCGCTCCTCGGAGAGGAAGCTGTCATAACTAGCGTGAAGGCCGACTTCGTGCCCACGTTCATGGATTCGCCGCAGGACTCCGCTGAATTGCGGATCTGATAACTGATACCGGAAGTCGATATCACCTGGCGTGTTGCCGGCGAGGAAGTAGAAGACGCTCCGGAGGCCGTGACGTTCGCTTGTCTCCATCAGCAGGTTGAACGTGTTCAACGGGTCCCTGTCGACGCGCCCTTTCCGAGCATCAAACAGCGATCGGGCACGCTGAGCAGCGAGGGAAGGGTCTCGTCGCCTTATCAGATCGGCGCCTACAGACCGGGCCACCCTCCATGGACGTTGTCCCAGCGCCGCCCAAGGCTGATCGATGTCATGGGTGAGTCGCAGGCGGAAACTCGACGGCTTTCGGACGAGTACAGGCCACAGCCGTTTCATCGACGTCCACAGGAAATCGACGTACTCATCGACGAGCGGACGGTCCAAGAAACCCTCGGCGGCGGCAAGCGACGCGACGGCGGGAAAGCGCCCATGTTCGTCCTCGACGTCCTGGATGACCTCCTCGCAACGGGCCAGCAAGAAGAATGCGCTGCCGAACACGTCCACCGAGATCGACAAACCGTGCTCGCCGGTCCGAGTCAAGGAACCGTCGGGCTCACGGGCGCCGAACAATATCGGCAGCGGCTTTCCGCAGCACTCGCCATCCTGTGCTCCGACGCCGAGCTCTGGGAGCCAGCCGCCTGCACCTCCCAATCGCGGGAGCGGAACAGCGGGCATCGATCGGCGGGAGAGCCAGTCGGCGGATGGGGTGGCGAACAGGATGTCGGGCAGAGTCATCTCAAGACTGTCGGGGTCACCGGCCAGCCGGATCACCACGCTCGATCCCAGGGCGAATTCGAGACGGTAGTCAAGACCTAACCACTCGGCCAAGACGACATCGAGGATGTACCGGCGCTCCGGTTCGTAGCGGCTTGGGGCGCTCACCAATAGCGTCACTGTTGAACCTGAGTGTGCGGTGCTGTGAGAGCGGGTACTCGGCGGATCGTGATCACAAGATTACTCGGTAACAGCGTCCGGACTCCCCCGTTCGGAGTAGCCAACCACGGAGCGCCACGATATCAGTCCGTACAAGGCATACGTTGCGCACCCGGAGAGGCTGACGAGGACCACGGCTCCGACCGGCGACAAATGCAGTGCGGCTGCAATGGGAACGGCGCCGACAAGAAACACGAACCGCGCTATCTCGCGTGCAAGCTGCAGGCCCTGCCGCTCGAGAACGTAGAGAACGTCCCCTGTCGCAGCGATCACGAACTCCACGAAGTACGACGCCGCAAGTATCGCCACAAATAGGCCCGCCTGACGCCAGGCGGCTCCGAAGATCGGTCCGAAGACAAATGGAGCCGCCACAGCCAACAGGATCGCGGGGCCGATGGCTACGGTGGCAAGCGAGCGTGTCGTCCGGACGAAGAGCGCACGCACGGCAATTGGCTCCGTACGGGCAAGTCGCGCGGCTTCAGACATGAATACCTGACCGACGGCGGCGGCCACGAGAGTCAGGGGGATGGCGCAGATGCGGGAGGCGATGGCAAATTGACCCCCGACTTCCGTGCCGTAGAAGGCGACAAGAAGAAGGAGCGGAGCCTGAAGGCCCAAGGTCGCAAGTAATGCCGAACCGCTCGAGAAGATCGGAAACCGCTTGTACCGAGTCGCCGCAGCCGCCATACCCTTTCGTGTCACGGAGCGAAATGAAGGGGCATGAACTCGCCACGCCGCGCGGACCAGGCGGCTGGAGCCTGCCGATCGGCCCACGACGTCCCCGACGAGAAGGCCGGGCGCCCCCAAACCTATCAGGCCCGATCCGATCTGGACCACCACGAGGGCGAGGCTTTGGGTGACGCGGGTTCGTGCGACCTCGCTAAATGCCCTCGTGCGGACTGCCCAACTCGTGAACGCGGACATGACTCCGCCCGCGAATTGCCCGACGGCAAGCAGCAGCATGTACGGGCTGAGGCTGCCTGCCCCGAAGAGACCCAGCAGTGCGCCGCCCGTAAACCAGAGCACCAAACCTGTGATCATGCTCGTACCCAAGGCTCCGAGGAGCGACACTGCGAGAGTGTTTGCACCGGCCACTTCCGACTCGGGGAGCAGGATGGCGGTCTCATAGCGGAGACATGTGACTGTCAGTAGCACCGCCAACATGGATGTGGCGACCGCGTAGGTGCCGTAATCGGAGGGAGAGTAGAGCCGCGTGAGGATGGGCGAAGTGAGGATGACCAATCCCTGGGCCGTTCCCGTGCCAACGACTAGAGTCATTACGGCCCGGCCGAGCTCGCCGCGGGGCAGGATCGTTCGCACCCGGTTGAAGATTGTCACACCGTCATGCGAATGTGCCGACGATACAAGACAACAGATCGCTGTGGTCCGAAGGAAGTCACCTCTACCCCGGGGGAGTTCCAGCGATATTGAATGCGACAGCGACAACCGCTGACGAGACCATGGCACTCTCCAGGGCTCAGATAGGTCGCGGCGATCCCGGCTCGGTTAGGTCCGGGCAGCCTCGCCTCACGCGCCTGCCTAGGGTCTTCGCGAGCGGGTGCCAGGCGCTTGCTCGCGCGTAGAAGGGGCCGCGCCACGTGAGCCGCATCTCCATTGTCCGCACGGTAACACTCCGCATTCTGGACGACTATGGCCTCCCCGACCGAGGATCTGAGTACCACGAGTCCCTTCGATCGGCGCTTGAGGCGGGCTACGACCTGATCTCGTTGGCGGACTTCCATGCAACGGCTCGCGCCGGAAGTGAACCGAGTCGCCGACTGCTCGTCCTGCGACACGATGTCGACGTCGGCGATGTGGCGGGAAACGAGGCGTTCTACGCCCTGGAGCTATCTTTGGGTGCGCGTTCCACTTTCTACTTTCGTCGCTCCACCGTACGAGTTCATGCCCGCCTCATATCGCGCCTCCTCGATGGCGGGTTTGAGGTCGGCTATCACTACGAGGAGGCTTCCTCCCTCGCGAAACGCGACGGTATCGGATCTCGCCACGACATGCTTCTGAGGCGTCGGAGAGTTGAAGATGCGTTCCAGAGGAACTGCTCCGTGTTTCGGCGCCTCTGGAACCCGAAGCTCGAGTCGGTCGCCGCCCATGGCGATTGGATCAACCGCAGGCTTGGGTTCACAAACGATGAATTCATCTCACCGCCATTGCTGAAGTCGTGCGGGCTACACTTTGAGGCATACGGAGTGAACATCATGGGCCGGGCGGACGTCTACGTGAGTGACGTGGCGAGGTCACCGCTTCGTTGGGCTGGCAACTACGGCCTCGGCGACGCCATTCGTGACGGCCGGAGCCCGATCTACCTGCTCACTCACGAGCGGCGTTGGCACCGCGCGCCGACAGCGAAGGTGCGTGCCGACCTCGATCGTATCGCCGATGAAGTCGCCTATGGTTTGCGTGTGCGGCGCGTGGGCGGGTGGCATTAGACTCCTATGCCAAGCATGTGTGAGTCAGGCCATCGCCGCCAACCGATCGATGCCAAGCCTGAGCCGACCGGCGGATTGGGCCACGTGGGCACGCGCTCCTCCCAACCAGGCGCCCGGTTAGTACGACGCGATGATGACGCTCTTCCGCCTGGATGACCGACCGGCGGCCGCGCAGCGGTGGTCTCGACTCACTCTGTGCGCGGCCGTACCCGCGGTATCTGTCGTCCTCGCGATCGCCACGGGACCGCTGGGGATTGTCGCCGCAGTTGGAGCGGCGTCAATTCCGGTACTTGCTGCCGTGGCACCGGGCATCCCCCTTGCCGCCTACGTGCTCATCCCTTTCTACAAGGGGGCCGTCCAGAGCTACAGCCCGATCGATATCACGATCGTGCTCGCTGCAATCAACGCCCTTCAGTTGATCCCGCTGGCGATGGATCGTCGACCGCGGCGGGTTTCTCGCGTCGGCGTAGCGCTGTGGGCAGGCACGGCGCTACTCGTTCTCGGTGGGATCCTCTATGCACCGGACCAGAATCTCGCACTCAATCGCGCAACCGGGTTCTGGGCCCTTGTCTTTCTGCCGACCTTGCCAGCGGCAGCGCGAGTAGCATCCAGTCCGCGGTACGTCCGCCAATTCCTCTGGACCATCCTTGGGATGGGTTGCCTCATGACCATCGTGGGGCTTGGGGCGTTGGCCGGTGCGCACACGACGGGGGGAGCTCCGCTCGAAGTGCTCGGGACCAGCACGATCTCAGTCGGTCGCGCCGCGCTCTTGGTGCCCCTTCTTGGAGTGGTGTTTGCACTGCGAGAAGGTCAGCCACTTGCACGCGTCACCACGGCAATGCTTGCGCCGGCCGCGCTCTTGGTGGCCTTGGCGTCGGGATCTCGCGGCCCGCTTCTGTTCTTGGTGATCATGGCGGGATTGGGATTGGCATGGCATCTCGCTCGCCGACGGGCCATCCAATGGCGGCACGTGAGCCTCATCGCCGGTCTTGCCCTCGCGTCCCTCCTCGTTGTGTCCCTGGCAGCCACACTCTTGCCGGGCCAATCGCTGCAGCGGTTCACCCGGTTCGGAGCATTCGTCCAGAGTGTATTTTCTGCTGACACGACTACCTATGGGGGTGACACATCTTCGGAAGCACGTGTCACGCTCTTTGGTTTGGCGGTGACGCTCTTCGAACAAAAACCTATCGCCGGGTCTGGCACGGCAAGTTACGAGGCGCTGAGCCCGCGCTATCTCGGCCCATCGGCGGCCGATCAGTATCCCCACAACTCGGTCCTCCAGATTGGCGCGGAGTTCGGGCTGATCGGGCTAGCTCTGTTCGCGGGCCTCGTGGCGCTTGCACTGACCCGGGGACTACCGACTACCGGGCCGTCAGGTGCTGTCCGAGTGACCTTCGTGTTCTTTCTGCTGAATTCGTTGGTCAGCGGGGACGTGTTTCAGGATCGGATGTTGTGGGTCCTCGCGCTTCTGCTGCTCCTAGTGCCGCTGCCCGAGCCGGACATCGCTGGTCCAACGTATGGCGCGGACGCTGCGCCCGAACCCAACGCCAACCTCACTCGCCGTGGTCAGGAGGTCTGGACAATCTGATGACGCCCGAATCTGGGTGGCAACGTAAGGTCGGCAAGCGACTGCGCGTGGGAATGGCACTCTACGGAGATTTGACATACGACAGTCGCGTCCGCAAGGAAGCCCGGACCCTGGCTCAGCATGGCTTTGACGTGACTATCGCCTGCCTCGCGGCCGACGACGAGCCACGCGACTTGCCATCGAACGTGAAGGTGCTCGTCTGCGCCGCGGACGACCGCTCGGTTCTGCCGGGGCAGGGAAATCCGTTCCGTTCACCGATCGGCGCTCGCGTGAGATTGTGGGTGCGTGGTGGGAGGTGGCTGAGCAAGTACGCCAGCAACCTTCGCGCGTGGGGCAGGTCTGCAACTGCCGCGTGTGGGCCGGTCGACATCTGGCACGCTCACGACCTCACTGGTTTGGCGGCCGTGGCACCCGTCGTTGGTAAACACGTGCCAATCGTGTATGACTCACACGAACTCTACTTGGAGACCGGGACGGCCCTGAAGCTCCCCAAGGTGGGCCGTGTGCTCCTTCGGTACTACGAGCGACGGCTGGTGTCGGTGGTCTCGGCGGTGATCACGGTGAATGACGAGATAGCCGAGGTGCTGCGGGACCGGTATCAGCCGCAGCGCGTCGCAGTAGTTCACAATTGCCCCGACCTGTGGACTCCACCCCCAGTTCGTCCGAATCTGCTTCGAGAGGCTGCCGGGATCCCAGCAAATGCCCCAGTTGTCCTCTACCACGGAAGTCTGGGGGCGGGCCGAGGTATCGAACACCTCATCGGGGCGCTTCGAATGCCCGGACTCGAGAAGACCCACCTCGTGCTTATGGGCTCTGGGCCAAACCGCGACGCATACGTGAAGGCGTCCCGGGATCCGCACCTTCCACGCCTCCATGTGCTTGATCCTGTGCCCCCCTCCGTGCTGATGTCGTGGGTTGCGTCGGCGGATGTCGGGGCAATGCCAAATCCCGGCTCGACGCTCAACGACCGCTTCTCGACGCCGAACAAGCTCTTCGAGTGCTTCGCTGCAGGGGTGCCGGTCGTCGCAAGCGACTTCCCGACGATGAGGAGGATCGTCGTGGACAACCCCGAGGGTTCCCTTGGAGTGCTCTGCGATCCGAGCCGCGGCGAGGCTGTCACAGCCGCACTGCGGTCGGTCCTCGAACTCGGAGCCGCCGAGGCCGAGTCCCTCCGTCAGCGCTGCCTCGCGGCCGCCAAGAGCCGGTGGAACTGGCAGCTCGAATCGAGTCGCCTCACGGCCATCTACGACGAGTTGGCGGTCCGGTCAGCGTCGCGCGGCCGGTAAACGCAAGCCGGCCCCTATCTCCAGGTGTTGCCGCCCGCGTCCACCATCGGCGCGAGGATCTCGGAGCCGCCCGAGTTGGTGGCGTGAACGTTGCGGATC
>JBBQRX010000034.1:0-27260 GCA_038214375.1 Candidatus Limnocylindrales bacterium
CGGCTATTGCTCGCTGATCGGGAGTGGGCCGTCGGGGACTTCGATGATCACCCGGCCGGCCTCTATCACGACGGGGTAGATCTCGAGCGGCAACTCGGCCGGCGGGTCGATCGCCTCGCCGCTCGTGAGGTCGAAGCGCGACAGGTGCAGCGCGCAGGTCAGCGTGCCGGCCGTCAGGAAGCCCTTGTCGAGCTCGAAGTACTCGTGACTGCAGATTCCCTGGGTCGCGGTGAACTCGCCGTTCTGGCGGATGACGAGGACCTGGTCGGTCCCGTCGACGTACACGATCTTCATCTCGCCATCGGCAAGCTCGTCGACGGCGAGGAGGTCGATGCGCCTCACCGGCCCGGCCGACGTGGTCGCGGGTTCACGCTGCGGGCGCGGCCTTCGCGCTCGGCGCCCCGGCGTCCCATTTCGCCTCGAGCAGCTCCCGCAGGGTGTCCTGCGCCGACGCGAGCGGCACCCGGGCGACGACCGGTTCGAGGAAGCCGAGGATGATGAACTTGCGGGCCTCCTCGGGGTCGATGCCGCGGCTCTCGAGATAGAAGAGCTGGCTCTCGTCGATCGGCCCGACCGCGCTCGAATGGGCCGCCCGGCGGCAGTCCGGCTGGTCGATCTCGAGCGACGGGATCGCAACCGCGCGGGCCTGCTTGGAGAGGTTCATCCCGAACTCGCCAAGAAAGCTGTCGGTCCCGACCGCGGTCGGCTCGATGATGATCAGGCCCTTCATGTACGACCGGGTCGCGTCCATCAGGGCGGCCTTGGAAAGCAGGTTGCCGGTCGTGTCACGGCCGATGTGGCGGGTGTACGAGGTCAGGTCGAACAGCTGGTCGTCGGCGCCGAAGACGATCTCGACCTGCTCGACGGAGCTGCGGTCGCCCGACAGGCGGTTGTCGATCCGGCTCCGGACGAGCCGGCCCCCGAGCTGGGCCATCGCCCAGTGGAGCTTCGCGCCCTCGCCGATCTCGGCCTGGCGATGCTGGAATGCGACGGTCCCCGTGGCAAGGTTCTGGATCGAGGCGATCGCCAGCTCCGCGCCGGTCCCGAGGTGAACCTCGAGCGAGCCTCCCAGGAGCGCCTGGGCACCATTCCGGTCAGCTGCCCCCGGGGACGCCCCGAGCTCCTCGACGACAGAGGCAGATGCGCCGTCACCGAGATCGAGGATCGTCCGGGTCAGGAGGGCCCGGCCGGACGCGCCGACTCGCCAGCGCAGGACGACCGGCCGATCGAGGTGGACGCCGGCCGGGACATGGACGACGACGCCCTGGTTCCAGCTCGCCCGGGTCAGCTGGGCGAGCTTGTCATCGAGCGGCAGCGTGGTCTCGTCGCCGAGGAGCCTGCGGGCCAGCGCAGGATCACGACGGACGAGGCCGGCGAGGGTGTCGACCATGACGCCGGCCTCTCGCGCCCGGGCGTCGAGGCTCAGGGCGTCGACACGGTCTTCGGTGAACGCGGCGAAGCCGGCGGCCCCGTCGGGCATCGCGTCATCCGGCCCGTTGGCTTGCCCGGCCGGTGACTCCCACGGCGAAACCGCCGACAGGTCCGCGGTCCGCAGGTCGACGTAGGTCGTGTAGAGCTGGTTCGCCTCGATCGGCAAGGTCCGGTAGCGCGCGAACGCGGCCCGCCGGTCCGCCGCCAGCCAGTCCGGGTCGCCGCCAGCGCGGGCCTCGACGAAGGCCTCGTCGAGGGTGAAGGTCAACTCGTTCGGGGAGCGCCGCGGCGCACGGGTTGGCCGGGCCGGAGGGTCGGACGTCCGCGTCGCCTCGGGGGTCGCGTCGATCACCCGAGCGACCCCTCCATCTCGAGCTTCACCAGGCGGTTGAACTCGATCGCGTACTCCATCGGGAGCTCCTTGGTGAAGACCTCGAGGAAGCCCTGAACGAGCAGGTTGGTCGCCTCGTTCTCGGTGAGGCCGCGGCTCATCAGGTAGAAGACCTGCTCCGCGCTGACCTTGCCGACGGTGGCCTCATGGGTCATCGTCGTGTCGTCTTCCTGGATGTCGATGTACGGGTACGTATCCGAGCGGCTCGCCTCGTCCAGGAGGAGCGCGTCACAGCGGACGCTGGCGACGACCCCGGTCGCGCCCGGCGCCACCTTGAGCGTGCCGCGGTAGGTCGAGCGGCCGCCGTCCTTGCTGACGGACTTGCTGACGATCCGGCTCCGCGTGTTCGGGGCCAGGTGGACGGCCTTCGCGCCGGTGTCCTGGTGCTGGCCGTGGCCGGCGAACGCGACGCTGATCACCTCGGCCGTTGCGCCTTCCCCGCGCAGGTAGATCGCCGGGTACTTGACCGTCGCCCGGGAGTTATGCACGAAGACGCCGTTGGCGATGAAGTTTGCCGTCCCCTCGACCTCGATGTCGTAGGTGACATGCGCGCCAGCCGGCTCGATCGTCAGGATCGGGACGAAATGCACCGGGCCGTCGAGCGACTCGTCCCCGAAGTAGAGGTAACTCGTCGTGTAGCTCTTCTCGTGCGTGCCCAGCGGCAGCTTCTGGCGTCGTGTCCAGGTCGAGATCTTCGTCGCGTTCATCCCGGCGGAGATCGCGAGGGCGCGCACCTGCTCGAGCAGCATCCAGCTGACGCTCGTGATGGAGATGTTGCGGTGCCCCTCGCGAATGTGCCCGTCGGCCGCGATGTAGCCGTCGATGAACGCCCGCTTCTGGGCGTGCGGGATTCGGAAGATCCAGTCCGGGAGCCGCTTGGTGTCCGCGTCGCCGGCAAAGCCCGCCGCACGCAGCCAGTCCACCAGCGGCGCCGAGTTCACGCGGAGCTGGACGCCGCGCGCCCGGCGCGCCTCGACCCCGAATATCGCCTGCAGGCGCTCGCGAAGCAGCTCGCAGGCGGGGTCGGCGTCGGGCACGGCAAAGGTGACCCGATTCGCCCCGTCGAAGTAGCCGTCACCGACGTAGAACCCGAGGACCCACAGGAGGTCGACAGTGCTTTCGACGGGCGCCGTGAACGGGTTCTGCGAATGCTTCCGCCGCTGGAGCACGTCAAACGCGTGCGACTGCCCACGATCAGGCACGCGGCCGGCAACCGCGAGTTCGTCGCCAGGGACGATAGAAGCGACCGACGTCCAGGCAAGCTGGCGCGTACGCCCGACCTTGCGCGCCACCAGGAATGGGTGGTTGGCGGTCGCCCGCACCTCCCGGTGGTTGCGCAGCACCACCTTGTAGACCTGCTCCGGCGGGTTCTCGCGCTTGCCGACCACGCGGCTGCGCCCGATCTCGAACTCGGGGGTGAGGCTGTACACCATGTCGCCCGGCTCGATCTCCGCGATCGGGACGAGATCGTTGTTCTTGTAGACCAGTGAATCGCCAGTCAGACACCCCGTATTCGCGTCAACCCACTCGACCGTGGAGTGCGCGTGCGCGTGGGCCCGCTTCGTCACGAGGTTGTAGACGTCGCGGCTCCAGTTCTGGATGGTCGTGTAGCGGACCTGCGCGCCCGGCAGGGCGATCACCTCGACGACGGCCGCGTGGAGCGCGTCGGTCGTGTAGATGGGCGCGGTACACCCCTCGATGTAGTGAACTTTCGCGCCCTCGTCCGCGATGATCAGCGTCCGCTCGAACTGGCCCGTGTTCTCGCCGTTGATACGGAAGTAGGCCTGGAGCGGGAGCGGGACCTCGACGCCCTTCGGGATGTAGACGAAGCTGCCGCCCGACCAGACAGCGCTGTTGAGCGCCGCGAACTTGTTGTCTTCCGGCGGGATCACGGTGCCGAAGTACTTCTTGACGATCTCCGGGTACTCGCGCAGGCCCTGGTCCATCCCCATGAAGACCACGCCGATCTTGCTGAGCTCCTCGCGGACAGAGTGGTAGACCACCTCGGAGTCGTACTGGGCGCCGACGCCCGCAAGGAACTTGCGCTCCGCCTCGGGGATGCCGAGCTTCTCGAACGTCTGCTTGATCTTCTCCGGCACGTCGTCCCAGGACTTCTCTTCCCCCTCGGACGGCTTGCGGTAGTAGACGATCTTGCTGAAGTCGAGGTGCTGGACGCTCTCCGGGATCCAGGTGGGCATCGCACGGGCCATGAAGTGGTCGTACGCCCGCAGACGGAATTCGAGCATCCATGCCGGCTCGGCCTTGAACCCGCTGATCTCCACGACCGTCTGCCGGGTCAGGCCGACCTTGGTTTCCGCCAGGTACGTGACGTCGTCGTGGAAGCCGTACTGGTAGTCCTGGGAGACGATCTCTCCGCGCGCGACAGTCATCGTGACTCCTCGGGCAGGGTGGCGACCCGCCGCCGCGTGCCCGGGTCGGGCAGGTCGGGAGTTCGGCAGCGGGGACGCGCCGGATCGCGAGGGTGCCGCGATCCGTCGCTGCCGAATTCCGACCTGCATTGTCGGATATCCGGCTGCCGCCGTCAAACGGCAAGGTCCCAGCGCGCGACGGGGTCCAGAGGTTGTCGCCGCGCTACCGGGACTCTTCGCTCACTCAACGACCCCGCAGCGGGACGGGCGGCAGGCCGAGCGCGATACAAAGCTCATTCGACGCCACGGACGCCTGTCTGCTGGCCGTCTCTGCTTCGATCCGGTTGACGTTGAAGGCGACCCATGTCCTCGACGCTATCGCGGAGCGGTACGACACGTATTGCTGGTTGTCTGGCGTGAGGACCCTGCGCGCGAGGGCCTTGAACTCGCCGTTCCACGGGATCTTCTGCACGGCACGGATGAACCCGAGTCCCGCGGCCGCACGCTGCGTCGCCAGGCGCTTCGCGTCGGCGAGCGTCCGCGCCGACCTGTTCCACGTGGCAGACGCCGCTCCGTTCGCCTTGTTGACTACCGTGGCGGCCTTCAGATACGCCGCGGCGAGCTGCGCGACGGCCGGGGTCGGCACAGGGGTCGCGGATGGGGTCGGCGTCGCGGATGGGGTCGGCGTGGCCGTGGCGGAAGATGTGGGAGACGGCGTTAGTGTCGCTGCCGCGACCGATGTCGGAGCCGGCGTTGGTGTCGCAACGGCAGTTCGCGTAGGAGATGGCGTTGGCGTCGCGGTCGGGGTTACCGTCGAAGTAGCCGGCGTGCCGGTCGGCACGACGGCCTTCGGTCCTGACGATTGAGACAGCCAGCCACCCACCGTCACTACCAGGAGGACCGCGGCGGTCATGAGGACGACCGCGTAGATGTTGCGGGGCCGCAGGAGATCAAACGGTTGTTCGGCATGCGGTGGCTGCGACGGAGCGGGCGCCGGCCCGCGCAGGAATGAGTCCCTCCGACCGGGGCGAGTGCCACGCGGCGGCGTCATCACACTTCCTCCTGACGATCGGCGAGAGACCGGCGTCGATCGCTGACCGCGGTCCGTTGCGCCGAGCGTACGCCGCGAGGAAGGGCGCGATAAGGCGCCTTTGCCCCTCGCCGGCCCCCGGCTCCGGATTGGACGCGCACCGGCACAGGCCGGCGCGACTCACGGGTCGGGGCGGAAGCCGGTCAGGGTGGCGCGGTAGCGCTCGATCGCACGGCCAAAGGCGGCGACGGCTCCCGTCCGACTGGCGGCATTCTCGGGTGAGAGGTCAGCGTAGGCCGGATCGGTGGTGAACGCGCAGTGGCTCACCCCACGCTCATCGCTGAACGTTACCCAGTATCCGATCTGACCAGACACCTGCGTGGCGACCAACCGAGCGATGAGCATCTCGGACCTGGCCGCGCGAACCTCATCAGAGTCTTCTGGCGTGCCCGCACGCGGCGTGGACGGACGCAGGATGCTCATTTTTCAACCAGCGAGCCACATGCGAATGATTTCGGTCCTCTTGGAGCGAAGCCCCAGTGCTTGCCACAGCCCGTGGGGATCGGTTCTCTCGCTGAGGCTTCGCACGCCGACGATGACGCCCGCGATGGTTCACTTCAAGAGCAGACGAAAGTACCAGGTGCATCCGCGCACCATGGCAAAGGGCTTGTGACCTTGAGACGTCGCTGGTGAGGCAGAGCGGCGGCGTTGCGAGGGCGAAGACGGCCAGGCCGAGCCAGCCGGCGCGTAAGCGGAAGCGAGCACGAGCGTTGCGACGGCCGCTTGAATACCCTCCATATCTTGACAGCCTCCCTAGACTTGGCTCCCATGGAACTCCTGAGCACGGAGGGCTGGAGTCTCTTCCTGCTCGCCCTCGTTTCCGTCCTGGCTCTGGCAACCCTTGCCGGGATGGCACTCGCGGTCATCGTCGGGAACCTCGGCCGGCGCGCCTGACACTGCGGGCCCCGACCCGCTCCTTCCGCCAGGATTGAACCCGCTGGCGCGGTGAGACGGACAGGACGCTGTCCGGGTTGACCTCAAGGCGATATGGTCGCGCTATTCCTGGGTGTCCCGAAACTGCGCGCCCAGGAAACCGCGGCCAGGATGCCTGCTGTTCCCTAACGGCCGGTCGTCGCCTCCGTTGTTACTGGGGACGATCCCCAGGCAAAGGGCATCTCCGGGTCCGGCGAGCGAGGCCTGGCCCAGGAGGGCAACGGAGCGTTTGCGGCCTGCCGGGATCCGGGGGTCCGCGCGACATGATCGATGAACAGGTTCCGCCAGGGGTTGCGGATTCGGAAATGGGCCCGACGAGGTCTGGCGGCCGCACATTCAACGAATGGCTCGACGTCCAGCTCAGGGCGAGCAGGCTGACGCAGCGTCAGCTGGCGCAGAAGTCCGGCATCGACCATTCGACGATCTCTCGCCTGATGCGTGGAGAGCGGACCCCATCGCTCCGTACCGCCGCGCTGCTCGCGCACGGTCTCGGCATGGCAGACGGCCTCGACTGGATTGGCCGCCACAGCCTCGGCAGGGCTGCCTCTCCCGTGGCCGGGGTGGAGCATGCCCTGCGGCTCGATGACCTCCTGAGTGAGACCCAGGTCCGCGCGATCATGAATGTCTACCTCGTCACCCGGCTCCGACGTCCGCGCAGCGTAGCCACCCCCGCCCCCACGGCGACCACGGCGATCACTCCCACGCCGATCGTCGTTCAGGTCTCCGGGGTGCGTCCGCGTTCGACGCCGATTGGACGACGGCCCACGGCGGCACCTCGTCGTTCGAGCTGACGCAGGGTCCGCCGCTACAGCCCATCCGGCATCGGTTTCGGGCCCGAGCGCTGAGCGGCGGTCAGCTTGCAGCACGGACTCCCACAGGCTCCGCACCGAGCGACCGGGGGCGTTCAGCGTCTATCGGCACGCCACGACACTATCCGTACCCCGTGAAGTTGCTGAGCGCCCCGATCCAACCCACGGCACCTATCCAGAGGAGCGCACGGCTGCGAACGGACGTCTGCCGATGCGAACGTCTTCCGGCCGGCTGACCGCATCGCTGAGGCTCCCCTGGCCCCCGGCTCCGCACCGGACGCTCGCGCCGTTTGCGGGATGGGCGCCCATTGGGCGACCGGGGCTGACCCTCGCGGCGACCTAGGCTCGCAGTCGCACCGTTGTCACCCAACCTCGAGCCAGATATCTTCGGAGGGGCGTTCCGTCCTGATCCGGACGCGACGTCCGAGGACCATGCCCAGCAGATCGGCGAACTGCCCGACGCTCACGATCTTCCGGACCGCCTGTTCGATCGTGCGGGCCTGATCGGCGGGCAACGCATCCACGGTGACGACGTGGAGATGCAGACCGCGCCATTCATACGTCGTGACGCTCCCCGTCGGCGCGACCTTGTGGACGGTTTGGCTCGGATCGGCCATGCGATGCTCCTCGCCGGCCAATGTGCGCGGCTCTCCTTGCGGTCTGGAGGCGCAGACCGGGGTTAGCTGGCTGTCGACACGTCGATGGGCTGGCCGCCGGACCCGCTGGCAACGACGACCCGGTCTCGACCCTTCGCCTTCGCGAGATACATCGCCGAGTCGGCGGCGAGGATCAGCTCCGCGGTCGAGGTTCCGTGCTCCGGGTACTCGGCCACCCCGACCGACATCGTGGCGGCCGGGTACAGGCCGGTCGGTTCGTCGGGCTGCTGCGCCTTGACGCCCTCCCGGAGCGCCTCCGCGCGGCGGTGCGTGTCGGCCAGCGATGCCTTTGGCAGGATGACCACGAACTCCTCCCCGCCGAACCGGCAGGCCACGTCCTCGCCGCGTACAGCCGCCCCAAGGAATCGACCGATCCGCCGCAGGACCTCATCGCCGGCCGCGTGGCCGAAGGTATCGTTGAGCTGCTTGAAGTTGTCCAGGTCCGCCAGCAGGAGGCCCAGGCCATAGCCCTCGCGAGCAGCCCGTCGGATCTCCCGGTCGAGTGATTCCTCCATGTACCTGCGGTTGAAGAGACCGGTCAGCGAATCGCGCGAGGACTGCTCCCGGAGCGTGGCCCGGAGTCGGATGTTGGCGAGCGCGAGGGCCAGCTGTTCTCCCAGCGTCTTGACGAGGCGTTCCCGATCGGCAAGCCGTGCCGCTCGGGCCCTGCTCGCCACCCGGCCGCGGACCTGGACGTGGAGCAGCCCCAGCGTCTCGGTTTGCGCCGTCAGCGGTTCGCAGAGCAGGCCCGTCAGGACCGGCTCCTCGACGTGCGGGCATCTGAGCCCGACATCCCCCTCCTGGACCACGTGGAGCCGGCCGCGCCGCAGGGCCCAGCATTCGATCGGCTGGAACACGCTGCGCGCCGGGGGTGGGCTGCCCCACGCTGCCACAACCTCGGCAACAGTGCCCGATGACGCGAGTGCATACACCGCGCCGGCGTCACCCGCGAACAGCGGCCCCGCGATCCGTGCGATCACGGAATACGCCTCGTCGAGCGACTGGCACGACTCGAGCAGCTCTCCCATCTGGGCCAGCAGGGACATCTCGCGTCCGCTCTGCTCAAGCTCGTCGGCGTGGCGCCGGAGCTCCTCGTTTGCGACCTCGAGCTGATGCTGAAGGCTCGTCCGGGTCGTGATGTCGACGATGGTGGCGAACACGAGCGGACCGCGCGGAACCTCCACCGGGGCCAGGCTTATCTCCACCGGGAATTCCGTGCCATCGCGGCGGCGAGCGGTCAGCTCCAGCCCGCTGCCCATCACACGCGGGATCTGGTGAAGGCGATACCCGGCTCGGTGTGCGGAATGTCGCTCGGCCAGGCGCAACGGAACGAGGCACTCGATCGACTCTCCGAGGAGCTCCTCGGGCGACCAGCCGAACGCGTCCAGGACCCTCGGGCCGGCGTAGACGATCCGACCGCGACCGTCGACGGCAACAACCACGTTGGGGCTCGCGTCGAGCACGCGCTCGGCGCTGAGCCCGAGTGGTGCGGTGGCCCGGGCTCGCTGCACCCGTGGGGTGTCCATGTCGATACTCTGAGTATTCGCCGCGTGTCAAGACAGGGCCAGGCGGGCGACCAGAGCGCTCGGTCGGATCGACGAGGGCGCGGCACGGATGGCGGACGACGACCTCCCAACTACCTTATGACGCTCGATTTCGCGTATCACGACGTTGTCGAGCGCGCTCACCGACGCAGCAGTTCGACTCGGTCTCTGAGGTGTCAGCTCGGTTCGAGGTTGTGATGGCCCGAACCCCTGCGCCAGATCGGCCCCTCTTGCGTTCGTGCGGTACCGTTGCGCCGTGCCCTCGGCCGACCCACGGCCACCGCCGGTTTCTGTCGGCGCCAGCCCGTGCCGCCCAAGGTGGCGGCCCAGCCGAGCCACTGCCCGATGATCGACGCGAACTCAGGGCCACGTCGCGCGCTCCTCCCCGCGCTCGTCGTCGTCGCCGCGCTCATGGGAACTCTCTCCGTGGTGCCGCAAGGCGCAGCCGCCGCAGCCACCGCGGGCCCGGACGCGGGGATCCGTCCGCGAGCCGCGCAGGCCGGCGCGGTCTCGCACGAGGTCTACGGCTACCTGCCGTACTGGCGGGTGGACGCGGGCACTTCGCACCGCCTCGACTACTCGACGGTGTCGACGATCGCGTTCTTCGCGGTCCCGATCCAGCGGAGCGGGGCGCTTGACACGCGGGCTGCCGGCTTCCGGGCCTACGTCAGCCCGGCCGCCGCGACCGTCACCAACGCCGCCCATGTCCGCGGGGTCCGGGTCGTCCCCACGTTCCAGCTGTTCGACAGCGGGTCGCTCACGACGCTTCGCACCTTCCTGCGAAGCGGGCGCGCGCAGGACCGCTTCATCGCGGCCGCACTGGCGCTGATGGCTCGTCGGAGCGCCGACGGCGCGAACCTCGACGTGGAGCCGCTGCCCGATGCGCTCGCGCCAGCGTTCGCGAGATTCGTGGATCGCTTCGCCCGCGCGGTCCATCGGCGCCAACCGGGAGCCCAGGTCGTGGTGGCGCTGGGCGCGTCCCAGTCGGGCGCCGCCATCGATGCGATCGGCCGGGTCGCGGACCGCATCTTCATCATGGGCTACGACTATCACTGGCAGGGATCGACGGTCCCGGGCGCGATCGCCCCGCTGTGGCAGGGTCCGATGACGGTCGCCGACAGCGTCTCCCGTTTCGCGCGCCACGTGCCCGCCGACAGGCTGATCCTGGGCGTGCCGGCGTACGGCTACTCCTGGCCGATCATCAAGACTGCGGCCGGGTCGCGCGTCCGGTCGAACCGCGCGCACTACGGCGGCGTCCGGGGCGTCACGTTCGAGTCGGCGCTCGCATTCCTCGCCGACCACCCGTCGATCGTCCGCCACGTGACCCCGGACGGATCGTGGTTCCGCTACTGGAACGCCGCCGACCGCACGTGGCGCGAAGTCCACTTCGAGGACGCCGGCTCGATGGGCGCGAAGTTCCGGTTCGCGATCGCGAGGGGGCTGGCCGGCGTCGGAATGTGGACGCTCGATTCCGACGCATCAGGCCTGCTGGCAGGCTCCGTCCGCTCGACCTTCGTGGCGCCGGTCCGCCGTCTGGCTGTCGTGCCCTCGGTGGCGAGCGTCCGGGTGCAGAGCGGGAGCGTGGTCGTGGACGCCTCCGTGCTCCTGCGCAACACTGGCCGAATTCCCGAGCGCGGCGTCCTGGCATGGCGGATCGTCGACGCTGCCGGTCGAACGGTCGGGTCGGGGCGCCGCCTCGTGCTCGTGCGGCCGGGCGAACGGGTCCGCATTTCGACCACGACCTGGATCGGCACCCCGTGGGCGCGGCGCGCGGGCACCTACCGGCTGCTCGTCAGCCTCGACGCGCCGGGCCGCCGGTGGATCGCCGCGTCGGTCCGGTTCCGGCAACCATTCTGACGGGCAGGCCGGCGGGATCGGTCAGCGCACGGCTCGGCAACGCGTACCGCGGCAGGGCTGTGCATGTCCCGGTGCAACTTGCCCGCTGTCATCGAATGGCGAACGGGTTCTCGACGACGATCGAGCCGTACGTCGCCCCGTCCGACAGGTCCTCGCTGAGGACGCGTCGGCACCCGGCGGCCTCGGCGGCTCGCAGGATCAGCGCGTCCCAGATCGAGATCTGCCACGCACGGCTGCCGGCGATCGCGGCGGCAACAAGCGACCCGTCGATGGCCACGACCGGGAGATCCGAGAGCTGGCGGACCATCGCCTCCGCTTCCCCCACCGAGACGGGCACTGCCAGCTTGCGGGTGACGACCGCGTAGAACTCTGTGAGCACCTGGGTCGAGACGACCAGGTCGCGACCCGGAGCCGCCGCCGTCACGGCCAGCGCGCGCGCTCGCTTGTCCGGGTCCGCGGTGTCCACCGCGTAGACCCAGACGTTCGTGTCAACGAAGATCGCTTCGGTCATGGATCTCATCGCGCGTCCAGGTGCGACCGAGCGGGCCGCTGGAGGCCGTGCTGCGGCGGGCAACCTGCCCGAATCCATCGAGGGCCCGGTCCGCGCCGGCGACGCCCGCATACCGCTCCAGGTAGGTCCGAAGAAGTGCATTGACCGAGGTCCCATCCTCGAGCGCACGCATGCGGGCCTGCTTGAGGAGACGCGCATCGATCGTGATGGTCAGGTTCGCCATGTTCTCGCTCCTCCCGTGTAGCACGGGTTCAGTGTAGCACGGGCCCGCGGTCCGCCCAGCGAAAAAGCCGGGCGGCCGGACCTCGGTGGCGGGCGTTCGCCGATTCTCCGCCGATCTGCGCGAAAATACCCTTCCCGCGTCGCCCGCCGCCGGGTAGACTCGCCGCCTCCGCTGGCCCCTCACGGCCACGGACACGGGAGAGGGACGAATCGGTGGCCGGTCTCGGCGCGGGCGGAGCAGCGGGCGGTAGTGGGCCGCTCGCGGGTCTCGCCGTGGCCGTTGCGAGCAATGGGCTGCTTGCGATCGCTGCCGGCCTGATCGTGGGCGTCATCGGTAGCGGCACGCTCCTGACAACCGGCGCGGTTCACGTCGGCGGCGGCAACGCAGCCCCCGTGGCTCCCGCGGCGGGTCTCCAGCTGGTCGCCTGCCCGGACGCCGGGCCCGTCATCGGCTCGATCCCGCGCGGCCAGAAGATCCTCGTGACCGGTCGCAGCGCCGACGGCGGCTGGCTCCAGGTCTTCTACCCGGGCCCGGCCTTCGATCGCGCGTGGACGAAGGCCGGTCCGCTCACGCTCGAGGCGGACCCGAGCGGGCTCCCGGTGGCCTCGTGCGAGGCGCCGCCAACGCCGACGCCGCGTCCCACGCCTGGCGCGTCCGCCGCCGTGGTGGCGTCGCCCGAGGTCAGCCCATCACCGCAACCCTCGCCGTCGCCGGCCGCCTCGCCGTCCCCCACACCGAAAGCCAGCCCGAGCCCGACGCCGACCCCCACCGCCACGCCCACCCCGACGCCGACGCCCACCCCGACGCCAAAGCCGACGCCAAAGCCGACGCCGAACGCCGCACCGAAGGTCGCCTCGCTCTCTGCGTCAACGAGGGCGCTGAGCTACGACCAGGGCGCGTACTGCCCGACCGCGCCGAAGAGCGTCACATTCACCGTGGCGGCGTCGGATGCAGGAGGCGTGACCAGCGCCACGCTCTACTGGCGCAAGCCGGGCGCTGCGTCGTACGCGGCCGCGCCCATGAAGCTTGCGGGCGGCTCCGCCCAGAACGGCACGTGGAGCGCGACGCTCGACACGACCGCGAACGCGATCACGACCGAAGGCGACCTCGCCTGGTATGTCATCGTGGCGGACGCCAGCGGCGCCAGGACGAGAAGCCCGGCCGCAGCGAACCTGATCCCGGTGAGCGTCTGCGTGAACACCGGGCCAACGTTCACGAACGGCCCGTCCGCGGGCGACACGACGCTCTACGCAGATCCCCTCCAGGCAGGCTGCGGAAGCCCGATCGGGACCGAGATCCGCGCGACGATCACCGACATCGACGGCGTCAAGTCCGCCACGCTCGTCTTCACCGACCAGGCGGGCACGACCACGAACCGGCAGATGCAGGGCATCGGGGGTGACCTCTGGACCTCGTTCATCAACGCCAACGACGACGGGACGCAGGCGGGCGGGGCCTTCACCTTCCGGGTCGTGGCGACCGATTCGAAGGGCGCGCGGACCACCTCGGACCCGCAGTCCATCCGGGTCGTCCGGTGCGACACGCCGGCGAGCTTCGACTTCGGCGGCGTGGCGACCCCCGTCTACAACGACCCGGCGTGCACGCCGAACAGCGTGGTGATCCCGGTTTTCGCGTCAGATCGCGACAACGGTGGCCGGGACAGCAGCCGGCTCCAGGTCGTGGTGTCGTGGCAGGCCACCAATCAACGGACCGGCAAGGCGATCAGCGGAGACGCCCAGGCGGTCTTCCAGAAGGGCAACTCATTCCTCGCGTCATTCCCGGTCACCGCGGACTGGCAGGCCACCATCTACATCCTGACGTACCGGGCGACCAGCACCGACATCTACGGCGGTACCACCAGAAGCTTCACGGGCAAGACGCAGATCAGCGTCTACGGCTGCCAGATCGTGCGGTGATGTGATGGCCCTCCCGATCGGCATCCTGATCCGCTTCATCCTCGCCGCCTTCATCGGGGCGGGCGGGGCGTTCGGGGTGGCCGCCGTCACTGCCCCGCCCGCGTCGAGCGCCGTCTCGGGTCCCGACACGTCGTTCCAGCTCACGTCGGACACGGGCGACCAGCCAGCTGCCCTGTTCGGGATCACGGCGATCCCGGACCAGGCGCCCGTCAGGCTCGCGGCCCTCCCCGACGACCAGACGCTCCAGCTGCTGGCGTTCGCCGAGAGCGGATCGGCCCCGACGACCGGCGATCCGGCTTTCCGGCCTGCGTGGCTGGCCGCCGCGGGGTTCCCGCGGGTGGTGCCGATCACCCAGTTCGACGGGGGCCCGCTGCAGGCGTCGAACTGCACGATGGCCGCGGGAGCGATGCTCGCGCGCCTCGGGTTCGGGATCGTCACCACGGGTTCGCAGCTTCGGGCGCTGGAGCCCGACCAGGAGGGCGGCACGTCGCTGTCCGACCTGGCGGTCTCCATCGGACGCTACCGCGTCTCGTTCAGCCAGGCCGCGATCTCGCCGCTCCAGCTTCGCGCGCTGCTGTACGCAGGGGCAGGCGCGGTCGTGCAGGGAACGTACGGCGACGTGCCGGTGGACCTGCGGCTCCAGAAGGACTTCACTGCGGGCCACGCCATCTATCTCGATGGGTTCCGGCCCGCATCCCCGGACGGGCCGGCCGCCTACTTCGTAATCGATCCGCTCGGGCCGACGTGGACCGGGTACCGGGGCGGCTGGTGGCCCGCGGACGTCGTCGAACGCTTCGCGACGACGTTCGGCGGCGGATCCGTCTATGCCGCGTGGGCGTTCCCGGGCGGCAAGACCCCGACAACGTACCCCGTCCTGCCGCCGGCCGCGTACCCGTCGCCGACCCCGGTTGGGCCGCCACCCAGCCTTGGACCGGGCATGACCCCGTCGCCGACCGCCGAGGTGCCCTCACCGTCGCCGGGCGCGCCGTCGCCCTCGCCCAGCCCGCTGGTGCTCCCCACCGACAACCCGACCTTCACGTTCCCGCCGAGCGGCCCGATCTCGCCACCGCTGCCACCGGACATCTGGAACATCGGCGGCCTCCAGGTGCTCTCGCCGCACACGGACCTGACCGTGCTCCTGGGCATCTGCGCAGCGCCACCCGCGCCAAGCTGGTGCCCCAGCGGCATCATCGGGCTCTTCCCGCCGACCGCGACCCCACCACCGACCCTGCCGCCGTTCCAGACGAACTTCAACGTCGACCTGCTCTACGCGAACGCGATCTCGCCGGGCCTCATGCAGGTGATCTTCACGACGCCGACCGGGACGACGCCCGCCCTCCAGTTCTGGGACTCCAGCGCGTCGACCGGGAAGCTGAGCCTTGCGCCGTCGGTCCAGCCCGCGCTCCTCAACGGGAAGCTGGTCCAGGTGGCCCAGTTCCCGATCTCGAACGGCGGCACGTATGACTTCATCGCGTCGGCGGCAGGCACCGGCGTGAAGGCGCTCAGCTCGGTGGGCACGATCGGGCTGTAGCAACGCGCCCCGCCCGGCGGTTCATGCCGGCTCGGCACCGCGCCTCCGCCCGAGCGAGCCCTTGACGCCGTCCACGAGCGAGTATACGACCGGGACGACGATCAGGGTCAGGAACGTCGACGAGAAGAGACCGCCGATCACGACCGTCCCGAGCTCGGCGGCGATGATCGAACCCTGGTTGAAGCCGGCGGCGAGCGGGATGAGCGCAAGGATCGTGGCAATCGCGGTCATGAGGATCGGCCGCACGCGCGTCTTGCCGCCCTCGATCAGCGCGTCGGTCGTGGAGAGGCCGCTCCGCCGAAGCCGCTCCACGAGATCGAGCAGCACGATCGCGTTGGTGACCACGATCCCGATCAGCATGAGGATCCCGATCAGCGCGCTCACGCCGATCGCCCGGCCTGAAAGGAGCAATGCCGGGAAGACGCCGATCGCCGCGAGCGGCAGGCTGAACATGATCACGAACGGGGTTACGAGGCTGTTGAAGGCGAGGACCAGCATCACGTAGACCAGCAGGACGGCGATGGCCATCGAGCTGAAGAGCCCGCCGAACGCCTGCCCCTGCTGCTGGGTGACGCCCGAGAAGCGGACGTCGACCGTCGCGGGGATCGTGCCGGCCGTCTTCAGCGCATCGACCGCGACCTGGGCCGACCGCGAGACGCCGCCCGTGTCCTTGCTGGTGATCTCGGCACTGATCGAGGCGGACGGCGCCTGGTCGATCCGGGTGATGCTCCCCTGGGTCGCCACCGACGCGACGTCGGCCACCGAGCCGAGGGCAACCTTCGCCCCCGCCCCGACCGGGAGCGCCTTGAGCGCCTCGATGCTCGTGATGCGGGTGGGGTCGAGCCGGACATAGAGGTCGATCGGTCCGCCGTCCGCGAGCTGGACGCGGGTGACCAGCGAGCCGACGAGCGCCGAACGCACCTGGCCCGCCACCTGCGCCGCGGTCAGGCCGGCGTCGAGCGCCTTGTTCGGATCGACGCGGATCTCGACCTGGGGCGTCGCCTTGACGAGGTCCGACTTGACGTTCGCGAGGTCCGGGTTGGTACGGAGCACCCCGATGACCGCGTCGGTGGCGGCGGCAACGGCCGTCGTGTCCTGCGCGCTCACGATGATCGAGAGGCTATCCGAGGTGAACCCGCCGGCCTGGCCGACGCTGATGTCGAAGCCGGCGGTCCGGAGCGGCGCCAGCTGCGTGTTGACCTTCGCGGTGAAACCGTCGATGTCCGCATCGCTCGCCAGTCGCACGATCATCGTCGCGCTGTTGGCGGGCCGGCCCGAGAACGCGGCCGAGAGCGTGGACGCGCCCGTGTCGCCTTCGCCCGGGACGGTCGTCTCGACGAGCTGCACCTTTGGATCGGCGCGGAGGATCGTCTCTGCCTGGGTCGCGGCGGCGAGGACGGCCTCCCCGGTGACACCGGCCGGCGGCACGACGCTCACCCGGAGGACCTTCTCCGAACCGGTCGAGATGAACTGGGTGGGAAGCCGGCCCACGATCGAGGCGGATCCCACGAACAGGATCGCCGCCAGACCGAGCACGCCGAGCTTCGTCCGCCGGCCGCGCAGCACGAACCGGATCGTCGGTGCGTAGGCACGGACCCAGAGGGAGCTCTTCGGCTCGCCCGTCTCGTCGACGGAGAGCTTCACGCGATCGATGAACAGGAAGGCGAGGATCGGGATGACCGTCAGCGCGCACAGCAGCGACGCCAGCAGGGCGAAGGTGACCGTGAGCGCGAACGGCAGGAAGAACTCGCTGACGATGCCGCCGACGAACCCGATCGGCAGGAAGACCGCGACCGTCGTGAGCGTCGAGCTCGTGATCGCGCCGGCCACCTCGCGCGGGCCGTTGAGGACGGCCGTCAGCCGGTCCTCGCCTTTCGCCCGATGTCGGTAGATGTTCTCGAGGACGACGATCGCGTCGTCGACGACGCGCCCCACGGCGACCGCGAGGCCGCCCAGGGTCATGATGTTGAGCGTGATCCCGGTCACCTGCATGACCACGAGCGCGGTCAGCACGGAGAGCGGGATGCTCACGGCCGCGACGAGGGTCGAGCGGAGGCTGAACAGGAACAGGAAGATCGTGAGAACCGCGAACAGGGCGCCGAGGCCGCCCTCGCGGAGCAGGCCGTCGCGCGACTCCTTGATGAACGTCGAGAGGTCGGAGACCGTCACGACCTTGAGCTCGGGGTGGAGCGCGCCGATCGCCGCAAGCTTCGCCTGGACCGCATCCGCGACCTCGACGGTGTTTGCGTTCGCGTTCTTGCTCACGGTGATGGTGAGCGACGGTTCCCCGTCCGTGCGGGCGAAGCCGGTCGTCGCGACCTGGGCGACGTCGACACTGCCGATGTCGGAGATGTGGATCCGAACGGTCGCTGCCGGGGCGGCCGGGGCCGCGGCCGTGGCCCCCTTGACCAGGCCGACGATGCCCATGACGGTCGTGAACGCGGCCGCGGTCTCACCGGCGCCGCCGGCTGCTCCGCCGGCTGCCCCTGCGCCGGGGCTCGGCCGCCGCACGCTCACGACGAGGCCGCGGATCTGGTCGAGCGTCGTGAACGAACCCGACGTGGACACCGGGATCCGGTTGCTGCCGGTGGAGAGCTGGCCGGCCGGGAGGGTCAGGTTGTTCGCGGACAGGACGCCCTGGACCTGGTCGATCGACACGCCTGCGAGGGCCATCCGGGCGGGGTCCAGGGTCACGATCAGGCGCGGTGTCAGGCCGCCCGCAATGTCGACCGAGGCAACCCCGTCGATGCCCTGGAGGTCGGGCACGACCTCCGCCGCGGCGACCCGGGCGGCCGCCGTCTGGCCATCCGCACCGCTGCCGAAGATGGAGGCGATGATGACCGGCGAGGCGTTGATGTCCAGGGAGTTCACCTGCGGCGTCACGTCCTGCGGCAGCTTCAGGGCCGCGACGTTCTGGACGATGGCCGCCTTGGTGTCCTTGACGTTCGTCCCGTAGGAGAACTGGGCCACGACCAGGGCAACCGAGTTGGCCGACGTGGACTGAACCCGCTCGAGGCGGGGGATGCCGGAGATGGCCCGCTCGATGGGCTTCGCGATCTGGTCGGCGACGTCGGAGGCACCGGCCCCCGGGTCGGCCGCGACCACCGTGATCACCGGCAGCTCGATGTCGGGAAGGAGCTCCTGCTTGAGGCTGCCCCACGCCGAGATGCCGGCGATGAACAGCGCGATGGCGAGCAGGAGCACGACGCTCCGCTTGCTGACGGCAAGCTCGCTGAGTCGACTCACGGATGATCTCCCGGACGTGTGGAAGCTGGGATGGGACTCCGCCCGGCTGCCGTGCCGGGGTTCAGGACGTCGGTTTCGGCGGCCGCGGCGGCCAGCAGGCCCGTTGCTCGCTCGACGAGTTCGAGCTCCGCGTCCCCGAGGAACGCCAGGAGGCGGCGCATCTGGGCCGCGTTGAGCTCGCGAAAGCGCTCGAGATGCGCCCTGCCGGTCGTGGTGATCGTGACGACCACCTGGCGCCGGTCGGCGGGGTCGTCGTGCCGGGCGAGGAGCGCGTGGTCGACCAGCCGGTCGACGAGGCCGCTCATCGTGGAGATCGCCACGCCGAGGCGGACGGCGAGCTCCGACATCCGCATCCCCTCGCCCGCGGCAACCAGGTACAGGACCTTTGCCTGGGACATGGTCACCCCGACCTCCATGAGATCGGGCGCGTGCGAAGACGCGATGCGATGCATCAGGAGCTCGTAGGACGCGATGACGCGATCCATTTGCCCGTCGCGACCCGACTCATCCGGCGGCACGATTCTGCGTTGCACTCCCTGATCGTTGGCCTGACGCCAACTATATCGAAGGAGCGAAGGAACTGGATTGGCCGTGCCGGCCCGCCCGCGCGCCGATTACCATCCGGCGAGTGACAGCGACGATCCCCACCCCGAGCTCCTCGGAGGCCGCGCCCGCACGCTGGTCGGACCGCCTGCCGACGCGGCAGATCCCGGCCGACGTCGCCCGGCGGTTTCTCGTCCTCCGCCACCTGCTCGCCCCGCCACGTTCCCTGCCGGCCGGCGAGCAGAGCGTGATGGTCGTGCTCGACCGCCTCGGTTCGCTCCAGTTCGACCCGCTGGAGATCGCCGGCCGGAACCACGACCTGGTCCTCCAGGCGCGAATCAACGGCTATCGCCGCGAAATGACCGACGCGCTTCTCTACGAGCGGCGGCTCCTGTTCGAGGCCTACAACAAGGGTCTCAGCATCCTCCCGACCGCGGAGCTGCCGTTCTACCGTTTGACCTGGGATCGCGCACGCTCCAGGCATGCGGGCGCCGCCTTCGACGAGCACGCGCCGCTCGTCGAGGAGCTGCTCGACAGGATCCGCCGCCAGGGTCGGCTGTCTTCGACGGATATCGAGTCGCGCGCCGCGATCGACTGGTACTGGCGCCCGACGAACCCGGTTCGGGCAATCCTCGAGGCGCTCGCGGAGGCAGGGATCCTGGGGATCGCCCGTCGCGACGGCAACCGCCGCGTCTACGACCTGGCGGAGCGCCTCTTCCCGGCCGAGCTGCTCGCGGAGCGCCCGTCGGTCCGTGAGCAGGCTCGGCACCGGCTCCTGTCGCGCTACCGGGCGAACGGCCTGCTGGGCGCGGGCGGGCAGGCCGAACTGTGGATCGGCACGGGCCCGGCGGCACCCGATTCTCGCCGACCGGAGTACCCGACGCGCACCGAGCTGCGGACGGGTCTGCTTGAAGAGGGCGCGCTCCTCCGGGTCGCCGTGGAGGGGCTGCGCGCTCCTCGCATGGTCGTCGCGACCGACCTCGCCTGGCTGGAACAGGCGGTCGACGAGGTCGAGGCCGGCGAGGCGCCGGGCGGGGTGCCGCCGGGCGTGACATTCCTCGCCCCGCTCGACCCGTTCTGCTGGGACCGGGACCTCCTCCGCGGCCTGTTCGGCTTCGACTACGTGTGGGAGGTCTATGTTCCGCAGGCACGGCGGCGCTGGGGCTACTACGTCCTGCCGATCCTCTTCGGGGACCGGCTCGTGGGCCGGATCGAGCCGCGCTTCGACCGTGCGGCGCGGGCGGTGCGGGTGCTCGGCACGTGGTGGGAGCCGGGGTTCGAGCCGCTCGAGGCTCCCGGGTTCATCCCGGCCTTTGCCACAGCGCTGGACGCCTACCGGGCCTTCGGTCGGGCGACGCGGGTCACGTTCCCGCGTGATCGGGCGAGCAGGATGCTCGCGGGCGCCGTTGCGCGGGTTGGCTGACGGTCAGCCAGAGACGCTGACGGGCGCGGACCATGTGCCGATGTTCCCGGCCCGGTCCCGCGCCCGCACGCGAACCGCGACGCGGTGACCGACCGAGACCGAGGTCGACCAGGTGCTGCTGGTCGTCGACACGCGGATGAAGACCCATGCGCCGCCGTCCACCCGCCGCTGAACGTCGAACGATCGGAGCCCGGAGGTCAGGGCGGCAAGCGGGCGATCGGCGCCGGCCCAGCTCCAGATCACCCGGCGAGCGCGTCGCAGGGATGCGAGCGTGATGAACGAGCCGGTCGTCGGCGCGAGCATCCTCGCCCACGGTGCAGTGTGGTCCGGGCCGCGGAGGAAGATCGCCGTCCAGTAGGTGTCGCCGGCGGCCGTCCGGGCCAGGCCGAGACCGAAATAGTTGTACGACGTCGAGCGGATGATCGCCGCGTGCTCGGGCGACCCCATCCACCCGTCGTTGACGACGTGGGCGGAGTCGCGAAGGCTGGGGTACGTGTTCCAGCCGATGGTCTCGCCCGCCCCGTACCAGGTGATCCCGTTCGCCGTGATCTGGTCGATCATCGTCCGACCGTCCGACTGGACGTGGCTGAGCTGGCCGGCGGCCGCCATGGACGCGGAGCGCTCGTGGGCGAGCGCCGTGAGCCGCGGATCGAGCCGAAGCGCCGGCAGTCCTGCGGCCGCCCGATCTGCGTTGATCATCGCGACGAGCGTGGACTCCGCGGCGGTCGGGCTCAGGTCGGGTGCCTCGGCGGCCGGCACGGCGGCACGCAGTGCGCCCAGCGTCGACCGCACGGCGGGGCCAGCCGGCGCGACCAGCGCCCCGAGGGCGATGACGAAGGCGAGAAGGAGCGGCGCACGAGCGGCCCGGGGGTGGGCCGACCGCAGGATGCGAGTGCAGCGCAAGGGGCAATGGTACGACCTATCCGAGTGCCGTGTCAGCCCGGGTCGCGGATTCGATGGCGCTGGTCGGTCGGTTGGGGCCGCGGATTCGTGCCATGCCGGCGCTCGCATGGAGCGTGTGCGACGATCACGTCCCGACCGTCGCAGCGCACCAACCGGAGGACACCATGGCCGCAGTACGACGCGCCGAAGCCACCTGGACCGGCTCCCTCGCCGAGGGAAACGGCATGATCAGCTACGTGACCAGCGGCTCGTTCACGCGCCTGCCGGTCACCTGGGCCTCGCGGACCGAGGAGGCGAACGGACGGACCAGCCCCGAGGAGCTGGTCGCCGCGGCGCATGCCTCGTGCTACGCGATGTCGCTCTCGGGGAGCCTCGGCCGCAACGGGACCCCGCCGACCTCCCTCACCGTGGGAGCGACCGTCACGTTCGACAAGGCCGAGGCCGGCTGGCGGGTCGTATCATCGGCGCTCACCGTGCGCGGCATCGTGCCCGGGATCGACGCCGGTACCTTCACAGCCCTTGCGGAGGCCGCGCGAGACGGCTGCCCGATCTCCGTGATGATGCACGGGAACGTGGCGCTGTCCGTGGATGCGACACTCGAAAGCTGACCTCCCCGCGCCTCCTGATCAAGTACCCTTCGGGGCGTCATGTTCCAGCGCTGGGGCGCGTTCGTCTACCGGCACCGCCGAATGGTCGCCCTCGTCGCGCTCGTCGTCGCGGTGGTGGCGCTTCCCTTCGCCTCCCGGGTTTCGGGCAGGCTCAGCTCCGGCGGCTGGTTGGATCCGCGCTCGGAGTCGTCGCAGGTCGGGGACCGGCTGGCGGCCGAGTTCGGCGGCGGCAAGAGCAGCCTCGTGGCGCTCTTCTCCGGGACCCAGCCCGGCGCCGACGCGACATCGCCCGAGTTCCAGGCTGCGATCGCGACCGCCACCGCCACGCTCCGGGCGGACCCGAACGTGACCGGCATCGTGGGCTACGCGGAGACGCACGATCGACGCTTCGTGAGCACCAAGGCTGACGCGGCCTATGTCGTGATCAACCTGGCGGTGACCGACGAGGAGTCCGTGCCGCTCTACAGGGGTCTGCGGGCGGAGATCGTCCCGCCGGCCGGCTACACGGCCACCGTCTCAGGTTATGCCCCCTTCACGCTCGACACCGCACGGCAGGCCGACGAGGATCTCGTGCGCGCCGAGCTGGTCAGCCTCCCGATCGTGGCGATCGTCCTCCTCCTCGTCTTCACCTCCGCGATCGCGGCAGGCATGCCGCTGCTCGTGGCCGGCCTCGCCATCCCGACCTCGCTCGGGCTCGTCTACTGGGTGGCCCAGTTGACGACCATGAGCATCTTCGTGCTCAACATCGCCTCGATGCTCGGACTGGCCCTGGCCATCGACTACTCGCTGTTCATCACGAGCCGCTTCCGCGAGGAGCTGGCGCACGGGCGCGAGGTCGGCGACGCGGTCGCCCGCGCTGTGGCGACGAGCGGCAAGGCGGTCATGTTCTCCGGGATCGCCGTCGCAATCGGGCTCTCGGGCCTCATGGTCTTCCCGTTCGCGACCATCCGCTCGATCGGGCTCGGGAGCGCGCTCGTGGTGGGCTCGTCGGTCTTCTTCGCGCTGACCTTCCTTCCGGCAGTCCTCGGCATGTTGGGGCACCGCGTGAACCGGCTCAGCCTCGCCGGCCTCCGCCACCGCCTGCGCGGCGAGCGCGGCCCGATCGCCGAGACCGAGGTGGTCCTGGAGGTCACCGATCCCGACCATCCCAGTCGCTGGGGACGCGTGGCGCGACGGGTGATGGCGCATCCGTGGCGGGTCCTCGCCCCGATCGTGATCGTGCTGCTCGCGCTCGGAACGCCGTTCCTGCGCATGGAGCAGGGCGTGCCGGGGGCCGAGGTCCTGCCGGTCGGCCTCGAGAGCCGCGACACGTTCGTTGCGCTCCAGGCCGACTTCGCGCCCGGCGAGACGACCCCGATGGTGATCCTCGCCGACCTGTCGGCCGCTCCGACGAGCCCGGCAGGGATCGCGGCTCTCCAGGTCTACGCGGGCCGGGTCGCGGCGCTCGAGGGCGTCTCGCGCCTCGAGAGCTTCTTCACGATCGTCGACCCCCGGACGGGCAGGACCGTCCCGCCTGCGCAGGTCCAGATGCTCTTCGCGATGCCGGCCTCCCAGCGCCCGGCGGGCGTCGACGGGCTGGTCGCACGCTACGTCGCCGGGAACACGGTCCGCATCGACGTGATCAGCCCGTACGTTGCCTCGCGCCCGGAGGCGACCTCGCTGGTCCCGCGTGTGCGCGCCCTGCCCGTGGACGCGCCCATCACCCGCACGGCCCTCGGCGGCACGGCGGCGCTCGGCTCCGACTTCCTCGCCGGTCAGGCGGACCGGCTTCCGTTCGCCGTCGGCTGGACGATGCTCGCCACCGCCGTGATCCTCTTCCTGCTGTTCGGCTCGGTGGTGCTTCCGCTCAAGGCGGTTCTGATGACGCTGCTCTCTGCGACGGCGAGCTTCGGCGCTCTCGTCTGGATCTTCCAGGACGGAAACCTCTCGAACGTCCTTGCGTTCCAGTCCCCCGGCTTCACCGTCGCAGGGATCCCGATCATCATGTTCTGCGTGATCTTCGGCCTCTCGATGGACTACGAGGTGCTACTCCTGTCGCGAATCCAGGAAGCGTGGCGCCGAACGGGCGACAACACGGCCTCGGTCGTCGAGGGGGTGGTGCGCACCGCCCGGGTGATCACTGGTGCGGCGCTCATCATGGTCAGCGTCTTCTCCGCGTTCGTGCTCGCCGACGAGGTGACGATCAAGTCCATCGGGGTTGGCATGGCGATCGCCGTTGCGATCGACGCGAGCATCGTGCGGGTGACGCTCGTGCCGGCGGTCATGCGGCTGCTTGGCCCATGGAACTGGTGGGCGCCGGGTCCGCTGGGAAGAATCGCGAGCCGGGTGGGCTTCTCCCACGTCGAATCGGACGAGCCCGTCCGGCCCGCGGACGCGCCGGGCATCGCGAGCCCCGCGGCGAGCGGCGAGCTGCGTTAGGCTGCCGACGTGACCGGCCCCAGCCCCTCCGACGAGGACCTCGAGCGACGCCTTCGCACCCTCAAAGGTGACGTGATCGACGGGCCGTCGCCCGCGGGCGGGCACGGGCCCCGCGCGACCGGTGAGCGGCCGGTTGAATCGTTCGGTCGCCGGAGGGACTCCCGGCCCCGGGGCCC
Organism: Candidatus Limnocylindrales bacterium; assembly: GCA_038214375.1. Classification (GTDB taxonomy): domain Bacteria; phylum Chloroflexota; class Limnocylindria; order Limnocylindrales; family CSP1-4; genus CTSoil-043. The sequence continues at coordinate 24,579 of JBBQRX010000034.1, forward strand.
CGCCGCGCGCGCGGTTGGCTGGTCGCTCGGCCAGGCCGAGGCCGGCCGGCTCCGCCTGTGGATCGGCGTCGGGCTGCTCGCGATCGGGATCTACCTCGTGCTCGAGCAGTTCGTCCCCGCGGTGCAGATCCTCGGCTCGCTCGCGCTCGCGCTCGCGGGTGGCGTCCTGCTCGCGTGGGTCGCGACCGGGCGCGCCGGCGCATGGGCCCTCAACGTGGGGGCCATGCTCGCGGGCTACGGCGCGTTCCGGTTCGCGGCCGAGCTCATCGGGCTGCGAACGACGGGCTGGGGCACGCTCGGTGCCGGGCTCGGCCTGCTTGCGCTCGCGGCGCTGCGGATGCGGCGCGGCCGCGGCTTCGGCTGGCAGGCGTGGATCGGCGGGTTCTTCGTGATCTGGGGCGGTTGGGGCGCGCTCGGCAGCGTGATCCCGGGCTTCCCGTCGCTCGGCGACCTGCTGGTGCCGCTCCTCGTCGTGCTGGTGGGCATTGCCATCCTGCGCCGCGGGATTGCGCCAGGCCGCTGACCACGACCGCCGGGCCTCGTGCGCCTGCCGTGAGCGGGGCAGGGGGCGGACCCGCGGGGCGAGCAGCCGGCCAGGTTCCGGCCCGCGGGACGCGGCCGGCAAGCCCCTGGAGCGCCGCCCTGGCCCTGCATGTCGAATCTCTGCATCGACCGCACGAAAGCGCCCTTCGCTTGCGCGAGATGCACGATCACGACCCGCTGAGCATCCCCGCGGCCCTCGCCGGCCGCCTGCAGTAGCTCCAGCCCACCGATTCGAGGGCTTTCGAATCGAAATCCTGCACGTGGTGCAGACATTCGGCACGCCAGGCCCTCCAGCGGCCGGCTGCCAGTCAGGATCGTGCGTCTGCCGTACAAGGACCCGGAACGGCGGGCGATGCCGCGGGCCGCGCACTGAGCGCTCGCGTCAGCCCGACGCGAGCCTCGCCGTCGCCGCGTCGACGGCGGCCGCGACGCCGTTTGCGATCGCCACGAGCTCGTCGTCGCCGACCACGAACGGCGGCCCGAGCAGGATGAGGTCGCCGTCCACGCCATTCGCGTTTCCCGTGCCCGAGTAGACCAGCACCCCGCGCTCGCGCGCGGCGAGGACGATCGCCTCGGTCCGCCGCTCGGCGCGCGGAAACGGCGCGCGCGTCGCGCGATCCGCCACGATCTCCAGCCCGACCAGCAGGCCGCGGCCCCGGATCTCGCCGACGTGCGGGTGGTCCCCGAGCCGCTCGCGAAGGAGCTCCTGCAGTCGCTCCCCCTTCGTCGCGGAGGCCGTCACGAGGTCCTCGTCACGCAGGATCCGCAGGACCTCGCGGGCGACCGCGGCGCCGGTAATCGAGTGGCTGAACGTGAAGCCGTGGATGAAGCCGCTCCCGGCGATCGTCTCGTAGACCGGACCGGCCGCCGCCACGAACCCGAAGGGCCAGTAGCCGGACGTTGCACCCTTGGCGGCCACGAGCAGGTCGGGACGGATGCCCCAGTGATCGACCGCGAACCAGCGGCCGGTGCGTCCGAAGCCGGTCATCACCTCGTCGACGACGAGGAGCACGCCGTGGCGCCGGCACACCTCGGCGATCGCCGGCCAGTAGCCGTCAGGCGGCACGACCGCGCCAAGTGTCGCCCCCACGATCGGTTCGGCCACGAAGGCGGCGACCGTGCCCGGGCCGGCCGCGAGGATCATCCGGTCCAGCTCGCCGGCCAGCTCCAGGGCGTCTCCCAGGGCGTTCGAACGCGGCTCGCCGGCTCGATAGGGATATGCCGACGAAACGTGCCGGAACCGACCCAGCCACGCCTCGTAGGGGCGGCGCAGCGGCTGGCGGCCCGACAGGTCGAGTGCGCCGAGCGAGTTGCCGTGGTAGCTCCCCCACCGGGAGATCACGATCTGGCGGCCACCCTCCCCGCGCGCGAGGTGGTAGGCCCGGCTCATCTTGAGGGCGGTCTCGATCGCCTCGGAGCCGCCCGAGACGGGGTAGATCGCCGGTGCATCGAGCGGCAGGATCGAGCCGAGCTCGGCGGCGTACGCCTCGAGGGCCGCGCTCGTGAACGCAGTCCCGTGCGCATAGGCGACGCGCGCCGCCTGGGCGGCCATGACGTCGGCGACGCTGCGCCGCCCGTGGCCCACGTTGACGACGATCGCGCCGCCGGCGGCATCGAGGTACGAGCGTCCGTCCGCGGCGTGGAGCGTGGCGCCCTCGCCGCGCTCGACGACCGGGAGCCTGCGCCCGAAGACGCGCGGGAAAACGCGGCCGGCCGGAGCCGGGTCGGTGGGGCGAGGGGCGGTCATGGCCGCAATTGTAGAAGGGGCCCGGCCGGCCGGCGACCCCGTGGGACCGGCACCTGACGACGGGACGCGACCCACGCGGCACCTGCCCGTCGGGATGCGACCCACGCGGGGAACGCAGACGGCCGGGCCGGCACGTGAATGTCGGCCCGGCCGTGGAGTGTCCGGCTCGACCGGAAGGGAGGCCTCCCCGGACGTGTGATGTGCGGCCTCGAGCAGCGATCGCCGCCGGGCGATCCCGCGCGGAGGCTAGACCGAACTTCCAGCGCCCGGAGAGCAGATTCGAGCACGAAGATGGCTCGCTGAGCTGCGGCGTTCTGTCTACACGCTCGCGGGACTGACCCCGATGAGCTCGAACGCCCGGGCCTGGAGCGGCGTGGGCTCGGAGGGGATCT
>JBBQRX010000035.1:0-26310 GCA_038214375.1 Candidatus Limnocylindrales bacterium
CCGGGATCTGCGGGACGGGTCGGGGCGCCGGGGCCGGGGCCGGGAGCTGCGGGGCGGGGGATCCGCCTGACGGCGGCGCGGAGTCCCGTCCTTCGCCCCAGGGTGGCATCCTGCCGAGGTGAGCGAGATGGCCGCCCGGTACGACCTCCGGGCGCGCACCTACGCTCGGTGCTGGGCACCGGTCCTCGCGCCGTCGGCGATCGCCCTGCTCGACGTGGTCGAGCCGGTGGTCGCGGCCGGGCCGGCCGGCGGCACTGGAGTTCCCGCTCGTCTGCTCGACGCGGGAACGGGATCGGGGACGCTCGCGCTCGCGGCAATCCGGCGCTGGCCGCACCTCCGCGTGATCGGGCTCGACGTGTCGCCGGGGATGCTCGCGGTCGCCCGGGCCGCCGCGGGCGCCACGCTCGACCCGGCGGAGCTGGCCCGGCTCTCGCTCGTGGAGGGGAGTGTCGCCGAACCGGAGGCCGCAGGCCTCGAGCCCGCCTCGATCGACGTGGCGCTCTCCTCGTTCGTGCTGCAGCTGGTCGCGGACCGCGCCGCGGCGCTCGCCGGGATGCGGCGTGCGCTTCGACCGGGCGGGACGCTCGCCTTCGTGGCCTGGGCCGCCGAGGCCAAGCCGTGGGCGATCGAGACGGCCTTCGACCGGGCCGTGGTTGAGGCGCTGGCCCGCGCCGGCGTGTCGGTCCCGGCTCCGGGCGGCGGCCCGCGGGCAGGCCCGATCGGGTCTGCGGACGTGGCCCGCGCCGACCTTCGCGCGGCAGGCTTTGCGGACGTGGAGGCATGGGAGCCGGTCCTGCACCACACGTTCGGGCGGGCGGCGGCGCGGGCGCTGTTCCTCGAGTACGACCGGGCCGCCGAGCTCGCGGCGCTGGCGCCGGCCCTGCGCGCGGAGGTCGCGGCCGCGTTCGACGCGGCCCTCGACAACATGCCGGACGCGGCATTCACCTGGGACGCGCCGCTTGTCGCGGCGCGCGCGATCCGGCCGCCTCGCGACTGACCCGGCACGGCAGCGCCGGGCGCCTCGCGACTGAACCGGCACGGCGGCGCCCGGCGGTGGACCCGGCACGGCAGCGCCGGGCGAGTGAACGGCGACCGAGCCGGGCAGTGGACCCGGCGATCAGCCCGACGCAGCGGCGCGGGGTTGCGGTGAACCGGCGACCGAGCCGGGCGGGTGAACCCGGCGACCGAGCCGGGCGGGTGAACGGCGACCGAGCCGGGCAGGTGGACCCGGCGATCAACCCGGCGCAACGGCGCCAGGTTGCAGCGTGCGCGGCTATTCGGCGGCGGCTTCGCCCTCGGCCGGCGCAACCGGGGCCACCTCGGCCACGGTCTCCGGCTCGACCTCGACGACGCGCGGCGCCAGGACCCGGAAGATCACCTCGTCGGGGTCGTTCAGAATCGTCGCGCCGGCCGGGACCGGCAGGTCGCGGACCGCGATCACCGCCTCGAAGTCGGCCAGCGTCGAGACGTCCACCTCGATGAACTTGGGGAGCCGGTCCGGGCGGGCGCGGACGCGGACGTGGTCGACGGCGTGGATCAGCGTGCCACCGTCCTTGGTCACCGCCTCGGACTCGCCGAAGCTGTGGACCACCACGTCGACGGTCATGTCCTCCGACATCTTCACCCGGAAGAGGTCCACGTGGAGCGGCGTCCGCTGGACCCGGTGGAGCTGCACGCCGTTGATGACGACCGGCGTGGGCTTGCTGCCCTCGACGTGCAGGTCGATCAGCGCGTTCGCGCCCGCGTGGCGACGGAGCAGCTCGAACTCGTGCGCGTCCACGGAGACGGACGTCGAATCGCCGTGCCCGAACACGACGGCCGGGATGCGGCCCGCCTTGCGGAGGTGGGACGTCGCTTTGCCCATCTCGGTGCGGGGCAGGGCGGCAAGGGTGGGGCGGTCGGTGCTCACGGCGGGCCTCTCGGTTCGGTCTGGTCGGTTCTGGGGACGGGGCGGCGGCGCGGCCGAATGGGGCCGGGCGCCCGGTCGAAGAGTGAGGGTACCACGGTCGAAGTCGCGGGCCCCGGCGGTGTACGATCCGGCGGCATGGCCAGCACCATCCTCATCGTCGAAGACGAGCACGCCGTGGCTCGCGGCATCCAGTACGCCCTCCAGCAGGAGGGCTACGAGGTCACGGTCGCGCGTTCCGGCGAGGAGGGCCTCGACATCGCCACGCACCAGGCCCCGGATCTCGTGGTGCTCGACGTCCGGCTGCCCGGGATGGACGGCTTCGAGGTCCTGCGCCGGATCCGCGCGACGGATGGCAAGATGCCGATCCTCGTGCTGACCGCCCGTGACGACGAGGTGGACAAGGTCATCGGCCTGGAGCTCGGCGCGGACGACTACCTCACCAAGCCGTTCGGCCTGCGCGAGCTGATGAGCCGGATCAAGGCGCTGCTCCGGCGCGCCTATGGCGACTTCGCGGACGCCGGCGGCGGACGCGTCCTCCGCCACGACGACCTGCTGATCGACCTCGAGCGCCGGCGCGTCCAGCGCGCGGGCCGCAAGGTCAACCTCACGCCGACCGAGTTCGAGATCCTCCGGCATCTCGCCACCCGTCCGGGGCGCGTCTACACGCGGAGCGAGCTGCTGGAGCTCCTTCGCGACTACGAGGCGCTCGACCAGGACGAGAAGACGATCAACGTCCACATCAGCCACCTGCGCGAGAAGATCGAGGACGATCCGTCGGCGCCGGTCTTCGTGCTGACCGTGCGGGGAGTCGGCTACGCGTTCGTCGAGCGCTGACGCTCCGGGAGTCGCGAGTCCCCCGGAGACGCCCGGGCCGCGCCGCCTGGGCCCGCTCGTCCCCCGGTCCTTCCGGGCCCGACTGACCCTGACGGTCGTGGCGCTCGTGGCAGGCGTCCTTCTGGCCGTCTCGGCCATCGTCGTGAACCGGCTCGACGCGTACTTCGCGGAGCAGGAGGAGGGCGCGCTCACTGCCCGCGCGCTCGAGGTCGGGAGCATCGTTGCCGTCGTGGCGGTCCCGGGTGCGGATCCTGTCATCGAGGCCGGCAACATCCTCGACGCAAGCGTCGCCCAGCGGATCAGCGCCCGGACCTTCCTGAGCTTTCTCGCGAATGCCGTCGCCAAGGCGGATGTCATGGTCGAGATCGGGGGGGCGACCCGGACCGCGTCGGGCACGGTGATCGTCACGGCAGCGCCCGGGGGGACGACGACGGCGCTGCTGACGGCAAAGGCTGAGCCTCGCGAGAGCCGTGAGGGCATCCACGCGTCGGCGACATTCGGGCCGGTCCAGAGCACGGAGCTGGCGATCCCGTGGGGCGTGCGGGTGACCCTCTCGAACCCCTATACGACAAGGGCATACACGCTGGCCACCGTGACCACCCTCCTCGCGGTCACGGCGCTCGGCGCGCTCCTCGCCGCGCTGATCATGGTGGCCTTGATTGCGGGCCGGTTCACGCGACCGCTTCGACGCCTGAGCGAGGCCACTCGTCGATTCGGCGGCGGCGACCTCGCCAACCGCGTCCCGGCGGCGGACATCGGCGCCGCATACAGCGAGGTGACGGATCTTGCCCGGCAGTTCAACCTGATGGCGAGCCGGCTCGAGGAATCGGTAGGCCTGGTCCGCCGCGACCGGGATCGCAGCCGGGAGTTCCTGGCCGATGTCAGCCACGAGCTGCGGACCCCGATCGCGGCGCTGCGAATGAACACGGAGCTGCTGCAGGGGCAGGCCGGCGAGGACGCGGCGGCCCGGCGCGAGTTCCTCGAATCCAGCCGGGTCCAGCTCGAGCGACTCGACTGGCTTGCGCAGAACCTGCTCGATCTCTCGAAGCTCGAGTCGGGGTTGCTCGCGCTGGACCTGCGACCGGACGACCTCCGGACGACCGTGGAGTCGGCCGTGGAGCAGGCCGAGGCGACGGCCCGGCGGCGCGACGTCGAGCTGGCACTCGAGCTCCCCGACTCCCCGCTCCGGATCCGCCACGACCCGCAGCGGATCGGGCAGGTCGTCGGGAACCTGGTCGGCAACGCCCTCAAGTTCACACCGCGCGGGGGCCACGTCCAGGTCGCGCTGCGGCCGCACCGGGACGGCGCCCAGCTCGAGGTCGCTGACACCGGGGTCGGGATCGACGCTGCCGAGCTGCCCCATATCTTCGAGCGCTTCTACCGGGGCTCCAGCGCGAACGAGGCGCGCAGCAGCGGGAGCGGCCTGGGCCTCGCGATCGTGAAGTCGATCGTAGACATGCACGCCGGCGTGATCAGCGTGGAGAGCCGCGTCGGCCAGGGGTCCACGTTCAGCGTGATCCTTCCCCGCGACCCACGTGGCGTCGCGACCCAGGCGGCGCGTGGCGCCGTGGGCGGAGCCGGAACCCCTTCTCTGGGGGGTCCTCCGCCCGGCGAGGTGGCGATTTCTTCATAGTCGCCGCACCTGCGCCTGAATCCGGCCCTGCCACCATGGACCGAACGCACCCGGCCACGCCGCACACCCGCACATTCCCTGGAGTGATCCCGCATGAACGATTCCTTCGACCCGATCTCCGGCGAGAATCCGGACCTGGTCCAGCCCGCCCCAACGCCCGACCCGATGCCGGCTGCGGCCGCCCCGGACCTCCCGGACACCGACACGGTGCCCGCCCCGCAGGCGACGTATGCGCCGGCGGTCGATCGTCGGCCGGCCTGGGCCGCGACCGAGGTCGATGCGGAGCAGGCCGCCCGGCCCACCCCGGAGCGCTGGTTCGAGCCGGCGCACCCGGAGGCGGTGACAGGCGGCTGGATCCCCGCAGGGCCCCCGAGCGCGCCGGCCCAGCCGGAACGACGCCGCGGCGGGCTCGTCGCGATCGTCGTGGCCGCATCACTGGTCTCCGCGACGCTCGCGTCGGTCGGGACGTATGGGCTCATCCGCGCCTCGGGGACGCTCGACCGGCCCTCGCCGGCCCCGACCGCGGCCCAGGGTCAGACGATCACGGCACCCCAGCCGGTCGTCATCGACGAGCAGTCCGCGATCACCACCGCCGCGGCCAAGGTCTCGCCGGCGATCGTGACGATCACGTCGTCAGGTGACGTGGGCAACTCGAACGACCCGTTCGGCCAGATCCCGGCGACGGGCGTGGGCTCGGGCGTGATCTTCGATGCGAACGGCTGGATCATCACCAACAAGCACGTCGTCGCGGGCAGCAGCGCGCTGAAGGTCGCCCTCCAGGACGGCCGCCAGTTCAGCGGCACGATCTACGGGATCGACACGCTCACGGATCTCGCCATCGTGAAGGTGGACGCGACCAGCCTGCCGAGCGCGCCCATTGGCAACTCGTCGGCGGCGAAGGTCGGCCAGCTCGCGATCGCGATCGGCAGCCCGCTGGGCACCTACACGAACTCGGTGACCTCGGGGATCATCTCCGCGTTCGGCCGCACGATCCAGGTCCAGGACGGCACGCAGCTCCGGAACCTGATCCAGACCGACGCCGCGATCAACCCGGGGAACTCGGGTGGCGCGCTGCTCGACGCGGGCGGCAACGTCGTCGGGATCAACTCCGCCGTGGCCCAGACCGCCGAGGGGATCGGCTTTGCCATCCCGATCAACATCGCCAAGCCGATCATGCAGCAGGCGCTGGCCGGTCAGAAGCTGGCGCGCCCGTGGATCGGGATCCGGTACCAGGCGCTGACCCAGCAGATCGCCGACCAGGAGAAGCTGAGCGTCCGTGAAGGGGCATGGCTGCAGCCGGCATCCGCGAACGGCGCGGCCGATCCGGCCATCGTGGCGGGAAGCCCTGCGGCCAAGGCAGGGCTCAGGGACGGCGACATCATCACGTCCGTGGACGGCGTGAAGATCACCGCCGTCGCCCCGCTCGACGACATCCTCACGGAGTACGTGCCGGGCACGACCGTGGCGCTCGACGTGCTCCGGGACGGGAAGCCGATCACCCTGACGCTGACCCTGGGAACCCGTCCCGCCAACCTCTGAGCGGGGCGACGGAACCGTCGCGGCCGCGCGTCATGTGGTCGCGACGGAATCAGGCGGGTCCGCGCTCGCGCCGGATCTCGACCCCGGCCCAGGCGAAGACCCCGGGCAGCGGCGCGCGCGGCTTGCGCACGCGCACCGTGACCGCGTCCACGGCCGGGTGGGCCGCCAGCACGTCGGCGGCGATCCGCTCGGCGAGCGCCTCGATCAGCGACGCGTGCGGTCCCTGCTCGACGATCGCCCGTGCCCGCCCGAAGACGTCGCCGTAGTCGACGGTCCGCTCCAGGTCGTCGGTCGTCCCGGCCGCCGCGAGGCCCAGCTCGAGCACGACGTCCACCTCGAACGGCTGCGCCTCGATCGCCTCGTCCGGCAGCACGCCGTGCCGGCCCTCGAAGCGCATCCCCCGCAGCTCGATCCGGTCCGTCACGTGGCGGCCTCCGGATCCGGATCCCAGCCGCGCACGACGGCATCGGCCATCCGCGCCGCGCGGACGTTGGGCCTGATGTCGTGCACGCGCAGCATGTCCACGCCGGCCGCGATCCCGAGAACCGAGGTCGCCAGCGTTGCCTCGACGCGATCGTCGGGGGGCAGGTCGAGGATCCTGCCCAGGGTCGACTTACGGGAGGTCCCCAGCAGGATCGGCCGGCCCAGCAGCCGCAGCGCGTCGAGGCTCCGAAGCAGCGCCACGTTGTGGCGGGGTGCCTTGCCGAATCCGAAGCCGGGATCGACGATCAGCCGATCCCAGGCGACCCCCGCGGCGAGCGCACGCTCGAGCGCGCGCTGGAGGTCGGCGAGGATCTCCGGGACCAGGTTCCGGTAGCGCGCCTCGGCCCGGTTGTGCATCACGATGAGCGGGACGCCATGGGCGGCCGCGACCCCGGCGAGCCCGGCGTCCTCGGCGACCCCCCAGACGTCGTTGAGCAGGTCCGCGCCCGCGACGATCGCCGCTTCCGCGACGGGCGGTTTCGTCGTGTCGACCGAGATCGGCATGTCCGGCAGGGCCGCCCGCAGCGCGCGGATCACGGGCACGACGCGCGCGATCTCCTCGGCGACGCCGACCGCCGCATGGCCCGGACGGGTCGATTCTCCCCCGACGTCGAGCAGGTCGGCGCCCTCGTCGGCCATCACCCGGGCGCGGGCGACCGCGGCGTCAACCGGGTCGCCGCCCGCGGCGAGCAGCCCGTCGCCGGAGAACGAATCCGGGGTCACGTTCAGGATCCCCATCACGAACGTCCGGCTCCCCCAGGCGAACATCCGCGGGCCGATCGCGAGCGCTGCCGGCCGTCCCGGGAGGCCGGGTTCGGGATCCACGCGGACCGGATCGCGCGTGTCGAAGGGATCGGGATGGCGTGGCATCGCCTTCGATCCTACGCCGGGCCCGCGGGGTCCGGATCGCGGAGCTCGGGGTCGTCCACGAGCCGCGCGCGCGCCGCGCCGACCAGGTACAGGGAGCCCGCCACGACGACCGGGCCCTCGGCGCCTGCCACTGCGCCGTCGACGGCGGCGGCGGGGTCCGGGGCCACGCGGACGACCGCGTCCGGAAAGGCGGCCTGCCAGCGCGCCGCGAGGACCTCCGGTCCCAGCGCACGGCCGCCGGAAACGGCGGTCGCGATGACCCGCGCGCCGGCGAGCGAGCGCGACGTCCCGAGGGCGGCGATCACGCCGTCGACGTCCTTGTCGCCCATCATCCCGATCACGAGCGTCACCGGCGCGGCGCCGGTGGGGGCGGAGGTGGCGCCGGTGGGGGCGGAGGTGACCCGCCCCCGCGGGGAGCCGGTCCCGCCGCCGGAGCCGCGGAGCTCCGGGCGCAGCTCGTCGAGCGCGGCGGCGAGCGCACGGGCGCCCGCCGGGTTGTGCGCACCGTCGAGGAGGACCTCCGCGTCGGAGCCACCCGGGCCTGCGCCCGGCAGCTCGAGCAGCTCCATGCGCCCGGGCCAGCGCGCCGCCGCGTAGCCGGCACGGCGCGCATCGACTCCGACCTGCGCGATCCCGACGGCGCCGAGGGCGTCGAGGACGGCATCCGCCACGGCGATATTGGCTGCCTGGTGCCGGCCGAGCAGGGCGACCCGAACGGCCCCGAGGCCCGGCAGCTCGACGAGGAGGCCGCGCCGGTCGGCGGCCAGCACGAGAGCCGGGCGCACCTCCACGAGCGGCACGTGCACTCGGCGCGCCCGGCGCCGGACGGGACCGAGCGCCGCATCCTGCGCGCCGGTGACCGCGAGATCGCCGGGCATGATGATCGCGGCCTTCTCGTGCGCGATCGCCTCGACGGTCGGTCCCAGGTGCTCCATGTGGTCGAGGTCCACGTTCGTGATCGCGGCCACGCCCCCGTCCCAGGCGTGGGTGGCGTCGAGGCGGCCGCCCAGGCCGACCTCCACGACGGCGAGGTCGACGCCCGCGTTCGCGAAGTGGCGAAAGGCGAGGGCCGTGAGCAGCTCGAACTCGGTTGGCGGGCCATGGCGGCCCGCGACGCGGTCCGCGACCGGCAGCCCGGCCCTGACCAGGCTCGTGAAGTCCGCAGCCGCGATCGGATGCCCCGCGATCCGGATCCGCTCGCGGTATGTCACGAGGTGCGGCTTCGGGGACTCCCCCGCGCGATACCCGGCAGCCGCGAGGCAGGCGCCGACGAGCGCGACGACGCTGCCCTTCCCGTTCGTGCCGCCCACGAGCACGCCGCGAACCCCCGCCTCGGGGTGTCCGAGAGCCGCGAGGAGCGCGCGCGTCCGGCCGAGGCCGAGGCGGATCCCGAACCGCCCGCGGGCCTGCAGCGCCAGGACGGACTCGGCGAAGGTGGCCGGGAGGTCGCCGCCCCCGACCCCGGTCACAGCTCCAGGTCGTCCTCGTAGAAGACGCACTGGTTGAAACGGGAGCCGAGGCAGACGTCGTTCACGTACCCCTCCTCCAGGTGGACGCCGCCGCGGAGCTGGCACCGCGACACGGTGTGCTCCTGCCGGACCAGCGCCTTGAGGAGGTGCGGCGCCTGGATCGGGACTGCGCCGCGAACGCCCGTCATGTAGAAGTGCGGGCAGACGTTCCGCCGGAGGCTCGGCAGCCCGAACCCCGTGCGCGGCACGCCGAACCCCGTCCGCGCGGTCGGCCGCGTCGGCGGCACGCGGGCCGGCTGGCCGGCGTCGCGCGTGCCGGGAGAACTTCCGGCCGGGCCGACCGGGACGGGGCGCCGGCCGCGCGCGAACGGCTGCGGCGCGGTGGGGTAGGTCGCTCGCCCGCGGCCCGACATGTCGCGGGCCGAGATGGCAGGGCGCGTCACCGGGCCCAGTCGCATCGGGGCCGTGTTGGCCTCCGCGCGAGGTGCGGGCCGCACGCGCCCGTCGTCCATCCCCTCACGCACCGGACTGGACGCTCCACCACGTGTTCATCGCGCGCCAGCGTACACCGGACCGCACCCGACCGGAGCATTGCGGCGTCGATCGGGAGCGCCGGCGGGGGCCCGGCCGAGGTCCGACGGCGTGCGACAATGCCAGGCGATGATGTCCCGCAGCGGACGGCCGAGCCAGGTCCGACCCAGACCGCCTTCCACGGGTCGCCCGCGGCCGTCCGCACCGGCCCCGCGCCGGCCGGCGGCGCCACGGATCCAGCCGTCGCGAGCCGCGGAAAGGTCGCGCGGACTGCCCCTCGCCGCGAAGGCCGCGCTCGGAGTCGCCGTCGTTGCGCTCGGCGCGGTGGTGCTCCTCACCGTCATGGGGGCGCTGCCCCGAATCGTGTCGACCGTCGGCGGCGCCGTCTCGGGAATCGCCGGGGCCGTGCTCCCGTCACCGTCGCCGAGCCCGAGCCTGACCGTGGTTCCCGTCTCACCGGTGCTCGACGCGCCGGCCCAGATCGACACGAACCAGGCGGCGGTGACCCTGACCGGCAGCGTCCCGGCGAGCGACGTGGGACGGCGGGCCGGGGTCCGGGTGCGCCTCTTCGTGGCCCTGCCGAAGAAGGAGCCGGTCCTGGTGACCGAGGTCGCGCTGGGGGAGACGCCCAATTTCGCGATTCCCGACGTGGCGCTCCAGCCCGGGCGCAACGACTTCTCGGCGACCGTCATCGGCCCGGGAGGCGAGAGCGAGGCGTCCCCGATCGTGACGTACGTCCTGGACACCACGAAGCCGAAGCTCACGATCGTGTCGCCGGCCGCCAAGGCGACGATCTCGGGCACGTCCGTCACGATCGCCGGCAAGACCCAGGGCCGCTCCACGGTCACTGCCCGGAACGAGGCGAACGGCCGAACCGGGACCGGCGTGGCGGACGGCGCGGGGAGCTTCCAGGTCGTCCTCGCCCTCGCCGACGGGACCAACGCGATCACGGTGACGGCCGCCGACCCCGCCGGCAACGCCACGACTGCGGTCCTCACCATCCGGCGGGGCAGCGGCCAGCTCAAGGTGACCCTGAACGCCTCGTCCTACCGGATCAGCGCGGCGAAGCTGCCCCGCACGCTCGAGCTGCGCGCCGTGGCAACGGATCCCGCGGGCACCAGCCTGGCCGGGCGCGACATCACGTTCACCCTGTCGATCCCGGGCGTGCCGATGATCACCGGCCAGGGGACGACGGACGCGACCGGGGTGGCGATCTTCCGGACTTCGATCCCGGCCGGGGCGACGCCCGGCAGCGGGCCCGGCCTCGCCTTCCTGACCACGCCCGAGTTCGGCGACGCGTCCGGCCGCGTCGTGATCACGATCATCCCGTAGACCTGGCGCGGGCTCGCCGGCGCAGCTACCATCCGCACATGGCGAACTGGCGCTGCCCGCACTGCCGGACCCCCCAACCCGATGCGGCGAGGTGCTGGGTCTGCCGCCGCTCCAGCACGAGCTGCGGATCGTGCACCCACTTCCGGCGGGCGATTGCGGGGCCGCTCGGAGGCACCTGCGGTCTCGATCCGCGGCGAGCGACGCTCCGCGGCGACGAGCAGCGTGGCTGCTGGCGACCGGTCCCCGCGGCCGCCGGGCGGTCGGAGTCCGGCGAGCAGCTCCAGCTCATCGATCCCGCCGGGCCCCCATTCCCGGCTCCCGGCACACTCTGGGGCAAGCCGGGCGCCTGAACGGCCGTTTCATTCCATCCGGGCCCGCCCTGGGCGTCGGTCAGGGTGACGGGCTCGGAGCGGGCGGCGCCGTGTTGAGGAGGATCGACGACCCCGGCACGACGCCTGTGCCCGGCGGCGGGTTCTGCGAGACGACCACGTCCGATTCCGGCGGGTTGCCACCCCCCTGCCACTGGATCACCAGGCCTTCGGCCGTCGCCTGGGCCTTGGCCTGCGCCACGGTCAGCTCGACATAGGTCCCGACCGGGACCGTGACCTGCGTGGGCACCGGGGTCGGGACGGGGGTGGGGACCGGGGTCGGCGCGATGCTCGGCTCGGGCGAGGGGGATGGCGACGGCGACGGGGATGCGGACGGCGATGGCGATGGCGATGGCGAGGGGCTCGGGCTCGGCTCCGGGCCCTTCGAGACCACGTAGTCGAGGGGCGTGTCCACGGGCACCGAGAGGCCCGCGGGCAGACTCTGGCCGATGATCGAGCCCGTGGCGATGCTCGGGTCGAAGTCGTCGGTCCGCGTCCCCAGCCGCAGCTTCGCGTCGGTGATCGCACGGATCGCGTCGCCCTCGGGCAGAGCGACGATGGATGGCACGCTGGTCAGGTCCTTGCCGCTGACGACGTCGACCTTGACGGTGGACCCCTTCGCGACGCTCGTCCCCGCCGGCGGGTCCTGCCCGACGACGGTGTTCTCGGCGGCATCGTTGCGCTTGACGTAGTTCGCGTTGAGCGTGACACCCAGCTGGTCTGCGGCCGTGTTCGCATCGAGGTAGGGCTGACCGAGCCACGACGGCAGGGTCACGTTGCCCGGGCCGGGCGTCGCGGCCGGGCCGGTGCCCGCGGAGGCAAGCCGGAAGAGGAGGAACCCGGCGATCGCGAGCACGAGGAGCCCGATCAGGCCGGCCACCCACACCCAGGGGCTCGTGCCGCCCCCATCGTCGGGGTCCAGGGGCGGAGGCGCCACGGCGCCTCGAGCGTGAATCGGGTCGTTCCCCCCGAGCCCGGCGTACGCGGATGGGTCATACGGCGGCGGCGTCCGGGCCACCGAGGTCCGTGAGGCGCCGACGACCGGCGGGCGCAGAGCGGCGGGGGCGCCCGTGCCGGAAGGGGGCACGGGGGGAACGCGGGCTGCGGCACCCGCGGCACCGGCTGCGGCCGCACCGGCGGCAGCGGCACCGGCGGCGACCCCGGCGAGCCCGGCCGCGGCCGACCCCGCGGGACGTGCGCCGGCAACCCGGCCCTCCTCCAGGAACGCCTCCAGGGCATCCGCCATCGCGCCGGCGGTCGCGAACCGTGCCGCCGCGTCGGGAGCCATCGCCTTCCGATCGATCGCCTCGAGCGCCGGCGGGACGCTGGGCCGGAAGTCCGAGACGCGCGGCGGCTCGGCGGAGATCCGTGCCATTGCGACCGCGGCCGCGGAGTCACCCTCCCACGGACGGCGGCCGCTCAGCAGCTCGTACAGGACGATTCCCAGGCTGTAGACATCCGAGGCGGCCGTCGCCGGCTCCCCGAGCGCCTGCTCCGGGCTGAAGTAGTGGACGGAACCGAGCGTGGTGCCCGGGAGGGTCAGGCCGGCGTCCGCCCAGGCGCGCGCGATCCCGAAGTCGGTCACCTTCACGCGCCCGTTCGCATTCAGCATGATGTTGCCGGGCTTCACGTCACGGTGGACGATGCCCCGATCGTGGGCGGCATCGAGCGCGCGGGCAACCTCGGCGACGAGCCGGGCCGCCTGGCGCGGCGGGAGCGGGCCGTTCCGGCGCAGCAGCGAGGCGAGGTCCTCGCCGTCCACAAGCTCCATGACGAGGTACGGGCCCTGCTCGTCCACGCCGAAGTCGTGGACCGCCACGATGCCCGGGTGGCTGAGCGCCGCCGCGGCGTGCGCCTCCTGGCGGAATCGCGCCACGAAGTCGGGGTCGCGGCCGTACTCGCGGTGAAGCACCTTGACCGCGACGTCGCGCCCGAGCTGGCTGTCGGTGGCGCGGTAGATCGTGGCCATGCCGCCCTGCCCCAGCAGCTCGACGAGGCGATACCGCCCGCCGAGCACGTCGCCGAGACCAGCCACGATCCGTCTCCCTTCGTCCGCTGTCGAGCGCCGCTCGGCGCAGGTCCCCGGCCTAGAAGTCGAGGCCGCGGAGGTACGCGCCGAACTCTTCCCCCAGGTCCGGGCGCGCGAGCGCGAGCTCGACCTGGGCCTTCAACCAGCCCATGGTCGTGCCGGCATCGTAGCGAGTCCCCTCGAACTCGTAGCCGTAGACCGCCTGCTCCTCCATGAGGGCCTGGATCGCGTCGGTGAGCTGGATCTCGCCGCCGGCGCCGTGCGCCGTCTGCTCCAGCTTGTCGAAGATCTTCGGCGTCAGGATGTAGCGGCCGATGATCGCGAGGTTGGACGGCGCGGTCCCCGCCTCCGGCTTCTCCACGACCCGGTCCATCTTCCAGAGCCGCCCGTCGCCGCCCTCGACGCGCTCCCCGCCGATCACGCCGTAGCGGGACGTCTCCTCGGGGGGCACCTCCATGACCGCCACCACGGACGAACGGGTCTGGGCGTACGCGTGGACCAGCTGTCCGATGCACGGCCGCTCGCCGGTCACGACATCGTCCGAGAGGATCACCGCGAACGGCTCGTGCCCGACCAGCTCCTTCGCCATGAGGACGGCATGGCCCAGGCCCAGCTGCTCCTTCTGCCGAACGTACGCGATCTGGGCGAGATCGGTGATGGCGCGGATCTGGCGGAGGCGCTCGATCTCGCCGCGCTCCTCCAGCAGGTGCTCAAGCTCATAGCTGAGATCGAAGTGGTCCTCGATCGCACGCTTCTGGCTGGAGGTGACGATGATGACCTGCTCGATGCCCGCCGCCACCGCCTCCTCGACCGCGTACTGGATGATCGGCTTGTCGACGAGCGGGAGCATTTCCTTGGGCTGGGCCTTGGTGGCGGGCAGAAATCGGGTGCCCCACCCGGCGGCAGGGAAGACGGCCTTGCGAACGCGCATGGAACCTCGAAGAGCTCACATTGGGCGATGGCGGACGGGCGAATGCGGCTCGTCCGCGCCGGTGCCGCCAGTATACGAGGGCCGGTATTCGAGGGCGGTCCACCAGGGCCGGGGCGACCACCGGCATATCGCGTTCGTCCGGTCGGCCGGGTCAGGCGGTCCCGCTCGTCGCCTCGTGCGGCTCGGCGGCCTCGCCGCCACGCTGGAGCAACGCCGCGGCTGCCAGCACGAGCGCTCCCCCGGCGACCTGCACGGGACCAAGCAGCTCGGCGAGCAGGATCGCCGCGAGCGCCGTGCCGGCCACCGGCTCGATCAACGCGATGATGGCCGCCCGGGTCGGCCCGATCGCCCGGATTCCCACCAGGAAGAGGAGCGTGGGGATCGAGGCGCCCGCGAGGCCCGCCCAGAGCAGCACCGGGAGGGCCGCGGGAGATCGGAATGGGATGAGCGCCACGTCCAGCGACCCGGTCAGGAGCGTCAGCAGGAGGAAGCCCGTCGCAGTTCCGCCGAGGACGACAAGCGTCGCCTCCCCGGTCGGGACGGCCGGGAATCCGCGCCGGCCAAGGAGCACGTAGACGGCCTGCATCGCCGCGGCGAGGAGGGCCAGGCCGAACCCGGCGAGGGCAAACCCCGGGCCGCTGCCCGCGCCGGGGCCCTCGACGCTGCCGGAGCCGCCGAGCACGACCACCGCCATGCCGACGAGCGCGAGGGTGAGCGCGGCCAGGCGCCCGCGCGTGAGTCGCTCCTCGCCCATCGCGACCGAGCCGACCGCCACGAGCGCCGGGTACGTGTAGAAGCCGAGCAGGGCGAGCGCGATCGACATCTGCTGGAACGCCGAGAAGATCGCGAAGTTGAGCACGAGGCCGGCCGACACCGCCGCCGCGAGCGCTGCCACGGTGCGCCGGTCGAGCGCCTTCCAGTGGAGGCGATCGCGGCCCCGGAGCGTGAGCACGCCCAGGATCGACAGGAGCCCCAGCGTGCCGAGCGAAGCGCGCCACAGGGCGAAGGTGAGCGGCGTCAGGCCGGCGTCGTAGGCGGCGCGCGAGGCCGGGCCGAGCGTGCCGAAGAGGCAGGCAGCGACGGCGACGGCCAGCGTGCCGCCGAGCCACCCGCGCGGAGCGGTCACGACCGGCCCGTGGCGATCGCCAGCGCCGTCAGGTGCCCGGCCGCGATTCCCCCGCCGGCTGCGGGTCGGCTCGCCGTCGGACGAGGACGACGCGGGTGAACGGGACCCGCCACTCGCTGAACGCCTCGACGCTCACGAGGAAGCCCAGGAACAGGAAGATGACCGCCGCCAGCTTCCCGAGCACGAAGAAGTCCGTGACGCCGAACCGCGCCAGGATGTCGCCCGACGAGGCGAGGAAGGCCCCGATCGCGATGAGGATCGTGGCCGGGACCCGGCTGTGCAGGCGCCCCGCGAACAGCGCCCGGAGCGCGGCGGGCAGCGACGCCGCGAAGTTGACCGTGATCGCGACCGGCGAGATCGCCAGGTTGAAGAGGAACTGGTCGCCGGGCTGGCTCGGGTCGAGCGAGTAGTCGAGGATGCGTCGCTTCGGCATGAACACGTACGCGGAGAAGAGCGCGCCGAACGCGAGGGCCAGGCCGCCGGTGATGTTGAGGAACGGCGTGAGGAGCCGCAGGGTGCCCGGGAAGAGGTCGGCCACCGGCGCGTTCGTGGCTGGATCCACCTTCCAGCCGGGCGCAGCCAGCGACGTCGTGAGCATCAGGCCCGCCGAGAGAACGGTCGCCCCGACCACCGCGAGCGCCGCGATCCGCGGCCAGCGATCGTCCTGGAAATACGTCGCGACCGCCACGGCGAGCGCAAGGATCCCGGCAGCGATGAAGTAGAGGATCGGCGCGCTCCCGGCGCCTTCGTAGTTGTAGCGCCGCTGGGTCAGCAGCGTGAACAACCCGGCCAGAAAGAGGCATGCCGCGAACGCGTAGCCGAAGCGCGTCCGCCCCAGCAGGAATGCCGTCCCGAGCCCGAGCCACCCGGCGGTCCAGACGGCCCCTGCCAGGTACCAGGTCCGGTAGAGGGGCTCGCTCCAGCCGCTCGCGGCCGCGATCGCCTCGCACCCGCTTGCGATCCCGAAGAAGAGCATCCCGATCGCCCAGGCGAGCTGGAAGCTCTGGCGACGGACCCGCCACTGGTCGAGCAGCGCAACGGCGAACAGCAGCGCGATCAGCGAGGTGATCCCGGTGATGGCGACGCTCATGCCGGAGAGGCCTCCGAATTGCCCGGGGCGGGCCCCTCAGGCGGGGACGAGCTCGTGGTCGTCGTGATGGAACCCGTCGCAGAGGCCCCAGCGGGGCGGGTCGCCGGGAATCGCGATCGGCCGCATCAGCTCACGGATGGCGGACTTCCGGCAGAACAGGTTCCCGCGCGCCCGCATCCACCGACGCGCGCAGGCCGGATCCGCGTGAAACTGGAAGGGACCGGGGTTGATCGACGTCCCGCCCGACCAGGCCGGCGGGATCTCGACGGCGGTGATGTCCATGACGTTCACCCGGAAGGGCGTGCCCTCGATCTCGCCGCCGCATCCGCGGCAGCGGGTCGCCAGGTTCTCCTTCGTGATCGTCGGAATGCGGATCCCGTTGATGTCGAACGGCATGTCCGGATCGTAGCAGAGGCACGGCCCGCGACGGCCGTGTGGCGGCAGGCGGCGGCGGCGGCGCGCTCGCAGCTTCGCTGGGAGGAAGGGGCGGCGCCGGGGGCGCGCGCTACCATTGACGTGATGATGCCCCGGCACCGGTCGACCCGCCCACGTGCTCGCGCGTCGGCGGCGGCAACGCTGGCTGCCCTCATCGCGTTCTCCGGCGCGGCCGTCCCGATCCCCCTCCCGGGTGCGATGCGCCCCGAGACGGCCCTCGCTTCCGTCTCGACGCCCTACGTCTCGATGGGGAGAGCCCCGGTGGCGCCGGGCGTGCAGCATGACTGGGGAACCATCCAGACGACGCGCTCGGGGATCCAGGCGGTCAACCTCGTCGAGGTGACGATGGGGACGCCCGGGATCACCCTGGAGACGTCGCTCGCCGGGGATCGGATCACGCGGCTGGAGACCACCACGAGCCAGGCGCTCCGCGCGTCGAGCGACGGGCATCGCGCCGTCGCCGCGATGAACGGCGACACGTGGGGTGGCTACGCCAGCCCGACCCAGTTCGCTCCGAACGGGATCGACATCCACGCGGGGGAGCTGGTGACGGCGGCGCCGAGGGCGCGTCCGACGTTTGGCATCGATGCTTCCGGCAGGCCCCTGATCGGGAACGTCCTCGTCAGCGTGTCGCTCACCTGGCCGGACGGGACGACCGGGACGATCGCGCACGTCAACCAGGGCCGGACCGATCCACAGATCGCGCTCTACACGCCACGCTTCGGGCCCACAACGCCGGAGGATGTCGGCGGGACCGACGTCGTGCTCCAGGGTGTCACGCTCCCGCTCGCTCCGTCGGGCACGCAGCCGGCGGTCGTCCGCGAGGTCCGCGCCGCCCTCGGTGGCATCGCGATTGCGCCGGACACCGTCGTCCTCAACGGTCCGGCGGGGTCGTTGCTCGACACGCTGAAGCCCGGTGATCCCCTGCCGCTCACCTTCTCGATCACGCCCGGCTGGGAGAACGTCCGCGAGGCCATCGGGGCGCGCGAGTTCATCATCTCTGATGGCGTGACCAACATCTCGCCGCGCCCGCTGATCGCGGACCAGCTCCATCCGCGAACCGCGCTGGGGATCACCACGGCCGGCGACCTGGTGATGGCCACCGTGGATGGGCGCCAGTCCGGCTATAGCCTGGGCGTCGACCTGGACGAGCTTGCCGAGCTCATGCTGTCCCGCGGGGTGGTCCAGGCGCTGAACATGGACGGCGGGGGTTCCACGGCCATGGATATCCGGCTGCCCGGCGATGTCGACGTCTCGCTCGTGAATCGCCCATCCGCCGGCCGTGAGGTCGGGGTTGCCAACAGCCTGATCGTCTTTAGCTCGCTGCCAACCGGCCCGCTCGCAACGCTCGCCGTCCTGCCGGCTACCGCCGGCCTCTGGCAGGGTGAGGCGACGGGCTTCACCGTGAAGGGCCAGGACGCCGCCTACAACGGCGTGACGCTCCTCGATGGAGAGCTCGCGTGGAGCGTAACCGGGCCCGGTGCGATCACCCCGGCCGGGCGCTATTCGGCCACGGCGCCCGGCACGGCGACCGTGGTCGCGACGGCGCGCGGCGTCCAGGGCGCTGCGACGGTCACCGTTCGTCTCGATTCCTTCCCGCCGGTCGCCCGCGCCCCAGCATCCACGCTTCTCGCCGCGACGACCCTCGGCGGGGCGACGATCCCGGTCGGCGTCACCTGGCCCGCGGCGACGGACCAGGGTCGCGGCGTGAAGGGCTACGAGGTGCAGCGGTTCGTCGGGTCTTCCTGGGTCGCCGTACCGCTGGCGAAGGCCACCGACACGGGCGTCACCCTGGAGCTCGCACCCGGCCTTGTGCATCGCCTCCGGGTGCGAGCCATCGATCGCGCCGGCAACGTCGGCGCATGGGCCACCGCCGGGGCGTTCCGCATGAGCGCGGTGCAGGAGACGTCGTCCGCCATTGTTCGCAAAGGCACGTGGTCGACCAAGCTCTCCGCCGCGTTCGTCGGCGGGCGCGCGATCGCCGCGTCGGTCGCGGGTGCAAGCGTCCGGATCACCTTCACCGGGAAGCAGATCGGCTGGGTCTCGACCGTGGGTCCGACCCGCGGCCAGGCGCGCATCTACGTCGACGGTGCGTACGAGCGCACTGTGGACCTGGGCCGCGCGACGTCCGCTGCGCGGCTGATCATGGCGCTACGATCGTGGACGACGACCGGCAGGCACACGCTCGAGATCCGGACCGTGGGCACGCCCGGAAGGCCTCGCGTGGACGTCGACGAATTCGTGATCGTCGCCCCGACACCGTAGGCGGCAAACGCGGATGGGCGGCACCTGCCTCGGTCGACCGGTCGCCACGTGGTACCCCCAAGGGGATTCGAACCCCTGATCTCCACCTTGAAAGGGTGGCGTCCTAGGCCTCTAGACGATGGGGGCGCCGGACGGCGCCGAGTCTAGCAGGGCCCGGAGCCCCTGCCGAGCGACCTGTCGCTCTCTCCGAAGGCGCACGCCCACCGCGCGGGCTGCGGCGCCCCCGCGCGTGCCCGCCCCTTGACCGTCAGGGCGCCCGGGAGAGGATCGCGAGGATCGCGGCGGCGGCAAAGCACGCGAGCGCGATCACGCCGGCGACGCCGCCCAGCACGGCCGCCAGGACCGATCGCGCGGGCCGATTGGTGCGCGAGGCCTGGAACGTCTCGATCCCACCGACCGTCGCGAGCATCCCGAACACCAGCCCGAGCACGAGCGCCCCGGAGGCGAGGGCAGGGATCTGGGTCGTGTCGCGAACGCTGACCGCGTAGACGAGGTAGAGCAGCGACCCCAGGAAGGCGACGGCCAGGAAGATCCGGGTGGGTGTCACGCGCATCGACCCGACATGGACGCCAGTTCGACGACGTGACCCGTCCGGTGCGCGGGGCGAGACCTGGCGTCGGGGATCCATCGGCTGCTCGCGTCTCAGGCGGTCGGCCCGGGCGTCGTCTCGGTTGGCGTCGCCTGGTTCGGCCTCGTCTCGGCGGGGGTCGTCGTCTCGGCCGGCGTCGCCTGGTTCGGCGTCGGCCGATCGGACGTCCGTCGAGCCGGCTTCGTTCGAGGCGGTGCAGCGTCCGCCGCGCTGGCGCCGCGCGTCCACTGGTAGATCGCGACGTTGTGCGCAAGCCGCGGGCGGCGCAGAAGCTGGATCGCGGGCTCCGCTGCCGGCCCGTAGGCCGCCCGGAGCAGTTCGGCGCCCTGCTCGATCGTCTCGAAGCGCCAGAACGCGTGGATCACCCGGATGCGGAAGCCACGGCTCAGGAACCAGCCGTCGCGGCGGCTCGAGGCGACCAGGCCCGCGGCCCGATCCGGACCCCGAACCACGTCGAGATCGTCGCGCCCGTAATCCAGCACGGCCAGAATCTGGCCGTCCGGCCGGAGGAGTCGTTCGGCCTGGGCCAGCTGCTCGGCGCGGTCCGCTCCGTCGAACCCCGCCCAGAAGGCCATCACGACATCGGCACTTGCAGCGGCGGGCCACGCCTGCTCCATCGAGGGATCCGCCACAACCGCGACCCGCGCGCCGCCATCCGTCAGCCAGCGCGCACGCTCTGGGGACGCGCCGAACAGGGTCACGTCACGACCGGCGAACGGACCGTGGGCTTCAAGCGCCCGCGGAATCTTGCCCTCGGCGTCGATGACCCGGAGAAGCTGCTGCGTGCTCCCGGCGTCCGCCGGCTCGAAGGGGAGGTCTGCCACGAGATCCCGAGTATAGGCTCAACCGGCCGACGCGAGGACGATGCCGGAGCGCGGGGGCACGGCCACGCTCAGCTGGAACGCGGGGCTCAGGCAACGTCAGCGGGCTCTGGCGGACTCAGCTCGGCGGGGTGTCCTCGTTTCCATACCCGGTCCGGGGACCGGGCCGGTGCTCCGGCGGCCGGCCTGCGAGTGATGAGCCGGCAAGGCGAACGCAGACCAAACCGGGCGCAAGGCGTCCCGAGCCGTCCGGTCATCACCCGCAGTGATTGATGTCCCGCCATTTCTGGACCGTGTCCTGGATGAGCAGCGTGCCATCGGTGCCGTACGTCACGGAGAGCACACGATTGGGGATCTCCCCGCAGCCCGCGTCCTTCTCGACGGCGTCCCAGCTGCCGCGCGTGTACTTGTATTGCACGGCCGCCCCCTCAGCGAACGGCACGGTGGTCTCCCAGGTCGCCCCAGAGGCATGCTTCATCGCGGTGGTCCCCGGGCTCCAGCCCTGGAAGTCGCCGGCGATGAAGACGCTTGCGTCCTTCGGCGTCCCGGCCGGCACCGTCAGCCGGAAGGTGACCTGTACCTGCCGGGTGGCGGCTGCGACGGCAACCTCGGGTGAGTTGGCGGACCTGTTGAAGCTCGCGTCCTCGGCCGTCACCACGTAGTCGTAGGTGGACCCCGTGACGATCGTGTCGTCCGTGAACCCGGCCTCCACCGACGTGCCGATCTGGACGTAGGGCCCCCCGGGTGTCGCGGCTCGCACGATCCTGTAGCGCAGAAGGTCGGGGGCCGTCACTGCCGGCCAGGCCAGCGTGAGCGAGCCGTCGGCGACGACCGCGACCCTGGGCTGGCCGGGCGTGGGCGGCGGCGTCGTGTCGGATCCACGCACCGCGGTCAGCCCGAGCGCCTGGGCGGGATCGTACGGGCTGACGACCCCGGCCCGGCCGGCATAGGCCCAGGTCGAGCCGCCGTCCGTCGAGATCCGCAGGGCCACGTCGAACGAGCCTGGATCCTCGGGCCGGACGGTCCCCACGAACCTGTCGCTGCCGTTCTCGGAGGATGTCCAGCGGGTCGCGCTCCAGCGCCAGCCGTCGCCGGAAGGGTCGGAGCCGTTGGTGCCAAAGCCCAGCTGGGCGAGGATCCCGACCGTCGGGGCGCCGCTGCCGGTGACGCCCGGCACGGTCACGAGACCAGCGATCGGGACACCGGCATCCACCGCTGAGAGCGGCTGCTCGACCGTCGCGACTCCCGTCAGCCGCGCGTCCGACAGGCGGAGCTGCGGGAGCCCCGCGACCTCCGCCGAGCGGGCGCCGACATTGCCGGCGACGTCGAGCGCCACGACGACGTAGTGGTATGTCATGCCGTTCCTGGCAGTCAGGTCGGCAAAGGTGGTCGCCGTGGCGGTCCCGACCTGCGCGTAGCCGCCGGCCGTCACGATCGAGCGGAGGATGCGGTACCGGTCGGCCCCCGGGACCGGCGACCAGGTCACGGTGACGGAGCCCGGCGCCGCGGACGCCGCAACGCCGCCGGGCGCTGCCGGCGGCTCGAGCTGCGTCCCTGGCGCGGTGAGGTAGACGGCGCTGCCATGGGCCGGGAGTGCCACCGCCAGCGAGCCATCCGCGACGGTCGCCTGCCCGCCTCCGAGCGCCTCGGTCATCAAGGTGCCGTCGGGGATGTAGTCGGCAAGGGGCACCGTCACCGTGCTGGGGTGGTCGGAGATGTTGAGGACCGTCACGGCCGCCTCGGACGCGGCGCGGCGCCCGAAGGCGAGAGCTCCGGAGGCGTCGGCGGCGCGCAGGAACCTGAGGTCCCCGTCGCGCAGTGCGACGTGCTCGGCACGGAGACGGGCCAGCGTCCGGTAGTGCGCCTGGAGCTGCGCGTCGCCCGTCGCCCACGGGTATGGCCGCCGGTCATCGGGATCGTCCTGGCCGGTCAGCCCAACCTCGTCACCGTAGTAGATCGAGGCCATACCCGGCCACGTAAGCTGGAGGGTCGCAAGCTGGCGCAGCAGCTCCTTGCCCCTGGCCATGGCGTCCGGCTCGTTCTTGGCCGCAGCGTTATCCGTCGCGGGCGTGAGCGTCCACAGGATCCGCGTGGTGTCGTGGCTGTCGACGAGGTTGAGAAGCGCGTTCCACGCGGCGGCCGGATAGTCCTCGCGGACCTTCTCCATCGTGGCCGCGAACCGGCTCGGGCTCAACCCCGCAATCGCCCCGTCGAGGTCGTTCGTCGGGCCGTTGAGCAGGCCGATCACCGCTCGCCGGAAGCGGTAGTTCATCGTCGAATCCGCCTCGTTGCCGAGGAGCCAGGCGGTCGAGTCCCCCCATTGCTCGCCCAGGATGAGCGTGTTCGGGTCCGTCGCCTTCACGGTGGTACGGAGCGCGCGGAGGAAGCCGGGCGCGAGGTTGTCCATCACGTCGAGGCGCCAGCCGGCCGCGCCGGCGCGCAGCCATCGCTGCACGACGCCGCCGGAGCCGAGGAACAGGTCGCTGACCGCGGGTTGCGGGACAAGCTGGGGGAGCGTGTCGTAGCCCGCCCAGCTCGCGTAGTACGTGTCGCTGCCGCCCGGCCTGGACGGCGCGCATGGGGACGGCTCGTTGGTCGCCGGGGCCCGGAAGACGAACCAGGAGCGATACGGCGACGTCGCCGACTCACAGGCGCCAACCTCGGAGTACTGGTGGTTCCGGTCGAAGTAGGGCGAGGCGGACGAGACGTGGTTGAAGACACCGTCGAGGATCACGCGGATCCCTCTCGCCTTCGCCGCAGCGACCAGGGCGTCGAAGTCTCTCTGGGTGCCGAGGCCAGGGTCGATCGCGCTGTAGTCGGCCGTGTCGTAGCGGTGGTTCGACGGCGCCGCGAAGATCGGGTTCAGGTAGAGCACGGTCACGCCGAGGTCGGCCAGGTAGGGCATCTTGGCCGTGATCCCGGCGAGGTCGCCGCCGTAGAAGTCCCGGCCCAGCGGCGTCTCGGGGCAGGTCGTCCCCTGGTACGCCCGGCAGTAGCCCTCGGGGAGATCCGTCCACTCCTTCTGGAGGATGGCGTTCCCGTACACGGTCCCGGAACGGTACCGTCCGTTCCCGGTCGCGGCCGGCTTTGCGTTCGGGGATGGGTCGTTGGCCGGGTTCGCGTTGAAGAAGCGATCCGGGAAGACCTGGTAGACAACGGCGCCGCGCGTCCAGTCCGGCGTCGTGAAGTCGGGCTTGTAGACGGCGATCTGCCACGAGGAGTCCGCGCTCGTCGCGGAGACCGTGCCGAGCTCGGCGCCCTTCGCCGCGCTCGCCGTCCCGTCCTTGCCCGCGCTGCTCTCCACGTAGCGCGTCGTGGAACCGTCGCGGACCACGAACCGGTACGCGATGACGGTGGGCTGTGCGAGCGTGTGGAGCGTCGCCTCCCAGTAATCGTAGCCGTGCGTGCCGCCGGTCCGGTCCGTTGCGACGACGGCCATCGGGACCAGGATCTGCGTGTTCAGCTTCGAGTCCCAGACGCGGACCGTCGCGTCGGAGAGGTCGCCGGCCGCGGCCCGAAGCCGCAGCGTGACGACCGATCCGGCCGGGACCGCGCCGAACGGAGCCCGATAGAGGTCGTTGCCGCTGTCGTGGGCGAGATCGCCAATCTCGATCTTCCCGTCCAGCGCGAGCGGTGCGAGGTCCGGGGCGTGCGCCACGCTGCCGCCCGGGGCCCCAGGTTCGCCCGCGGTCGACGTTGCGGCCGGCGGAACCGGAGATGCGGCGGGCGCTCCGCTCCCGAGGAGCGTCGCAGCGACGATTGCGACGGCGACCATCGCCACGAGCGCGGACACGGCAAGCGCAACCCGGCGAATCTCGCCAACACCGGCAGACGAAGGCTTCATGCGAGGCTCCCGGTCAGCGCCCGACCGGTCAGCGCAAGGAGCCGGCCAGACCGAGCGGGAAGCGCGATCTGGGCCCTGCCGCCAGTCACGGTCACGGGCAGGCCCGCCTCCCAGCTCCAGCCCGGCCATGTCTCGGGGACGAGGGTCCGCCCCTCGAGATCGGGGATGGCGAGCTCGAGGCTTGCCGGCTCGTCGCCCGCGTTCAGGCAGATCACGAAGACCTCGTCGGCATCGAAGCGTCGGTACGCCGCCGTCAGCCCGGCGGCGCCGACGACCTCGAACGTACCACGGCGGAGCGCGCGGTGGCCATGCCGGAGCGCGATCAGGCCGGCGAAGAACGCGTGCAGGTCCCGGTCGCCGGTCGAAGGGTCCGCCGGGAAGGCACCGCGGCTGAACGGGTCCTGCTCGCCGGCCATCCCGAGCTCGTCGCCGTAGTAGACGCATGGCGCGCCTGCAACGGTCATCTGGACCAGGGTCGCAAGGCGCAGGCCGTCGCTGTCGTTGCTCATCATGGTGAGCGCCCGGGGCGTGTCGTGGCTGCCCAGCAGGTTGAGCTGCACCTCGTTGATCGCCGGGTCGTAGGTCGACAGCACGCGGGCCAGCCGGGCGGCGAACGCGGGCCCATCCTCGCGACGGATGTTCCCGGCGAGCTCCCCGTGCTGCCCGATGACACGTTCGTCGAGGTGGCTGCCGGCGCAGAACGAGATGATCGTCTCGGCCAGCGGGTAGTTCATGTACGCGTCGAACTGGTCGCCGTGAAGCCAGCGGTCATCGTCGTACCAGATCTCGGCGACGATGTAGGCATCCGGGTTCGCGCCCTTGACGCGGCGGCGGAACTCACGCCAGAACTCGGGGTCATCGATCTCGGTGGGGACGTCCAGGCGCCAGCCATCCGCCCCGAACCGGATCCAGTGTTCGGCGACGCCGAAGATGTACTCGCGGACCTTCGGGTTGTCCGTGTTCAGCTTGGGCAGCGCGGGCAGGTCCCACCAGGCCTGGTAGCCGAGCGTCAGCAGCG
This sequence comes from Candidatus Limnocylindrales bacterium, assembly GCA_038214375.1. Taxonomy (GTDB): domain Bacteria; phylum Chloroflexota; class Limnocylindria; order Limnocylindrales; family CSP1-4; genus CTSoil-043. The sequence continues at coordinate 25,117 of JBBQRX010000035.1, forward strand.
ACTGGGAACCGGCCTCCTGCGCCACCGCCCATTCCAGGTCGCTGTTGACCGGGCGCAGCGACTCGCGCGGGTAGGCATTCAGGGGACGCCCAGCCGCGAGGAGGTCCCGGTTCACGTGGAACCAGTCGACGTACGGAGAACCGAGACCACACTCGAGGACGTGGTGGAACGGCCAGAACCCCCGGCTCGCGTGGTTGAAGACGCCGTCGAGGATGACCTTCATCCCCCGGGAGTGAGCCGCGTCGAGGAGCTCCCTGAGGGCCTCGTTTCCACCGAGGAGCGGATCGACCCTGTAGTAGTCGTACGTGTGGTAGCGGTGGTTGGAGGCCGACGCGAAGATCGGGTTGAGGTAGATGGCCGTGACGCCGAGCTCCTGCAGGTAGTCGAGCTTCTCGACGACGCCGTAGAGATCGCCGCCCTTGAAGCCGTGGACTGTCGGCGGCGCGTCCCACGCCTCCAGGGGCCCCGGTGCGTCGACCCGCCCGCTCCGCGCGAAACGGTCCGGGAAGACCTGGTAGAAGACGGCATCCCGGACCCACTCCGGGGTTACGATGGCCATCGGTCGTACCTCGTGTCGGGACGTCGGCGGAGGAAGCCATGCGCGCGAAGGTTCGAGAGGTGCAGCCCTCGGCGACCCCCGTGGATGCCGACGAGCTGGTTGCCGAGCAGGTGGATGTCGCGCTCCGGGCACCCGCATCCCACGACGTGGGAGGCGCGGCGCGGGAGCAGCCTGCGTCGTATCACGTTCATGTCGTGGAGCACGGCCGCCCACTGACCGCGAACGACCTGGGGCCGAATGGCGACGTCGTGCTCGACCTCCTGTCCCGCGCCGCGGCCCTGACCGCGGACGAATGCCGCCGGCTCGACAGGGAGGCGGCGTGGCGCTGGGGCGTGGTCACGCCGGTGTCCGCAGTCGCCAGCCTGCCGGTTGCCCGGAGCGTTGCCCTCGTTCGGGGCCGCCGCGACGGCCGCTCGGAAGCGATCGTGGCGCTGGAGACGGCGGTGGCCTCGCTGATGCACGATCGCTCCCGGCGTCGAACAGGCTCGCGCGTCGCGGCCTGCATCTCGAATGCCGGCCTGGCCGTGCTCGTTCGCGACCTGGTCGAATCGGACACGTTCGAGACGCTGTTCGGAGCCTGGCGCGAGGTCATGCACCACTGACGGCCGTGGTGGACGCACCATCGATGCGCCGAC
>JBBQRX010000036.1:0-25820 GCA_038214375.1 Candidatus Limnocylindrales bacterium
GGCCCGAGACCATGGCGGCGCTCGACGCGCCGTCCACCGAACCCGAGGAGGTGAGCCCGGCCCTGCTGATGGCGAGCTGATCAGACCCGGGCGCGAGGATGCGTTGCGCCTGCTGTTACACCACGTCCTGGGACTTGACCCCACTCTTCTCGCCGCGACGCTCCCCCCGTGGAAGGGGCGACGCTCGCAGGTACGCCAGGGGTCGACTTGATCAGCCGGCCTGATCGGCATCACATCCGCTGATCGAACCGCGCTGACGCGTGCTCAGCGCGACGGCCAATCCCGATTTCGTCGGCAAAGTCGTGCTCGGACGCCCGAAATCCATCGCTCGGCCTGATGAAGATCGGGCCCGCTGATGGAACCCGCCGGCCGACCGATTTCCGCGCCGCGAGGCTCCGAGCCCTCGGAACCCGCCGGCTCCGCGGACCCGTCCGACCCGCTTCCATCGGCCGGCAATGACCGAGGAACCTGCCGCCCCGCCGGCCATGGCCGGTGTCGGTGTCCCCTACCGCGTGGTCCGCACCGAGATCGCCGGGAGCCCCGAGGAGAGCGCCGCGCTCCAGGGGATCGAGCTCGCGTCGCTCCTTCGGACGATCGTGGTCCGGCGCGGCGAGGGCGACTACGTGTTCGTCCTGGTGCCCGCCGGCCGGCGCTTCGACTGGCCGAAGCTGCGCGCCCACCTGGGCGTGCGTCAGCTGTCACTCCCCGACGCCGACGAGGCGCGGTCGGTCAGCGGGTACGAACGCTACGCGATCACTCCGTTCGGCGCGACGCACGCATGGCCGGTGATCGCCGACGCCACGATCCTGGAACGCGAGATCGTCGCCATCGGCGGCGGGGCACGCGGGGTCAACGTGCACCTCGCCCCGGCCGACCTCGTGCGCTCCCTGGACGCGGCGGTCGTGGACGTCAGCGCGCCGGAAATCAGGCCGGGCTGACGGCCGGCAGGCGTCGCGGGCCGGCGATCCACAGCGCCACGGTCCACAGGGCGAGCGCCACGAGCACCACCGGGATCAGCGCGATGTACGAGCCCGTCGTGTCGAAGGCGATCGCGCCCACGTAGACGGCAAGCGTGCCGCCGACCGGGTAGGCGACCCCCAGCAGCCCGAAGATCGACCCGAAGGTCGGCCCGCCGAACACGTCGCCGAAGGCCGCCGACCGGACCGCGATGGTCGCGCCGGTCCCGATCCCGTGGAGGATCACCCCCGCGATCGCAAGGCCCGGCGCCGATGCGACGAGCCCGAGCGCCGCGATGACCCCGCCGGCCACCGCGACGGCCGCCACGACGCCCACGACACGACGCCCGATTCGATCGCTGAGGCCGCCGCCGACGATCTGCCCGCCGACATAGGCAAGCGACTGCAGGCCGAGCGCCGCGGCCGCCCACTCCGCTCCCAGGCCGCTCCTGATGGCGCCCGGGATGAACGCCTGGAGGACGCCCTCGTCGAAGACGCCGATCGCGGCCGCCCCCGTGAACAGGAGCCAGAATCGCCGCGTGCGGACCACGCGCCGCACGCTGTGCGCGTGCTCGCTGCTGCCGAGGGGCGGGACCTCGAGCGCGGCCGCTACGGCGCCCGGGGCCGAGGTCTCGTGCAGGCCCGACGCACGGGCTGCGATGCCGGCCTCCAGCGCGAGCGTGGTGGGCCGGCCGGCGCTCACGGGCTCGCCCACGGCACGTGAAGGTCGCTCGACCGCTGCCGGACCTGGCGCCATCGCCGCGGCTGCCCCACGCACGTCGGAGGGCGCGGAGGTCCGGCGGCGCTCGGCGCGGCGAGCCGGGACCACGATCGACGGGCCGCTGGTCATGAGCCACACGAAGGCCACGCCCACCAGGCAGGTCGCGAGAAAGACGAGCGAGGCCGAGCGCCAGCCCGCCGTCTGGATCAGCCCGCCGGCGACGGGCAGCGCGATCGCGACGCCGAGGCCCGGACCTGCATAGGCGATCCCCAGCGCAAGGCCCGACATGCCCGCGTATCGCCGCGCGATCGCGGTCGAGGTCCCGATGAACGAAAGCTGGAGGCCGAGCGCCATGAATACCGCGTAGGCGAGGATCACGAGCGAGATATCGCGCGCGAGGTAGACCGCCAGCCAGCCCGCGGCGAGCAGGACCATCGCGGCCGTCAGGAGGTCTCGATCCGCCCACTCGTCGTACGCGCGTCCCAGGAGCGGGCTCGCGAAGGCGGTGACGACGAGGAACATCGTCCAGGGCGTGACGGCGAGGGTCCGGCTGATCCCGAACTCCTGCGCGAACGCGACCGAGATGGCCGGGAACGTGTACAGGCCGCCGTACGCGATCGCGCCGACCGCGAACGCGCCGGCGAGCGGCGCCGAGAGCCTGGTCGCGCGTTTTGCGATCGGGAATGCCACGCCGCCATCCTACGGGAGCCGGGGCGCGAAAGGCCCGGAACGGTCGGCACGGGCCCTTCGGCCGGTCCAGGCGAACCTATACTCCGGCCAGCGGCAGGACGAGGGCCCTCCCCGATGTCTGATGCTCCGAGTGGACCCGGCGACCCGGGCGGGCAGGTGGTGCGGGGGTGCCCGGCGTGTGGAGCGAGGCTCCCGGCGGCAGCGCGGTTCTGCCCGTCGTGCGGTCGGTCGGTCGAGCCGGGGCCGAGCGACGAGCGACGCCCCGTCACGATCCTCTTCCTCGACATCGTGGGCTCGACGGCCATTGCCGAGCGCCTCGACGCCGAGGACTGGAAGGCCATGGTCGATCCGGCGCTGGCCACGTTCACGGCCATCGTCGAGCGGAACGGCGGCCGCGTCGCCCAGCTCCTGGGCGATGGGCTGCTCGCCTTCTTCGGGGCGCCGGTCGCGCACGAGGATGACGCAGCCCGCGCGGTCCGGGCGGGGCTCGACCTGGTCGGCGCCGCCCGCGCTCTCGGCCGTCCGGCAATCGGGAGCCCGGCAATCGGGAGCGACGCAATCGGGAGCCGCGAGATTCGCCTGGAGATCCGGGTCGGGATCAATACGGGAGAGGTCGTGGTTGGAGCAGTGGGTGGCGAAGGGCGCTCCGAGTACCTGGCCGTCGGCGATGCCGTGAACGTCGCGGCGCGTTTCCAGTCGGCCGCCCCGCCAATGGGGGTCCTGATCTCCGCCGAGACGCATCGGCTCGTCGCCACCGAGGTCGAGGGGCGCCCGGTCGGGCCGCTTGCGCTCAAGGGCAAGGCGGAACCCGTCTCCGGGTTCGAGGTCGTGGCAATCAAGGCGGTCGGGGGACACGGGCGCCGGGTGCGGGAGGGCACGCCGCTCGTCGGGCGCGAGCACGAGCTGGCGGGACTGGTCGCCCGCGGGGAGTTGTTGCGGGCCGGGGTCGGAGGCGTCGTGTCGATCCTCGGCGAGCCCGGGATCGGGAAGACCCGTCTCCTGCGCGAATGGCGACGTGCCCTCGCAGGCCCGGAGAGCGGCTTTCCCCAGGTTCGATGGATCGAGGCGAGCTGCCCGACGATTGGCCAGGGGCTCCCCTACCGCCTGGCCCGCGAATGCCTCCGCAGCCTCCTCGGAATTGCCAGGGATGCCGAACCCGCGCGGATGCGGCAGCACGTCGAGTCGGCGGCCGCAGGACTGGCCGATCTCGAGGACGCCGTCCCGCTGCTCGCCCGGCTGCTCGACCTTCCACCGACGCCGGACGACGAAGCGGCTCTCACCGGGCTCGATGGCCGTGCCGTCCAGCGCCGCCTGGCACGCGCGTTCCGGGCGGTGTTCGAGGAGGCGACATCGACCGGACCGATCGTCCTGGTCGCGGAGGACATCCACTGGATCGATCCCTCGAGCGCCGAGCTTGTCGCCGGTCTCCTGCCGGCGGTGCGGTCGCGGCCGTTGATCGTCTGCCTGACGAGGCGGCCCGCGCCGGCGGCGGGGAGCGAGGAGCTCGAGCGGGCGCTCGCCGATCTCCCCGCGGAGGCTCGTCTGGAGCTCAACCTGCGGCCGCTCGACTCGCACGGCGAGCGGCGCCTGGCTGCCGAGCTGCTGGGAGCCGAGGACGTTCCGGAGGCCGCTCGACTCCTCGTCCTGGATCGCTGCGACGGAAACCCGCTTTTCGTCGAGCAGCTCGTCGCCACGCTCCTCGAGCGCGGGCTCCTCCGACGCGAGGACGACAGCTGGTGGGTGGACCCGCGGGCGTCCGAGACGATCCCGCCGGACCTCCGGAGCCTCCTCCTGGCGCGCCTGGACGCGTTGCCGCGGGACGTGCACAGGCTGGCGATGATCAGCTCGGTCATCGGGCGCAACGCCCCGCTTGACCTGCTTCGCGCGGTCGCGCTCGAGGCCGGCGAACCGGAGGCCGCATCGAAGGTGGGTGGACGCATCGACGAGGGAGCTGTGCTCGAGCGCGCCGGGCCCGACGGCGAGGTCCTCACGTTTCGACACGCGCTGATCCATGAGGCGGCGTACTCGTCTCTCGTGCGCGCCGACCGGCGTCGAATCCACCGGATCGTCGGGCGCCACCTCGAGGAGGCGGCTGAGAAGACCGGGCGGCTCGACGAGATGGCAGCCACCCTGGCCCATCACTTCTCCCGGGCCGAGGATCGCGAGCCGACGATCCGGTACGCCCGGATTGCGGCCGAGCGGGCGTCGGCGTCCTACGCCAATGGGGAGGCGCTCGCCCTGTACGGGACGGCCGTCGTGGCAGCGCAGGCACGTGTCGCCGCCGGATCGCATGCGGACGGCGATCGTGAGGCCCGAATCGACCTCGCGCGACTGCTCGAGGCCAGGTGCGCCCTCCTCGCGCTCGTCGGACGAGTCGACGAGGCCGAGGCGTCGTATTCGGAGGCGCTGGCACTCGTCCCAGCCGATCAGGTCGCATGGCGAGCGCGACTCGAGATGCTCGTCGGCAGCGCGGCTGGAGACCGGGGACGCTTCGCCGAGGCGCAGGCCCACTACCTGGCAGCCGAGACCACCCTGGGAGCTCGTCCGCCCGACGACGACCCCGGCTGGTGGAAGACCTGGATCGACATCCGGGGCAAGCGCGTGGACCGAGCCTACTGGCTGGCCGACACGAACGAGATGGAACAGTTGATCGCGTCCCTCGAGGGACCGATCCATCTCCGCGGGACGCCGTCGCAGCGGGCCTCGTACCACGACCTGATGGCCTCATACCTCCAGCGCCGCGACAGGTACGTTCCGTCCCAGGAGGTCCTGGACCACAAGCTGGCCTCGGCGGTGGCGACAGCCGAGCTCGGGGACCGACGCTCCATGGCCTGGGCGCGCTTCACGCTCGGGTTCACCTGCACGTGGAACCTCGACTTCGATGCCGCCGAGCGAGAGCTCGTGGCGGCGCTCGCAGACGCCGAGCGGATCGGGGACGCGCTGCTCGAGGCTCGCTCGATCACCTACCTCTCGATTGTCCTCCGACGACAGGGCCGGATCGCCGAGACGCTGCGGATGGCGGAGCGGACCATCGCGGCAAGCCGGCCGCTCGGGGTCCAGCAGTACGTCGCGATCGCACTCGCAAACCGGGCCTGGGCCGAGCTCCGCCTGGGGGACGTCGCAGCGGCGCGTCGCGACGCAGAAACGGCCGAGCGCGCGTGGCCGGCCGAACCGCCGTACCCCTTCCGCTGGCTCGATCTCTGGCCCCTGATCGCAGTCGACGTCGCCGACGGCCGCCCGAGCGACGCGCTGCCGCGCTGCCGCGCCTTGCTCGATCCCGCCCTGCAGCCGCCCGCGAAACCGGTCGCCGAGGCGCTCACCACGATCCTGGAGGTGACCGACGACCCGCCGGCGCTCGCGGCCGCCTTCCAGGTCGCGCTCGACCGAGCCCGGGAGCACACCTACCTGTGAGCACCCAGGGCTCGATCCCGGCGACCCCCCGAACTCGCGACGCCGCCAGAACTCCACCGACGCTGGTGGTCGGCGCCACCGGCAGGGTTGGCGGGCGGATCGTGCGCCTCCTGCTCTCCCGCGGCGAGCGGGTGCGAATCCTGGCGAGGCCCGCAAGAAACGTCGACGACCTGGTGGCGACCGGCGCGGAGCCCGTCATCGGCGACCTCACGGACCCGGGCTCCCTCGTCGCCGCCTGCGACGGAGCGGGCGCCGTCATCGTCACCGCGAACGCGGCCCGCTCCGCTGGGTCGAACACGCCGGAGGCCGTCGACGATCTCGGGGTGGGTGCGCTCGTTGACGCAGCCAGTCGGGCTGGGGCTCGGCGGTTCATCCACGTGTCGGCGGACGTCGCGCGCATGGACAGCCCGAGCGCGTTCCTGCGGGCCAAGGCGGCCGCCGAGCTCCACGTCTCGCCTAGCGGGCTCCCCTTCACGATCCTGGCGCCCGACATGTTCATGGAGTCATGGCTGCCCGGCGTCGTGCTCGGGCAACTGGAAGCCGGCGAGCCGGTGCTCCTGGTCCGCGGTTCCCCTGCTCACGCGTTCGTCAGCGAGATCGACGTCGCGGCGATCGCCGTCGCGACCCTTGACGCGCCCTGGACGATCAACGAGCTGCTGCCGATCGGGGGGCCAGACGTGGTGAGCTGGAGCGAGGTCGTCGACGAATGCGCGCGCATCCGCGGAAGGGCGGTGGACGTGACCTGGCTGACGCGAGCGGAGGCGGACGCGCTCCCGAGCTCCCGCCTCGCCATGCTCTCCCTGGCGGGCCGCACGCCGCCGGGCAGCATGCGGGCGACCGCCGATCGCCTCGGTATCCGGCTTGCGACCGTCGCCGACTTCCTCGCAGAACGGTGCCGCTGATCGCGCCCGGAACGGCCGCCAGGGGATCGCGCGGTTCCGGCCCGCGCTCGCAGGAGCGCGGGCCGTGCGATTCTCCGGTCGGGTACCGTTGCCCCGGAGGCGGCGGATGGTCGGGTTCTTCGACAACGCGTACCGCGAGGGCGGAACGCCGACGTGGGACGTCGGGCGGCCGCAGGGCGCGGTCGTCCGCCTCGCACGGACGGGCCTTGTCACCGGGTCGGTCCTCGACGCGGGGTGCGGTACTGGCGAGAACGCGCTCCACCTCGCCGAGCTCGGGCACCCGGTGCTCGGGGTGGACTTCGCGGTCGCCGCGATCGAGCGCGCGACCGCAAAGGCCGTGGACCGCGGCCTGCCCGCCGAGTTCCGGCTCGGCGACGCGCTCGACCTCGGCGCGCTCGAGAGGACGTTCGACACGGTGCTCGACGTCGGGCTTTTCCACACGTTCGACGACGGCGATCGCCCGCGCTACGCAGCCAGCCTCGCTGCCGCGCTCCGACCGGGCGGGCGGGCGTTCCTGCTCTGCTGGAGCGACCGCAACCCGTTCGGGCGCGGCCCGCGGCGGATATCGCGACGGGAGATCCACGACACGTTCGGCACGGGTTGGAAGGTGGAGTCCGTCGACCCCGAATGGCTCGACACGCGCCTCCCGGAGGGTCGCATCCACGCCTGGCTGGCACGGATCGCCCGCGATCCAGCAGCATGAGTCGGCTGGGGCGCCGGCGGGCCTGCGCGCGGCAGACGCACGGTCGGCCGGGGGGTCGCAGGCTTCGCCCGCCGGCGGGACGCTCCGTGGCACGCTCGCGGAAGGCCGGGTATGCTCATGCCGTGAGCCATCCCGCGACGCAGATCGGACCCCGTTGCTCCTGTAGCCGGCGAGTGCCGGTGCAGGGTGCGCGAGCGGTCGGCTGCTGATCGCAGGGCACCCACACCGGGACTCGCGACTCCTCCCGTCCCCAGAGCGGCGCATGCCGTCGCTCTCCGACCCGCGTTCCCGGAGGTTCCCGTTTCGTGTCCAGCGTCCTCACCCCGCCCGCCCGGCAGGTCGATCCGCGCGGCCAGCGCTTCGGCGCCGGCTTCTCGGCGGCCGTGCTCGTCCTCGCGTTCGTGCTCTTCCGGCGAGCCGACCGGCTCGTCGGCCCATCCGTCGGCCCGCCGATCAGCTACCGCGAGCGGTAGGCCGAGCTGCCCGGAGTCGATGCCCATGAGCCCGCCCCACGACCGTGCCCACGCCTTCGCCGAGGTTCTCGCGGACGAGCGACGCGACGCCGACCGGGGATTTCCGCTCAAGCGCGACGTCGCGATCTTCGTCGACGACCTGCTGGGGATCCTCTTCGGGCAGCTCTCCGAGGGCGCGGCGGGCACGGCCGACGAGCTGCAGGCACGCCTCACGCTCTGCATGCGGGATCTGCGGCGGCTGGTCGCGCCGCTCGCGGAGCCGGGCGAGGCCGACCGGATCGTCGATTCGTTCGGCGCCGCCCTGCCGGGTGTCCACGATCGCCTCGGGCAGGACGCCCAGGCGATCGCCGAGGGAGATCCCGCCGCCGAAAGCCTGGACGAGGTGATCGCGGCCTACCCGGGGTTCCTCGCGATCGCGATCCACCGGATCGCCCACGAGCTGTGCGGCCTGGGTGTCCCGATCCTGCCGCGGCTCCTCTCCGAGGTGGCCCACACGCGGACCGGGATCGACATCCACCCCGGGGCGACGATCGGCCGCTCGTTCTGCATCGACCACGGCACCGGGATCGTGATCGGCGAGACGGCCGTCATCGGCAACCAGGTCAAGCTCTACCAGGGCGTCACGCTGGGCGCGCTTTCGGTCGCGAAGAGCGCCGCCGGCACGAAGCGCCACCCGACCATCGAGGACCGGGCCGTCCTCTATGCCAACGCAACGGTTCTCGGCGGCGACACGGTCATCGGCCACGACAGCGTGGTCGGCGGCAACGTGTTCCTGACCGGGAGCCTGCCGCCCGACTCCGTCGTCTACCAGACCAGCCAGGTCCGGGTCCGCCGCGTCCGCGACGGGTTCGAAGACGCCGACTTCGTCATCTGAAGGGAGAACCGTGCAATGAAGGCCGATACCATCCTCGCCACGATCGGCGATACGCCCCACCTCCGCGCCAATCGCCTCTTCGACCCGCGCGTCGAGGTCTGGGTGAAGCTCGAGCGGGCCAACCCCGGCGCGAGCATCAAGGACCGGATCGCGCTCTCGATGATCGAGGACGCCGAGGCCCGCGGGGTGATCGGCCCGGGCTCGGTGATCGTGGAGCCCACCTCCGGCAACACCGGGATCGGCCTCGCGCTCGTGTGTGCCGTCAAGGGCTACCGGCTGATCCTGTGCATGCCCGAGTCGTTCTCGATCGAACGCCGCAAGCTCATGACCGGCTACGGCGCCGAGCTGGAGCTGACGCCGCGCGAGCTCGGCATGAAGGGCGCCATCGCGCGCGCCAACGAGATTGCGGCCGAGATTCCGGGCGCCTGGATCCCGATGCAGTTCGACAACCCCGCCAACGTCGAGGTTCACCGCCGCACGACCGCGGCCGAGATCCTGCGGGACTTCCCGGACGGCCTGGACTACCTCGTGACCGGCGTCGGGACCGGCGGCCACATCACCGGCTGCGCCGAGGTGCTCAAGCCGCTCTGGCCGAAGCTCCGCGTCTTCGCCGTTGAGCCGACGCTCTCGCCCGTGCTGTCGGGCGGCACGCACAGCCCGCACCCGATCCAGGGGATCGGCGCCGGGTTCATCCCGGCCGTGATGCGGCCCGAGCTGCTCGACGGCGTCCTCCAGGTCGCCCCCGAGGACGCGATGGCGTACGCGCGTCGCGCGGCCCGCGAGGAGGGGCTCCTCGTCGGCGTCTCGTCCGGCGCGTCGCTGGCGGCCGTGGCGCAGCTGATCCCACAGGTCGCCGACGGCGCCCGGATCCTCACGTTCGCTTACGACACGGGCGAGCGGTACCTGTCGGTCGAGGCGCTCTGGGGCTGACCCCGGACGGGCCCACGACGCCCGGTCAGGGCAGTTCGGCCGCCACGTCGGCCGGCGTGTCGGCCGGTGGGCCGGCGGCCGCGTCCTCCCAGTCGAGCCACGCGACGGCGTGCCCGGCAAGGTAGGCCTTGACGGCCGTGCCGACGGTCGGATGGAAGCAGGCGTCGCCAAGGCGCTGGTAGACGCCGTACACCTTCAGCCGGTCCTTGACGTCGCCCTTCATCTCGGCGAAGTGGAGCTCGATTCCCGCCCGTGCGAGGTCGGTGATCAGCTCGTCGAGCGCGTCCGCCGCGGTGGTGTCCACGTCGGTCACCGGCTCGGCCGAGACGACCAGCCAGCGTACCGGCGGCTCCACCCCGCGGACCACGGCTCGCGCCCGGATCCGGAAGAGGTCCGCGTTGGCGAAGAAGAGCGGGGCGTCCCAGCGGTAGAGGAGCAGCCCCGGCACCTCCAGCGCGTCGGGATGCCGCTGCACGTCGTGGTAGCCCTTGTAGTTCGGCACGCGTCCCAGGACCGCGTCGTGCGGCCGCCAGGCATGCCGGATGAAGTCGAGCAGCGAGATGCCCACCGCGATCCCGATCCCTGCCAGGACGCCGAAGACGGCGACGCCGAGGAAGCTGACGACGGACAGCCAGAACTCGGATCGGCGGAATCGCAGGAGCCGGCGCACGCCCGCGACGTCGAACAGGCTGAGGGCCGCGGTGATCACGATCGCGGCGAGGGCCGTTGACGGCAGGTTCGCCAGGAGGCCCGGAGCCGCGACGAGCAGGAGGACGACGACGCCCGCGCCCACCAGCCCGGTCACCTGCGTCCGGGCGCCGGCCGCCTCCGCGACAGGCGTACGGGTCGCGCTGCTGCTGATGGGGAAGCCTCCGATCAGCCCGGAGGCCAGGTTCGAGATGCCCAGCGCGGCGAGCTCCTGGTCAGGGTCAACCGATTCCCCGCGACGGGCCGCGAACGTCCGCGAGTTGACGCTCGTGTCGGTGAACGCGACCAGCGCGATCCCGAGCGCTCCGGGCACGAGCGCCAGCAGGTCCGCCAGGCTGACGGCCGGGATCCCCGCCGCCGCGAAGCCGCGGGGGACCGCGCCCACGACCGCCAGCTGGGTCGCGAGGCCGAAGACCGTCACGCCCAGCGTGGCCAGCACGACAGCGATGAGAACCGCAGGCAGACGGCGCGAGGCGCGCCGGAGACCGAGGATGACGACCAGCGAGCCGGCCCCGATCAGAAGCGAGACGGGCACGACCCTGCCGCCGAGCACACCCTGGGCGATCCCGATCGATTCGCCCAGGAAATCCGCCGCTTCGACGTTGAAACCGAGCAGCTTCGGGACCTGGCTGACGATCACCGTGAGCGCGATGCCGTTCATGTAGCCCACCCGCACGGGCCCCGAGAGCAGGTCGGTCAGGAAGCCGAGGCGCGCCGCGGCCGCCCCGATGCAGATCACGCCCACCATGAGAGCAAGGGCCGCGGCAAGAGCGACCGAACGCCCGTCGTCGTTGCCGGCGAGCGGGATGATCGTGGCCGCCATCGGGGCGATGAGCGCCGAGTCCGGCCCCATCACGAGAATCCGCGATGGACCGACCAGGAAGTAGGCGATCAGCGGCCCGACCGTCGCATAGAGGCCCGTGATCGCCGGCAGGCCCGCCGCCTGCGCGTACCCCATCCCCGCCGGGACCATGAGTGCCGACAGGACGATCCCGGCCACCAGGTCCGCCCGGAGCGATGCCGGCCCATACCCGCGGAGGAACGAGAGGATCGGGAGCCAGCGAACCGCCGCGCTCCGCATGTCGCGCGGCGGAGGCGTCTCCGGCGGCGAGTGGATCTCCGGGGGATCGACCGACACGCTCCCTGCCTCGTGCTCCGCGGTGCCCGACCGGGTATGGGACGCCGGGGTGCCGGCCATGATGCGCCACGCCGGCCGGCCCGCGCAGGCCCGGTTTCGCCGCGGGCGCCGGGTTCGTTGGACGCCGGGAGTCCGGGCACCGGCGGCGGACCGACGCGGATCTGCGAGAATCTCGCGCATGACCGATCGCGTGAGCGCCGGGATCCTCCTCCACCGCATCCGGAGCGACATGCTCGAGGTGCTCCTGGCCCATCCAGGCGGGCCGTTCCACGCGAGAAAGGACCTCGGCGCATGGACGATCCCGAAGGGCGAGGTGGAGCCGGGCGAGGAGCTGGTGGACGTCGCGCGGCGCGAGTTCGCAGAGGAGACCGGCCACCCGTCACCGGCCGGCGATCCCGTCCCACTGGGCACGGTGCGTCAGCGCGGCGGGAAGCTGGTCCACGCCTGGGCGCTGGCGGGAGACCTGGATCCGGCCGCGGCGAGGAGCAACTCCTTCTCGCTGGAGTGGCCGCCGGGATCCGGCCGGCTGGAGGAGTTCCCGGAGATCGACCGCGTCGCCTGGTTCGACCTTGCCGAGGCGCGGCAGCGCCTCAAGGACACGCAGGTGCCGTTCCTCGATCGGCTGGTCGCAGCGCTGGCAGAGTGAGCCGGTGGTCGAGGCGGCACGCGATTCGACGGGCGCGACCAGCGCGCCGGCCGGCCGCGCCATCCGGAAGGCCGCCGCATCCGCGTCAGTAGACCGATCCGTGGACGCCGACTGCCCGGCACGGAGCCGCCCTCGGCCTCGGGCGCCGTTTCGCCGACTGCCCGGCACGGAGCCGCCCTCGAACTCGAGCGCCGTTTGCGGCTGATGCACGATCGTGACGTCCGCCGGGATCGGCGACGGGGCCGCGCGTCATCTTCATGCGTCCGACGCACCAACGCGACCGAATCCCGGCTGAATCGGGCCTCCGGGGACCGCGCGCGAGGCTGCCGAGCCGTGGAATCGGTCAGATGATGCATTCAATGCACGACCATGCCGCGCTCGTGCGGGAGATGCACGGATATGACGCGTCGGCGGCGCAGGCCCGGCGAGTGGCGTACAGGCAGCGCGGCCAGCCCGGCGCCGGCCGCGTCGAGTCCCGTCCGCGACGCGCCGCGTACACTGGCGGGCGTGTCTCCCTCGGCTCGTCCCCCTGCCAGACCGTGCCGATCGACCGGTGCGCGGAGGCGATCGGCCACGAGCACGGATGGACTGGCACGAGCCGATCAGCTCCGGCGGCGGCGACCCGCGGCGCAGGTGCTCGTCCTGCTGGTCGGCCTGATCGTCGCGGCATGCAGCGCAGCGGGGGCATCCACCGGCCCGACCGGCAGCAACGGCCTGACGGGCGCGCCGACCGCGGCAGCCGGATCGCCGACGGCTTCGGCGGGCTCGCCCTCCACGGCAGCCGGGTCGCCCTCCACCGCAGCGGGGTCATCCTCCGCCTCGGACACCGCGTCGCCCTCCCCCGCGTCCGCCGGCCCGGCGACGACTCCGGTCGCCTCCGCGCCGCTGACGGTCTTCACCGGGGGCACGGCTGCTGCGACCGTGACGCTTCCTGCCGGTCCCGCCCGGTACGCCGGAGGCTCCTGCGAACATGGACCGGGAGATGCCTGGGTGACCGTCAACATCGGCGACCCGAACGGGGCGGAGTACTTCGGACTCACCGCGGGGCGCAGCCCCTATGGCGCGTCCGACGTGCAGACCGCGGCCGGTGGCGGGACTCTGAAGGGCGATGCCGTCCTCGTCACGTACCGCCACGCCGGGGCGCCGTTCGTCCTCGACCACGACAGCGCAACCGTGTTCCTGTTCAGGGGCGCGGCGGGCGGCTCGTTCTCCGGGCACCTCGCGGATGGCACCAGCGTGACCGGCTCGTTCGCCTGCTGACGCGGACCCGCCCCCCAGGACGAGGCCGCCGTCCCGGCGCGACCCGCCCAACGCGCGCTTCGTCGTGTTCGCGTGGGACCTCGCCCGTCGCCTCGTGCGGGCCGTCAGCCGTCGGCGCGCACGTCGGCAAGCCGCCGGGCCAGAAACGTGCGTTCGGTCTGGTTGCTCGCAAGCTCGACAGCCCGCCGGTAGGCGCCGGCCGCCTCGTCGCGGCGTCCGACCCGGCGGAGCAGGTCGCCGCGGGCCGCGTGGAAGAGGTGATACCCGTCGAGCGAGCCTTCCGCGCCAAGCGCCTCGACGAGCACGAGCCCTGCGGCCGGTCCGTCGGCCATCGCCACGGCGACGGCACGGTTGAGCTCGACGACCGCGGTCGGCACTTCGGCGACGAGCGCGTCGTAGAGCCGGGCGATCGCCCGCCAGTCCGTCTCGTCGGCACGACGGGCGCGGGCGTGAACCGCGGCGATCGCGGCCTGGAGCAGGTAGGGTCCCGGCCGGGTGCCGCCGGAGGTGGTCGCCGCAAGAGTCCGGTCCACCAGCGCGAGTCCCTCGGCGATCTCGGCGCGATCCCAGCGTCCGCGGTCCTGGTCCTCGAGCAGGGTCAGCGAGCCGTCCTCGCCCACCCGCGCCTCGCGCCGCGAGTCCTGGAGCAGGAGCAGGGCGAGGAGCCCGACGGTCTCCGGCTGCCCGGGCATCAGCTCCACGACCAGCCGCGCCAGCCGGATCGCCTCGGCACACAGCTCGCCGCGGATCAGCGCGTCGCCGGCCGTGGCGCTATACCCCTCGTTGAAGACCAAATAGAGCACCGCAAGCACGCCGTCGAGCCGCTCGGGCAGGAGCTCGTCGGGCGGCACTCGATACGGAATTCCGGCGTCGCGGATCTTCCTCTTGGCGCGGACCAGTCGTTGCGCGAGGGTCGCCTCGGGCACCAGGAACGCGCGCGCGATCTCGGGCGTGGTGAGCCCGCCGAGCGTTCGCAGGGTGAGTGCCACGCGCGCGTCCATCGCGAGTGCGGGGTGGCAGCAGGTGAAGACCAGCCGCAGCCGGTCATCAGCGAGGCGGCTCTCGCTCCCGAGGCGCACGTCGTCCTCCAGTCCTCCGCCGTCGGCCATGGTGCGCTCGAGCTCGGCGAGCTTCAGCGCCTGGCGACGCGCCCGACGGATCCGGTCCAGCGCCCGGTTGCGCGCGGTCGTGGTGATCCAGGCCCCGGGATTTCGCGGGACCCCGTCCCGGGGCCAGGTCTCGAGCGCGGCCACGAACGCGTCCGCGACGGCCTCCTCGGCAAGGTCGAAATCGCCCAGGACGCGGATGAGCGTTGCCAGGACGCGGCCCGACTCGTCACGGAAGGCCCGCTCGACGTGCTCGCGGACCGCGCCGGGGGTCAGCCCGCCGCCCCTGCGCCGGGAGCTCCTGCGTCGGCAGCCCCTGCGCCGGCCAAATGCGGCGTTCCTGCGCCGTCCGCGTCCGGCATTCCCATGTCGAAGATCGGGCGCACCTCGATCGAGCCATACGTGGCGCCGGGGCACCGGGCCGCCGCGTCGAGGGCGGTGTCGAGATCAGGGCAGTCCACGATGTAGTAGCCGCCCAGAACCTCCTTGGTCTCGGCGAACGGCCCGTCGGTGGTCAGGCGCCTGCCGTCCTGGACGCGGACGGTCGTGGCAGCGGTGGACGGCGCAAGGGGTTCACCCCCCTTGTAGATCCCCGCGTCGATCATCCACCGGGTGTACGCGTTCCACTGCTCCATGTCGGGCATCGCGGCGTTCTCCGACGGTGCCATCTCCGGACCGTAGATGAGGAGCATGTAGCGCATGTCGGGCTCTCCTTCCGGGGCATTCGGGCGGCGGCGGGTGGTTCCGGTCACGGGGAATCCCTGGCCTTCCACCCGCTGCGACGACGGGATCCTCTGCTCACTCGACGAACGGCCGTGGCCAGGATCGACCCGCCGGCGCCATCTTCGGCGAATTGGCTGCTGCCGGGAAGAGGGCTTGCCGCGTGGCGCGGCGAGCCCCGAAAGATCGCGGCAAGCCGCCAACCCGCGCGGCGAGCCGCGAACGGACGCGGGCAGGCGCATGCGAGCGCGGGAAGCCGCGTGCGGGCGCGTCGCTCGCGTCCTCGCGTCGCTCGCGGCCGAGCCGACGCGGCGTCTGGCGAGCCACCCTCGACAGCAGCCGTATCCTCTCTGACCATGGCTCCACGCAGCGAGGTCATCAACGTCGCCGGGCGCGACGTCACCGTGACCAACCCGGACAAGATCTTCTTCGAGGCCGCGGAGGACGGCACGGCGGCTGTCACCAAGCTCGACCTGGTGCGCTACTACCTCGCGGTCGCGGAAGGGGCGCTCCGGGGAGCGGGCGGACGGCCGATGGCCCTCAAGCGCTACCCGAACGGTGCCGCGGGCCCGTTCTTCTTCCAGAAGCGTGCGCCGGAGTCGCGCCCGGCGTGGATCCCCACCGTGACCCTCAGCTTCCCGAGCGGCCGGACCGCCGACGAGGTGGTGATCGAGGATGCGGCGCAACTCGCGTGGGTGGTCAACCTGGGCTGCCTGGACCTGAACCCACACCCCGTGCGGGCCGACGACCTCGATCACCCCGACGAGCTCCGGGTGGACCTCGACCCCGTCCCGGGGGTCGCCTGGGACGACATCCGCCGGGTGGCGCTCGTGGTCCGCGACGCCCTCGACGATGTGGGCCTGGTCGG
This sequence comes from Candidatus Limnocylindrales bacterium, assembly GCA_038214375.1. GTDB lineage: Bacteria > Chloroflexota > Limnocylindria > Limnocylindrales > CSP1-4 > CTSoil-043. The sequence goes on from JBBQRX010000036.1 coordinate 16,107, forward strand.
CTGGCCCAAGACCTCGGGAAGCCGCGGCATCCACGTCAACGTCCGAATCGAGCGCCGCTGGACCTTTCCCGAGGTGCGGCGCGCCGCGCTCGCGCTCGCGCGCGACGTCGAGCGCCGCGTGCCGGAGCTCGCGACCAGTCGCTGGTGGAAGGAGGAGCGCCACGGCGTCTTCATCGACTACAACCAGAACGCCAAGGATCGGACGGTCGCGAGCGCCTACTCCGTCCGTCCGCGGCCGGACGCCCGCGTCTCGACGCCGCTGACCTGGGAGGAGGTCCCCGACGTGGACCCGGCGGCGTTCACCATTCGGACCGTCCCGGCGCGGTTCGAGCAGCTGGGCGACCCGCACGCGGCGATCGACGAGCACGCCGGGAGCCTCGACGCGCTGCTGGAGCTCTCGGCACGTCACGAGGCGCAGGGCGAGGGCGACGCGCCGTGGCCTCCGAACTACGCGAAGACGTTCGACGAGCCGCCCCGCGTCGCACCATCGAAGCGCCGGATGCCCTCGAAGCCGCTCGTCGAGATCGGACGCGCCGCGACCCAGCCGGAGGCGATGGCGGGCCTGGCGCGGTGGAAGGCACGCCACCCGGACGTCTGGCCGCACCTCGAACCGGCCGACGTGCTGGTGGACGCCATGCGCGGCCGCTCGACCACCTGGACGCGGATTCGCCTGAACCTGGAGCACGTCCCGCCCGAGCAGCGGCCCGGGCAGGAAGCCCTCGATCCCGACTACGACCCGTGGGCGGGCGTGGAGTGGCCGGGGAAGCCGGGCGGCTCCCGCGAAGGCTGAGGCCCGCCCGGCCTCGGTCCTACCCGCGTCGGAAGTGCGCCCCTCCGGTGAGGCACGCGAAGAACGTGACCCAGTACCCGGCGAACACGGCGGCGACGATCACGACGAAGACGGTGCCACCCGCGCCCGTGGGAGCCGCGGAGTCGGCGGCCCGCAGGGCGCCGAGCGACCCGAACAGGATGAGCGTCATGAACAGGCCGCCGACCAGCCCGACGACTGTTCCCAGGGCGCGTCCCCACGTCCTCCGCAGGAACATCCCCAGCGAGCTCAGGATCTCGAGGAGCGCCCACACGAGCATGACGACCCCGACCGCAGCCAGGACGCCCCCGACGGCATCACCGAAGGCGGAGAACTGCTCGCTGTTCAGGTAGTCGCTCAGCTTGCTGCCGCCGACCATGAACCCGACTGCCGGCAGGAGGGTGATGACGCCGGCCGCCAGCATGAACAGCGCGGCAATGACGACGCGAAACATCGAATGGCCCGGCGCCTGGGCGACCGCGGCCGGCATCACCCATCCGGACTGTGCGGGCGCCGGCTGGCCCCAGCCGGTCTCGGCCGCTTGCGGTTGTGCCCAGCCGGGCGGCGGGGTGAGCGCCGCGGCAGGAGCGGCGACCGGTGTCGGAGCGATCGGCGGGGCCGCGTCGGGCACACCGGTTGACGGATACTGCGACTCGGACACGTTCCCCTCCTGATGCTGCATCCCAGGCTCGCGACTGTAGCGTCGCGCGCGGCGCGGGGGAAGGGGTCAGGGCAGGGACGCCGGGGACGGGACGGCCGTCGCGACAGGCGACGCGCCCGGCGACACCGCGGGAGACGCCCCCGGCTTGGCCCGCGGGTAGAGGGCCGCCACCAGGTACCGCGTCGGGTCGTCGCCGCTGAACAGGTCGCGGTTGAAGGCGACGGCGATCGTGACCCGCTGCTTCGGCAGCCAGCGGATGGATGCCCGCGTCCCGGCCAGCGCACCGGTGTGCCCGTACGCAGGAAACCGCCCGTCGAGCCGGACCCTCGAGACGCCCAGGCCGTAGGCGAGCGCAGCGTACTTCTCGATGTTCGGGTCGAAGGTGAGCATCTCGGCGAGCGCGGCGGGAGTCAGCACGTCGCCGCCGTAGAGCGCGCGGGCCCAGCGGGCGAGGTCCTCGCTGGTGGACGCGATCGACCCCGCCGAGTACGCGGCCGTGGCGACCGCGGTGAACGGCACGAGCGCGCTGCCGTCGCCCAGGTCCCGAGGGAGGATCTTCCCGGCGTACCCGACGAACATCTGGTTCGCGTGCGCCGGCGGCGCGGAGGGCGCCCCGACTCCCTGGACGTACGTCGACGCGAGACCCAGCGGCACGAAGAAGTCGCGCCGGACCTGCTCCGCCCACGGCAGGCCCGCGGCCCGCTCGGCGACCAGGCCGAGCAACACGTAGTTCGTGTTCGAGTAGCCCCAGCCCTTGCCAGGCGCGAAGGCTGGCTTCGCCACAAAGGGCAGGACCTCATCAGGCGTCCAGAGGCGCCCCTTCGAGCGGTTCAGGACCGCGTCGAACTTCGGATTCTGGAAGAAGTCCGCGAGGCCGCTCGTGTGCTGGAGGAGCATCCGGAGCGTGATCCGGGCCGCGTTCGGATAGTCGGGAAGCCACCGCGCCAGCGGGTCGTTGAGCGTGAGCAGGCCCGCATCCGCGAGCCGCAGGATGAGCGCCGCGGTGAACGTCTTCGTTACGCTCCCGATCGCGAACGGCGTCTCCGGCGCCACCTTCGCGTGGGTGGCCGTTACCGCGTCACCGGCGACTCCGGTCCACGTCCGTCCATCCGCGAGGATCACGGTGGCGGCAATGCCAGGAATGACCATCGACTTCCTCGCGGCCTCCAGCGCCCGCTGGAGCGTGGCCGCGGTGGCGGCGTCCACGGGCGGGGCAGGCGGCGGCGCGACCGCTGCGCCGGGAATCGCGGCCGCCGTCGGCGAAGGCATCGCCGGCACCGCCGAACCTGTCGGAGTGGCCGCTGCGAGAGCGGTCGGGGCCGGCGTCGGCGTGGCACTCGACCCTGCGGCGCCCGCGGATCCGGGAATCGCGCCGGGGATCAACGCGACGGCGCCCACGATCGCCCCGACAACCAGGACAGCCGCGAGCGCCACTCCGGCGAGGGATCGCGGGCGGCGGGATCGGCGCGCCTGCATCGTCCAGGCTCGGGTCATCGGCCGCCGGGCTCGCGCCCGAAGATCTGGGCGAGCTCGTAGGGGGGCGTGGCCTCCAGCTGGTCGTAGCGGCACGTGCCGGGATCCCGGTCGGGGCGCCAGCGGACGAGACGGGTCGCGTGCCGGAACCGGTCTCCCTGGAGGTGATCGTAGGCAACTTCGGCCACGCGCTCCACGCGAAGCGGCTCCCAGGACAGGTCCTTGCCCCGGTTCCAGCGCGACGTGGCGCCGGGCATCCGCCGCCCGTCGGCGGCCTCGGCTCGCTCGGGGGTCGCCCAGTCGCGCCACGGGTGGCCGTCGAGCGCGCCGTCGCGGAGCGGCGCCAGCTCGTCCACGAGCTCTCGGCGGCGAACCGCGCTGAACCCGCTTGCCACGCCGACGTGGTGGAGCGTGCCGGTGTCGTCATGGAGCCCGATGATCAGCGACCCGACCCCGGTGCCCGCCTCGTCCTTGTGCCAGCGGAACCCGGCCACGGCCACGTCCGCGGTCCTGGCGTGCTTCACCTTGACCCAGCCCCGCTTCCCGGGCTGGTAGGGCGCGTCGAGGCGCTTCGCGATGACGCCGTCGAGGCCCGCCCCTTCGAACCGGTCGAACCAGTCGCGCGCAAGGGCCACGTCCCTGGTGAGCGGCGTCACGTGGACGGCGGGCACGTCCGGGCGAACCCCGGCAGCGAGCGCCTCGCGGCGTTCGGAGAACGCACGGCCCCGCAGGTCGTCGTCGCCGATGGCGAGCATGTCCCAGGCCACGAAGCTCGCGGGCGTCTCCGCCGCCAGGAGGCGAACACGCGACGCCGCCGGATGGATTCGAAGGAGGAGGGCGTCGAAATCGAGCCCGTTCGGTCCAGCGATCACGACCTCGCCGTCCACGACGGCCCGGTCCGGCAGGGCCGCCAGAAGCGGCTCCAGGAGCTCCGGGAAGTAGCGCTCGAGCGGCCGCAGATCGCGGCTCTGGAGGACCAGTTCGTCCCCGTCGCGGAAGACGATGCAGCGGAACCCGTCCCACTTCGGCTCGTACGCCCAGCCGTCGCCCTCGGGGAGCCCCGCCTGGGGGGCGGCGAGCATCGGCTCGAGGGGCGGGTCGAAGGGAAGCCTCATCGCCGGATTATGCGGCTGGAGGCGCGGGGGATGCGCGAGAGCTCAGGCCGGCTCGTATGCCGAATACTCGGGCCACCAGATGGATTCGTCAACGGCGGCCTCGGCGTCCGCGCGGCCCTGGTCTCCGGCCGCGAGCGGGAGGCCGTCGACAGTGCCGAACGAGCGGACGACTTCGACGGCGATCTCTCGCGAGATCGAGCGCAGGTCGCCGATCGGCGGGTAGAGGGCGCCATCGGCGAGACGCTCGGCCGACACGAGGGCGGCGAGGGTGTGCGCCGCGACCAGGAATTGCGTGTCCCCGATCTGCCGGGCGCCAGCCACGATCGCGCCCAGCCCGACGCCGGGAAAGATGAACGCGTTGTTCGCCTGGCCGACGAGCCGCGTCCGGCCGTCCGTGGTCACGGGCTCGAACGGGCTGCCCGTCGCGACCAGCGCGCGGCCGTCGGTCCAGGCGAGCACCTGGCTCGGGGTCGCCTCCGTGCGCGAGGTCGGATTCGAGAGCGGGAATACGATCGGGTGCGCGCACCCCTCGGCCATCGCCCGCAGTACCGGCTCCGTGAACGTGCTCGGCGTGGCCGTGGTCCCGACCAGGATGGTCGGCCGCACGGCGCGCACGACCGAAAGAAGGTCGGCGCCCGCGGTGAGACCGAGCGCGGCCAGCTCCACGGGCTCGAGCGCGAACTCGTGCTTGTCGGCCTCGAGCCCGGGCCGATCCAGGCAGAGAAGGCCCTTCGAGTCGATCAGGATCAGCGACCGGCGCACGTCGGCCTCCGCCGCGCCGGCCTCGCGAAGGGCCGCGCGCACCAGCCGGGCGATCCCGGTGGCGGCGGCCCCGGCACCGAAGAAGACGAACCGCTGACCCCGGAGCGGCTCTCCGAGGTGGCGGAGGCCCGCCAGGATCCCGGCGATCACCACCGACGCCGTTCCCTGGATGTCATCGTTGAAGGAGGGCAGCACGTCCACGTAGCGATCGAGAATGCGGATCGCCGTGTGCTGCTTGAAGTCCTCCCACTGGAGGACCGCTCGCGGGAAGACGGACTTCACGCCCGCCACGAACGAGTCGATGAACGCGTCGTAGGCCGGCCCCCGGAGACGCGGCTGGCGCCAGCCGGCGTAGATCGGATCGGCCAGCAGCGCCTGGTTGTCGGTGCCGACGTCGAGCGAGATGGGAAGGGTGAGCGCTGGATAGATCCCGGCCCCCGCGGTGTAGATGGCCAGCTTGCCGACCGGGATCCCCATCCCGCCCGCCCCCTGGTCGCCGAGCCCGAGGATCCGCTCGTTGTCGGTGACGACGACCAGCCGTACCTCCTGCTGGGCCGCGTTGCGCAGGAGCTCCGGCACGCGCCCGGTGTCGCCCGGGGTGATCCACAGGCCGCGCGGGCGCCGGAGGATGTGGCTGTACTCCTGGCAGGCCCGCCCGACCGTGGGGGTGTAGACGATCGGGAGGAACTCTTCCAGGTTCTCGGCGAGGAGCCGGTAGAAGAGCGTCTCGTTGCGATCCTGGAGTGCGGCGAGCCCGATGTACCGCTCGAGCGCGTCTCCCTTGCGCCGGACATGCTCCAGCTCCAGGCCCAGCTGCTCCTCGAGCGCCAGGACGTGGGAGGGCAGCAGCCCGTGCAGTCCGAACCAGTCGCGCTCCTCGTGGGTGAACGCGGCGTCCTTGTTGTAGAGCGCGCGGCCCAGGAGGGAGCGACCGCGGAACGTGATGCGGAGCGGGCGCCGCGTGTCGGGCGCGCCCGGGAGTGGGGCGTGCGGGGCAGTCATCGACCGAGCGTAGGCGGGCCCTCGTCCGGGGGAGAGTGCCGTCTGCACCGAAGCCGCGCGGCGGGTGGCAGGGTCGGGCCGGGGCCCACGTGCCGCGACGCTCGCCGCGCTCAGTGGGTCACGACGACGGTTGCGGCGGCGTGGGCGAGGACGTGCCGGGAGACGTGGCCCCGCGACGCGCGGTCGACGGGGGTGCCGTCGCCGGACGCGATGACGATGGTGTCGAACCCGCCTTCCTCGGCGATCTGCTCGATCCGGCAGGCCGGGTCGCCCGACGGCTCCAGCAGCTCGACCTCGATCCCCATTCCCGAGAGCAGCCGCTTCGCCTCCTGCAGCTCGCGGGCGCGAACGCTCGCGTCGATCAACGGGGTGTCGGCCGGGCCGTCTGCCGCCTCGGGCACGACGCTGACGACGCTCAGCGGGGCATGGAACGCCCGGGCGAGCTGACCCGCCGTCTCGAGGGCGCGCCGGGCAGGCTCTCCGCCATCGTAGGCAAGGAGAATCTTCTTCATCGGCTCACTCCCATGGCGTGTCGTCCTGGGGGCCGGCCGGCTCGCGTGCACGGAATGGTCGCCCCGGCGGCCGACACGTGGGTAGACCGATTGGGTGCGATCCCGGGGGCCGCTCGGATCGGGTCGAGGGCCATGGGGCAGGGGTAGTCAGCGGACCCGGACGCTCGCCGCTCCTGGGCTCGCCGCGTGCCCACCGGGACTCATCGCGTGCTCCGCGGGGAGCGTCCCCTGCTCCGCGGGGAGCGCCGGCCGCCCCGCGGCGGTGAGATCCCCCGCCAGGTACCGCTGGAGCGTCGGACCGAGGGCACGCACAAGAACCTCGGGCGGGGCGGAGGCCAGCGGCTCGACCGCGACGACGTAGCGCGCGAGCGCGAGGCCGATGAGCTGCGATCCGGCGAGTGTCGCCCGGAGCGTGGCATCGGGAAGGTCGATGGCGCGCGCGAGGGCCAGGAACGGTCCCTCGGCGAGGAGCCGGCGGAGCATCGCAGCCGCGACCGGATCGGTGGTGGCCGAGCGCACGACCCCGAGGAGCAGGGATGTGACCGCGGGCGTCTCCCAGAGCTCGAGGATGAAGCGGGCGAACCGCTCGCCGAGTTCCTCGCGGGGTCCCTCGAGGATCCGTGCGACGAGCAGCGCCGGGTCGAAGGGGAACTCCATCGCGGCGACGAAGAGCTGCTGCTTCGAACCGAAGTAGTGATGGATGAGGGCGGGGTCCACCCCGGCCCGGGCCGCGACAGCGCGGATCGTCGCACCCTCGAAGCCGCGCTCGCCGAAGCTCGTGCGCGCCGCGAGGAGCACGCGAGCGCGCCCATCGCTCGGGCCGGCCGGGCGGCCCGTTCGGCCCGTCCGGCCCGTTCGGCCGGTGCGCCCCGCCGGCCGCGGTTGCGTGCCGCTCACACGACGTCGCGGCGAATCGTGAGCGCCGCGATCGTCGCGAAGAACGCCGCGACGATGCCCAGGACGACCAGATCGAGCTGGAGGGCGGGGACGCCGAGGTCCGCGCCGCGGATGAAGACCTGGCGCAGGCCGTCCACGGCGTAGTTGAGGGGCATGATCGCGACAAGCGGCTGCAGGATCGAAGGCAGGTTGCTGACCGGGAAGAGGACGCCCGACAGGAGAAACTGCGGCGCCAGCACGATCGGGATGAACTGGATGACCTGCAGCTCCGTGCGCGCGAACGTCGAAAGGAAGATTCCGAGGCTCACCGCGCCCACGGCGAGGAGGACGACGACCACGAAGGCGAGCATCGGGCTGCCGTTCACCGCCACGCCGAGGCCGATCGAGAAGGACGGCAGCGGCCCCAGGGCCGGGATGTGCAGCGAGCCGAGCGTCCACAGCATGAGCACGGCGACCTGGATCGTGGCGAACAGCCCGAACCCGAGCGTGTACCCGGCGACGACCTCGCCGCGGGTCACCGGCGTGGCCATGAGCCGTTCGAGGGTGCCGCCGGTGCGCTCGCGAAGGAAGCTCACGCCGGTGAGGACGTAGACGAAGAAGTAGGCGAAGAACCCGACGATCGCCGGCGCGAAGGTGGTGACCGGGTCGTCGCTCGGTGCGCCGTACACGGTCGCGTGCCGGACGGCGGGGACGGTCGCGCCCGACGCGCTGCCGGCGGCCTGCAGCATGGCTCGCCCGACCGCCGCGACCTGGCTCGCCTCCCCGGACGGATCGAGGCCGTTCGTGATCGCCGTGATGGTCAGCCCGCCCCCCGCCGTCGCATCCGTGCCGATCACGATCCCGATGGAAGCGGTGCCCGCGACGATGGCCGCTATGGCTGTCGGTTCGTCCGCGACGTCGCTGATGGTCGCGCCGCCCTCGCGGAGCGCTGTTCCCAGGGCTGTGCCGACCAGCTCGCCGCGCTGACCCGCCAGGTTGACCACGACCGCCGTCACCTGGGGCGCCTGGCTCTCGCGCAGGATGAACGTCACGAGCCCCGTGATCACGATCGGCGCGATGAAGAGCAGGGCGAGCGACGGTCGGTCGCGGCGGATCTCCGCGACGACCCGCCGGAACAGGGCGAGGACGCGGCGGCGGCTCATCGGGTCGCCTCGACCGCGCTGCCGAGGCGGACGAAGGCCTGCTCGAGGTCCGGGGTGCCGGCCTGCGCACGGATCTCCTGGCCGGTCCCGCGGGCGATGACGGTGCCGGATCGGACGAACAGGAGCTCGTCGCAGCGGTCGGCTTCGTCCATGACGTGGCTCGAGACCACGATCGTCGTCCCCGCGTCGGCCAGCGCCCGGAAATGGGACCAGAACTGCACCCGCAGGAGCGGATCGACCCCGACCGTCGGCTCGTCGAGGAACAGGATGGGCGGGCGGTGGACAAGGGCGCAGGCGAGCGAGAGCCGCCGCCGCTGGCCACCCGAGAGCGTCCCGACGATCGACGACCGCCGGTCCGCGAGGTCGACGACCTCGAGCGCGTGGGCTACCGGCTCGTCTCCTTCCACGCCGTACGTCGCGCCGAAGAACCGGAGATTCTCGGCGACGGTGAGGGCCGCGTACACGCCGTCCGCCTGCGTCATGTACCCGATCCGGCTCAGGTTGGAGCGGGACGGCATCCTCGTCCCGAGCACCTCCGCCCATCCCGAGCTCGGCCGGGTGAGCCCCGTTAGCAGCCGGATCACGGTGGTCTTGCCCGACCCGTTGGGCCCCAGGATCCCGTAGATCCGGCCGGCGGCCAGGTCGAACGTGACGCCGTCCACGGCTCGCAGCGCCCCGAACGACTTGACGAGGTCGTGGGCGCGGATCGCGGGCGTTGATCCGGCGGCCTCGAGCGGCACCTCGACCTGCAACGCCATCGGCATCTCACTTTCCCGTGGGTCCGGCCCGAGCCCGGCTGGTCGTTCACCGAGCTCGGCCGTTCGTCGACCCGGAGCTCGGCCGTTCGTCGACCGATGAATTCTACAGCCGATGACTTCTCGGTCAAGGCGCGACCCGACGGTCCGCCGGCAGGCCGCCGACGGGCCGCCGGGAGAAGGACTCGACGGTTCTTCCGACCTACGCCCACGGGCCGCCGGGAGAAGGACTCGACGGTTCTTCCGACCTACGCCCACAGTTCGTGGTATGCGCGAATCAGGGGGCCACCGACTCTCGGGGGCTCCTCACGGGTCCCGTTGCGCCCGTCTTTGAGCACGACCGGGGGACAGTCAGCCTCATCTGGGCGACACCCGCTGCCCGCGATGGTCCGCAGCACGAACCTGGTGCGTATCCCGGAGAAACGGGGCCGGAAACGGGGCGCGGAGACGGGGCGCCGGGGCCGGGGTCGGGCCGGGAACGGGGCGGGGCGCCGGGGCGCCGGGTCCGGGGCCGGGCCGGGAACGGGGCCGGGCCGGGGCCGGGGCCGGGCCGGGGCCGGGGCCGGGGCCGGGAGCTGCGGGGCGGG
>JBBQRX010000037.1:0-25212 GCA_038214375.1 Candidatus Limnocylindrales bacterium
GAGCACGAGGTCCTCACCCGAACCTGCGCGATCCCGACGTACAGCCTCGAAGAGCTCCTGGGCACCAAGGTCCGCGCGCTGTACCAGCGCAAGAAGGGACGCGACCTGTTCGACCTGTGGTGGGCGAACACGCATCGCGAGATCGACCTTGACCGGGTGGCCGCCTACTTCCGGCGGTACATGGACCGGGAGGGGAGCAAGATGCCCTCGGCGACGCAGATGCGTGCGAACCTCGATGCGAAGGCCGCGGCTGGCGTGTTCGAGGAGGTCCGCCCGCTCCTGTGGACCGACGTCGCCTACGACGCGGCCGAAGCACTGGCGTGGTTCGAGGAGTTCTTCCTCCCCTTCCTTGAGTAGCGGGCCGCGTTTTCGGGAGCGCGTGTCTCCCCACATACGCGAAGATCGGGTTCGACGTTCGTTCGAACCAGGTGGGTCGGGCACTGTTGGACCCGCGCTGGTCGGTGGGGAATGCCGCGCGCTCACCGACGGACATGATCGTGAGGGGGGTGGCATCGCGCCCTCTCAGGCTTGGCTGTCCCGGCGTAGTCCGATCCGTTCAGGCCAGGTGTGCTGCCGCCATGAATCCGATCAGCGCGCCGACCACCGCGACGACGGGGACAAGCAGGACCAGGGTCAGCAACGCGGCGCACACCGCGACGACGAGTGAGACCATGCTCGAGACCACCCCATACGCGACCTCGCGCGAGATCGATTGGGGCCAGTCTCCCGTCTGGGCCGCGTCACGTCATGACGGCGCGTCATCGGGCGCCAACCGGCGGCGCGTTACACGAGCCTGGTGTATTCGTGTCGTGTCTGCCCGTCGGACACCCGCCCGCCGCCGAGCCCCCCGAGGTCCGCCGACCTTTCCCGGACGCCGCGTGCTGCGGGTCTTACAGCCGTCGCAGATCGATCCGGACCTGCGTTGCGTGGCCGCTTGCGCGATGCACGATCGTCCACCGGATCGGGCCTGTGAAGCAGTGCCGGAGGGCCCGGCAGAGCCCGCCCGAGAGGTCCCAGTCACGGCCCGCGACATACGGTCCGCGGTCGATCACGGGAGCGATCACGGTCCGCCCGCGATAGCTGAACGCCACGAGCGAGCCGCAGGGCAGGGTGCGATGGGCGACGCCGATGACGGTGCGGGTGTACATGACCCGGCAGGCAGTCACCCTGGGCCACGGCGATCGGCCAGCCTGCGGCAGGCACGCCTTCACGCGATTGAGGACGCAGTAGAAGCCAGGCCCGTAGAACGAGACGCTCGACGACGACTGCCACTTCCCGAGCGCGACGAACGCAGGCAGCCTGTATGGCTGGCCGGCGAGTGTCGGGGCGGCGATGGCGCCCGGCGGAGGCGTCCGGGTCGGGGCCGGCAGCCGCGCTGCGGTCGCGACGGCCACGCTCAGCGACGGCGATGCGCCCGGCGACGGCGAGGCGCCAGGCGAGTCGGACGGAGCCGGGGATGCGGACGCGGTTGGATCGGACGTCGCGCCGGGCAACGGTGAGGCGCTTACGCTCGGAGCGGGCGACGCGCTCGGCGACGGCGAGGAGCTCGCGCTCGGCGTCGGTGACGCGGCCGGGGAGGCACTCGGCTCCGGAGAGGCACTGGGGGCCGGGGAGGCACTCGGGGCCGGCGACACGCTCGGCGCGGGAGATGGCGTCGGGTCGGCGGCGGCGACGGCTGCGATCGACGGAATGCCGGCGCCGCCCAGCACGGCGGCGGCGAGGAGCGATATGGCCAGCGCCTCGAGGCGATGGACCCGTTTCGGGATGGGGTGACGGAGGTGGACGAGCAATGGATAGCTCCCTTCGGGAATCTGCCGAACGCTGCCCCGGGAGTGCGCCGACCGTGCGACGCGAGCGAGGGAACCCGGCCGGAACCGGGCAGGCCATGGGCGCCGCAAACCCCAGTGGGGGCAGCGCCCGGCGACCGGGCAGCGAGCGGTTCAGTTCGACTCCACGTGTCCCGCGGGCACTGCGGGAATTGGCCCCTGCGACGGGTCGTCCCCCGGCCGTCGGTGACGGCACCGGCCCGAGCAGGCGTCCCCGTGGGCGGGGACATGACGTTGCAGGGTCCCGGCCGCGAAGCCCGGCACGCACGTGGCGACCGGTTGGATCGCCCGTCATGGGGCGTCGCGGTCGAGGCGAGGGCGTGCTGGCCGATGTGCCGGCACGTCCGGGGGCGGAGTGTAGCCGTGGATCCGAAATGCCGCTCGCGGTGTCCCGCCGGCCGGTCCCGTCGAGCACGAACGGACGCGCTACCCTGTAGCCGGAGGTGGATCCCATGTCAGATCAGGGACGCGCCAGGGTCGAGCCGGCCGGGCCGCTCGCGCCGGCCGAGCTGGAGCAGATCGACGCCTACTGGCGGGCCGCGAACTATCTCTCCGTCGGCCAGATCTACCTGCTCGACAACCCGCTGCTCCGCGAGCCGCTGGCGCCCCAGCACTGCAAGCCGCGGCTGCTCGGCCACTGGGGCACCACGCCCGGCCTCAACTTCATCTACGCGCACATGAACCGCGTCATCCGGAGCTGGGACCTCGACGCGATCTACGTGATCGGGCCCGGCCACGGGGGCCCCGCCATCGTGGCAAACGCCTACCTCGAAGGGACCTACACGGAGGTCTACCCGAGCATCACGCGCGACACGGACGGATTGCGCCAGCTCTTCCGGCAATTCTCGTTCCCGGGCGGAATCCCCAGCCACGTTGCGCCCGAGACCCCGGGTTCGATCCACGAGGGCGGCGAGCTGGGCTATGCGCTCTCGCATGCCTACGGCGCCGCGTTCGACAACCCCGACCTGATGGTCTGTTGCGTCGTCGGTGACGGGGAGGCAGAGACCGGGCCGCTCGCCACGAGCTGGCATTCGAACAAGTTCCTCGACCCGGTGAAGGACGGCGTCGTCCTCCCGATCCTCCACCTCAACGGCTACAAGATCGCGAACCCCACCGTCCTCGCCCGCATCCCGGAAGACGAGCTGCGTTCCCTCCTCGAGGGCTACGGGCATCACCCGTACTTCGTGAGCGGCGACGACCCGGTCCTGATGCACCAGCAGATGGCGGCCGCGATGGACGCGGTGGTCGCCGAGATCCACGACATCCAGCGAGCGGCCCGCGACGAGGGCGTCACCGAGCGCCCGCGCTGGCCGATGATCGTGCTGCGCAGCCCGAAGGGCTGGACGGGCCCGAAGGAGGTCGACGGCCTTCCTTCGGAGGGGTCGTGGCGCGCGCACCAGGTCCCATTCGGGGAGGTCCGGACGAACCCCGAGCACCTCGCCCTCCTCGAGGGCTGGCTCCGGAGCTACCGCCCGGAGGAGCTCTTCGACGCGGACGGCGTGCTCATGCCCGAGCTCGCCGAGCTGCCGCCGCGAAGCTATCGGCGCATGAGCGCCAACCCGCACGCCAACGGCGGGCTCCTGTTGCGCGACCTCGCGCTGCCCGACTTCCGAACCTACGGAGTCGAGGTGACCGCGCCGGGCGCCACGAACACCGAGGCGACGCGCGTGCTCGGGACGTTCCTTCGCGATGTGATCGACCGGAACCGCGACACATTCCGCATCTTCGGCCCCGACGAGACGACCTCGAACCGGCTGGGCGCCGTGTTCGAGGTGACCGACCGCCAGTTCGACGCCGAGCTTCTGCCCAGCGACGACCACCAGGCCGCGGAGGGCCGCGTCATGGAGGTCCTCTCGGAGCACCAGTGCGAAGGCTGGCTGGAGGGCTACCTCCTGACCGGCCGGCACGGCCTCTTCAACTGCTACGAAGCCTTCATCCACATCATCGACTCGATGTTCAACCAGCACGCCAAGTGGTTGAAGGTCACCAACGGGATCCCCTGGCGGCGACCCATCGCGTCGCTCAACTACGTCCTCAGCTCACTCGTCTGGCGCCAGGACCACAACGGCTTCAGCCACCAGGACCCGGGCTTCATCGATCACGTGGTCAACAAGAAGTCCGAGGTGATCCGGGTCTACCTGCCGCCGGACGCGAACACGCTGCTCTCCGTGGCCGATCACTGCCTGCGCAGCCGCCAGTACGTGAACGTCATCGTGGCGGGCAAGCAGCCGGCCCCGAACTGGCTCTCGATGGACCAGGCGGTGCTGCACTGCACGCGCGGGATCGGCATCTGGGACTGGGCGAGCAACGACCAGGGCGGCGAGCCCGACGTCGTCATGGCCTGCTGCGGCGACACGCCGACGCTCGAGACGCTCGCGGCGGTCGACATGATCCGCCAGCACCTGCCCGAGGTGAAGGTGCGGGTCATCAACGTGGTGGACCTGATGCGCCTCCAGCCCGCCACGGAGCACCCGCACGGGATGTCCGAGACCGAGTTCGATTCGCTCTTCACCCGCGACAAGCCGGTCGTCTTCGCCTACCACGGCTACCCGTGGCTGATCCACCGTCTGACGTATCGCCGGACGAACCACGCCAACATTCACGTCCGGGGCTACAAGGAGGAGGGCACCACGACCACGCCCTTCGACATGGTCATGCTCAACGACCTCGACCGGTTCCACCTGGTGATGGACGTGATCGACCGCGTTCCCGGCCTTGGGCCGCGGGCCGCGCACGTCCGCCAGCTGATGGTGGACCGGCGCCTGCGGGCTCGGGCGTACACGCGGATGGAGGGCGAGGATGCACCCGAGATCCGGACCTGGGCCTGGCCGCACTGAGCGGGACGATCCGATGCGAATCCTCGTCGTCAACGCCGGGTCGAGCAGCCTGAAGCTCCGGGTCCTGGACCCGGACGATCGAATCGTGGGAGCCGAGGACCTGCCCGCCCCGCGCGGGCAGGCCGACGTCGTCGCGGTCGCGCGCGCCATCGAGGGGTTCGGGACGGTGGACGCGGTCGGCCACCGGATCGTGCACGGCGGGACCTTCTACGCGCGTCCCGTCCGCATCGACCGCGAGGTGGTGGAGCGGCTCCGCGCGCTCACCGACCTCGCGCCGCTCCACCAGCCGAAGTCCCTCGCCGCGCTCGACGCGGTCGCGGCAACCCTTCCCGAGGTGCCGGCAGTCGCCTGCTTCGACACGGCCTTCCATGCCGGGATGCCGGCGGCCGCCTCCACCTACGCGATCCCGCCCGAATGGCGGAAGCGCTGGGACCTCCGCAAGTTCGGCTTCCATGGCCTCTCGCACGCGTATGCGTCGCGGCGGGTCGTGCAGCTCCTCGGGAGTGCTGCCGACGGCGTTCGGATCGTGACCTGCCACCTCGGGGCGGGGGCGTCACTCGCCGCCGTGCGCGATGGCCGCTCCCTCGACACGACGATGGGGTTCACGCCCCTCGACGGCCTGGTCATGGCAACCCGGTCCGGGAGCATCGACCCGGGCCTCGTCCTCTGGCTGGCGGAGCACGTGCGGATGCCGCCCGCCGAGCTTGCCGCGACGCTCGAGCACCGATCCGGGCTGCTGGGGCTGGCGGGAACGGCGGACATGCGGGCGATCCTGGCAGCTGCGGCCTCGGGCGAGCCCGACGCCGTGCTCGCGCTCGACGTCTACCATCACCGGCTTCGCGGGGAGATCGCGGCGATGGCAGCCGCGCTCGGCGGCCTCGACGTGCTCGTGTTCACGGGTGGGGTGGGGGAGAACGCGCCAGCGGTCCGCGAGCGTGCCGGGCGCGACCTGGGCTTCCTCGGGGTCGCAGTCGACGAGGTGCGGAACCGGGCGGACGGCGAGGATCGCGAGATCGGCGCCGCCGGGGCGGCCGTTCGCACGTTCGTGATCGCGGCTCGCGAGGACCTCGAGATCGCCCACGAAGTGCGGGAGGTGCTCTCCGTCAGCCCGCCGTCGGCCGTCAGCCCGCCGCCGGGCGGGTGAGGACCTGCTCCGCGAAGTCGGCGATTGCCGCGTTGAACGCCTCCGGCTGCTCGCTGTTGACCAGGTGCCCGGCGGCCTCGATGACGCGCAGCCGCCCGTCGTTGCAGGCGGCCAGAAATGCCTCCTCGCCGCGGCGGAAGAGCGCGTCGTCGGCTCCGTTGACCAGGAGCACCGGCCCGGGGTAGGCGGCCAGCCGCGGCAGGAACGAGGTCCGCAGCGCGGTCATCGCGGCGCGGGAACCGCCCTTGAACAACCAGCCGTTCGTCGCGCGCGGCGCCGGCCCCGCCGCCGGCCCGTCCGCGTGCACGGGAGCGCCGCGCCCGAGGTATCGCTCGCCGACCCGATCCACCAGGTAGACGCCCACGGCGCGTGGGGCGCGCCGGGCCACCGTTCGCGGCTCCGTGGCGGCGTTGCAGAGGACGAGCCCCGCGACGCGCCCGGGATGCGCTGCCGCCAGCTCCATTGCCACGTACCCGCCGAGCGATTGCCCGATGACGATCGCCCGCCCGCCCATCCGGTCGATGACGGAGCGCGCGAGCGAGACCGCGAGCTGCATCCGGAACGGCACGTCGAGGAGCGTGCCGTGGCCGGGCAGATCCACCGTGACGACGCGATATCGATCGGCGAGCGCGGCGACCTGTGGCCTCCACATCGCCCGCGTCACGCGGGTGCCGTGCAGGAAGACGAGCGTCGGCGCTCCTTCCGGACCGGCGACGTCGAACGCCCCCGAGACGTCGACAGGCTCGAGCATCTCGTCGTCGGCGGTCAGGGCGGCGGGCAACCCGTCGTAGCCGCCCGGGGCGGTCGTCTCCACTGTCCTCTCCCTCCACGGTGCTGCTCCCGGTCGGCGCCGTGTGCGCGCCAGTCTACCGGGCCGCGCCGTCCCCGTTCCGGCCGGCCTCGTCCGCGTCTCGACCTGCGCGGTCCGCGTCTCGTCGTGCCGGGTCCGCGCCGGGGTCGTCGGGTGCCCGCAGATCGACCACCGGGCGCTCGTCGGCGGCCGGCTCTGCGTCGAAGAACGCCCGCGGCAGCCAGCCCAGGAGCGTCGCCAGGATCACGGCCGGGATCTGCCCGATCGTCGTGTTGTAGCGATAGACCTGGTCGTTGTAGAGCTCGCGGCGGTCCGCGATCTGCTGCTCGAGGCGCTCGATCTCAGCCTGGAGGCGGAGCACGTTGTCCACGGAGCGGACCTGCGGGTAGCTCTCGACGACCGCGAAAAGCGAGCGTACCGCGCGGCTGGTCGCCGCCGAGACGGCGCCCTGCTCCGCGACCGGCGCGTTCGGTGCGTACCGGGCGCGCTGCCGGGCGACCTCGCCGAGGACCTCCTGCTCGAACGCCATCACGTCGCGGACGGCCGCAACCAGCTGGGCGAGCTGGTCGTGGCGCTGCTCGAGCGCGACCTCCACGTTGCCCCACGCCTTGTCGATCCGCGTCCGCAGCGCGACCACGGCGTTGTAGGTCATCACGAGCAACAGCCCGGCCACGATGGCAACCAGCAGGACCGCGAAGAGCGCAGCGCCCGCGAGTGGGCTCACCCGAACGCTCCCTGGACGGCGAGCGCGAGGACGAGCGCGGCGACGATCGCGAGCAGGGCGCCTCCGAGTCCCAGGCTGAGCGTGCCCTGGTCGCGTGCGACGGCCTCGCCAGGGCTCCCGAAGCGGATGACGAGCCGGCTCCCCGGCGTGGCGGCCATCACCAGCTCGCCTGGCGCGATCTCGAAGACGGCCGCGGCTGCCTGCTCGGCGCCGACGGGCGCGAGGGGCGTCGGACGCGCCTCGGGATCCAGCTCCGGGGTCCGGGTCGGCCGTCCGACCCCGAAGCCGGGGATCGCCGCGTTGCCCCATGCCTCCTCCGGGGAGTCCGCAAGGAGCCCCGCCTCGCGCGCCTCGGCCAGGTTGCGCGCCACCTCGGGGTCGTCGAGCGCAAGGGCAGGGTCGTCGCGATCGGCCGTCGCCGGGTCCTCGATGTCGCCGAACGGGACCGCGGTCCCGACGATCGTCACGATGTCACCCGGCGCCAGGCGCCGCTCCTCGTACTGCCGCCGCGGGCCGAGCCCGGTCGCGCCGAGGATGGTCCCGCCGAGGATGGTCCCGCCGCCGAACCCCCCGTCCGGCCCGCCCTCCCGCTCATCGAACCGATCGGATGCGGGCGCGTGGACCGTGAGAAGCGCCTCGATCGCCGCGTCGCGGTCGAGAGTGCCCGGCGCAACGCCGGCGCCATGGTTCCGGTTCAGGCTGGGTGGGTCGCCCCCGGCCCGGTCGCTCTGCTCGTGGAAGCAGGCGGGCGCGTCCCACTGCGCGCCGCGCGGGAAGACCCTCACCGTTCCCGTGGCGTCGCGGAGCAGGAACCCCAGGGCGCGCTCCTCGTCGAGGCTCACGGTCCGCTCGCGCCCGCGGTCCTCCACGATCCGGGCGTGGTAGTAGACGCATGGCACGCTCTGAAGCGGCGAGACGAGCGACAGCGGACCCGGCTCGATCGTCCCGACCAGCCGAACCTCGCCTGCCGGCAGCGACCCGATACGGCTCGTGCCGATGCCGCGGACGGCCTCGCCGGATCGGTAGGCGGCCAGCCCGCGGCCGAGCAGGAAGAGCCCGCCGGCGATCCCGGCACCGGCCGCCGCGATGACGAGAGCGGGCCCGTCGGTCACCCGGGACGGGGCCGGAACGCCGCGATGATGACGATGATCCCGAACGCGATGACGACGACCGGCCAGACGATCGCCCAGTCGATGTCGAACGTGTTGCGCAGCAGGAAGAACGCCCCGACAGCCACCAGGAAGAGGCCCCCGATGATCGCGGGCAGCGGATCGTTGCGTCGCTCGGCGCGGCGCGCGACACGCTCGGCGCGCCTGGCAGCCCGATCCGCGCTCCGCTGGTCGCGCCAGCTTCCGCCAGCCCAGCCCCCGGCAGGTCCGGGCGGCGTCCAGCCGGGAACGGCGCCTGGCACCGGCGGCATCGGCGGCATCGACGCGGCGTCAGGAGGCGCCGTGGCATCGCCCGCCGTCGGGGCACCCGTCATGCCGGGGTCCACGGGCGCGGCGGGTGATCCTGCGACGGGCCAGGTCGGGCCGGTTGGCTGCGGGCCGACGGGTCGAACGCCGGCCCAGGCCGGCTCCTCGGGGATCACCACGGCCATGATCACGTACAGGATCAGCAGGGGGAAGATCCCGGTCACGAGGGCGAGAATCGCGTACCCGATCCGGGCGATGGCCGGGTCGAGATCGAGTCGATCAGCGAGTCCCGCGCAGACCCCGGCGAAGACGCGGTCGTCGACTGAGCGGTAAAGACGGTCGTTCACCGACATCCCTCCGAAGGATTGAGCGTGAAGCTTGCAGCCGCGCCCTCGATGGCGAGGTCCACGACATGGGCGGCGGAGCCGATCCCTGGCGATTCCCAGGTGTTGCCGGACCGGACCAGGCCGGCCGACGCGAAGTTGTCGCCGGTCAGCGTCGAGGTGCTCCGCAGCCGGAGCCCGGTGCCCGGATCGGCGCACAGCCTGATCGATGCAGCATTGGCCTGGACCTGGCCCGTGAGGTTCGATCCCGCGGGAAGCGCGATCCTGAGGTCGCCGGCGTTGACCTGCACGTCCATGCGGCTGACGGTCGCGTCGTGGAGGAGCAGCCGCGTGTTGCCGACGGCATTGCCCTGGGCCGCGAGTGAGTCGATCCGGAGCCCAGCCAGGTCGACAACCGCGTCACCCGCGTTGAGGGTGACGTCGAGGGAATACGTCGTGTCGGTTCCGAGGCTCACGTTCCAGCGCGCCCGGCGAGCGACGTCGAACGGGATGCCGACGGTCCGGTCCGAGGAGCGCACGTCGAGGCGATCTCCGGCCTGGTCCAGCGTCGGGAGCCCGGAGGCCGTCCCGCTCACCGTGACGCCCCACGCGCCGCCCGGAACGGGTCCCACCACCAGGCTTGCGCAGGTGGCGTTCAGGTCGACGGTCGCTGTTCCACCGGCGAAGGTGCCGTGCTCGTCGAGCACCACCCGGTCCCCCGCGCCGGTTGCATTGCCGCAGCCCAGCGCGCCCAGGCTGAGGCCGCCCGCGAGAAGTGCGCCGACCATGGTCCCGAACGTCGCGGCGACAAGCAGGCCGCCCAGAAACTGGAGCGGCGTGCGCCGGAGGATCAGCCCGATTCCGATCCCGATCAGGATCAGCGGCCACAGCTCCCAGGCGCGCGCGACCGACTCGCGGGCGATCCACCCCTGGCTGACTGCCAGCGGAATCGCGCCGAGGATGAGCAGGAAGATACCCAGGTTCGCGAGGCGACGATCAATGGACATGCAGGAACCACCCTCCGCAGGCAGGCGAGGGTAGCGTGGCGTCGGGCCGTGGGTGAACGGCCGAACGGCCCCCCGGCCGGGGCCCGTGGTAGCCTTCTGTCCGTCCGCGCGTCACACGCGCACGAACAGCGGGAGGAGCGGCCACGATGCGGCTCAGCGAGTGGAGCGCCGTGGCGCCGATCCCCGAGGCGGCCGGTCCGAAGGTGCTCGCCGTCGCCGCAGCCGCGCTCGCGACCCTCGGGGCGCTGCCCGATCCCGACTGCTGGGTGGCGTGGGGGGAAGACCCAGGCGCCCGCTGGGTGCTCCTCGCCGCCACGCCCGCTGGGCTCGTCACGCTCCACGTCCGGGTCATCGTTCCCCAGGAGGGCCCGCGAGCGGCAGGGAAGCTGATTCGGTGGGGGAGGGTCCAGCTCGGCGAGGTCGCCGCCGAAGCCCAGGGGGCGCACCGCGTCATCAGCGCAACCGTCGAGGGTGTGGTCCTGCGAGGCGTCGATGCGGCCGCCGAGGGAGTCGGGGCATTCCTCCAGGGGATCTACGCGGCGATCGACGGGCGCCCGCTTCCGGCAGACACCGTGCCCGCGTCGACCGTGACCGCCAGGGCATGACGCGCGGCGCCGCGCCGGTCCCGGTCCGCCGGCCCGGCCGGGTGCCCTACTGGATCACGACCATCGCGATCCGCGTGTTGGTTCGGGCCTATCTCCGGATCCGAGTCGAAGGCCGGCCGCTGCCGCCCGGACCCGCGATCCTCTGCTTCAATCACCAGAGCTGGGCCGACCCGTTCGTGGCGGTCGCGGCGCTGCCGGCGCGCCCGGACCTCTGGTTCTTCGGACCGCGGGAGGCCGACATGTCGTCCGGCGCGCGCAACCGGCTGATCACGTGGTCGGGTCGGGGCGTGCCGTTCAACCCCGAGCGGACCAACCTCCTCGAGGCCACCCGCCGGGTCGAGGCCGTGCTCGCGAGCGGGGCGCGCCTCGCGATCGCGCCCGAGGGCCGGGTCCATTGCGGCGAGCGTGCGCTGCTGCCGGTCAACGAGGGCGTCGCATTCTTCGCGCTCCGGACAGGTGTCCCGGTCGTCCCCGTCGGGTTCTCGGGAACCGGGTGGCTGCGCCTGGGAAAGACGATCCGGGTCCGGGTCGGGGATCCCATCCAGCCGACCGGGCGACCGACCCGCGAGGCCGTGGACGTGATGACCGGGCAGATTCGCGCCGCGTTGCTCGCGCTCGTTGCTGACGGGCGCGACGAGGCGCCGCCCGGGCGCCTGGGCCGCTGGATGACCGAGCTATTCAACGACTGGCCCGAGGGCCGCCGTCCGCTGCCATTCGAAGCGGCGGGCGAGGCATCGAAATAGAACGACCGTTCTGATATTGGTCCGTTGAGCGTGGCGCCGGCGGGTTCTGCGATACTCGGGACGACGATCGCAGTCCGACAGGAGGCAGACCAGACGTGGGAGCGACGGGTCTCGCGGCGAACCGCGACGAGTACCGTACCCGGCTGGCCGGGCAGCCGGACGCGCAGATCGACGCCTGGGCGGCCGATGCAATGCGCGACATCTCGATCCGCCGGGGAGTCCTCGCCGTGCTGGACGACTTTCGCGCGGCAACCGGCGCCGACGACCAGACGATCGGGAAGCTCTTCGCGGCCGGCGGCGGGCCGCCGGCGGTGGTCGGGCGCGACGGGCAGGGCCGGCTCATGGTCCCGGCGGTCACGCTGCACTGCCTGGTCACGGGGACGCGGGCGGCGCTCGCCGAGCCCCGCGAGAAGCTCATCGAGTACCTCGTGGAGAACTTCGGGGAGCTCGTCTACCTGTAGCACCGCGTGAACCGGGTCCTGGCGGGCCTGATCCGGCTCGTCCACCCGTTCCCCTCGACGCTCGACGCCGCGGTCACCGTCGCCCTGGCGCTGCTTGCGGGTGCCACCGGCAGCCGAGCGGTGCTGCTCGGCGGGTCGATGCTCGCGATCCAGTTCTCGATCGGGACGTTCAACGACCTCGTTGACGTGCCCGCGGACGCGCTCGTCGGCCGATCCAAGCCCATCGTCGACGGTCGCGTGGGCGCGCGGCTGGCGCTCGGCGCGGGGGCCGTGCTCGGATTGACCGGGCTGGCGCTTGCCGCCCTGGCCGGGCCGGCGGCGGGCCTCGTCGCGCTCGCCGGCTATGCCGTCGGGCTCGCCTACGACCTGCGACTCAAGGCGTCCCCGTGGTCCTGGCTCCCGTACGCCGCGGGGATCCCGCTCCTGCCGGTCTTCGCCTGGGTCGGCGCGACGGGGACACTGCCCGGGCCGATCCTCGTGCTCGCGGGGCTCGGGGTGGTCGGCGGCGCGGCCCTCGCGATCGCCAACTCGCTCGCCGACGCGGAGCGAGACGCCTCGAGCGGGACTGCCACGGTCGCGACGGCACTCGGCCACGACCGGGCGATCCGGATCGGCGGACTGCTGGGCTTCGCAGTGGGCATCATTGCGACGTTCTCCGCGGTCGCGCTGGCCGGCTGGACTCCGGGCACCCTGGCGACCTGCGGCGGCGCCGCGACCCTCGTGACCGGCATCGCGATGGGGCTCCGTGGCCGCCTCCAGCGAGCGTGGGAGCTCCAGGCGATCGGGCTGGGGATCCTCGCCGCAGGCTGGGTGGCCGCGCTCGCCTCCACCCGCATCCTGTGATCGTGGACGAAGGTCATCCGTCACCCAACGCCAGAAGTTCCGAGCGGCGCCCTAACGGAAGCCGGCACCTCGTCGTTTCCCCTGGTGCGCGGCAAACGGTCGCACCGCACCCGGAGAACTCACGTATGCATCGAACCAGGAGCATCGTTGCGGCCCTTGCGGCCGTCGCCCTGTCCGCCACCGCAGTCTTCGCCGCCGCGAGCGCGCCACCCCAGGCTGCCGCGGACGGGCTGGCCACGGCAAAGGCCGCCTCGGGTAAGACCGTCCCGGTCCGCCCGGAGCATCCGGACGCGACCGCCGGCACGCGATCGCCCGAGGCCACCAAGACGCCCGAGGCCAACGAGACGGCGAAGCCGGCGAAGTCGCCCGACGTCGACGCGACGACAGGCACGGGCGGACCACACCCGACCAACCACGGCGCTCTCGTCTCTGCCGCCGCCAAGGCCGCGACCCCGTCCGGGTTTGCGAACCACGGCGCCTACGTGCGAACCATCGCGCGGAACAACCACGGCCAGACCCAGAACGTGGGCAACGGGAAGGCGCCGGTGAAGACGCCGGTCAAGGTGCACGGGCTGACCCCGTCGCCGACGCCCACCCCGACGCCGACAGCGACCGCGCACTGACGCGACCGTCGTCGGTTGGGGCACTCGCCCTGAGGGTTGACAGCACGAAGCCGGCGCCAATGGCGCCGGCTTCTCTGCGTGTCGGGCGGGGAGGGGACCTGTCGGAACGACGGCGGGCCCTCCAGGCGCGTCAGTCGCGGCCGCCCGGTCCGCGCACCACGGTGATCACGTTCTCGAGCGTGAGCTTTGAGATCGTGAGGTACTTGGCCAGGTTCTGGCGGTCGTTCGGCGACACGGATGACGTGAACTCCTGGCTCCGGAGCACTGCGATCAGGCCGGCCAGGGCATCGTGGAACTGGCGCTTCGCGAGGAGGAGCGCATCGTCGCCCGTCGGGGGGGCGGGCGCGTCTGGCTCGCTCGCGTGGATGGCCCCCGGAGCGTACTGCTGGTCGGGATCGGCGTCCGGAGCGTTCCGTGCGGGCCGACCCTCGATCTTCTCGCGCAGCTTGACGAGCGACAGCTCGCCGCGCGCGACCTGGCCGGCCAGGCGCCGACGCTTCTTCGGATCGTCAATCTTCATCAGCTCGTAGGCGTGTGAGAGGGTGTCTTTGCGCAGAGACACCAGGTCGCGGACCTCCTGCGGCGCATCGGCGAGCCGAAGCCGGTTCTCGAGGTACCCCTTGTCCTTGCCGAGCTTCTGGGCGAGCTTCCGGACGCTGTACCCGTGGTCCTTGATCATCCGGTCGTAGATCGACGCTTCCTCCAGCGGCGAGAGGTCCTCGCGCTGCAGGTTCTCGATGACGGCAATCTCCAGGGCGACGTCGTCGTCCAGCTCCTCGACCAGAGCCGGAATCGCGACAAGCCCGGCGATCCTGGCGGCTCGCCAGCGACGCTCGCCCGCGACGAGCTGAAACTGGTTCGGACCCCGGGGCCGAACCAGGACTGGCTGAAGAACACCGTGTTCGCGAATCGAGGCGGCGAGCTCTTCGAGGGCGGACTCCTCGAAGACGAGGCGAGGGTTCTCAGGGTTCGCTTCAATCCGGTCGAGTGGGACGTTGCGGACGCCGCTCGTCCGCCCGCCCTCGGCGGAGAGGAGGCTCACGATGGACGGCGAGAGCTCGCGCTCCTCGGAGAGTCGCTGCGCCGCATATGCGCGGAAGTCAGGCCTGGCCAATTTCGACGACCTCCTTTGCCAGCTCTCGGAATGACCGGGCTGCCTCGGAGCTGCCCGCATAGGCGGTGATCGGACGACCGGTGAGTGGAGCTTCGCCGAGCTTCACCGTATTCCGGATGATCGTGTGGAAGACATGGTGCTCGCCGAGTTCACGAAGCTCGTCGAGCATCTCGCGGCCCAGGATCGTGCGGCCGTCGTAGAAGGTCGGGAGGAGGCCCATGATCCGGAGATCACGGTTCAGCTTCGTGCGGATCGTCGTGATGACCTTGACCAGCGCGTTGAGGCCCTTCAGGGCGTAGTACTGCGTTTGGACGGGGATGATCACGCTGTTTGCCGCGACGAGACCGTTGATCGTGAGCAGGCCGAGCGTCGGCGGGCAATCGATCAGGATGAAGTCGTAGCGATCACGGACGCCCGCGTCGAGCGCTTCTCGCAGCGCGTACTCGCGGCCGATCGCCGAGAAGAGCTCGACTTCCGTGGACGCGAGCTCGAGCGTCGAGGGGACGACATCGATCCGATCGGTCTGGCTCGCCAGGATGATGCTCTCGAGGTCCTGGGCGCCGTCATCCAGGACGTCGGCGATGGATCGCTCGACCTGGCCGAGGTTGATCCCGAGGCCGACCGTCAGGTTTGCCTGCGGATCCATGTCCACCGCGAGGACGCGATTGCCGGACTCTGCGAGTGCGCCCGCGAGGTTGATCGCGGTGGTCGTCTTGCCGACGCCGCCCTTCTGGTTCGCGATCGCGATGACCTCTGCCACCTGGGAATCACCTCTGGTGTCGAGCGGCCGCGTGCCTCGTGGCCGCCGCGGGTGCTGAATGCTACCCCACCCCCGGCCGTCCGCGAGCGCACGTTGTCCACACTTCGCCCGATATGTTCACGACTGTGTGGATAACGGGCGCGCGTATCTCCTGATCGACGTCGCTGCGTATGATGTCGGCCCAGCGCGCCGACGGCGCGAGGTCGAGGCGCCGCGAGGAGATCGACGTGCCCACGAGCGACGAACGGCTGGAGAAGCTCCAGCGATTGCGTGCGGAAGCGCATCTTGGCGGGGGACCCGTCCGCATCGAGCGACAGCACACGTTCGGGAAGTTGACCGCGCGAGAGCGCCTTGACCTGCTGCTCGACCCGGGTTCGTTCGTGGAGCTCGACACGTTCGTGACGCATCGCGCCACGGAGTTCGGCCTCGATAGCCAGCATTTCCTCGGCGATGGCGTGATTACGGGTCACGGCACCATCAGCGGGCGTCTTGTCTTCGTCTTCAGCCAGGACTTCACGGTCTTTGGCGGCTCGCTGTCCGAGGCATATGCCGAGAAGATCTGCAAGGTCATGGACCTGGCGATGAAGGTCGGCGCGCCGCTTGTCGGACTCAACGACTCGGGCGGCGCGCGGATCCAGGAGGGCGTCGCGTCGCTCGGCGGCTACGCCGAGATCTTCCTGCGCAATGTCCTCGCCTCCGGGGTCGTGCCACAGGTCAGCGTGATCATGGGCCCGTGCGCGGGCGGCGCGGTCTACTCCCCGGCGATGACCGACTTCACGATCATGGTGGAGGGGACGAGCTACATGTTCGTGACTGGGCCGAACGTCGTGCGGACCGTGACGCACGAAGAGGTCGACTCGGAGTTCCTCGGGGGAGCGACCACGCACACGACGATCTCCGGGGTCGCCCACCTCGCTGCGACGGACGAGGCGACGGCCATGGATCATGTCCGTCGCCTGCTGGCCCACCTGCCCCAGAACAACCTGGGAGAGCCGCCTCGCCTCGCCTCGACGGACCCTGCCGATCGGCGCGACGCCGAACTGGATCATGTCGTACCCGATGATCCACAGAAGCCCTATGACATGCTCGACGTCATCCGGCGGGTCGTCGACGACGCTGACTTCATGGAGATTCAGCCAGGGTGGGCGCCGAACATCCTGGTGGGTTTCGCGCGGCTGGGCGGGCGGAGCGTCGGCATCGTCGCGCAGCAACCGGCGCACCTCGCGGGCGCGCTCGACATCGATGCCTCGATCAAGGCGGCGCGATTCGTGCGGACGTGCGACTGCTTCAACGTCCCGCTCGTCACGTTCGTGGACGTCCCAGGATTCCTGCCGGGCGTGGGCCAGGAGCATGGCGGCATCATCAAGCACGGCGCCAAGCTGCTGTACGCATACTGCGAGGCGACGGTGCCGAAGGTGACCGTGATCACCCGAAAGGCCTACGGGGGAGCCTACGACGTGATGAGCAGCAAGCACATCCGCGGCGACATGAACTTCGCCTGGCCCACCGCGGAGATCGCCGTGATGGGCGCGGCTGGGGCGGTCAACATCATCTTCAAGGATGAGATCGCGCGATCGGCAGATCCCTCCGCAGAGCAGCAGCGACTCGTCGCCGAGTACGAGGCCGGATTCAACAATCCGTACGTGGCCGCGGCGCGCGGCTACATCGATGACGTGATCGTCCCGTCGGAGACCCGCCCGCGGCTGATCGGCGCCCTGGAGATGCTCGCCGACAAGCGCGATACCAACCCCCGCAAGAAGCACGGCAACATCCCGCTGTGAAGACCGGCGGCGGGGGCACGGGATCATGACTCGCCTGGGCGTCTTTGCGCAAAGACATCCGGGCGCGCCGTCGATCGCGGAGTTGCCTGGCAAGTCGCTCGGCGAGTCGCAGGTCGCGGTGGCACCGCAATCGCGATCGGGGCCGGCGTGCGGACGACTGCGACCCTACCCGTGACGCCGCCGTTTCGCCGGATCCTCGTCGCAAACCGGGGCGAGATCGCGCTCCGGATCATCCGGGCCGCCCACGAGCTGGGAATGGAGGCCGTGGCGGTCTACTCCGACGCCGACACCATGGCCGCGCACGTCCGCGCCGCGGACCTCGCGGTGCGGCTGGGCCCGGCACCGCCCGCAGAGAGCTACCTCGACGCCGAGCTGGTCATCGCGGCCGCCGTCGGTACCGGGGCGGACGCGATCCATCCCGGGTATGGCTTCCTGTCCGAGCGCGCCTCGTTCGCCCGCGCCGTGGAGGAGGCAGGGCTCGTCTTCGTCGGCCCGCCGCCGGCCGCGATCGCGGCGCTCGGCGACAAGCTGAACGCGCGCCGTGTCGCGCATGCCAACGGCGTGCCGCATGTCCCAGGGACGCTCGAGGCCGTCGCCGTCGATCGACCAGACCAGCTCGCGGCCGTCCTTGCGGCAGCGGCAGCGGTCGGCTTCCCGCTTCTCGTGAAGGCGGCGGCGGGGGGCGGAGGTCGTGGCATGCGTCGCGTGGCCGCGGCGGACGAGCTGCCGGCTGCGCTGGTCGCCGGCTCGCGCGAGGCGGCAGCCGCATTCGGCGACGGTGCCGTCTACCTCGAGCGCGAGATCATGCCCGCGCGACACATCGAGGTGCAGCTGCTGGGCGACTCGACCGGGCAGGTGGTCGCGCTCGGGGAGCGAGACTGCTCGACGCAGCGACGCCACCAGAAGCTCATCGAGGAGTCGCCTGCGCCGGGGCTGACCGAAAAGGAGCGGCACCTGCTGCACGCGATGGCGGTGCGCCTCGGTGCCGCGGCCGGGTTGCAGAACGCCGCGACGGTCGAGTTCCTCTACGACCGGGACGGATCGTTCTGGTTCCTCGAGGTGAACACCCGCCTCCAGGTCGAGCACCCGGTGACCGAGCTCGTTGCGGGCATCGACATCGTCGCCGAGCAGTTCCGGCTGGCCGCGGGGGCGCCGCTCTCGCCGAGCGTTCTCGCTGCGGCCGGTCGCGCGGTCCGCCCGACGAGGCACGCGATCGAAGTCCGGATCTCGGCCGAGGATCCGGCACGCGCCTTCGCGCCGACGCCCGGCCGGATCACGCGCTGGGTGATTCCCGCCGGGCCCGGGATTCGCGTGGACACGGCCGTCGAGGCGGGCGACGTCGTTCCCGCGGACTACGACCCGTTGATCTGCAAGCTGATCGTCCACGCGGCAGACCGACCCGCCGCTCTCGTTCGCCTCCGCCGCGCGCTCGGCGAGGTCGAGATCGGCGGGATCCAGACCACGCTCCCATTCCACATGGCGATGCTCGCGGAGCCCGGATTTCTCGACGCGACGGGCCTCTCGACGTCGTGGGTCGACGCGCACTGGGATGGTCCGGCTTCCCGCGCAGGGGCCGTCCGGATCGCGTCGCTGGCCGCCGGCCTTGCCCAGCTTGGCCACGGAGAGTCGGACGGTCGGGGAGACGGCAGCGAGCCGCGGGGCCCCCAGGATCGGCAGGGCCCGGCCCACGCGCGCCGCGTCGGCGGCGACCCGAGCGGTGACCCGGCTTGGCGAGCCGCGGGCCGTGCCGTCGCCATCGACCGGTGGCCGCGATGACGGGAGGTCGTCGTCGCGCCGCTCCGCCGACGATCGCAGGCCCAACGCACGACGAGGGCGTCCCTGCGGGGCAGGACCGTCCAGTCGACCCGCGTGCCATTCGCGTGGGCGTTGCCGCGTCCACCCGGCTCGAGGGGGACCCCGCGATCACCATCTCGCCGCCGATCGACCCCGCGACCCGACTGCCGCAGGACGGAGATTCGGCCGCCGAGCTCCCGCTCGTCGACGGCGTGCCGACGCCCGCCCGCCTCGAGCGATTTGGCGAGGTCCGCGCGCGGCTCGTCGAACCCGCCGCCACGGGCACCGATGGGCGCGACGTGCGCACGGATCTCCAGCTCGGCCCGGTCCGGATCGACCCCGGCCACGGGAAGCAACTCCGCGAGGTGGTCGTGGCCGGATGGCGGATCGAGGTGGAGCTGGAGTTCGAGCGGCGTGCGGTCCTGCGCGAACGGGCGCGTCGGGGTGCCGGCGTTGCCTCGCTGGGTGGGCCGGTCGAGGTCCGCGCCATCATCCCTGGGCGTGTCGTCGCCGTCCTGGTCGCGGTCGGCGAGAGCGTCGAGGCCGGCCAACAGGTTCTGGTTGTCGAAGCGATGAAGATGCAGAACGAGCTGCGCGCGCCACGCGAGGGTGCCGTGGAGCGCATCGGGGTTGCGGTTGGCGATACGATCGAGGTCGGCGATCTCCTCGTCGTCATCCACTGAGCGGAGAATCCATGTCCACCGACGCCGACGCGACGCCCCCGTCCCGGCCTGACCCGGGGCGTGCCACGTGGCGCGCCACGGCGCGCGCGAAGGCGATCGCCTCCACGCCGGAGCGCCGCGAGCGGTTCGCGACGTCGTCCGGCATCGAGATCGCCGACCTGTACACGCCGGCCGATCTCGCCGGCCTCGACGAGGACCGCGACCTGGGACGACCCGGCGAGTACCCGTTCACGCGGGGCGTCCAGGCCACGATGTACCGGGGCCGCTTCTGGACGATGCGGCAGTACGCCGGGTTCGCGACGGCCGCGGAGACGAACGATCGCTTCCGTTACCTGCTCGCCCAGGGCCAGACCGGCCTGTCCGTCGCGTTCGACCTGCCGACCCAGATGGGCTACGACAGCGACGCGCCGGAGGCCGAGGGGGAGGTGGGCCGGGTCGGCGTGCCGATCTGCTCGCTCGCCGACATGGAGTCGCTCTTCGCGGGGATCCCCCTCGGCGAGGTCAGCACCTCGATGACGATCAATGCGACGGCCGGAATTCTCCTGGCTCTCTACGTCGCGGCGGCCGAGAACCAGGGCGTGCCCCGGGTCCGCGTTGCGGGAACCACCCAGAACGACATCCTCAAGGAGTACATCGCGCGGGGGACGTACATCTTCCCGCCACGCCCGTCGATGCGCCTCGTCACGGACATCTTCGAGTTCTCGGCGCGCGAGCTGCCGCGCTGGAACACGATCAGCATCTCGGGCTACCACATGCGCGAGGCCGGCGCGACGGCCGCCCAGGAGCTGGCCTTCACGATGGCCGACGCGGTCGCGTACGCGGAGGAGGCGGTCGCCCGCGGGCTGGATGTCGATGCGTTCGCCGGCCGTCTCAGCTTCTTCTTCGCGGCGTGGAGCGAGCTCTTCGAGGAGGTGGCGAAGTTCCGGGCCGCCCGCCGGATGTGGGCGCGGATCATGCGCGACCGTTTCGGCGCTCGCGATCCGCGCTCGATGATGTGCCGCTTCCACGTCCAGACGGCCGGCAGCTCGCTGACCGCGCAATCAATCGACAACAACGTTGTCCGGACGACCATCCAGGCGCTGGCCGCGGTGCTGGGCGGAGCGCAGAGCCTCCACACGAACTCCCGCGACGAAGCACTCGCGCTGCCGACCGAGGACGCGGCTCGGCTCGCCCTGCGCACGCAGCAGATCCTCGCCCACGAATCGGGGGTCACCGAGACGCCCGACCCCTTGGCCGGCAGCTATTACGTCGAGACGCTCACCGATCAGCTCGAGGCCGCGGCGCAGGAGCTCCTCGACGAGATCGACGCGCTCGGCGGGACGCTCTCGGCGATCGAGGGCGGCTTCCAGCAGCGGCAGATCCAGGAATCGTCGTACCAGGTGCAGCGGGCGATCGAGGAGGGGAGCCAGGTGGTCGTCGGCGTGAACCGCTTCCGGGACGAGGGACACCGGACGCCGCCGCTCCAGCGGATCGACCCGGACGGCGAGCGCCGCCAGGTGGACGGGCTCCGACGCGTCCGCGCCGAGCGCGACCCGGCCGCGTGGGAGGCGGCGCTTCGGCGCGTCGATGAGTGCGCACGCGGCGAGGAGAACCTGATGCCCGCGCTGATCGAGGCGGTCCGCGCCTACGCGACGGTCGGCGAGATCTCGGACCGGCTCCGCGCGGCGTGGGGCGAGCATCGCGAGCTGGTGACGGTGTGACGGATCGGACCGGCCCTGGCGGTGTCCTGCCCCCCGGCGTGCCGCTCTCTGGCGCGGCGCTCCCCGGCGTGCCGCTCCCCGGCGTCATGCCCTCCGAGGTGCCGCCGAACGTCACGAGCGTGGGACGTGTCCACCACGTCGCCGTCGTCGTTCGCGCCATGGACGCTGCCCTCGGCTTCTACCGCGACACCCTCGGGCTCGCGCCGGGCTTGGTGGTCGCGATTCCGTCCGACCGCGTCAACATCGCATTCCTGCCGGTTGGCGAGGTGAAGATCGAGCTCGTGGAGCCCACCGACGAGACGACCGGCGTGGCCCGCTTCCTGGCGACGCGCGGGGAGGGCTTCCACCACGTCTGCTTCGAGGTCCCCGACATCGCGGCCGCCCTGGCCCGGCTGGCAGCCGACGGCGTCCAGCTGATCGACCCGGCGCCGCGCCCGGGCGCCGAGGGGCCGGTCGCCTTCCTCCACCCGAAGAGCTGCCATGGGGTGCTCGTCGAGCTGATCGAGGGACCCGGCGGACCGGCATGGGCGTCGCTTTACCCTGACGGGTTCCGCGCAGCCGCGGAACCGCGATCTCCCGGCTGACGATCCCCGGCCGGTGCCCGTGTCATCGGCCGTCCCGCGTACCGGGGGGCCGGGCGGGCCCGCCTGGGCTTGGCTCCATCCGGCGGGCTTCGCCGCTCCCGGTTGACGCTGCATCCAGACGCGACGGCGTGGCGGGCGCTAGCGGCGTATCGGGTGCCTGCGCCCTGTCGGGCGCCTGCCGCGATGCGGCCAGCTCCTCGCGGACTCAGCTCCAGAGGTCGATCTGCCGCAGCCCAGCGATCCCGAGCGCTTCGTTCAACTCGGCACTGTGGTAGACATCGTGGCTGAAGACCCGCGCCATGACCCAGCCGCGGGTGTGCACCCGCGAGCCGGTCCACTCGGGACGACTCAGCTCTTCGCCGAGCATGTCCTCAGTCCATTGGTCCAGGCACCGCTCGATGATGCGAAACGATGCGTCGAGCGCCTCGACCAGCTGGTCGGCGCCGAGCACGTGCTCGACGTCGTCGTCCCCGGGGCAGTCGTAGGCGGCGTTGGTGAACCGCGTCGTCTCCGCGCCGGGCTCGCCAGCGAAATCACACAGCCAGAACACGCGCTGACAGGCGAGGTGCCCAACCACGGCCCAGATCGGCCACCGTCCAGGCGAGGGACGCATGGCCAGCTGATCCTCGGTCATTGCCCCGACGACATCGCGCAGTCGGCGGTTGTAGAGAGGCCAGTCGCCGTAGGCCAGTCGGATCGTGACGGTGTGCATGTCTGCTCCAGAACCTGGGGATGTCAGCCGGACCCGGACCTCCTGCCGGAGGTCATGGGTGACGCGCGTACCAGGTCGACCGATCCAGCTGGGCGCCGGACCCGGGCGTCGTGCTCGACCGCCACCTGCGGCAACTGGCCCATGGCGCGGGACTGCTTCTCACCGCGGAGTCGCGCTACTCGCGGTAGCCCGCCTCGCGGAGGAGCGACGGCAGCTCGGTCGGGGAACCCGCCACGCGAATTCCGGCCGCTTCGAGCGCGGCGACCTTCTCGGCGGCGGTGCCGCGGCCACCGGAGATGATCGCGCCCGCGTGTCCCATCCGCTTGCCTTCGGGCGCGGTCCGGCCGGCGATGAAGGCAGCCATCGGCACGTCTCGGAGGTGCTCGGCAGCCCACGCGGCGGCCTCTTCCTCGGCCGCACCCCCGATCTCGCCGATCAGGACGATCGCCAGCGTCTCGGGGTCCGCCGCGAAAAGTTGGAGGATGTCGAGGAACGTGGTGCCGATGATCGGGTCGCCGCCGATCCCGATGCACGTCGACTGGCCGATGCCCGCGTCGGTCATCGCCTGGACCGCCTCGTAGGTGAGCGTGCCCGAACGCGAGACGACGCCCACGTGGCCCTCGCGATGGATGGAGCCGGGGATGATCCCTACCTTGGCCCGGCCCGGCGACGTGGCACCCGGGCAGTTCGGACCGATCAGGCGGGCACCCGCGGCCCGGACGACCTCCACGACCGGGAGCATGTCGAGCGCGGGAATCCCTTCCGTGATACAGAAGATGGTCTCGATTCCTGCCCCGACGGCCTCGAGAATCGCGTCGGGAGCCCCGGCGGCAGGGACGAAGATGCAGGAGGTGTTGGCTCCCGTCTGGCGCACCGCTTCGGCCACCGTGTCGAAGACGGGGACGCGGTTGTCGAGTGCTGAGAGGCCGCCCTTGCCGGGTGTCATGCCGGCCACGATGTTGGTGCCGTACTCGAGCATCTGGCGGGAGTGGAACTCGCCCTCGCGGCCGGTGATGCCCTGGACCACGAGCCGCGTCTCGCGACCGATCAGGATGCTCACGCCGCTCCTCCTGCGACCTGCCGTGCTGCGGCAACGGCTTTCGCGGCCGCCTCGTCGAGTGTCGCCGCTGTCTCGAACGCCGCCTCCCGCAGGAGGCGCGCGGCCTCCTCCGCGTTCGTGCCCACGATCCGGACGACCATCGGCACCTCCCGCTCCTGGCGCGCCCGGGCGTCGATCAGGCCCCGGGCAACCTCGTCGCCGCGGGTGATCCCGCCGAAGATGTTGACGAGGATCGCGCGGACCTTCGGGTCGGCGAGGATGAGGCGCATCGCCGCCGAGACCCGGTCCGCCTTCGCGCCGCCACCGATGTCGAGGAAGTTGGCCGGGGAGCCGCCCGCGCGGTTCACGAGGTCCATGGTGGTCATCGCGAGGCCCGCCCCGTTGACCATGCAGCCGATCGATCCGTCGAGGTGGATGAAGCTGATGTCGTAGTGCCGCGCCTCGGCATCGGCGGGGTCCTCCTCGTCGAGGTCGCGCAGCTTCTCGAGGTCGGGATGGCGGGGGAGTGCCGAGTCGTCGAGGGTCACCTTCGCGTCGAGGCAGGCCAGGCGCTCCACGTGGCCCTCCGGCCCGCTCTCCCGGATGATCCCGAGCGGGTTCACCTCCACGAGGTCCGCGTCGTATGCCCGCATGGTGGCCACGATGCCGCGGGCGATCTTCACGAAGTCGCGCAGGTGAGGGCCTGCGAGGCCCACCGCGAATGCGAGCTCGCGGGCCTGCCAGTCGAGCAGCCCGAGCAGCGGGTGGGCCTCGATGCGATGGATCGCCTCCGGGGTCGACTTCGCGACCTCCTCGATCTCCACGCCGCCCTCGGCCGAGGCCATCAACACGATCCGCCTCGACGCGCGGTCGAGGATGGCGCCGAGGTAGAACTCCTTGACGATCACCGCCGCTGGCCCGACGAGCACCTTCCGGACCGGGATCCCCTTGATCTGCATGCCGAGAATTCGCCCGGCGACCTCCTCTGCCTCGGCCGCCGAACCCGCGAGCTTCACGCCGCCTGCCTTGCCACGTCCGCCGACGAGCACCTGGGCCTTGATCACGACCCGGCCTGCGCCCGCGGCGAGGTATCGCTCGGCCGCGACGCGCGCATCGGCGGCGGTCCGGGCGACGGACCAGGGCGGCACCGGCAGACCCTGCGCGGCGAGCAGCGACTTCGCATCGGCTTCCTGGATCTTCACGGCGGCTCCTGCGTCTGGATGCGCGTGGCCTGGCGTGGGGAACGCGCGGGGCTTGGAACGCGATGGTAGCGCGGCACTCGGCAGCGCGGGCCGGCGCGAACCCGCTCCGGCCGCTCGGGGGACTTGACCCCGCTCGGGCCGGCGCGGCCGAGTCTGGCGGGGCATGCGTCACTCGGGCCCACGGCCCGCACGGGCCGGTCCACCTGGCGGCACTCGGGCCCACGGCCCGCACGGGCCGGTCCACCTGGCGGCACTCGCGTCCGCGGGCCCGCACGGGCCGGCGCACCTCCACGGGCCCGGCGCGGGCCGGCGCACCTGCAGGGGCCTGCACGAGCACCGGCCGGTCGTGTCCCTAGAGTTGGTGTAACAGCAGAGACAGGCCGACCGAAAAGTCGGCCATCGCGTCATCCTCGCGCCGTTGGAATAGCAACCGACGACGACGAAGGAGAACCGCGATGGCCGACGACAGGATGGCCCTGCT